>NZ_CP073713.1:3780000-4822805 GCF_003049605.2 Lysinibacillus parviboronicapiens
TTCCCCTAAGAAATGAGACGGTTTTACACGAATTAGATTTACGATTGTCATTAATTATCTCAGATAACTTACTGTCGTTTTACCGTTCATTGCGAGCGCTATCTTATGTAGAAAAAATCGAAATGGAAATTTTAAACTAGTTGGAGGAAACTTCTATGGCAGATTTATTGAAACTATTAAAGGAAGGTAATAAACCTTCACTCATGGCTGCATGTGTCAATGCCTTTTTAGGAATCATTAAAGGTATTGCTTTTTCCCTCACCGGGAATGTTGCCATGTTTGCAGAAATGATGCACTCACTTGGCGATGCAGCAAATCAATTATTCGTTTATATCGGTTCAGCTCTTTCGAAAAAAGCACCAACAAAGCAATTCCCAGGAGGATTTGGTCGAATTGTTAATCTGGTTTGTCTATTCGCCGTTATTATTGTAGCAATTCTTTCTTATGAAACTGTAAAAGAAGGCTGGCACCATTTTATGCATCCTTCTGATGAGTCAAAGGGAATGCTCATTGCACTTGGAGTTTTATTTATCGGGATTGTGTTGGAGGCCACAGTACTTGCTAAAGCAGGTGTCGAAGTACTGCATGAGGCTGGACAAGAAAAAGCTGGTATGGCTTCTATTGTGAAAGCATTCGCCTATTTGAATCGTGCTAAACCAGCAACAAAATTAGTGTTTATGGAAGATTTAGTAGCTACAGCAGGTAATGTATTAGCTTTTGCGGCTATTTTAATTGCACATTTTACAGGGTGGGCAAGAATTGAAGGCCTCGTATCAATGATTATCGGCTGTATGATGTTCTATGTAGTGGGCAAGATATTTCTTGATAATGCTCGTGGCGTTATCGGTGAAACCGATGAGGAAATGCTTAATCATATCGCTCATCTCGTGATGGAGGATCCAAATATTAAAGACATTGTACGTCTAGAGGTTGTTAAAGAAGGTGAGTTTTTGCATGTCGAGCTAGTTGCAGAAGCCGATGCTAAATTATCACTTGCCTACCTAGATGATGTACGCGACCATTTAACAGCAGTTATTTTAAGTCAAAAAGGCGTATCAAAAGTAGCCATTTTATTTGATGAAGATGATGGTCTAATCAATTGGGTACACGTCGGAGATAAACCAACAAGCACGACTACTAAACATTAAAACGATAGTCAATTGCCTTATTTCAGGCACTTGGCTATTTTTATACGGGTATTAAATGACTCCGTTCACGTTTAATTTTTATTGCACTTAAGCAATCAGAAACTTCCTCACTATTTACAAAAACATGATTTGTAACCACAAAAGTTAATAACATTTTAATGCGATTTATTTTTTTCACGCATTGTTGTTGAATCACTATTTTAGAGAATTTTTATGTTGCCACACGATTTGCGAAGGCATAGTCTTCAATGTTGGTAATCTCTCTGCCATCTGGATGACACCCAAGAATAAAATTACCAGCATAGGAATCCTTCTGATTGGTCATGTACTTCAGCAATTGAATCTTCTTCATTCATCATTTGAAGGGCGACCAAATAATGTTTTAAAGCACCTGTTTTCTTTTCTTAACCTTTGCCACAAAAAAACTGTGAGACTAGTTGCACAGCCTCACAGTTTGAATATTAAAGGGAGTTTTGTAGAATTGTACGTACATCATCTTCCTGTAACTTTTTAAAGTTACCAAAAGGTCCATTATGCATAGCATGTTCAACGATTTGATTAAATTTCGAATCATCAATATCATAATCTGCTAAGCGACTAGGTGCACCTAACGATGTCCAAAATGCTGATAGACGATCAATACCTTCATAAGCAACTTCTTCAGTTGTTTTACCTGTCTTATCAACACCAAAGACACGTATTGCAATACCAGCAAAGCGCTCAGGATTTATAGGCACACTTAAACGCATCCAGTGTGGCTGTAAAATTGCTAAACCGCCCGCATGTGGAATATCATAAATCGCTGATACAGCATGCTCAATATCATGCGATGCCCAATCGCCACGAGAACCCATCGATAAAAAGCCGTTTAAACCAACTGTTCCAGCTAATAGAATTGTCTCTCGTAATGCAACATTTTCTAAATCCTCCAGTAGTTTTGGAGCTGTAGCAATTACTGTACGTAAAACACCCTCACACATTTCATCTGTGATTGGCGTATTCGTAGCATTATGGAAATATTGTTCGAATACATGTGACATCATATCAACCATTCCGTAAACTGTATGATTTTTCGGTACTGATACAGTGTAGGCTGGATTTAAAATTGAAAAATTCGGGAATGCTGCTGGACTACCCCAACTTAACTTTTCTTCGGTAGCAGCGTTCGTAATAACAGAGCCTGAATTCATTTCTGAACCTGTTGCAGCTAGCGTTAATACTGTTCCTAATGGTAAAGCCTCTTTTACCATTACCTTTCTCTTTACAATATCCCACGCATCACCATCATATTTTGCACCAGCCACTATTAATTTTGAACAATCAATAACGGAACCTCCACCAACAGCAAGCACAAGATCGATATGTTCTTTTTTGCATATCTCAATACCGAGACGTGCTGTCTCAACTCGAGGGTTCGGCTCAACACCGCTCAATTCAAAAATTGTTTTACCCGCTTCTTGTAATTTTTCAATCACAGTATCATATACGCCATTTTTCTTTATGCTGCCTCCACCATATACTACCAATACCTTACTACCATACTGTGCTAACTCTTTTGGTAATTTTTCTAACGCCTCTTCACCAAAGTGTAATCTAACTGGATTACAGAATGTAAATGAATTCATGGAAATCGCCCCTTTCTAGTTGGATTTTCTCATATATATAAGAAGGAAAGCAAAGATTTAAAACCAACTATACGCTGGACATTAATCGTTATAAATGTCGCCACAGTTACACCGATTTCAGCTAATTTTTCCTGTATACGCTTATAGTACGTTACACAATCACTTCCGAGGTTCTATCCACGCGTTTGAACGTGCTTTCAGTAAATAACAATAAAAAAACGAGTCATCCCTTTAATTAGGAATGACTCGTTTTGTAATTATCTATTAATTATACCCATCCACGGAAGCGTGATGCTTCTGCAGTACGGCGAACACCTACCATATAAGCAGCTAAGCGCATGTTAATGTTTCGCGTTGTCGCTGTTGTATAAACATTATCGAAGGCTTCAACCATTTTTTTGTAAAGGCGTTCTTCTACTTCTTCTTCAGTCCAGTAATAACCTTGGTTATTTTGAACCCATTCGAAGTAAGAAACGGTCACACCACCAGCAGATGCTAATACGTCTGGAACAAGTAAAATACCACGTTCAGTTAGTATTCTCGTTGCCTCAGCTGTTGTTGGACCATTTGCTGCCTCTACTACGATGTTTGCTTTAATGTTATGTGCATTGTCAGCAGTAATTTGGTTTTCAATTGCAGCTGGCACTAAAATATCACAATCAAGCTCTAATAATTCTTTGTTCGAAATTGTGTTCTCAAATAAAGTTGTTACTGTACCGAAACTATCACGACGATCTAATAGGTAATCGATATCTAAACCTTCAGGATCATGAAGAGCACCATAAGCATCAGAAATACCAATTACTTTTGCACCTAAATCATGCATGAATTTTGCAAGGAAACTACCTGCATTACCGAAGCCCTGAATAACAACACGTGCACCTTTAATGTTAATATCACGTTTTTTCGCTGCTTCTTCAATAACAATTGTTACACCTTGTGCAGTTGCACGGTCACGACCTTGAGAACCACCAAGAACAAGTGGTTTACCTGTGATGAAACCTGGTGAGTTGAATTCGTCCATACGGCTGTATTCATCCATCATCCAAGCCATAATTTGTGCATTTGTAAATACATCTGGAGCCGGAATATCTTTAGTTGGGCCTACGATTTGACTTACAGCACGTACATAACCACGGCTCAGGCGTTCGATTTCACCCATAGACATTTGACGTGGGTCACAAATGACACCGCCTTTACCACCGCCATACGGTAAATCAACAATCCCACATTTCAATGTCATCCACATTGAAAGCGCTTTAACTTCTTCCTCTGATACTGCTGGGTGGAAGCGTACGCCACCTTTAGTTGGGCCTACAGCATCATTGTGCTGTGCACGGTAACCAGTAAATACTTTTGTTGTACCATCATCCATTTTCACTGGAATACGTACTTGAAGCATGCGAAGTGGTTCCTTTAATAATTCATACATAGCTTCGTCATAGCCAAGTTTATTTAGAGCATCTTGAATGACGTCTTGAGTTGATGTGAACAGATTTAAGTTTTCAGACATATTAAATCGCCTCTTTGTTTTTATTAATGATAGTATATCGGCATCATTGTAACACACTTCCGAAATAAAATGTGAACATTTTGTTAAACTTTAAATACTTTTTCAATTTGAGCAATTGACCAATCTAAATCTTCTTGTGAAATAACAAGTGGTGGCGCAAAACGAATAACTGTATCATGTGTTTCTTTACATAATAGACCTAATTCTTTTAGCTTTTCACAGTATGGACGAGCTGCTTCTGTTAATTCCATTCCGATAAATAATCCACGACCACGAACTTCCTTAATAACAGGGTTATTAATATTTTGAAGCTTACCTTTGAAATATTCGCCAAGGTTGTGTGAACGCTCTGCTAGTTTTTCGTCTAGTAATACTTTAATTGATGCAATTGACACTGCACACGCTAAAGGATTCCCACCGAAAGTAGAGCCATGTGAACCTGGGTTGAATACGCCTAAAATATCACGGTTTGCCGCCACACAAGAAATTGGGAATACACCGCCACCTAAAGCTTTCCCTAAAATGTACATATCCGGTTCAACGTCTTCCCAATCACAAGCAAACATTTTACCTGTACGTGCTAAACCAGCTTGAATTTCATCAGCGATAAATAACACATTGTTTTCAAGGCATAGCTCACGTGCAGCTTTTAAGAAACCTTCTGAAGGAATGACAATACCAGCTTCTCCTTGAATTGGTTCAATTAAGAATGCTGCTGTATTTGGTGTAATCGCTGCTTTAAGCGCTTCTAAATTACCATAATCTACTAGTTTCACATTCGGTAGCATTGGTCCGAAACCACGACGATATTCTTCATCAGATGATAATGATACTGCAAGCATTGTACGACCATGGAAGTTTCCGTTACATGCAATGATTTCTGCTTTGCCATCTTCTACACCTTTTACATCGTATGCCCAACGACGAGCCGCTTTAAACGCAGTTTCAACTGCTTCTGCACCCGTATTCATCGGTAATACCATTTGTTTATTTGTTAATTTACCAACAAGCTCATACCACTCACCTAGGTTTTCACTATAGAAAGCACGAGAAGTTAATGTTACTTTATCAGCCTGTTCTTTTAACGCAGCAATAATTTTCGGATGTCTGTGACCCTGATTTACAGCTGAGTAAGCTGATAGCATATCTAAATATTTGTTGCCTTCTGGATCTGTTACCCATGCACCTTCAGCCTCTGCAATAACGATTGGCAGTGGATGATAGTTTGCAGCACCATAATTTTGTGTTTGTTCAATAACTAGTTGCGATTTTGTCATATAGTATTCTCTCCTTATACTTCACGATAATAGTTCTATAAAAGAGAGACAGGCTAAGACTTTTAACAAGCCCGCCTTTCTCATCAATAGAAGTCCTTTAGAAAACTTTCTTTTATAGCGTTAAAAATTAAAGCATTTCTGAAGTTGTTTTAGCTTGCATATGCAGTTGTAAGTAGTCAGGGCCACCAGCTTTAGAGTCAGTACCTGACATGTTGAAGCCACCAAATGGTTGGTAGCCAACGATAGCACCTGTACAACCACGGTTGAAGTATAAGTTACCTACATGGAAATCTTCACGAGCTTTTTCTAAGTTCATACGGTTAGTTGTAATAACCGCACCAGTTAAACCGTATTCAGTGTCGTTTGCAATTGCAATTGCTTCGTCAAAATCTTTTGCTTTAGCAATGGCTACGACTGGTCCAAAAATCTCTTCTCGCATGATGCGTGCTGAAGGATCTACGTCTGCAAACACTGTTGGTTGAACGAAGTATCCAACCGAATCATCTGCTGTACCACCTGAAACAAGGCGACCTTCATTTTTACCGATTTCGATATACTCTGTAATTTTATTGAAAGCTGCTTGGTCAATAACTGTTGCCATAAAGTTGCTGAAGTCTGTTGGATCACCAACTGTTAATGCATTAGTTAGCTCTTGAACACGATCAACTACAGTGTCGTAAACATCTTCTACGATTACTGCACGAGAACATGCTGAACATTTTTGACCAGAGAAGCCGAATGCTGATTTTACAATTGATTGAGCAGCAAGTTCTAAATCTGCTTCTTTATCTACTACGATTGTGTCTTTACCGCCCATTTCAGCGATTACACGTTTAATCCAAATTTGTCCATCGTTATGTGTCGCAGCACGTTTGTTAATGCGTAAACCTACATCACGAGATCCTGTGAAACTGATAAAGCGTGTTTTCGGATGATCTACTAAGTAATCACCCACTTCTGCACCAGAACCTGGTACATAGTTTACTGCACCTGCTGGAAGACCAGCTTGCTCTAATACTTCGATAAATTTATATGCCACAACAGGAGTTGTTGAAGCTGGTTTTAATAATACTGTATTCCCTGTAACTAGAGCCGCTACTGTTGTACCTGCCATAATTGCAAATGGGAAGTTCCAAGGTGAGATCACAATACCAATACCTAAAGGAATATAGTCATAGCGATTGTATTCGCCTGGACGGCTTTCAACATGTTGGCCATCTTTAATACGTAACATTTGGCGACCATAGTATTCTAAGAAATCGATTGCTTCTGCTGTATCAGCATCTGCTTCATTCCATGGTTTACCTGCTTCTTTTGTTAATAGTGCTGAGAATTCATGTTTACGTCGACGAATAATTGCTGCCGCTTTGAATAAAACATCCGCACGAACTGCTGGATCTACCTTTTTCCATGTTTTAAATGTTTCATCTGCTACTTGCATTGCTTTTTCAGCTAATTCTTGGTTGGCCTTAGATACGCGACCAATCACTTCTGTTTTCTTTGCAGGGTTATAAGAAACAATTTTATCTTCAGTTGTAATACGTTCTCCACCAATAATTAGTGGATAGTCTTGCCCTAAATAACCTTCTACTTTATTTAATGCTTCTAGATAAGCATTGTAGTTTGCCTCTTGAGAAAAATCTGTAAATGGTTCATGTTTGTATGGAATCATACTAAAATCCTCCCTTTGTGAGATGTTAAAGTTTAGTGTGCAAAAAACATTGACGCAAATTTTCTTTGCGTATAGAATATTCTTACACTTATTATAATGCAAAATTTCGTTGCATATTTCAAGTAAAAAATTTTTGAGGTGCAAATTTTATGAAAAATTCAGAACCTTTACTCCCTTTTTATGATTTTATTGCAACTAATGTATCCGTTGGTATTCATGCGATTGATGTGACTGGAAAAACAATTATCTATAATACAAAAATGAAAGAAATTGAGGGATTTCATTTTGATGAATTAGCAGATCGCTCAATTATTGAACTGTTTTCTTTTCGTCAACATGAAAGTACTTTAATGCGTGTTTTACAAACGGGTATGAAAGAAATAAACGTAAAGCAAACTTACTGGAATAAAAATGGACATGAAATCACAACGATTAATGATACTTTTCCACTTTTTCAGAAGAACAAACTCATTGGCGCCATCGAATTTGCACGTGATATTACATCACTCGAAAAATTAGTATATCAGCCACTGCGTCGCTACGATGAACCTTTAACATTTGATATGATTACTGCTGTTTCTGACACAATGAAGCAGGTTATCGCAAATGCCAAAAAAGCAGCGGCCGTTAAATTACCCGTATTACTAATAGGGGAGTCTGGTACTGGAAAGGATTTAGTAGCAGAAGGTATTCACCATGCTGCGTCGCCTGATCCTGAAGCATTTATAACCCTATTTAGTCGCCGTTCTGCGCAGTCAGTTCTTGATAAAGTGAAAGAGCTTTTACAACATGACAAGGCATATACATTTTTCTTTGAGCGCATTGATTTTTTAAGCCTCGACTTACAAGAACAATTATTAGAGGTACTACAGTCCCTTCCTCAGTCAAAATACATGTTGATTGGTAGCGTTGGCAGTGACCCGATTACATTAATTGCAGAGAAGAAACTTTCAAAATCGCTGTACTATTTTTTCGCGACCATGGCTATTACAATCCCCAATTTAACAGACCGAAAAGAAGATATTCTGCCGTTTGTTGATGATTATATTAGCAGACACCGCGAACGTTTCGCATCGAACGTGCTTGAACTTGCACCTGATGTGCAAACATTGTTCTTACAATATGATTGGCCTGGGAACTTGAAGGAACTTGAATTATTACTGGATGAAATTGTGTCGTTTATGACAACTGAGACAACAGTTACCCATGATTTATTGCCGCTTCATTTCCGTTTTAAAGTACAGCAACAAGACGCATCTGATCGAGAGCCAGAGTATTTTATGTTTCAGCAACAAAATGATGTCATGCCGCTTGATGCCTATTTACGGGAAGCCGAATCCTATTATGTGCAAAATGTATTGAATTTATATGAGGGCAATATTACAAAAGCAGCAGGTGCGCTTGGTATGAGTCGACAAAACCTACAATATCGTTTACGAAAAATCAAGAAACAATAGCTTCGTTTAACTATTATTGCCCATTGTTAAATCATAATTGGATATGTTCAAAAAAAAAAAAAATGAGGATGTCTTCACATAGAAGCATCCTCATTTCTTTAATGTCCTGACTGTTCGATCCAGTCCTGTAACTTGTCTTTTAGGGAGTTAAAACCATTAGCATCAGACTCATCTACGCGGTCCTGTAATGATTTACGTGGTGGTGCATCTTTTTTTCGTAACGTTGCTGGGCGTTCTTGTAAAGCTCGGATCGATAAACTAATTTTTTCGGCCGCTTCATCGATTTCAAGCACCTTTACTTCAACTTCTTGCCCAACCGATAAAAATTCACTCACGTCTTTGACAAAGCCGTACGTAATTTCGGAAATATGCACAAGCCCTTGTGTTTCTTCATCAAGCGCTACAAATGCACCGTACGGTTGAATGCCTGTAACTTTTCCGGTTAACACGTCTCCTAATTCATATTTTTTTACCATAACCTTTGCCCACTTTCTATATGTTTGCTACGTATATATCACGTTAAATTATAACATAGGTAAATAAGTGGAGCAAAAATTCGTCTTATCAATTAATTGCTGCAATTCGGAATTGAGATTCCCCTAAATCATTTGTCATTGTATCAATTCTAAAAAGGATACTTTGTCCAAATATCGTCTGTTCCTCCTCTTTCACGGTAGCTTTAATTGTAATTGTTGCTCCTTTTGTCTCACTCAGATCGCTAAAAATAAGCATGTCACTAAATTTCGGTATTTCTGTTCCCACAACTTCATCCATTACCAGTTGCTGTGCTACTTTATAATCCTGTTGTGATAACGCATAAATATATAAGCTCACTACATTTAATGGTTGCAATGAGTTTAACACCGTCATATCCCCTGTTTGCTTATATGTGTTATAAATCTGCTGTGCTAACTGTATCGAGTACTCATCTAATGCTACTTCGGTTGCGCCATATTGTGTATTGGTTTCAGGATTATAACGTTTTTTTAGTACGCCCATCCACACATCGTATGCCGTAAGCTGAAAGAGCGTTAATGACTTCCCTATTTTCAGCTCATTCACTATTGTTTGTGCTGTTTCTTGCATCACCATACCAAATTCCCCCTCGGCAACGCGCATGATAAACGCTTTATACTCTTCAGTTATTTGACCATCTAGCGTATGCGTAGAAAAAGATTCTGTACCTTTCAATAATGCTAGCCATGTGTTTTCATATTCTCCCTTCAAGACCATATACTCTGGAGAATCTGTAAATGAATCTGCGAGCAGTGTTTGCTCGTACATTACTAAAATAGCTGCTGTTTCACTTGCAGTTAATCGTAAGTCACCACCTACAAGCAAGGAGCCAGTTGCTAAATGCTTAAAATAACCAACTATATCCGGATGAATATTGTCCTTATAGGAAGAAGCATGCTCACCAAATAAAGGATTCGGTCGAAATTGACCATCACTTTGCAGTTCAATATATTGCTTATTTGCGGTTGATATCAAATGTTTTAATTCTTTTGGGAAGTGATTAGAATCGGTCGTTAAAATTTTGCTATAGTCTGTTAATCGTGACGTATAATAACTGGCAATCTCATTTGCTGTATTTGCGTAAAGTTTAAAATAATCAAATGAATCACTAAAGGGTAAATGTTTACTTATACTACTATCTTCCCATATTTTAAAAATCTCACTTGGTGTCATTAAATAATTCATTACACCCCACTCCATACTTTGAGTGAAGTCATCATTTATAATCTGACTCTCTAAAAATTCTGCTTTTCTACTCTTCAAATGATTTAAGCTACTACTTGCCATTTGCACAGTGGATAACTTATTAAACTCTTCCTCAGGCATATCAAGCTCAATCCGCATTTCCTCACGTTTTTCTTCGTACTTTTTTGTAAAGTCTACTAGCCATTCATCATAGTTTATAGACTGTTCAATTTCTGTTGTTTGCACAGTGGTAGGTGGACCGATTATATATGATGTTGCTAATACTCCAACTATGAGCACACTTGCAATACTCGCTACCCAAACAGTTGGCTTTTTCCATTTATTAGGGCGCTTTTGTGATAAGGAGACTATTTCCATAGTTGAGGCGACTTCCTCTGCTTCAATTTGCACGACTACATCTACTGGATCTAATTGGGGTTCTATGCGGTCGTATGATTTTTTTAAGAGCGCCATACGTTTGTCAAATTGTTGCTCATCCATTTTCAACACTCCCTTCCTCTAACAAAACTTCTTTAAGTTTTTCCTTTGCCCGTAAAATACGAACTTTCACTGTTGACAATGAAATGCCTAGCACCTCAGCAATTTCCTCGTACTTTAGTTCGTGAAAGTAGAATAATACAAGCGGATAACGATATTTTTCATCGAGTGTTTGAATGGCGTTATGTAATAGTCTGTCTTCCTCAAAATTTAGGACATGCTTTTCCGCTGAAGCACTAGGAATATGTTGCAGTGCGCTCAGCAACTCCTCTTTTGCTTGCTCCCGTTGCTCCTTTCGATAATAATCCCGTGTCGCATTTAGGGTAATTTTATAGAGCCATGTGGTAAAACGATCGTGCTTAAATTGATGCAAAAAGCGATATAACTTTACAAACACCTCCTGTGAAACATCTGCCAAATCACAGTTATGTACACCACATTGAAAGGCAAATTTTTCAACTGTTCGCTGGTGGATACGAATAAGTTCGATATAGGCTTCTTTATCGCCTTGCTGTGCCTGTTCAATTAATTCAAATTCAGTCACTGTTCTCCCCCCTTATTTACTTTGTATGTATGGAACGAAGTATTTCTCCTAATTGTTACATATTTATATGAATCTGGCTTCCATAAGGGGAAAGTTGGTAGAAATGCTGGGGCTGGTAGCCCGTTAGAATTGTCGTATCGCTTTTTTGGTGTAGCCTGTTGTGCTACTTGAACCTTTTAGCATAGAAAGTAGTTCAATTTATAGTCAATTTTCTGATATTTGCCTTGTGTTATGAAATTTTTGCGGTAAAATAAAACTTTAGTATAAGGAGGCTTTATTTTCGTGTCATCGAGAGATCAATTTACATCTAAAATTGGATTTATCTTAGCAGCGGCTGGCAGTGCCATCGGGCTTGGAGCAATCTGGAAATTCCCCTATATGGCGGGGACAAATGGCGGAAGTGTGTTTATTCTGCTATTCATCCTATGTACGTTCTTTATCGGTTTACCGGTGTTAATTGCTGAATTTATGATTGGACGTCGTGGACAAAAGGATGCCGTGACATCATTCAAAGAGCAAGCGCCAGGAAAACCATGGTATTTGATAGGTTGGGGCGGCATGATAATTGCTGGTTTAATCTTATCTTTCTATAGCGTTGTTGGCGGTTGGATTTTAAGTTATTTAGGACGTTCAATAACGTTTCAACTAAATAATGGTGGCAATGATACTAACTACGCTGATTTGTTTGGCAGTATTATCTCTAGCCCCTTTGAAGCGGTGCTTGTGCAAGGCTTATTCTTGCTATTAACCATAGCGATTGTTTCTGGGGGCATTAAAGGCGGTATTGAAAAAGCTAGTACGTGGATGATGCCACTATTATTCATCTTCTTCATCGTATTAGTTGTGCGCTCATTAACACTTGACGGTGCAATGGAAGGCGTTAAATTCATGTTCGTCCCTGACTGGTCTTACTTGAATGCCGAAACATTTTTAAAGGCACTCGGACAAGCATTCTTCTCGTTAAGTGTCGGTATTGCGGTCATGATCACCTATGCTTCTTACCTTTCAAAAACTGAGAAAATTGGTAATTCAGCGATAAATGTCGCCTCAATGAATATCATCATTTCGCTACTTGCAGGCCTTGTGATTTTCCCTGCAGTGTTCGCACTTGGCTATACACCCGATCAAGGGCCTGGTCTGGTATTTATCATCTTGCCAGCTGTCTTTCAGCAATTACCGCTTGGCGGCTTGTTTTTAACTATTTTCTTTATCCTTTTACTATTTGCCACAGTCACTTCTTCTATTTCAATGCTTGAAATTGTTGTTGCAATAGCGATTGGCGACAAGCCTGAAAAACGCAAAAAAATTGCTTGGATTGGTGGGATCATTATTTTTATCTTCGGAATCCCAAGTGCCTTGTCATTTGGTATCTTATCCGATGTGCAAATTTTAGATCGTTCTATCTTCGATTTTGTTGACTTTATGACAAATAGTGTTGGTATGCCAATTGGCGCTCTACTTATCTCCATCTTTGCAGGCTACTACTATACAAAAGATATTTCTCGTCGGGAGCTTGCTTCATCGAGTTTAATGTTTAACATTTGGTATATTTTGATTCGCTATGTATCACCTATTGCGATATTGCTTATTTTCATTCAAGGTATACTTCCATTATTTTAATAAATAAATAATCCTCGCACCGTTCTAGGCGCGAGGATTATTATCTAAAATTAGTATTATTGTCTCCGCCTAAAATAGCGGTGACTTTTTATATTAAATAATACACTTAGCTTCAAATTTAATGGCAATGAGTTTGTACGAAATGGCTACACAATCTTCAAATGGAATCCATTGTTCAAACGAGTGTTCATATGTTTCTTGAATAACCTTTGCTAGTACTGAAGGGTCATCAATCCCCTGCAGTGCTGCTACGACATCAGCTGTTTCCGTATCATAATGGTCTGGACCTAAGTGGAATGGATCCCATTCCTCTAGCAGATGCACGGCTGCTTGATTCATTTTAATATTTTCCAAAATACTCACCTATTATCCTTTTATCATACTCGTATGATACCATAGGAAATAAAAAAGAAAAGAGTGATTTGCTTGTCTATTTTTGATAATACTATTAATCGTCGCCATTCCAACTCTGTAAAATGGGACGCAATGGAAAAAGTGTATGGGTTAAAAGATGCTTCTGAAATATTACCGATGTGGGTAGCTGATATGGATTTTGCGCCTCCTGTAGCTGTGTCACAGGCATTGCAAGAGCAAGCTAGTAACGCTATTTTTGGCTATAGCTTTGTCAGTGAGCAAGCACTACAATCAATAGTAGACTGGCAGGAAACTCGCCATGGTTGGCACATTGACAAACAATCTATTTTATTCAATAACGGTGTCGTTTCTGCATTGGCAAATGTTATAGTAGCACTTACTCACCCTGAAGATAAGGTGCTTATTTCAACACCCGTCTATCCGCCATTCTTTAACATCCCTAAAAGTAATGGCCGAGAAGTTGTTACTTGCCCTTTAGTGGTGAAAAACGGCACATTTGTCTATGATTTTGTAGCCTTTGAACAAGCACTTGCCCAAGATGTGAAAGCCTACATATTATGTAATCCTCATAATCCAGGTGGCTATGTATGGGATGAAGCTACATTAAAAGAAATTGTTCGTCTATGTACAAAATATGATGTTCTTATTATTTCTGATGAAATTCACTCGGATTTAATGTTAGATGGGTCAGTACACATACCTCTTGCAAAGGTTGCAGGAGATGAAGTCGATCGGATTATAACATGTATGGCACCAACAAAAACTTTTAATCTAGCTGGCATTCAAATTGCTTATATGATTGTCACAGATAAGCAAAAACGGGCGCAATTAGAAGCACTCAACATGGCTAGTGGTCACGGCTCACTAAATAGCTTCGCCCCTATCGCAATGCAAGCTGCATACTCAGCAGGTGCCGCATGGTTAGATGAATTACTTACTTATATTTCTAAAAATATGGAATATGTGATTACCGAGTTAGCACAATTACCTGGCATTCGTATTGCGAAACCTCAGGGCACATATTTACTATGGATTGATTACCGCGACATGGCAATTGATGAGAAAGTGATGATGCAACGTTTGTTGGAAATTGGTCAGCTTGCATTAGAACCTGGTACAAAGTACGGCGAAGAAGGTCGTGGTTTCCTTCGTATGAATGTTGCTTGTTCTTTTGAAACTGTAAAAGATGGCGTAAGCCGCTTTAAACGCGCATTATTATAATCTCACAAGTGTACGCATTATTCATAAGGATTACTAAGGACACTTTTAAAGATAGTTCAAGTACTTGAGATATCCATTAAGACTGTCGACAAACTCTAAGAAATTTTGAGTTTGTCGACGGTCTTTTTACTTTATATTGATTCCTTTTCAAGCGCTCCCTTTTTGCGGCGGGTCGCCGAGAAAAGATTGTCGACATCCCCGATGTTATTTCATGTTTGACCACTGATATCCTTCTTATGTTTAGAAACGAGTTAAAAAGGTAAGAGTTTCTATACAAAAGTGAGGTGTATTAAATGGCATCGCTAGCTCCATTAACGATTGAACGTGCTTATATGACTTTCTTATTCCCCTTTGCTTACCATATGCAATGTAGAGACAAGCTTTGTAATGAGCTAACAAAAGAAAATTTTTCATTCTTCACCTTGCAAAACAAATCATTAGAAGATGCATTCTATGGAGAATCCATCTCGATTTCGCATGAAGAATTAGCTCAATTTTTCTATCCATTTATCGAAGACAAACTATTCCCTGATAACTCAGACCGTCATGATTTTATCCGTTTTTCAAAAGCTTTTCATGCAGAAGGTTCATTACTGTATCGAGAAGATACCTTTGCATATGAAATAGTTAGCATCGATATTACACTTTGCCCATTCGGTAATGGCATTATTACAATGAGGACAAAGATGACGGATTCTACACATGACTTTAGTGATGTATTAAACTTTATACATTATTTTCGTGTGTTAGAGGCTAAGCTCTGGGAAGAAAAAGGCGCAAGTCATCATTTTCCCTTTGGCCATTTTTCATCAACTGGTGATCTATTATTCAAACATTTTGTTCCCTATTTATTTCCCTATCTACCGTATCAGCAGGCAGATACATATGACGGGTTACCATTTTTTGAGGATGAACGCATGTTTTCTTCCGCATTTTTACTATGTAAGGAAGGAGAAAAAATTTTAGATGAGCATTTGTTTCGCCTAGGACAAGTTGATGGGAAAAAACCTGATGGAAACCCTTTTATTTCTAGTACAAATCCACATTACATTGCTGATTATGTCAAAGAACATACGCATACGCGTTGGGCACCAAACAGCTATATTGTCACCTCAGCTCAGGCACAAATAGCAATTTCTAACCTTTCCTTTAAGGAATCAAAACATAGCATTGAGGAATTTATGGGCACACATTATTATAATTTGTTTATACATTATTTTTATAAAATGATGCTCCTAAAAGTATCTTTTGAGTATAGTGAAATAAGTTGGCGTAAGGACAAGCTTGTGGTGGATGAGCTCATTGAGTTAATAACTAAGTTTTCGGCACGTTATTATTTTGATGAGGTTGTTGTTCGTACAGAGGGAAAAGAAATCTCTCAAGCGCTGCGGAAATTTTTCCGTATTAATGAGCATTATATTGAGACGAAGGCGACTCTTGAAAGCTTATATCGTACATTGGAGGATCGCTCTGATAATCGCAATAATAGATTACTGTTCATCTTAACGGTGTTTACTGTCGTTTCTGGTATTTACGGCATGAACTTAGTTATCGAAGAATGGGATAGCACTGTCGATTGGAAAAGTATTTTTGGCTATACGGCTTTTGAGTGGTTTGCCCTTATCATTGCACTCAGCGGTATAGGTTTATCACTTATACTCGTTTGTTATTCGATTTTCACAACTTTCAGAAATCATTTTCGTCGATACAAGCGAAATCTGCCGTAAAACAAGGGCTGCTTAAAAGTCCCTCAAACAATATCCTGTATAGTAAAATTCCGCTTCGCTAAGGTATGAGCCACATCAAAGCAATAAATGGTTTTGTGCGAAAGCGCAGTGCCAGCCACATGTGCTAGTCACGAAGGCCTGTTGTCGCTTCGTAGACTCTGTGCTTTTCACAGCTATTGAAGTGAAAGTTGCCATCAGGAACAGTACGTGCAAAAATTCGCGGCGATCCAGCGCAGAAATTAATTGGATCCGTACCTGCAAAAGGAAGTGCTTGGAACGGGAATTAACGTTTTTTCCTATTTATTCTAAAAAAGGCACTCTACATTGAGAGTGCTTTTTTTTATTAAATATTTTGGTGATTGCCAGTATCTTTTTTATCAGCTAAAATACGTGCTTCGATTTCTTTTGATTTGATTTCTTGCTTTTTAGAAATTTTACGGAAAATTATAAACACCACTGTACATAAAATGAGCATCAATATAAATTCAAATGCTGCAGGAATATAACCTGATTTATCTTCAGGGAAATATAAGAATTGATACATTAATTGTTCCATGTTTTCTACACGTCCTTACAATTATTATTCAAAAACTGTAATTGACTCAATTTTCACATCTTCTAATGGCTTATCACGACCGTCTTTTTCTACTTCCGCGATGTTATCAATAATGTCCATACCTTCAACAACATGACCGAACACAGTGTGTTTATGGTCTAACCAAGGTGTACCACCATTTTGAGCATATGCCTCGATAATCTCTTCAGGGAAGCCAGCGCCTTGTAGTTGGCGTAGCATATCACTTGGAAGGTGCTTCATTTGCACGACAAAAAATTGAGAACCGTTTGTGTTTGGACCAGCATTCGCCATTGAAAGTGCGCCACGTAGGTTAAATAATTCATCAGAGAATTCATCTTCGAAAGAGTTACCCCAAATTGATTCACCGCCCATGCCTGTTCCAGTTGGGTCGCCACCTTGAATCATGAAGTCTTGGATAACACGGTGGAAAATAATGCCGTTATAATAACCTGATTTTGCATGGCCTAAGAAGTTTTCAACAGTTTTAGGTGCTTGTTTTGGGAATAATTTAATCTTGATGGCACCTAAAGTTGTCGTCATTTCTACTAGTACTTCGCCTGGTTGTACTTCTTTTGTTAATTGTGGAAACATGGGAGTCTCTCCTTTAAAGTAAAATTTCAGTTTCAACGGAAATGATCATACATTAAATCATTTCTGACCTCATATTAGTCTAACATACTTCCTAAAGGTTTTCTTCACCTAAGTATTGACGATTTTTGCACTTTTAACGTCACTTAGGAAAAATGTTATTAATTCTATTCACAATGGGCGGACGCGTTCACTACATTGAATTGTAATAGTTTATTGGCGTAGAAATAGGTCCGAACGCGTATTTGGAAACCATCCAAATTATGTTATTCTGTTGAAGGACTTATTTTCGGACGGGAGGCATCCATGAAAAAGGCTTTTGGTGTTATTATTATTATTTTATGTCTACCCTTCCTTTGGTGGATTAGCACAAATATACGGACAGAATTGGGTACTGCTAAAGCACATGAAGAACAAATCGAAAATGCTATCCATTTACCAGCAGTACAAGCACAACTTCCTGTTATTCTTATTGACCGGAATGGACAAACATTTAGTGAAGAATATGTCGAATGGCGACAGCCACTAACAATACAAGAGATTCCACAAATTGCCCAGGAAATTTTTATCGTCAGTGAGGACGTAGATTTTTATGAGCATATTGGCTTTGACCTTAGTGCCATCACACGAGCCATAGTAGTCAATTCTAATTCAAAGTCAACTTCTCAGGGTGGTAGTACAATTACACAGCAACTTGTACGCATGCGCTATTTATCGGAAGAAAAAACGTATGAGCGAAAATTGACTGAGCTTTTTTATGCCTATGAGCTTGAAAAGGAATTTGACAAAGAAACCATTTTAACGATGTACTTAAATGAATCCTATTTTAGTAATCAGGTTTATGGTATAGGGGCAGCTGCAACATATTATTTTCAAAAACCACTCCAAGAATTATCAGTTGCCGAGATTGCTTTTATTTCAGCAATCCCAAACAATCCATCACTTTATAACCCTTTGAAAAACTTTCAACATACAAAAGAGAGACAGGAACGACTTCTAGATAACCTTGCAGCAAGCGGTGCTATTACCTTATCTGATGCCACTGCCTATAAAGCGGAAACAATTACTTTGAATGTTAAACATAAAATTCAAAACTATCCAATGTATAGCACATATGTCTTACAGGAACTACGTTGGCTTGTTGCAGAGAAGGAAGGCTATGCTGATCGTCTTACTAACACGCAAAATGAAGAAGAAAAGAAACAAATACAAGTCCAGTTAGATAATCGTCTCAAGACATTATTTCAAAGTGGTTTAACGATTCACACCGCATTGGATCCTCACAAACAAGCTCTTGATGAGGAACGCATGACAGCAATTTTAGGTACAGGACAATTGCAGGCAGCTGGTACAGTCATTGATAATGCTTCACGAGAAGTCGTCAGTATTTATGCTGGTAAAAACTACGAAAAATATGATTATCATCGTGCCTATCAAGGTGTACGCCAACCAGGATCTGCCTTTAAGCCATTAGCCGTATACGCGCCTTTTTTTGAAACAACAACCCACACACCCGATTCCATCGTCAATGGTGGACGTTATTGTGTTGGTTCATTTTGTCCAAAAAATTACGGTGGCTACTTATATGGAGATGTTCCAATTCGTACTGCATTCCGGCACAGCTACAATACCTCCGCTCTTCGTCTATATAATACAGTAGGTGTCGAGAAATCGTTTAGTTACCTAAATCGTTTCCACTTCCGTTCGATCGTTGCTGAGGATTATAACTATGCAGCTTCACTAGGAGGGCTAACTTATGGTGTTACTGCCTTAGAACTAGCAGATGCCTATACGAGCTTTATTGATGGCTCTTATGTTCTTGCTCATAGCATACGTAAAGTAACCGCAAATGATGGAACAGAGCTATATAGTTGGAACACAGAGCGCGATCAAATTTGGTCTCCAAAAACGGTAAAGTATATGCGTGCATTGTTAGCGGATGTTGTTGCAAATGGCACAGGGCAAGGGGTGTATAGCAATAGTGACTATATCGGCGCTAAAACAGGAACCACGAATGACTATCGTGACTACTGGCTTGCGGGCTTAAATAGTAAATACACAGCAGCTGTCTGGCTTGGCTACGACAAACCACAGTCCATGGAGAAGCTAGAAGCTTATAAAATTCATCATCAACTTTTTAATGTACTGCTAGATTAAATGTTGATACAATCGAAAAAAGTATGCTAGGAGGTCTCCTAGCATACTTTTTTGTCTTATAGAAACTGAGCAGCAAAAAGCATCTATCAAAACTATATATTTTTAATGGATACTTTTTTACTTAGCAAACGGTAAGCTGGCCAAGATACCGTTATACAATTTCAAAATCACATAAACTACTAGCGATATTAGTAATGTCCACATAAGAAGCTCAAATACTAGTAAGCCCATCGTTCCACCCATTGATATAAAATGACTCATTTTATAGATTAGGTATATAAAATAAACAAAGACAGTGAGGATAAATATACCTACTAAAGCATAAATCGATTGAATAGCAAATGCGGAACACATGGCGCCAATAAATAGGATGACGTAACCTCCTCGTGCTTGGCTCACCGTCGTGCCTTCACTATCTTTTGAGAAAAATAACATGCCGAGCTCATGAATTGTCTCTCCGATTAGTTTTAATGCAGAAAACATCATGAAAAAAATCATTGCAAAGACAATTAGTAATAAAATACGCAGCTCAAAATCTGATAAAAATTCACGCATGCCAGAATATACCCCAATGGACTGAAATATCCGCAGCGATTCCCCAACTGCATACATGCCAAATGTTAAACTAAATAATAAAATTGTAATTAATGGTAAATAACCATAGATATAAGGATTCCTCATAAAAAAATTTTTTCCTCTTTTTCAGTTGATAACTTCCTATTTATAATATAGCGAAAATTCTTCCGTTCTCGCAAGCTAAATCCCAATGGTGCATATGCATTACCTTTGAAAGTACGTTATAATTACTATACTTACTTGCATAAAGGAGGATTTTTTTGTTACAAGTACTTTATATTTTCATCCCTATGCTTGCTGCGATATTAGTACCATTCTTATATAAGAGCATAAAAAATATTCATACAGGCTGGTTCGTTCTTGCAGTACCTGCTACTCTCGTGATTATTTATGCCTCTTATATTGCAAAAGTTGCAAAGGGTGAAGTATTCCAAGCTGAACTTCCTTGGATTCCATCGCTTGATATTTCTGTCGTTTCTTATTTAGACGGACTTAGTTTGCTGTTCTCGCTACTAATCACTGGGATTGGTTCACTTGTTGTGCTTTATTCGATTTTCTACTTAGATAAACATAAAGAAAAACTACATAATTTTTATGTTTACTTATTACTATTTATGTCTGCCATGCTAGGAGTTGTGCAATCTGATCATATAATTACTTTGTACTTCTTCTGGGAATTAACGTCGATATCGTCTTTCCTACTAATAGGCTACTGGTACACTCGTGATGCTTCTCGTTTCGGTGCACTGAAGTCCATGATGATTACAGTTGGCGGCGGTTTAATGATGTTAGGGGGATTTATTCTTCTTTATTTAATGGGTGGAACATATTCAATTCGTGAACTCATTGTCATTGCACCAGATTTAGTGGGCCATCCATTGTTTACATGGTCGCTAGTATTATTGCTATTAGGTGCATTTACGAAATCTGCGCAATTCCCATTCTACATTTGGTTACCAGATGCAATGGAAGCGCCAACACCAGTAAGTGCATACCTTCACTCCGCAACGATGGTAAAAGCCGGTATATACTTAGTTGCTCGCTTCACACCAATTTTTGCCGTTTCAGAACTTTGGGTGTGGCTTGTAACAGGTGTAGGTTTATTAACGTTATTCTGGGGTTCTTTCTTTGCCTTGAAACAAACGGATTTAAAAGGGATACTTGCGTTCTCTACTGTCAGCCAGCTTGGACTGATTATGTCGTTACTGGGCGGAGGCTCAGTGGCGTTTCATGTGAATGGTGCAGCTGATTTAGTGTTTAAATTCGCAGCCTTCGCAGCCATTTTCCACCTGATTAACCACGCAACATTCAAAGGTAGCTTATTCATGATTGCTGGTATTATCGATCATGAAACTGGCACCCGCGATATACGGAAGCTCGGTGGGTTAATGAGCATTATGCCACTGAGTTTTACAGTTGCAGCAATTGGAAGCTTTTCGATGGCAGGCTTGCCACCATTCAATGGCTTCTTGAGTAAAGAAATGTTTTTATCAGCGATGCTAGCTCTTAATGAATTTGAATTGTTCGGCTTTGATACTTGGGGAGCTCTCTTCCCGATTGTAGCTTGGATTGCAAGTATTTTTACATTTATCTATAGTTTCTACTTTGTATTTAGAACATTCGCTGGACAATATAAACCAGAACAATACCCGCGTAAACCACATGAGGCACCAATTGGTATGTTGATTTCACCAATGATTTTAGCAGCATTCGTTGTCATTATATTCTTCATTCCTAATCTAATTGGTGACACTTTTATAAAACCGGCTGTTCAAGCTATTCAGCCATTTTTATATGATTCACCTAGTGCTATCGATATCCATGTCTCCGCTTGGCATGGCTTACAACCAGAATTGTTTATGACAATAGGTATTGTGATTATAGGCGTTTTATTGTTTGTAGCCTTACCGAAATGGCAGGGCCTATACAATTTATTCCCGCGTTCACTCACATTTAATAATGCCTATGACAAAATTATGCAAGGATTAGACGTTGGTTTATATCGTATTTCCCGTCTTTATATGACCGGCTCAATGCGCCACTACTTACTTTATATGTTTAGCGGTATTGTAGCGATTGTGCTTGGAACTTTATTTGTGAAAGATGCCTTTTCAATTTCCTTTGAAGGGTCTGCACCAATTCAATCATATCAAATTATTCTAATTATCGTCTTAGTTATTGGCACCGCTACAACGATATTAGCAAAATCACGCTTAACCGCAATAATCGGTCTCGGTTCAGTTGGCTATACAGTAGCGTTATTCTTCGTGATCTTTAATGCACCTGATTTAGCGTTAACTCAGCTTGTCATTGAAACGATTTCTGTCGCTTTATTCCTACTAGCTTTTTATCATCTTCCAAAGCTTGGGAAACGTGAAGAGCGTATGCGCTTTCAATTAAATCGTGCAATCATATCAATCGCAGTTGGTGTAATGGTAACGTTGATAGCATTATCAGCTCACTCGCAAAAGCTAATCCCGTCCATTTCAAAATATTACGAGGAAACAGTCTATTCCTTAGCAGGTGGAGGGAACATCGTCAACGTTATTTTAGTAGACTATCGTGGTTTCGATACGTTGTTTGAAATTACAGTATTAAGCATTGCAGGTATGGCTATTTTAGCTATGATTAAGCTTCGCATGAATAGAAAGGAGAAAGCACATGAAAACAAATGATGTGATTCTTCAATTCACAGCAAAAATTGTGTTCTTCATTATTTTCTTCTTTTCCATTCATATTTTTATGGCTGGGCATTATACACCTGGAGGCGGCTTTGTCGGTGGACTTTTAACATCCAGCGCCATTGTATTATTAGTACTTGCCTTTGATTTAAAAACAGTACGCACTGTTTTACCTTTTAATTATACGTACTTAACGGCAACTGGCTTATTATTAGCACTTTCAACAGCAGCGTTTCCAATGTTTCTTGGAGAGCCATTTTTCACTCACTTCTTTGATTATTTCGATTTACCGCTTCTTGGCAAACAGTCATTACACACGGCAATGCTCTTTGATGGCGGCGTTTACTTGGTTGTTGTCGGCGTTACGATGACCATTATTCAAACGATTGGGGAGGATGAATAATGGAAATAATTATGGCGTTTGTTATTGGCTTCTTGTTCATGGCAGCAGTTTATTTAATTTTATCTAAAAGTTTATTGCGCATTATTATAGGTACGGGGCTACTTAGTCATGGGGCCCATTTGCTTATTTTAACAATGGGTGGCCTTGGCGGAGAAGCACCCCCTGTTTTAACAGAAGGTGCAAAAACATTTGCTGATCCGTTACCACAAGCACTCATCTTAACAGCAATCGTTATTAGCTTCGGCGTAACGGCATTCTTCCTTGTGCTTGCATATCGTTCCTATCAGGAGCTCGAAACGGATGATATTAGTTTAATGAGAGGAAGTGATGAGGATGAGTAACTTCCTTCTGCTTCCGATCATCATCCCGTTCTTCTTCGGCATGATTTTAATGTTCGGTCAAAAAAATTTAAAATACCAACGTACATTTGCATTACTCGGTATTGGACTAGCTCTCGTATCAGCGATTGCACTTCTGATAAAAGTAAAAAATGATGGGATACAAAAAGTCACATTTGGTGATTGGCCTGTTCCTTACGGTATTACTATGGTGTCAGATATGGTATCAGCATTGCTGGTCACAACGACGCTTCTAATTACTCTTTTTGTCGTATGGTACGGCTTTGGCTCAATCACAAAAGAACGTGAACGCTTCTTCTACTATCCTGGTATTATGTTTATTTTAACTGGTGTAAATGGCGCCTTTACGACAGGTGATATTTTTAACTTATTCGTCTTCTTTGAAGTACTGTTGATGTCATCATACTTACTGATTGTATTGGGTGGCGAAAAGCAACAGCTTATGGGCTCCATCAAGTATATTTTAATTAATGTTATTTCATCAGCATTATTTGTGATTACCGTAGCCTTCCTATATTCCGTAGTTGGTACGTTGAATATGGCGGACATTGCGGTAAAAATCGGTGAAATTGACCAACCAGGCATTGTAACAGTAATTGCAGTATTGTTTTTAATGGTATTTGGCCTTAAAGCGGCGATTTTCCCGTTGTACTTCTGGCTCCCAACATCCTATGCTGCAGCACCTATTCCTGTATTAACTCTATTTGGTGCATTGCTAACGAAGGTTGGAATATACGCAATTATGCGTACCTATACGTTGTTTTTCATCTATGATTTATCGTATACACATGATTTACTAATGGCATTAGCAATTGCTACTATTATTGCAGGCTGTATTGGTGCACTTGCTTATTACGATGTTAAGCTCATTATTATTTACAACATTGTCATTGCCGTAGGTGTTATTTTATTCGGTGTATCTCAAATGAATGAAACTGCCCTGAAAGGCGCGATGTTTTATTTAATTCATGACATGCTGATAAAAGCGGCACTCTTTATGCTAATTGGCATTGTGATTTACATTACAGGGACATCCGACTTACGTAAAATGGGTGGTCTTATGAAGAAGTATCCGGCATTAGGCTGGTTCTATTTAATCGCAGCTTTCGGTTTAGCAGGGATACCTCCCCTGAGCGGTTTCATCGGGAAGTTATTAATCGTTCAGGGGGGCTTAGAGGCTAGTAGCATGTGGAGTAGTATTTTCATTTTAGCTTCCTCTCTACTTGTCCTGCTTTCAGTTATTCGGATTTTCCTATACGCTTTCTGGGGTGAGGAAAAGGAAACGAAGGGCACGGTTGATAAAAAAGTCTATACTACACTATTTGTGCCTACTGTGCTATTAGTGCTAATTACAGTAGCATACGGTGTTGGTACAGAATGGCTGACACCATTTATGGACGATGCTGCAAAATTATTAAATGATCCATCTATATATATAGATGCTGTAATGAAGGAGGATTAGAGCTATGGCATTTCAAATCATATTAAATTTTGCTCTTGCCTTCGTTTGGATGTTCCTATCCTCAAATTACACAGCAACTGGTTTTCTTGTGGGCTTTATACTCGGCATTATCCTACTAGTCATCATGCGCAGATTTTTTTCATCGCGACTATATGTTTTCCGAATATGGGCAATCATCAAGCTTACTATTCTCTTTCTAAAAGAATTAATATTAGCCAATATCCAAGTACTACAAGTTGTTTTAAGGCCAAAATTGGATATGCAACCCGCATTCTTTGCTTACCCTACGGTTTTACGCGAGGACTGGGAAATTACTCTATTATCAAGTCTTATTACATTAACGCCTGGGACGGTAGTGGTACATGTATCGGATGATGCAAAAACATTGTATGTCCATGCAATTGATATTAGTGATGTCGATGATGCCATTGCTTCCATTCGAGATTCATTTGAAAAAGCCATTTTGGAGGTGAGTAAATCATGATGACGTTTATCATGGCCTCAATTGTAGTGATTTGCTTATCAATGATTGCAGTGATTTATCGTATGGTGAAGGGACCCTCTGCATCTGACCGTGTTGTAGCACTGGATTCACTTGGTGTCTCACTAATTTCGTTAATCGGATTGTTTTCCATATTGGTTGAAACAAGCTTCTTCTTGGAGATTGTGTTATTGTTAGCGATTTTATCGTTCATCGGTACTGTTGCTTTCTCTAAATTTATAGAGAAAGGAGATATCATTAAACGTGACAATTCTCGCTAATAGTTTAGTTATCTTTTTCATTTCTGTTGGGGTACTATTTATTGTTGTGACGGCCATTGGACTAATTCGTCTACCTGATTTGTACACACGCGCCCATGCCGCTTCTAAAAGTGCAACACTTGGTGTCATGTGTGTGCTGATTGGCGTCTTCTTTCACTTTTGGCTTATTGAAGATCACTTTAATCCCCGTATTTTATTAGGCATTTTATTCCTATTCATCACTGGTCCAGTTGGTGGACATATTATGACCCGTTCCTCCTATATTGCAGGTGTTAAGCCTTGGAAAGGAACAGTACGTGATGACCTTGCCTCTGAAATCGACAACATGAAAAAGGAGCAAGGAATTAAATAAACCAGTAACATTTATATATTTCAACAAAAAAACGACAATCGTTGTAATGCAACGGATTGTCGTTTTTTTGTTTCTAGATATAGCCTTTGTCTGTTAAAATGGCAGTTAACTGTTCTACACATTGCTCGATAGAATGTTGCTCGGTATCTAACATCACTTCTGGATAATTTGGTTCTTCATACGGTGCACTAATACCTGTAAAGTTTGGAATTTCCGCATTGCGTGCTTTTTTATAAAGACCTTTCGGATCACGTTTTTCACATGTCTCCACTGAGCATTTTACATAGACCTCTAAAAATTCTCCCTCTCCCATTAAATCACGAACAATTTGTCGATCTGCTCGGTATGGTGATATAAAGGCCGTGAGCACAATTTGACCGCTCTCTACAAAGAGTTTAGAGACTTCCCCGATACGTCGAATATTTTCTTTGCGATCTGCTTCTCCAAAGCCTAAATCATTATTTAAGCCATGACGCACATTATCACCATCTAATACGAAAGCTTGATTGCCTCTTTCAAACAAGGTGCGTGCAAAAGCATTCGCGACGGATGATTTTCCTGAAGCAGATAAACCTGTAAACCATAAAATAAAGCTTTGGTGTTTGTTTTGTTGACGACGCTCCTGCTTTGAAATTGAAGACTTATGCCAAACGATATTTGAAGTCAATTGAGTACCTCCTTACGCATTCCTCTAATCAGCACCTCAACAACCTCTGCTCGACTAAATGTACTTGGGGGTACCTCGCCATTTCGTAACATTTCACGTACCTTTGTGCCCGATAGAATCACATGTGAGGTGCTGTCATGTGGACAAGTTTTCGTTGTTGCCATGCCCTCACACTTACTACAATAAAAACTGTGTTCGAACTTTAATGGGACAATTCCTAGTTCAGATTCTGTGAATTGTTCAAAGATTTTTTGTGCATCATAGGTGCCATAGTAATCACCAACCCCTGCATGGTCACGTCCAACAATAAAATGCGTGCAGCCGTAGTTTTTACGCACCAATGCATGAAAAATAGCTTCCTTTGGTCCTGCATAGCGCATTGCCGCTGGGAATACTCCGAGTTGTACACGGTGCTCTGGGTAATAATTTTTTAGTAAAACCTCATAACTTTCCATACGAATGGCTGCAGATACATCATCTGATTTTGTTTCACCTACTAATGGATTTAAAAACAAACCATCGATTGTTTCCAACGCCGCCTTTTGAATATACTCATGTGCCCGATGGACAGGATTTCGTGTTTGAAAGCCGACAATGGTATGCCAGTTCTTCTTTGCAAATAGCTGACGTGTTTCAAGCGGATCGAATGAATAAGCTGGGAATTTTTTCTCAAGTCGCTTTGTAAGTGTGACTTTACCACCAATATAAATATTTGGACGATCATGCAATTTTTTAACACCTGGATGCGCTAAATCCTTTGTACCATAAACAAGTAACGCCTCTTTGTGCTTATCTGGCTCATAAATATCAGCTATAACAATGACACCATAAGCCTCACCAGCATGTACTAACTTCACCTCATCCCCCACTTGCAGGCTTGCAGAAGTTTCTTTCGAAACAGGTAGTGTAATAGGAATACTCCAAACAATACCAGAAGCTAGGCGAGTATTTTCTACAACAGATTCATAATCTTCCTTTGTTAAAAAACCATCAATTGGACTATAACCACCAATTGCAATAAGCTCTAAATCACTCAATGCCATCACATCGATTTCAATTTCCTTCTTAATATGTGTAATTGTCTTTTGCGGATTATAGGCTTGCACTAATGTACCGCCATGTGGTTGTAAGCTCATACGAATTTCCTCCTAGACTAATTAAAATACTTTGTTTTATATTAAATACCTTCACCTGCATCATATATTGCCCGTTCCTCTTCACGCACTGTACGTACTAAACTAATCGCACCAAGCGTTCCGACAATTATACTTCCCATTAAGACAATGGCATATAAATCTTTCTCCATAAGAAGTTGGACAAGGCCATAAGAAATTGCCAATGAAAAGATAGGTGACACAATCCAAATACGAATAATTTTTTTTACAATATGCTTATGGAAAATTTGCTTTCCGTTTTTAGCCATTCCCATTCCAATAATAGAGGAGGATGTAACTTGTGTTAACGGAACTGGCAGCCCAAATACAGAGCTTATGCCTACTAGCACTGCACCTGTAGTTGAAATAAGAATGCCCTCTGCCTTTTCAAAACGCACAATTTTTTTTCCGTTTGTTTCTAGTACCCGCTTGCCAAGAAGCATTGCGCCGAGCGCTACAAATGCCCCGCCAAGCCAAATTCCATTTGTCACAGTCATCATACCAGCACCAACCAGTGGGCCAACTGCATTGGCAACATTATTCATTCCTGCTGAGAAGGCTTCAAAAAATCCCGCAAACACTAACAAAACTGTTAGTATTGGTCGGTTTTTTAAATACCCTCTGTTTTTTAATTTATACAGCAATTTTCCAAATAACAGTGCCACAATAAATGCGATGATAGGCACAAGCACCCAAAAGGCCACGATGATTAGTAATGACTTAACGTAAAGCACTTTGTAGGCAATCCCTACTCCTACAACAGCACCCACTGTTACTTCACTGGTTGATAACGGAATGCCTAACAGATTGGCAAGGAATAAAGAACTCGTTGCAGAGATTAAAATAATAATGACAATCTTTACGGTAATATATTCCTGCGGCATAATGCCTGCGCTTATCGTCTTGACAACTTCACCACCGCCAAGCACTGCACCAGCAAAAACACCTACTGCACAAATCAACAGCGCTTGCCAAGCTTTTGTTATCGCACCTGCTCCGTAAGCAACCCCCATCGACGCAGCAGCACCACTTGCGCCTATATTCATAGCAAAAAATAAACTAATGGCAATGGCAATGTATTCTAGCATGGCAACACTCCCTTATTCGTGTAACCCACACTCAGTTTTGTCAGATCCTTGCCACCTGCCTGAACGCAAATCATCCATATTAAACGCTGGTTGTGTACAGTGCTCACAGCCAATGCTTGGATAACCTTTATCATGCAATGGATTATACGGCAAATTATGTTTGGAAACGTAACGCCATACATCCTTCCAGGTCCAATGAATAAGTGGGCAAATTTTAATGGACTTAAATTTGTCATCGCGATTAATAAAGTTTGTATTCATTCGTGTTGGGGATTGCTCACGACGTAGTCCTGATATCCATGCCTTTGCACCTGATAGCGCCTCATTTAAAGGTAACATTTTGCGAATTTCACAACATTTATTTGGATTTATTTTCCATAATTCGTGACCAAATTGGTTTGCTTGTTCTTCAAGTGTAAGTGCTGATTTTTTTAAAATGATATTAAGCTGTGGATATTTTTTCTTTACCCGATCAATCGTTTCATATGTTTCCTTGAAATGAACATCTGTGTCTAAAAAGACAATGGTTGCGGTTGGCTTCACTTTAGAGATAAGGTCAATTAAAACAATCCCCTCAATTCCAAAACTACAGGCATAGACAATTTCTTCACCATATTCTCCATAACTCCAGCGTAAAACCTCAAGCGCAGCCTTATATGTCTCATCCTGTTCAAAGACGATTGTTGGCTCTTGCCAAGTTTCATACGTTAACATGTAATCCCCCTCATAAAAATCAATTACGTCTCTGCGTAATCGTACTTGTCGCCTTGTTTTCACTCCTCTTCATGCAACGAAAAAAATTTACAATTTTCGGATTTCGCATTAGCCTATACGATGCATAAAATTTCGGCATTTCCACAACGACGACTTATTGAGCCAAAGAATTGCTAATATAGTTAGCGCTTGGACGCCCCGCTAAATCAACATAAAAAGGCGTTCTAACAATAGGCACAAAAATACTACATGCCTACGTTAAAACGCCTCTAGTTTGACTAGCCAGCTCTTATTGGTAATTGTGTACTGGTCATTCACACCCCATACAACTATCACACTTATTATATTTTAATATAAACTATATTTCACCTAGTAGTCAACTAGGTTTTTTGAAAAAAATAAACTTATTTTCAATTACATCCTAATCTTTCTCGCTCTTCTCTTATACATTATATGTCACGAATCATGTTTACGAACTATTTTATTCATAATAGCTGTCTTTTGCTACATACACCTTCACGCTTTATTAACCTATATGCCTAAAAAAGCCGAAATTCATAATGTATCATACAATTATGAAAGATAAAGCCATGCGTCTTGATACTATTGAAGAAACAACAGTTGAACAATGAATAGGCCGAGCACTATTCAATACACCAGCAATTAGCACACTTTTCTAAATTATCTTTTTTATTTCAATTCCTTGTTGACTAATAGGAAATATATGTTTAATGTAGAACTATGATTGCAAACAAATAAATAAAAAGCTGATCAGAGAATCTGAAGGCCATCTATCCAAAGACTTACAACTGTAAGTCTTTGGATAGATGGTCTTTTGCGTTTTTTGACAAAAAGGGAGAGGTTTTTTATGAAGAAAAGAAAACATATTTTTCAATCGTTGGCACTATTAGGTGCATTAACACTGACCTTAACAGGATGCAACACGAGTTCTTCCAACGAAGATGCAAGCACTGGGGAAACAAAAAAATCTGTTGAACTATTAAATGTTTCTTATGATCCAACTCGTGAACTTTATCAAGAATTTAACAATGATTTTATCGCTAAATGGAAAACCGAAACAGGTCAGGATGTTACCATACAACAATCGCATGGCGGCTCTGGCAAACAGGGGCGTGCAGTCATTGACGGTCTCGAAGCTGATGTAGTAACGCTAGCTCTTGCCTATGATATTGATGAAATCGCTCAAACGCGTGAATTGTTAAACAAAGATTGGCAATCAGAATTTGAAAGTAACTCTACACCGTATACTTCGACAATTGTCTTTTTAGTACGCAAAGGGAATCCAAAGGCGATACAAGATTGGAATGACCTCACAAAAGACGATGTCTCCGTAATAACACCCAATCCTAAAACATCAGGTGGTGCTCGTTGGAATTACTTAGCTGCTTGGGCATATGCAGCAAAGCTGTATAACAAGGATGAAGCGAAGATAAAAGAATTTATGACGGCATTGTATAGCAATGTAGAGGTCCTAGATTCCGGCGCACGTGGCTCAACAACTACATTTGTTGAACGTGAAATTGGCGATGTTTTAATCGCTTGGGAGAACGAAGCCTATTTATCATTGAATGAATTAGGTAAGGATGAATTTGACATTATTACACCCTCTTTAAGTATTTTAGCAGAACCCCCTGTTGCGATTGTCGATAAAATTGTAAATAAAAAAGGTACGCGTGAAGTGGCCGAGGCTTATTTAAAACATTTATATAGTGATATTGGGCAAGAAATTGCAGCTAAAAATTACTATCGTCCACGTAATGCTGACATACTTGCCAAATATCAAGATCAATTCCCTACTCTTGAACTCATTTCGATTGAAGACTTTGGTGGTTGGGAAAAGGCACAATCCACACATTTTAAAGACGGTGGAACATTTGATGAAATTTACGTTCCACAGTAAGGAGGCATTTCATGAATAGCCTAACATTAAAAAAGAAGCCAGCACGTATAATTCCCGGCTTCCATCTTTCGCTGGGTTACACAATGTTGTATGTTAGTTTGCTTGTACTGCTGCCGTTAGCAATGATTTTTATTCATACGATGACCTTAAGTTGGTCAGAGTTTACCAGTATCGTAAGCAACCCACGTGCCGTTGCCTCCTATAAACTTAGCTTCGGCACAGCGCTTGCTGCTGGCTTGCTCAATGTACTATTCGGCACCATTATCGCTTGGGTACTTGTGCGCTATCATTTTCCGTTCAAACGTATTATTGACGGACTAGTAGATTTACCATTCGCCTTACCTACCGCAGTTGCAGGGATTGCTTTAACCTCTTTATATGCTCCAAATGGTTGGATTGGGCGGATTTTTGATTTTAAAATTGCCTTTACGCCACTTGGTATTATAATTGCCCTGACATTTATCGGATTACCATTCGTTGTACGAACTGTGCAACCAGTTTTGCAAAATATTAGTGCTGAAATTGAAGAAGCATCTGCAAGTCTCGGCGCCACACGTCTTCAAACATTTATTAAAATTATTTTCCCAGAACTTTTACCTGCAATATTAACAGGCTTTTCGTTAGCCTTTGCACGTGCTTTAGGGGAATATGGATCGGTTGTGTTTATCGCCGGAAATATGCCAATGAAAACCGAAATTACACCATTAATCATTATGACGAAGCTTGAACAATATGATTATGCAGGTGCTACTGCTATTGCAGTCGTGATGCTTGTCACTTCCTTCGTCCTATTATTCACCATTAATCTGATACAATGGCTGGCAAATCGTCGCTTTGTACATTAGGAGGGTTTTTCAATGGAACAATCTACCTCAAATGAGCAGGCCACTTCTCCCAAAAATGCGGTCGCTTCGACGTCTGCTGCCTTACAAGAACCACGTTTTATACGCTACAGTTTGACATTTATTGCATTAGCCTTTTTAGCTTTTTTTATCGTGTTGCCGCTCGTGTCAATTTTTATTACTGCCTTTCAAAAAGGAGCGGCCGTGTATTTCGCGGCCATAACGCATGCAGATGCTTTATCCGCCATCAAACTGACTTTAATCGTTGTCGCTATAGCGGTTCCCTTAAATGCGATTTTTGGTGTAATGGCTGCTTGGGCACTGACAAAATTCAATTTTAAAGGGAAAAATCTTCTGCTGACACTTGTTGATTTACCGTTCGCAGTGTCCCCTGTTATTGCAGGCCTCGTCTTTATTTTATTGTTTGGAGCACAAGGTTTGTTCGGTGATTGGCTTTTTGCTAATGACATCAAAATTGTTTTCGCATTGCCCGGTATTGTGCTGGCTACAATTTTTGTAACTTTACCCTTTGTTGCTAGAGAGCTCATTCCACTCATGCAGGCACAGGGAACATCCGAAGAGGAAGCGTCTATCTCACTCGGTGCAAATGGCTTTAAAACATTTTGGTATGTCACACTACCAAATATTAAATGGGGATTATTTTATGGCCTGATATTATGTAACGCACGTGCCATTGGAGAATTCGGCGCTGTTTCCGTTGTCTCTGGCCATATTCGTGGCATGACGAATACGATGCCGCTCCATATCGAAATTTTATACAATGAATATCAATTCTCGGCAGCTTTTGCCGTTGCTTCGCTCATGAGTGTGATTGCAATTTTAACACTCATTATCAAGGATATCGTCGCTTGGAAATCAAAATCAGTTTAATGGGGGAATTACCTGCATGAGCATTCAAATTCAAAATGTTTCTAAAAGATTCGGTTCTTTTCAAGCTTTAAAGGATGTATCCATCGATATTCAATCGGGAGAGCTAATCGCATTACTTGGCCCTTCTGGCTCTGGTAAAACTTCGCTACTGCGAGTTATAGCAGGGCTTGAAGCCTCTGATGGTGGCGACATTTTGTTTGACGGTCAAACCATTACAAATCGCCATCCAAAGGAGCGTAATGTTGGATTTGTGTTCCAACATTACGCACTATTTCGCCATATGACAGTGTTTAATAATGTTGCTTATGGACTTAAGGTACGTCCTCGGAAAACAAGGCCTTCGAAGGAAAAGATAAAGGATAAAGTAATGGAACTACTGCAACTTGTAAAGCTTGAAAATTTTGCAGAGCGTTATCCAACACAGCTGTCTGGTGGACAACGTCAGCGTGTAGCACTTGCCAGAGCCCTTGCAGTCGAGCCCAAGGTATTGCTATTAGATGAGCCATTCGGCGCACTCGATGCCAAGGTGCGTAAAGAGCTACGGCGATGGTTGCGAAAGCTTCATGATGAGTTCCACATTACAAGTATTTTTGTGACACATGACCAAGAAGAAGCGCTTGATGTGGCTGATCGCATCGTCGTGATGAATAATGGCCAAATCGAGCAAATCGGTAGTCCAGATGAAGTATACACACATCCAAAGAGTCCATTCGTCTATGATTTTTTAGGGAATGTCAATCTTTTTAAGGGACGTTTACATAACGGTCACTTGACACATGGCGAATTTACTATTGCTGTCCCTGACTCATATGCTCATACGCAAGAGGATGCAGTTGGATACGTCCGTCCACACAATATTCAAATTGAAAAAACAGCTGTATCGGGGACTGTTCCTGCCAAAGTAAGCCATATTCATTTACTGGGGCCAATCGTGCAGATTGAGTTACGGCGTAAGGATGTGGATGAATATTTAGAGGCGGAACTTTCAAAAGAACAATACCATACACTTCAGCTCAAGGTTGGTGATGAAGTATTTGTAAAACCAAAGGAATTAAAAGTATTTATCCCAGAGGATTTCTCGATTTAATAAATAAGGGGCTACCTAAATCCAAATTTACTATTTTTCATAGGGGAAAGTTCCTTTTCATTTATTACGGGGAATGAACGAAGCTGTATCGGTGTGTGCTACGTTGCTTACCAGCTCACCGCATTTGTGCAGCTAGAATGCGCTCATAGACATGACGATTTTCGCCGCCCATCTGCTGGGTTTCCGCACTTTTTCTGTGGCCAACGTTTCCCTTTTTCCAACTTACGATATACAGAAGACTACGAAAAGGATTCAACTTAGTTTCATTCTCATGCAAACACAAAAGACTACGCAAAAAAATAATATTTTTTGCATAGTCTTTTAATGTTTACCTTAACTATTATGGAATTGTTGCCCGTCAAATACTGCTTCTACATAGCCTAGTCGAATAACGAAATCACCGAAATGCTCGCCTTGCACACGCTCTTTCGCATAATGTAAAAGTATTGGACGAAGCTCTGCTAAAATTTCTTCTTCTCCGATATTTTCACGATAAATCTTGTTTAAACGATTACCAGTAAAACTTGCACCTAGGTACATATTATACTTTCCGGGTCCTTTACCGATAAAGCCTATTTCCCCCATTGCTGCACGCGAGCAGCCATTAGGACAGCCAGACATACGTATGACGATTTCTGTGTCATGTAGACCAGCTTCATCGATAATAGTATCAATCTTCGTAATGAGTGCAGGTAAATAACGTTCTGCCTCAGCCATCGCTAGACCACAAGTTGGTAAAGAAACACAGGCAATTGAATTGCGGCGTAACGCTGAGTAGTATGCGCCATCTGTTAGCTGATACTCCTCAATAAGGGCTGCAATTTTTTTCTTTTTCTGTGGTGCTACATTACCAATCATTAAATTCTGATTAGGCGTTAAACGGAAATCACCTGTATGCACTTTTGCAATTTCGCGTAAGCCTGTTAACAGTTGATAATCCTCAAAATCTTTAATGCGTCCATTTTGTATGAATAATGTGTAATGCCAGTTGCCGTCTGCCCCTTTAATCCAGCCGAATTCATCACCTGTACGTTCAAAGGTAAACGAGCGCGCCTGTTGCATTTCCCAACCAAGGCGACGATGTAATTCCGTCGTAAACCACTCAAGTCCTCTGGCATCAATTGTGTATTTAAAGCGCGCGTTTTTACGCACGGAACGATTTCCATAATCACGTTGAATCGTAATAATTTTCTCTGCTGTTTCCAATAGCTTATCAGGCGTGATAAATCCTATGACACGAGCAAGTTGAGGATATGTTTCCTGATCCCCATGCGTCATCCCCATGCCTCCGCCGACTGCTACGTTAAAGCCTACTAGTTTGCCTTGTTCAACAATTGCGATTAAACCAATATCTTGCGAGTAAACATCTACATCGTTACTCGGTGGGATAGCGATACCGATTTTAAATTTACGCGGTAAGTATTGTGCTCCATAAATCGGCTCAACCTCTTCGTCCTGGCTATCAATTATCTTTTCACCATCTAACCACAACTCATGATACGCACGTGTTCTTGGCAGTAAATGCTCACTAAGTTTTGCGGACCAATTGTAAATTTCTTCATGTAATGCTGATTGATTTGGATTGACATTACACATGACATTTCGATTGACATCCCCACACGCAGCGAGAGAATCCAGGAGTACATCATTGATTTCCTGCATATATTTTTTGACATTCCATTTCAAAATACCGTGCACTTGGAATGCTTGTCGTGTAGTTAATTTCAACGATCCATTACCATACTTCCTTGCCATTTCATCCATTACAAGCCACTGTGCTGGTGTTGCTGCGCCCCCAGGGGTACGGACGCGCACCATGAATTGATAGGCTGGCTCAAGTTTTTGACGTTGCCGTTCATTTCGCAGATCGCGGTCATCTTGTAAGTAACTACCATGGAATTTCATCAGGCGATTATCATCTTCAGGAATTCCCGAACTTAATGGATCATTCATTGTCCGTTCAAGCGAACCACGTAAATAATTACTTTCCGTTTTAATACGTTCAACATCACTAGGGGTACCGAGTTGCGGTGGCAATACAATTTTTTTCGTCATTCTTATCGCTCCTTGATTAATAAACGTCACGTTGATAGCGTTTTTGTTGTTTTAACTCTTTTACAAAGGCTTTTGCTTCTTCAGCCGTTTTTTGCCCTTGCTGTTCAATAATGTGAAGTATTGTCCGATCAACATCCGACGCCATTGATTTTTTATCGCCGCACACATAGATTACAGCGCCTTGCTCAAGCCACTTATAGAAGGTCTCTGCATTTTCCTCGATTTTATGCTGAACATAAACTTTTTTATCCGTATCACGAGAAAAAGCTACATTCATTTTTGTTAATGTCCCTGAAGCCAACCAGCGTTGCCAATCTGTTTGGTACAGAAAATCGGTTACAAAATGTTGATCGCCAAAGAATAGCCATGATTTACCCTCTAAGCCTAATTCCTCGCGTTCCTCTAAAAATGCACGGTAAGGGGCAATCCCTGTGCCTGCACCAATCATAATAATTGGTGTTTCCTCTTGCTCTGGCAATCTAAAATTCGGGTTTTTATGAACATAAATTGGCAATGGGTCACCAACCTGAATTCGCTCAGCAATACTGCCTGAACATACCCCAAGTCGTGTTCGACCATTGTTTTCATAGCTAACCTTGCCAATCGTTAAATGTACCTCATCACTATTTGCCTTCTGGCTGCTAGCAATTGAATAAAGGCGCGCAGGAATTTTGCGTAACAACGAAACAAATTGCTGTGCATCCCATGAAAACGGTGCGTAATCTTCGGCAATATCTAGTAAATCACGGCCTTTTACATAGCTCTTCCATGCTGTATCATCTTTAAGTAAAGCATCAAAATCCTCACTTACTGTAAAAGCAGCAATTTTTTGTAATAAGGGTTTCGATAAAACTGTAATTTCTAGCTTTTTCTGTAATGCTTCTTTTAAGGTTAATGATTCTTCCAATACAGTTACTTTTGATTGCCCCTCTAATTGCAGTGCTGTCAACAAAGCATCTACTAAGGATTCATCATTCTCCGGCTGAATTCCAATACTATCTCCAGGTTCAAAATGAAAGTCAGCTCCTTCAATAGCAAGCTCCACATGATATGTTTCTTTGTTCGAACCACGTCCATTAAGATTTAGAATTTCTAATACTTCTGCATAAAAAGGATTTTTACGAGAATAAGAAGATTTAGCTCCCTTTACATCTACTTCACCATTGTTAGTTATAGTTGCTGTAGCTGTACTTCGAAGTAAGGCCTCTTGTACAGCTGTGAACCATTGAGCAGCCGGTTCATCATAATCTAAGTCGCAATCTGTACGTGGAGCGATACGTGTTGCTCCTAACTTCTCGAACTGCTCATCAAAATCCTTACCTGTTTTACAGAAATATTCATAGGAACTATCCCCTAATGCCAGCACTGAATAATGAAGATGTTGTAATTTTGGTGCTCGCTTACTATACAGAAAATCATAAAACTGAATCGCTTGATCTGGTGGCTCTCCCTCGCCATGTGTACTAACAACGAGTAATAGATTCGTTGTTTTCTTTAAATTATTTGGTTTAAAACTCGCTAGGGAAGAGATGGTTACTTCCACATCATTTTCTTTTAATATTGCTGCGTATTTCTCAGCTAAACCCTGACTATTACCTGTTTGTGAACCATATAAAACGGTTACTGCTTTAGTAGTTGGTGTTACTGTTAGTGGTGCTTCCTCTACAACTGCATTTACGGCTGCTTGTGATGCACTTAAATAACCATTTAACCAGATTTTCTGTTCTACTGTTAATTTAGGAAGAAGCTCATTTAATAGCTTTACCTGCTCCTCACTAAATGGACTATTTATTACTTGCAGTTTCAAACTTTGCCACCTCGCGTATTATTTTAAAAGTTATCTAAGACGTATTTTTTCTTTCTTTTCAATTTGTACCACATAGGAATTTTGTACAATCAATGTAATCGATCCGTGGTTCACAGTATTTAAAATTTGTCGGACATTATCTAATGCTAGATTTATATTTTCCGTCCTCTTATCTACCATTACGAAACACCTTCCCTTAAATTTTAAAGTTGTAATAATTCATGAATACGTTCCACTAAAGCTTTCTTTACATTGTCGTCATAGCCAAGGCTTTCACATAAAATAATGTTCTTTTCCTCATAACCCACCAAACGCTTTGTAATACTCTGACGTAAGATGCCTGTAAACAATAAATAAGGCACAATAAAAACACGGTTGTCGTTATCTTGCTTTTGCTGTAACCACTCTTCAAAGGTCGGACCCGTTCCATATAAAAAACACGTATCTACTGCTACATATGCATATTTATCACGCAATCTTGTCGCGATTTTTGCTAAATCGAGCTTCACGGCAGGATCACTACTACCACGTCCTATGAGTAAAACATTTGCTTGATCAGTAGTATAGAGAGTATCTAAAATGCGTGCTTGTAACGTGTCTATCAATAGTTCGTGTACACCGAGTGGCTTACCGTATGTAAACCTTACAGTAGGATATTGTATTTTTGCTTGTTCTATTTCTAGTGGAATATCGTGCTTTGCATGCTGGGCGGCTAATAATAAAATTGGCATGATGGCAATGGCTGTTTCTCCACGTCGTATACAGCACTCTATACCTTCAGCAATTGTTGGTTCAGCTAATTCTAAAAAACAAATTTCTTGAATCGGTAGTTCAATTTCCTGTTGCACCTGCTGAAGAAATGCAACGGCTTGCTCCACACCAGCCTTAACCCGACTACCATGTGCAATATATAAAATTGCCTGCATGAAAACACTTCCTTACACAGATATTTCTTCTATTAGGGGTTCTGGCTTAACATTTTCCAACCATTGAATTTTTTCACGCAGTGTCACCACTTCCCCGACAACAATTATGCTAGGATTTTGAATGTTTTCCTTTTTGACTACCTCTTCAATATTCGCCAAAGTACCTGTTACAGTTTTTTGCTGCGCAAATGTTCCCCATTGAATAAGTGCGACGGGTGTTTTTTCTTCTCGGCCGTATTTGAGCAATTGCTGACGAATGTAAGGTAGATTACCAACCCCCATGTAAATCGCAATCGTATCAATCCCCTTTGCTAAGCTTTCCCACTGAATGCTATCATCCTTACCTTCTTGCATATGCCCAGTAACCATCGCAAAACTTGAACTTAAGTCACGATGTGTAACAGGAATTCCTGCATAAGCTGGTGCTGCAATACCAGAGGTGATACCCGGTACAATTTCAAACGGTATGTTATGCTGTGCCAGCACCTCTGCTTCCTCAGCACCTCTGCCAAAAACGAATGGGTCACCACCCTTTAATCTGATTACATTCAAGCCTTGTTGGGCATAGTTAACTAGTGCACGATTGATTTGCTCTTGAATCATGGCATGTCGATTAGGTAACTTGCCACAAAAAATCAGTTTGGCACCCTTTTTGGCATATGTTAGCAACTCCTTATTAATGAGTCGGTCATACAAAATGATATCTGCTGTTTCAATGCAACGTAGTCCTTTTACTGTAATGAGGTCAACATCTCCAGGTCCTGCTCCTACAATATGAACTTTTACCACTTAATCCCCTCCTTTTTCTGCATTCTTCGTTGAGAAAGAAAAGAGGCCCATATCATCCATGGGCATAGCAATGCCGTGAATAATAGGAGCCTCTAGTTTGCTAGTCAGCTTCGTATTTAATTCTTAGTAATATAATAAGAATAATAAATAATTTAGTATATTCTGTCAACAGTTAATTTAGTACTTGCTAATTGTCCTTCATAAAAAACAACCAGTCACCGATTCATTATCGATAACTGGTTGATTACTTATTACGTCTGTCATATTGAGTTAATATGGCCTTCCATAACGTGGGAATGGTGGACCAGGTCGAAAATATGGTGGACGTGGTGGAAATGGACGATAGTTTGGATAATATGGATAGTAAGGATACTGATTAAATTGTGAGCCAATTAAACTTCCTAAAAACCCTCCAAAAAATGGCGCACCAAACGGCAATAAGAAACCCCCAAAGCCCCCTGGATATCCTCCGAAATTTCGCATATGCTACCTCCCTTTTTACTCTATCTTATGTAAAGAGGGAACATAACCCACGTGTTTATTGCCTACCTTATTTTTCTTCTCCTAGACGTTGCACAAAGTTAGCCAATGTACGTACCATTACACCTGTACCACCTTTTGGTCCTAGATCATGTGTAGCCACCGCATCTGATGTTCCTGCAATGTCTAAATGAATCCAAGGTGTATCACCGACAAACTCACCAACAAAACCTCCACCGAAAATCATGTGACCGTCACGGCCTGGTGAGTTATTTAAATCTGCAACATCTGACTTACGAATACGTTTTTTATCACTTTCTGTTAACGGCATACGCCATACAAATTCATCTGTTTCCTGAGCAGCTTCCATGAAAGCAGCAAAAAATTCATCATCATTAGCTAGTGCACCGGTTTTATCCATACCAAGCGCTGTAATCACACCACCTGTTAATGTTGCCACATCAATCAATGCTGTAGCACCTTGCTGTTTGGCATAGGTAGTAGCATCTGCAAGTACTAAACGTCCCTCTGCATCTGTATTTAATACCTCTACCGTTTTACCACTATACATCGTAATGACGTCATCTGGTTTAAAGGCAAGACCTGACACCATGTTGTCAGTAGAACCAATCACCGCTACTACGTTTTTATTAGGGCGTAATTCGCCAATAATTTTCATAGCACCAAGGACTGCAGCTGCACCTCCCATATCACCCTTCATCCCGACCATTGAATCTTTTGGTTTTAAAGAATAGCCACCTGTATCATATGTAACACCTTTACCAACAAGACCTATTGGATTAGCAAAATCATCGGTTGCTTTATATTTTAAAGTGATTAAACGAGGTTCTTCAACTGAACCTTGATTCACGCTTAAAATACCACCCATTCCAAGCTCCTCTAATTGCGCTTTATCTAAAATTTCAACCTCAAAATCATATTCAGCAGCTAGTGACTCTGCATAATTTGCTAGGTCTATTGCTGTTAATAAATTAGGCGGTAGATTAATTAAACTACGTGCTTCATTTACAGCATCTGCATAAATAATACCTACTTCATAGCTAGCAACAACCACATCTATATCTTCTGCTGCTGTTACAAGATGAACTGCATCTATACGACGATCTACTTCATTAGAAGTTGTTTTATAATGAGGAATTGCATAGTAACCAAGTCCTGTACCTTCACCAGCTAAAAACGCAACATCTGTTACAGAAATAGTATCTGTTGTAAAAGACTCAAGCCAGATAGAATATTCTTTTACTTTTAAAGCGCGCAGCTCTTTACCCACTAAACCAAATGCAGTACGTAAATCGCTTTCTGTTAAGTTTTTACGCTCGTCTAACCCAACAAATAAAATTCGTTTAAGCTTTGTGTGCTCCTTGACGAATGGTAATTTAGTAATTTTTTTCAGCTCTGTTGATACGTCTCCTGCACTTAACCAAGTGTCTAGTGATGCTCCATAAAATGTTGAAAAGTTTGTCCAATCCTGCATTTGTTCACGATGTTTTGTGACCCCTACAACCAGTACTTCAGTAGAAATCGTTTCAAATGTTTTTGCTTCTTTTACAATATGCATATCAATTCCTCCATTTCAATATTTCCATTATACCTAACTTTCAAAAAAGAGCGTAATATTTGGCTATTTCTTCTTTTAGAAAATAATGAATGTTATAATAAATGTACTATTAAGCGAAGGTTGTGATGTGTGTGAGTATACTTCAAAATACCCCTTTACTGGTCGCCCTCTTTTGTGTTCTCTTTGCACAATTTGTAAAAATTCCTATTCATTTTTTAATGACAAAACAAATTAAATGGGGCCTTTTTACGTCAACTGGGGGAATGCCTAGTTCGCACTCCGCATCCGTCACAGGGCTAACAACCTCTATTGCCTACGAAGCTGGGCTCAACTCTCCTGTTTTTGCTGTTGCCGCCATGTTTTCATTTATCGTCATGTATGACGCTAGCGGTGTTCGCTATCAAGCTGGTCAACATGCTGTAGTCCTTAATCAACTCCGCAAAGATTTTGAAACACTGATACGAGATATTAAAGAATGGCCACAAATGGATGGACAAGAAAAAATGGAAGAGTTAAAAACATTACTTGGACACAAGCGTAGTGAGGTATTTTTCGGGGCACTAACTGGTATTTTGATTGCCATCATCATCTATCAATTCATTCAATAAAGAAAAAGGAGTTAACTCAATTTTCGAGTCAACTCCTTTCTTGTTTTTGCAATAAAATAACGTTAAAACATGCGATAGCCATTTTTACGTAAAAAAATCATCACAATCCCTGCGACAATTGCACCTGCAAATCCACCTGTTAAAATTGAAATATCTACAACTTGTAGTGCTTGCAATTTATCTAAAAGGGCTGGAAATGCCGTACCTGGTTTGAAAATATAATCTAAAAAGCTTACATCATCTACAATAAAGACAACTACAATTGGATACACAACCGCCATTAACCATGTCATACGCAGTAACATATTCAATAAGAATCCGATACCAAAAAACATGACGAAAAATAACACAATTGAAATGATTAACTGTACTAATGAAACTGGACCATCCATCTATGTATAACCTCCATTTTCCTCTCATTAGTTTACCTGATAACAACAATGCTTTCAATGAACAAGTCCTTGATTTCGCTTGTTTGTCATATTTAAAATGAGGAAGAAGATTTCGGGCATTATTAAGATGTTTAATTTTATTCCACTGTTTTTTGCTCACATAAAACAAGCTTATCCATAACGCCAAAATGTAAGCTTATGGCCATGCATCTCAACAAAAGGCTACTGAAAACTAGTACAAAACTAATTTTCAATCGCCTTATTCTATAATTAGGATGAAGTTTGCGTTAATAAGAACCTTGGCGATTTCCAAAGTTCTGCCCACTTTTTGATGGCCGTAATAACAATTATTAAACCTAGAATCAGCATAATGATTGACAATACACCATTTAGCACATTGTAACCAGCAGCTGCCGAATTCCAATAAACGTTCTTAATCATCCAATAACCTGCTACATTGACAGTGACATATAAATAAGCTAATGGAATAAAGCATGTTAGCGCATATATTCGCTTGTCTGCCACTTTTAATACTATTGTTACACCACATACTAAACCAATTGATGCCATTAACTGATTTGATACACCAAATAAAACCCAAATGGAACTAATATCCCCAGAATACAATAAGTACCCCCACATAAAGCATGCTAATGCACTCGCGACAATTGTACCAGGAATCCAATCTGTACGTTTTAACGGCTTATAAACATTGCCACCAAAATCTTGAATTAAGTAACGTGCTACACGTGTCCCCGCATCAATGGCTGTTAAAATAAAGACCGCTTCAAACATAATGACAAACTGATAGAAAAAAGAGGACATTTCTGCGAACCAAGGAATACCTGTAAAAATATCAGTCATCCCAACAGCAAGGGTCACTGCACCACCTGTTCGCCCCTCTAAATCCATTCCTATGCTCTGCGCTAATGTTTGTAAATGTACTGTTTCCATACCTAATGTTGCAAAGACAGCTGGTGCTGAATTTATAGCAAAATAATCTGCAGGATGAAGAGCTGTTGCAGCAATTAATGCCATGACTCCTACTAAGGATTCTACTAACATCGCACCAAAACCAACGATACGAATATCTTCCCAACGATTAATCATTTTGGGTGTTGTCCCTGAACCAACGAAGGCATGGAAACCCGAAATCGCGCCACAAGCAATAGTAATTGAGACGAATGGCCACACTGGACCTGCAATGACAGGACCACCCCCATGGATAAACTCTGTAATTGGCGGGAATTGAATCATTGGATTTACGAAGAAAACACCAATGATTAAAGCAATAAATACGCCGATTTTCATAAAGCTACTTAAATAATCACGCGGCGCTAATAATAGCCACACAGGTAAAGCCGCCGCAAAAAATGCATAGATAGGTAGAATAATAGCTAAAGTATCACGATCAAATGTTAAAAAATCACCTAAAGCTGTCCCTTGAATCATTGGGCCCATAAATACACCAATCATGAGCAATATAAAACCAACCGTTGACGTGACAAGTAGATTTCCGGTTTTTCGATAGGCGATACCGACTAGCATCGCTATCGGAATCGTAATCCCTACCGTAAAAGTTCCCCAAGGATTGCGTTCTAACGCCCCAAGGACAACCATTGATAGCCCAGCCATTGTAATCGTAATAATAAATAGCATGGCCAGTCCTGTACAAAAACCTGCGACAGGACCTAACTCCTCTTTCATTACTTCAGATAATGATTTACCACCATGGCGCATAGAGGCAAATAACACAACAGCATCATGTACCGCACCGCCAATCACTGCACCAATCAATAACCAAAGTAGTCCTGGCAAATAACCAAACTGTGCTGCTAAAATCGGTCCTACTAACGGGCCTGCTGCAGCAATCGCCGCAAAATGATGTCCAAATGTTACCCATTTATTCGTCGGCACATAGTCTTTACCATCCTCCATAGTGTGCGCTGGGGTGGGTGTATCATCTGTAATTTTTAATACTTTCTTAGTAAAGAATATGCCATACAAACGATAGCTAATCATCAGTACACAAATGGAGCCAATTACAATTGTAATCGCATTCATCAAATCACTCCTTTTACTTTTTTCACATCATAGCAAATGAAATAAACAAATATTCGTTAAATTCACTGAAATGTCAGAAATTAAAGTTGAAAGGATATATTCTTTGGTTGAAATGCAACTACTTTGTTAAATCAAAAATCTTACGTACATCCTTCATGTATAGCCGACTCACTGGAATAGAATGCCTATTATGCAAAATCAGATTATATTTAGAACTACTCCAAGGCTCTAGCTCCACAATATGCTCTAAATTGACGATAAACGCACGATGCACGCGTACAAAACCTTTTAAAGCAAGCTTTTTCTCAAGCGCCACTAATGATTCGGAGGCAAAATAACTGCCGTTGTCAGTGACAATAATGGTCTTACTATCTTCAGAAGTACAATACAAAATTTCCTGTATTTTAATAAGTAAAATTCGATCGTTTACATACACTGTCAGCTTATCAAGCTTGTCCAATTGCAAATACTTTAACGCTTCCATTGTTTTGGCTTTGGTGGCATTTCTTTTTGCCATTAACCTTTCCATTGCATGTTGTACACGCTCTGCTTCAAAAGGCTTTAATATATAATCGAATGCGTTCACTTCAAATGCCTGTAATGCAAACTCGTCATAGGCCGTTGCAAAAATAATTTCAGGCTTATGTACGATTTGCTCAAGTTTTTTTGCTAACTCTAGACCATTTTCAACACCTAGCTCAATATCTAAAAATACACAGTCTATTTGTCCAAACCGAGAATTCTTTAATAATTCTTCTATATTATCGGCTTCTCCTGTGATATGCACTAGCTTGGTTTGGTCTAGTAAATAACGTAATTCAGCTCTTGCTAAAGGTTCATCATCTACAATAAATACATTTAACATGTGTCTGCTCCCATCTTGTAGCTTTTAAAGGTAGTTGAATTTTAATCTTCGTCCCCACGTCTAACGTACTTAAAATTTGAAAATCTGCTTCTTTTCCATAAATTTCATGTATACGCTGATAAATATTCCACAAGGCAGTACCTGTTCCTTGCTCAGATTGCATAATGCTTTTTCCTAGCTGTTTAACCTGCTCTTTTCTCATGCCACAACCATTATCCTCAGTTAATAGTAAGAGTTTATTATCGACTTGTTGTACCTGCACAAAAATTTTGCCTTCCTTGCGATTTTTAAAAGCATGGTAAATTGCGTTTTCAACAAGTGGCTGTAAGGTAAATGGGGGAATGTGCACATCGAAAAGTGACGCATCTACTTGAAATTGCACATTATAGCGATTAGGAAATCTGGTCTGCTCAATCGCCAAATAAGCTTCAATATGGTCAATTTCATTTTTTAACGGGATGAGCATTTGACGCGCTCCTTGTAAATTACTTCTGAAAAATGTGCTAAGTTTTAACAGTAATGCTCTCGCTTCATTTGCATCTGTACGAATTAAGCTTGAAATCGTGTTGAGGCTATTAAAGAAAAAGTGTGGATGTACTTGTGCTTGAAGTGCTTTAATTTCAGCATCCTTTAATAATTTCCTCTGTCTTTCAATTTCAGCATATTCAAGCTGTGATGAGAATAGTCGACTTAGTCCTTCTGCTAGCTCCTTCTTAACTCCTGTTAAAGAAGTTGCATTCATAAAATAGAGCTTTAACGTGCCTACCGTGTGTTGCTGTACTTTTAATGGTAATACGATTGCTGCATTTAACGGACAGTCGTGGTGTGGGCAATGGATTTCTTTTGCAGATGTAGCTGTAATAATATGCCCCTCTACTAAAACCCGCTTCGTAAGCGACGTCATGATTTCACGATGTATTAAATGGTGGTCTTCACCGACACCCACATGCGCTAAAATTCCATTGGTGTCCGTAATGGCGACTGCATCGACCTTTATCTCTCTTTTGATAATTTCTGCAACCGTTTGGCACGATTCTTCATTTAAACCTTTGCGAAAATGCTCAATTGTAAGTTGTGCAATCGAAAAGGCTTGATGTGTTTGTAATGCCTTTGTACGCTCTTCCTCGTCAATAAACGTTTTAATAATCATAAAAAATATAAAAATTCCAAAAGCATTCATCATAATCATGGGCATCGCAATTAGCGAAACTAATTGTAATGCCTGTTCAAATGGCCTTGCGATGGCTAAAATAACAATCATTTGCAGGGTTTCTGCGCAAATCCCTATCATAACAGCTTTTTTATAGGAGAAAGTTTGACGGATTTTTAACTGCTGACTTAAACCACCTGTGATGAATCCGGCTAATATTGTTGAGACACCGCAGGCAATCGCAGTAAAACCGCCAAGTGTAATTCGATGAACTCCAGCAATAATACCCACACAGACGCCAACAAAGGGCCCTCCAAATATTCCAGCAATCGCAACACCAATTAGTCTGGTATTGGCAATGGCTTCTTCCGCATTTATAGTACTATGTATCATCTGATTTAGTGGATGAATTGTACCACTTTCGATTTTGATACCCGTATAACTGCTAACGACACTCAATGCGCTGAAAATAAGGACAAGCCATATTTTTTCTTTCAATCCTTGTTCTTGGAATAGCATATCTCTGAAGAGTCGCCACCTTGACATTAAAAAGGCAAAGACGATAATCAGCCCTACCCGCTCCAACATAAACAAAAAAAGTTCCATCATAGGTCCCCTCCGCTATCGCATTACTTTTTAAAGAACAATTTATAGGATGAGTAACCAAATACATCTCCTGGATTAATACCCTCTATCGCGTCCAGTCGATGTTTTTCAAATTGATTGGACACCATTTCCCTCAGCATCACAGAAGTCATTTCATCCTGTGCAAGCTCTTTTGGATACAGCCATTTCGCTTCTAGCAATTCATTTTCCTGAATACATAATGCTTGTTGTTCATCACTCATCCTACAATAAAAAATGGCCATATTATCACTGATGTCATTTCGGATGACTCCTGTTCGGAAACCAATTAAGCCCGATACTAAACAGTCGATCCCAGTCTCTTCTTTTATTTCTCGTACAATTGCTTCATCAATTGTTTCACCTGCATTGACAAAACCAGCAGGTAATGACCAACGTCCATGTAAACCACTATATGCTTTTTTAACAACAAGCCATTGTCCAAGCTGATTAACAGTGACCCCCGCTACCCCTAGCCAAACTTTTCCTCTATCTTTCTTCATATCCTTCACCTCTATGTCCTTATTATAACTTTTCATTTTCTAGTGTTTGAAGCGTTAATTTTGAATTATTAGATATTTAATGTTTCATACTCCTTTCCACACTAAAAAGCCTCTACCGTAAAAACGACAGAGACTTTTAAATTTTTCTATAGCAGCATGATGTCAACCAACTAAAAATAGCGCATTATTATGTATACCTTTTTCTTACCCACACTAATTTATAGTTAGACTTCATTCGAGAGCGGTACCAAAACACAATGCAAGATTAAGCAATTGGATGTTTCGCTTCTAAATGCTCAATACTCCAATTAAGGTTTAGTATATTTTTTAAGTTTGTCACTTGTTCTTCTCCAATTGTGTCGACCAGTTGCTGTTCGATTTCCGATTTATAATGCTCATTTTTCTCATAGCAAACTTCACCAAATTCCGTCATACGTATCACTTTGTGTTTTTTACTATGCTCGGCATTGCTAACCTCCACCAAGCCTTTTGCTTCTAAACTCTTTATAAATTTATGCGTGGCTTGTCGAGAAAAATCAACGTCTTTCGTTACTTCCGAAATCGTCGGTTGATTCTTATAAATCCTCCCCAAAATACACCATTCTGAATTAGAGATATAAATATTATGATTATGATTCCACTTATCTTCAGCAAGTCGTCGAAGTACTTCGTGACGTTCGCTCAACAAATCAATTACATCTCGATTTTGCAATTCGTCCTTCAACTAGTTCACCTTCATTCCATATTTTTCGTAATCACTATACAAAAAAAAAGCACATTCGTCAACTAAGTTGACAAAAGTCATTTAATTGCTTACAATTAATTTAGTCAACTTAGTTGACAATAATGTTTGATGGAGGGAATATACATGTACAATGTTGGCGATGTAGTCATTTATTCATCACATGGACTTTGTTCAATTGAAGATATTTGTGAACAAACCTTTAGCGACATTACAAAAACTTACTACGTTTTACAACCATTCAACGATTTAAAATTAACAATTCGTACCCCTACTAACAATGCAAAAAAACAGCTTAGAAATATTATTGAAAAAGAAGAAGCAATTGAAATTTTACATTCGTTTACGTCTCCCGGCGTGGAGTGGATTGAACAAAACACTCATCGCATGAGATTCCATGTAGAAATCATTAAAACCGGCGATAGACAAAAACAAGCAAACCTCTTAAACACTTTGCTTCGTAAAAAGTTAGAATATGAGGCAAACGATAAAAAATTCCCAAATCAAGAAGAAAAATTACTTCAATCTTTACAAGAAATTATATTTTCCGAATTCTCCATTGCCCTCGATAAACCATCAGATGAAATTTATGAATATGTATTAACACAACTTAATTAACAATTTATTGACGGTACATAAAGAAGCCACGACTGTTTCTCTCAAGAAATCATCGTGGCTTCTTTTCATAGTCAATATAACCAGACCTATGGCGTACCTGCTACCGTTTTCTTCTTCTTTGAGATTCTTTATTCTCCTCATAGGATTATCTGGTTCATCAATAAATTCTTATCAACAAGATATTGGAAGCGAGGTTGTTGCTTATCGTATCGCTGACCTCATTAGCTACTCTTTGTCTCTCTTACTTGTACCCTTTAGTATGAAACGGTTTAATGCTCTGCTCTCTACGACTTCAAATCAAGTTCATCAAGTATAAAGTCCTTCCAACTATTCAAGCAGTACACACAAATCTCTATGTACTTGTTAGAAAGTGTTCAATTAGAGCGAAATTTTATTTACGATAATACGTTAATCTTGCTGATGTATAAAGATTGTCATCATTCACAGTAATCAAAGCTGTGTAGCCATTCTTTTCCCAGTTTGAATGTAAACTGCTATATTTTGTATAGGTAAATTGATAGTCATTACCAAATTCTGTAACCCCTTGTCTATGTAGTCGGTCATGTAAAGTAGACATTTGATCCCATGTGTGATAACTATCTTGTTCAGGAAGAAAATCATAGCTAATATACTCTAATTGCCCACCTAAAAAAATGTATGTCAACTCTGCTGAATAGCCATATTTTGTTGTTTCATAGATTAAATAAGTCTCTCTACCATCTTGAAGTTTTTGTATTAACTTTGATTTTTCATTTTTCTCTACATCACGAATAGTCAATTTAAAGTTAATATTATTGAAAGGCACAACAGGTTTCTTTGTGGATAAAAATGCATCTACTACGTATCCTTTGATATCGCCAGCGGTCACATAAGACCAACCTACTAATGTAGCATGTACAGTTACCTGTGTACCATTACTTAATGAGCCTACTGAAGCTCCAGATTGACTAGCAATATTTCGAACAATAACCCCACTACCAGTATTAACGTACTTTGTCGTTGTTTTAGCCTGCCCTATAAAATCGGATTTAACATAGCCTACCACATTGCCATATTGCACAAATGACCAACCATTCCCTACTGATCCATAGTCTTCAACAATCATATTATACTTTAATGTAGCTAATGTTGGCGCTGAAGGAGATGGCTCAGATTTCACAACGAGACCACTTTTAGATTTTGCGATTTTAATGGTGGAAGGTGGAATACTTAAAAAAGAAGAAGTAACATATCCCTTTACATCTCCTGCTTGAATGTGAGACCAACCATTTGAAGAAGAAAACTCTATTACAAATTCATCCTTAGCTAGATTACCAATGGAATTGGCTGTATCATTCGGCGACTCTCTCACAAGCAAGGTTGAGCCACTTACAACCTTCACTGTTCGATAATCAGCCGCATCTGCTACTTGGTGCTGTATGCTAAATAACATCACGAGTACAAAAACTGCAACAAACCATTTCTTGAGTATATTCAATCAATTTACCCCCTTATATATTTTCACTATTCTACCATTTATCCTATTGACTGTATATATTTCCATAATATCTATTACTAAATTTTAAGTTTGTAATGACCAATAAAACATATAATGGTAACAATTACGCCTCAGCATAATTGCTGCTGAGGCGCATATAAAGAATGTGTCTGGATTTTTTCGAACTCGCTCGAAAAAATCCTCTTCTAAATCCGTGACATTCGCCGGGGATTCTTATCTTTCAAGAACTGTTTTCTTCTAAAATATAGAAAAAATCTTTGAAAATTCTTTCTCCATTGCCATCTTACCGATAGCTGTTCATTTCTTCTTTTTTAAAACCATACAAAAAAAGCCTCCTCAATTTGATATGTTTTCGCAACATACAAATCAAAAAGGCTTAGTAACTACAATCCTAAATACATCATTTTAGGGTTGTGTTTACACATTTTCAGGATTGTTTACACACCAATTTCTACTGTTTTACGACCCTAATTCAATATTCCCAAAATATTCAATCAATCACAAACCTCAGGCGTACCTTCACGTTTTGCCGCTTTAAAGCTTGTGCCACAGCCACACGATGCGATAGCATTTGGATTATCGATGGTGAACCCGCCGCCCATAAGCGATTGTTTATAGTCAATTTTCGTTCCCGTTAAAATAGGCGCATCTTCGCGGGTAACAAGAATAGTTAAACCATGCTGTACATCTTCGAAATCCTCATCTTTTTTCTCTTTATCGAAATGCATACCGTACGATAGGCCACTACATCCGCCACCATTCACAACGACGCGTAAAAAAGAACCTTGCTCTTCATTATGCTCCATCATTTCATTAATATGAAAGACTGCCGCTTCAGTCACTTCTATTACTTGCTTTAAACTTGTCATCCCTTCACCTTCTTTCTTATCCATTATCATATCAATTTTGACCATTGTATGACAAACATTCAGCTTCAAGTGTATTTTTAGCAATATTCCCTTTTTATTCACTTAATTAGTATTTTTTATTCATGTACATAACAAATGAATTGGTATAATAGTTATAATAACGTCGATGAAAGAGGTATAAATTATGGAGATTTCACCGTATTACGAAAAAAAAATCCAATGTCTTAATTGTAAGAAAGAATTTCCAACATTAAAAGTACGCTCTAAATTCATAAAGGTAGATCATACCGACACTGACTTCCACCCGATTTATGCAGATAATGTCAATGCCCTATACTACAATGTATTGGTCTGTGAGCATTGTGGCTTCTCGTTTACAGAAGACTTTACCAGATATTTCGCACCTGGCGTACAAGATGATATTCGTCGTCAAATTACCGAAAAATGGGTACATCATGATTTTAAAGGGGAACGCACCGTATTCCAAGCAATTCAAGCTTATAAACTAGCCTTTCTTTGCGGGACCATAAAAAAAGAAAGATTCGTTGCAACAGCAGGTCTTGCATTGCGTCTTGCATGGCTGTATCGTTCGCTAAAAAATGAAGGGCAAGAGCAACGTTTTATGAAAATTTCCCGAGACCATTATATGGAATCTTATTCTACTGAGGATTATAGCTCTACGCAAATGTCCGATGTACGTATTATGTATATGATTGCAGAATTATCCCGACGCATTGGTGATTTAGAAAATGCGACACGCTTCTTTTCAAGAGTTATCGAAAAGCAAAGCACTGGTGGCGAAGCAAAGGTTATCGATATGGCTAAAGAGCAATGGGCCGTTATTCGTAAAGAAAAAGAACAAGCGCGACAAGTATAAACTTAAAAAGTTCTAGCCTTATCGGCTAGAACTTTTTAATCATCATTAGAATACTTGTTCTACTTCAATGATACCTGGTACTTCTTCTAATAATGCACGTTCAATACCTGCTTTTAGTGTAATCGTAGAACTTGGGCAACTACCGCAGGCTCCTAATAAACGTAATTTTACAACGCCATCCTCTACATCTACTAATTCACAGTCTCCACCGTCACGTAGTAAGAATGGACGTAATTTATCTAATACTTCTTGAACTTGGTCGTTAATTGTTGCTTCTGCCATTTGTCTCGACTCCTTTCCTTATAATGATTATAATGTTAGCAACAGAAAAAATCCAATATTGAATCACGGGGGAGTAGAAATACTATGGAATACACAAAACCGATTATCGAAATTTATGGTACAGCTGTCATTTGCGCAAGCTGTGTCAATGCTCCATCTTCTAAAGATACATATGAATGGCTACAAGCTGCGATTGATCGTAAATATCCAAACCAAGCATATGATATTCGCTATGTCGATATAGAAGGCCCAATTGAGAATGAACGTGACCAAGATTACGCAACGCGTATCCAAGAAGATGAATTTTTCTATCCACTTGTCCTTATTAATAATGAAGTCGTAGGAGAAGGCTATGTGCAATTAAAACCCGTCTTTACTGCACTCGAAGATTTAGGCTTCACGCCAGACGAAACTGTTTAACCAATTTGAAAGGGATTGTTCAAAGTTAACCTTTGAATCAATCCCTTTTCCAATGGCAGTATTTCCACTGTGTGATTAATCGTTTTGATATTTATACATCCATAATAATCCCGATTTCATCAATCGCGCGATACGTCCAGTAACAGTTGTATCTGCTAAATAAGCAAATCCTTGTTTTTTACCTAGAGAGCCCATGAATCCTTTTAATTTAATATCCGGCATTTTCTCTGGTAAATGCTCGCCCTTCCAACGCATACGCAGTACTTTAACGATTTGTTCCGCTTGTTCCTCAGCTAATTGTGCACTTGGAGAAAACTCTGAAGAGGCACAATCCCCTACAACATATACATGCTCATCATCAAGCACATTAAAGTATTGTGTTACGATTGGACGTCCTTGACGATCCTTTTCAACATCTAAATCACGTACAATTTTCACAGGCTGTACTCCAGCTGTCCAAACTACTGCATCAAGTGGAATTTCATCTTCATGATTGAAAATTTTACCTGGTTCCACTTTCGTAATATTAGAATTTGCGATTACATCTACATTATGCTTGATAAACCAATCTTTTACGTACTTACTTAGCTTCTCTGGGAAGTCCTTTAAAATACGTTGACCGCGGTCAAATAGTTTCACTTTTAAATCTGCTCGACTTTCACGTAGCTCACTAGCAAGCTCAATACCACTTAAACCAGCACCGACAATACCGACTGTAGAACCTGCTGGTAAACCACAAAGCGCTTGGAATGTTGCACGTGATTTTGCCATTGTTTGAATGCTATAAGTGTACTCTTCTGCACCTGGTACATCATGATATTTATCTTCACAGCCTAGTCCAATGACTAAATCATCATATTCAATTCGTTGCCCATCTTCTAGTAGGACTACTTTTTCTGCACGATTGATGTCAACGACTTCTCCATATACAGCCGTTAAACGTTCATGCTCTGGGAAGCTTACACGAATTTCTTTGTCTGTCGATGTCCCTGCTGCCAATGCATAAAATTCTGTTTTTAAACTATGGAAAGGTGCTCGGTCTACTAGCACGATTTCCGTGTCTAAAGGTAAGTTATTTGGTAATAGACGAAGCATGACACGCATATTGCCATAGCCGCCACCTAAAAGTACTAATTTCCCCATAATAGTCTCCTTTTATATCACGAATAATAATTGTTCACAAAGTATCCACAAACGAGTATAACCGATTGTGAGATGTTTCACAATATAAGAATGCAAATTTGTGAAAGTTTTCACAAAATCAATCGTTGACGAACGTTTCAAAAGCGAGTAGCATTACAATGGTGAGGTGACACGTATGAATCCTATGGTTGAATTTTGTGTAAGTAATTTAGCAAATGGCTCACAAGAAACCTATGAAATACTCGAACGCGACCCAAATATCGACGTTTTGGAATATGGCTGTCTTAGTTATTGCACCAAGTGCTCAGAATCCTTTTACGCCATCGTTAATGGTGAATTAGTAGAGGCTGATTCTCCGCAAGAGCTAACAAAAGCCATTTATCAATTTATCGAAGAAAATCCATTATGGTAATTTTATTTACTAAAATCAATTCTTTTAAACATAGAAAAAGGATGTTATGTCGAAAAATTCGACATAAGCATCCTTTTTTATAATTTATACTAATGCTTCCATACAATAAGTCGGTTGAAGTTCTTTATCCTGAACAATTTTAGTAGGTGTTACACCAGTGTTGACATGAATGGTGTCACAGCCGAAATTTATACCACACATAATATCCGTATCATAATTATCGCCAATCATTACCATTTCATCCTTTGTAAAGCCATGCTCGGCGGCTATCACTTCAAGCATTGCGGGCGATGGTTTACCAATGTAAGTTGGCTCAACATCTGCCACTTCTCCTACTAACCTTGCAAACGCACCATTCCCAGGTAAGAAACCATACTCTGTTGGAAATTTAATGTCTTGATTTGTAGCTATAAATGTAGCGCCATTTTGTACAGCAATTGTGGCCTTAGCGAGTGCCATATAATCAAGTGTCCGGTCAATTCCCATTACAAAGACATCTGGGTCGGTGTCTACAAGTTCTATTCCTTCATTAAATAGCGCCGTGCGAATACCATCCGAGCCCATCATCGCCACTTTTTGGCCAGCAAAGTTTAAGGAAATATATTTTGCAGTTACTAAAGCACTTGAATAGATATGTTGAAGTGGTGCATCCACACCAATTACACGTAAAGCATCTTGCAATTGTTCTCTCGTTTTTGATGAATTATTCGTCACGTAATATGGCTCAATTCCTGTTTCTTGTAATCCATGTATAAAAGTAATCGCTGAAGGAATGCCTTCCTTTCCACGATATACGGTGCCGTCTAAATCAAAGCAATATGCCTTGTAAGTTTTCATTGATGATCCTCTGGTAAAAATGCTGAAACAGGGCCTAATTCATTTGTTAAGTAACTATTTACAGCTGGTGAGAACTGCTTCAATGTTGGTAAATTGTTTGTTAACACATTCACCACTTCAGCAATATCTACATTTATAAATTCGCGAACAAGCATTTTACGTAAGCCAACAACCGCTTTTAAAGATGCTTCCATGTCAGCAGTTACAACTTTTTCATCGATTAAAATATCAATAATATCCTCATAGCTACCTGGATCACGCATAATGAAGCCATCAATCATTAAGTTGCCAACATCCATCATTGATTCCATCACATTGTGGCCAATACGCTCAATTGCTAATTTTTTAATATCATTTTGTTGCCAGTTATCCTCTGACTCCAAAATAGCTAAAAGTCCATCTAAGTACTGTAAATTTTTTGTGATTTTATTACGATCTACAAAATACACAACGAAAGCCCCCATTCAAATCATTTAAAGTTGATAGTCATTTCTCTTCTATAGTACCATATCTATAGGACTGGAAGGAGATTAAAAGATGGAACGTTTTTTCTTATATGATGATGTAGAAGATACAAAAACACGCTTTGTCAGTTTTGCTGGCCAAAAGCTACGTTACGACTTAGCAATTTTACAATCTAGCCGTTTCTTTGGCAAAGTACTGGTAATGGATATTCAATTTGGCCGTTTCGCGATAATTGGTCCAGACGATGTGGAAGAGCCCGGCTATCTCGAACACGTATACAATCGCTCCGAGGAAGAGACAATCGAACTACGTGAATACTTACGAGAATTACTTAACTAACACCCTTGCATGGGTGTTTTTATATTGCAGTCACCTCTGACTCAAAAAGGGATACTATCCAAAAGTCAAAATAGCATACTAGAAATACTTCTAGTATGCTAACGAATTCTGCCGCAACATTTTGTGGTGAAAGTAGAAGCCCCAGCAAGGCTTGAGTCCCCTCGCGCTGGGTCATCAACGAAGCGACAGCAGTACACGTCTACATGACCAACATGTTGTCACTTCGAAGCGCTCGTAACTTGACCGATCAATGTGCAGCTAAGTGTCCTTTACAGAAAGATGGACATTATTACCGTCCGCTGAATTATTGATTGATAATTGAAGGATTGTCTTTATTGTGCGGCTTGTCTTTATTTTCATTATCATTTTGTTTTTTTGCTTGGTTATTTTGTCCGATTACTGCTAAATCATCTACACTAATATCATAGCCATAGCCATATTCTTCTCGATCTAATTCACTTTTTTTTCGCTTTTCTTTAGCCAAAATAATCACCTCCACTACATAAATTAACCTCATTCATGTGTTTTATACTTGTGAAAAGACATTTACAATTGAGCTAGTTATGCAGTTGCATCCTCTATAATCCAATCGACAGCACTGATTAAGTCAGGGAAAATCGCATCTGCCAGAGGGTCACTTTTTCCTAAAAAAACACCTTTTGTGCCAGCTCTTTTGCCAGCTATTATGTCTGTATCCGTATCCCCTACCATATAGGATTTCGCTAAATCAATATCATATTTTTTTCCTAAATCAACAATTAGTTTGCTATTTGGCTTGCGGCAACCACAGCCTGCCTTAGGTTTGTGAGGACAATAAACAGCTTCATGAATAATGGCTCCCTTTTTTTCCAATTCTTTTATCATATGGACATGTATTTGTTGAAGTTTTGATTCCTTCATATATCCTAATCCAACACCACCTTGATTGGTCACCACAAATACAAAATCAAAGAACTCATTCAATTTTTTTATTGCTTGTGGAACAGATGGCAAGAAATAGAGATCCTGCGGTTTGTTTACAAATTTAACTCTATTCGTTAATACTTCATTTATGACACCATCACGATCTAAAAATACAGCTTTTTTCATTAGTCTCACACCTTTACGTCAAAATATGTTGTCGTAGTACTCATTCTTTTTATATTGTTACCAATTTTATAAAACCTAACAAAACTAAAAAAACCTGATGCAAATTTCCGCATCAGGTCATGATTATTGCTATTCTGTTATTCGTGGATTGTCAACAGGCTCTGCCACTTCGGCTGCTTCGTTTATTGCCATTTCAGGTTGCTGTACCGTTTTACCGCATTTACGTAATACGAAATAAGCACAGCCAAAATTACAATATTCATATAAGTAATCTTGCAGCGTACTGATTTTTGTATCAAAGGTAGATTTTTGATTTTTATCATCAAAAAAACCTTTTAAACGTAACTGATTATAACCCCAGTCCCCTACGATATAATCATATTTTGCTAAAATATCCGAGTACCGTTCTTTAAAGGCTTCCTCTTGAAAAGCCTCTCGGAAATCATTGATAAGCTCGTATTCATATCCTTCAATAATTATCAAAGTGACACCACCTTTCTTTTCTAGCTTTTAGCTTTACACATCTGCTTGTAGTTGGCGTTCTTTTGTCGCTGCATTCACTTGCTCATCTGCATGATAGCTACTACGTACAAGCGGTCCTGCTTCACAATGCTTAAAGCCCTTTTCCATAGCAATTTTACGTAATTTACCGAATTCTATTGGTGAATAATATTTTTTTACAGGTAGATGTTTTTTCGTTGGTTGTAAATATTGGCCAATCGTCATAATGTCTACATTATTTGCACGTAGGTCATCCATAACTTCTAAAATTTCTTCGTGAGTTTCTCCTAAACCAATCATTAACGACGACTTCGTTGGAATGTCTGGTTGCATTTCTTTAGCTAAACGAAGAAATTCTAACGAACGTTCATATTTCGCACGCGCGCGTACTCTTGGTGTTAAACGACGTACAGTTTCGATATTATGATTTAAAATATCAGGTTTAGCATCCATTAAAAATTGGAGATTTTCCTTGATACCGCCAAGGTCAGATGGTAAAACTTCAACAGAAGTCAAAGGACTTTTGCGACGAATTGCACGTACCGTTTCAGCTAATACCTCTGATCCGCCATCTTTTAAGTCGTCACGAGCAACCATCGTAATAACAACATGCTTTAAGTTCATGATTGCTACAGAATCCGCTACTCGTTCTGGTTCAGCTAAATCTAGCTCATTCGGTAAACCTGTTTTTACAGCACAAAAACGACAAGCACGTGTACAAACAGATCCTAATATCATCATTGTAGCTGTACGGCGTTCACCCCAGCACTCATGAATATTAGGACAGCGTGCTTCTTCGCATACTGTATGTAGATTTTTTTCACGCATGAGCTTTTTTAGCCCTTTATATTCATCGTTCGTGTTTAGTTTGATTTTTAGCCAGTCTGGTTTTCTTAAATATTCTTCTTTTTCCTTGCTTGTAGGTTTACAAGATGTCATACAAATTTCGCCCCTATCAAAATTATATATTGTTAAATATCATCTACCTTCACTGTTGTCAATGTAACATAATATACGAACGGCAACAACTAACATTTACTATTCAAGCAACATTTCTAATCATAAGGTACAGGTACCTCAAGTGATGGCTGTGGCGCTTCGCTACCATTTGTATAAATATGTGGTACTGGTCCTCTTGTCAAACCCATTGCTACTGGAATATCTTGTGACACTGTAGAAGATTTACTTGCAAATGGAACAATTATTTGCACGTTTACCTCTATATGAATCCCTACCTCCACATAGGCACTATTAATGCCAAACTCTTGAATACTTGATGTAACATTGCTATGCACATTGCCAATTACATGAAAACGAATGGGTATTTTAGGTCCTAAATTTCCGAGCAATGGAATATTTGCAGCTTGCCCAAGCGGTACAAAGAAAACAATGCCGTCACCTTCTTGAATTTTATTAATGTCGTACTCTACGTTTTCTAATTCCGGCAAGTGTGCCAGCTCTCCTTGCTCAGCCTGTTCTAAATACATTTTTACAAGTTCCAAGGTTTCTGCACGGACACGATTAATAATTTCCGTATTAAATTTTGTCGTCACCATTTCAGACGCTCCTGGTGGTAAATCTTCGATAATATCATTGACGTCTAATACATTGGAAGTACGTGAATTGATAGCTTTACTTACAACATAGGAAGCTATTTTATTGGTTTGTACTTCTGCATATTGTAAGTAGGTGGGCATAAGACGTTCATTTAAAAAATACAAAAATAGCAATAAGCATACGATACTACTTACAATTAGCAAGGTTAAACGATTTAGCGGTAAACCTTTGTTACTATTTGTTCTTAATTTCATTCTTTTTCGAGGGAATAACAAAAAAATCTCCTCCTGTTCCATAACGTATGAACAGGAGGAGAAAATTATTCAACTTTCGATGGTACTACATAGTCCGTTTCAATACTTGAAATTGTAATCGTTGGGTAGTCCACTAAATTAATCTCATATGTAGCTGTTAATAATACATTATTTTCTTCAAAAACACGAATCCAAGGCAATGCGGCATTCAATGTATTTTGTTTGGATACAATACCTCTTCTTCCATCTGACAATTTTAAAATTACACCATTTGGATAGTGTACAACTGCCTTTTTTAACGCATTCACAATACGTGCATCATAGATGGTACCGGAGCCCGCTTCTACAATCGCTAATCCCTGTGATGGGAGCATTTTTTCACGATATACACGATTGGTTGTTACCGCATCAAAAACGTCAGCTACACCGATAATTTTGGCGAATGGATGAATTTCAAAATCAACTAAGCCACGTGGATAGCCACTTCCATCAATTCGTTCATGATGTTGGAAGGCACAATGTGCAACAAGCAAAGAAATAGAGTGTAAATTACGTAACAAATCAAAACCATATCTGGTGTGCATTTTCATGATTTCAAACTCTTCATGTGTTAAGCGACCTGGTTTTGTTAAGATGTCCTTCGGTACCATAAGCTTTCCGACATCATGCAGTAAAGCGCCAATACCAATTAAGCGCAAATCCTCTGCTGAATGTCCTAGCTCTTTTGCAATGGCTATTGAATAAAGTGTTACTTGAAAGGAGTGTTGGTACAAGTATTCATCGAATAAATAAGCATCTGTTAAAATTGTTAAAATTTCATTATTACCAGTTACAGCTGACAGTAGCTCATCCACAATGGATACAATCGCTTTTGATTGCTGATCAAGCACATAAGAGGCGTTAACTGCATTTAAACCATCTAATGATTGGAAAGAATCTTTAATGGTCGAGATTGTTTTATTTCGGACAGCAGGAGGAACGGTTTCCTTTACTTCAATTCCCTCTGAAATTTCGTCGTCAATATATAAATAATGCGTATTCAACTGTTGAAGTCTTTGAATAATACGTTCGTTAATGACAACGTCCTTCTTTAAAAGTGGATGACCCGCCTCATTCCAAATGGTTCTTCCTAATACCATTCCTTCTTTTAATACTTCGATTGAAATTAATCGCATGACTTCTTCCCCAATCCATTCTTAAAGCTTATTTTTATCTATTGCTTAAAGAACCTTTGCCCATAATCTAACATGATGTTTCGTAAAAAATCAGGTAAAATATATTTTTTCTTAGCATATTTAAAGCTTGGATAAAAGTAACCAAAAGTAAACATATCAAGTGTAACTAATTTATAAATACGGTCGCTATCTGCAATCTTACCATTAACAAGTATTTGTCGATCGTCATTCATTGCAAAACCGTAAAGTAGCATCTTACCAAAAATAACGCCCCTAAAGCCTAAACCTTTTAGCTCAATATAAGGCCATTCTTCATTTTTCGATTGCACTAAAATTTCTTTTAGTTCTGAAACCGACAATTCAATAGTACATAAATTAATTGGATGCGGAAAAATTTTATGCAAATCAAGGGCTGTAACAATTCCTTTTGGAAGGCTATCTAGAAAAATACCGGCATTAAACAATGCACCATCTGCACCACTTTTCTCTAAAATGGCCTGTGCAAATAAATGAGATAACTGCGAATAATGGAACCATTCTTTATTATAAGATTTTTCAGTTTTAAAAATAGGTTTATCTAGTAATCTTGTAGCTTTTTCTTCGAATGAAAACAGTATTTCTTGTTCGTTTTCAACCTCAGGCAAGTCCTTATTATGAATTAAAGTATCCTTTTTTTCAACAATTTTCCTCGTTTTTTTATCATACTCGACTACAAGATAGCCAGTAAATTGCCCATATTTCCCTCCACCTGTAAGCAGTACACCATTCACAAGTTTGCCATTAGGAAATACATGATGTGTGTGTGAACCAAATATCACATCGATGTCGGGACATTCTTCCGCTAAAAGCTCATCTTCAGTAATACCTAAATGAGACAAACAAACAACGATATCTGCTTCTTTGCGAAGTTGAAGAGCTAAACGGATTAATGTACTTCGTGCCTCATCCATCTGCCAATTTAGTTCCTTATAATAGATTTCAAACATTGCCGTCGCTGCAATAACTGCTATCTTTGTGCCATGTGTGGTCGTTAATACAACATATGGCTTCATCCATGTTGGGTTATCCCCTAGTGATGCATGGACATTCGCAACTACGACATCAAATGTAGCCTCATCATATAAATGATACAGCTCGTCATGAGACAATGTAATGCCTTCATTGTTTCCTATAGTCACAACATCATAGCCAGCTTCGTTTAATAATTGAATATTGCCCTGTCCAATTGTTGCCTCTGTATATATGTTTGAGCGATCTAAATGATCCCCGACATCAAATAAATAGCTTGTTTCTCCAATAGCCGCAAACTGTGCACGTTTTTCTTTCACATAGCTTTGCATGCGTGGCCAATACTTAAAATGACTGTGCAAATCATTCGTGTGAAAAATATGAATTTTTTCAAGCATTCAAGCCACCTCTTTTTTATAATAACCCATCAATTATTGAGCGAATTCCTAATAATAATAAAATAATTCGAAGTGCTAGCACAAGCGTATCTGATTTAATTCTTTTGTTTAATGCTGCACCAAGTTTTGCACCAATATATGCTCCTGGAATAACAGGTATCGTATACAGCCATGGGACATGTCCTAAATAAATATGACTAGCTGAACTAACTATTGACGATAAAAACACCATGAACATTGACGTCGCCACCGCCACATGTGGTGGAAATAAAAATAAAATAATCATGGCCGGTACAATCATTGAGCCACCACCGATGCCAAATAATCCTGAGGCAAAGCCAATTGCAAATGTGATTGTCACTGCAAACCAAATTGGATAACCGTAAACATATGTTTTACCAGATGCATCTGTAAATTGTTGTTTCATGCCCTTTTTCACAAACCATTGAACTGGTTTCAGTTTGTCACGCACAAGTAATATTGTCGCCAAAATAATAAGAAGAATGCCAAAATATAAGTTAAAGGAAGGCAAATCCAGGCCTTTGTTGACCCATGCGCCTAGCATGGTACCGGGTATACTACCTATAAAAAAAATAAATCCACTTTTATAATCAACCGTTTTGGATTTCATATAACTCAGTGTTGAAGCAAGACCTGTGAATATCATCATCACAACAGATAAGCCAACCACTTTCTGCGGTGTTAACTCCGGAATCATACCTAGATTTAACCCTATAAATAATGTTGCTGGCACTAATATAATACCGCCACCCAGCCCAACAAGAGAGCCGATTAACCCTGAAAGTATGGCAATAAAAACTAAAAGCAAAAATTCCATTATAGTTCCCCTTCAAACATATTTAATTGTTTCGGTGCCAAACCAATATCCTTAATTGCTAAGATTTCTTGTAATTGTTTTGCATTTTTTGCAGCATGTTGACCAGAATTGTTATTAAATAACACAAACAGCTCCTGCACCTGTGCTTGTAGGCTTTTAATATCTTGCCCCAGTTGCTGTAGTTCTTCCTGATTATAATCGTATAAAAAACGAACCTTGCGCCAATTTTCTGTATTGCCTGTATTGCGCCAGCCATGAATATTTCGCCCATGTATGCGTACAAGCGCTTTATTGGCGGTCGCTTCTGGATAAAATGGCACTGAGCCTACACCAGCCTGTGGTTCATCACAAATCGTATGAATAAACTGATGCTCTCGTAAAAAGTCTATTGTTTGCTGCACTACTTTGTCTGCGTACCAAGTCTGATTACGAAATTCAATTGCCACCTCAAAGTCCTTCAATTGCTGCCTAATATACAATAAATATTGTACATTTTTAGCCTGACAATCAAACCATGGTGGGAACTGTGCTAAAATCATCGCTAATTTACCATGACGTTTAAACTCATTCGTACATGCAATAAATGCATTAAACATATCATTTTTCGATTCAAATGGAATGTCTCCACGTAAATGCCCTGTCATGCCCTGATAGGCTTTTACAACAAAAGAGAAATGTTCTGGTGTATTTTCACACCATTTACGTACATTTTCTATAGACGGAATCGCATAAAAAGAAGTATCTACTTCTACCGTCAGAAAATGCCCCGTGTAATCGAATAGTTTTTCCTTTGAGGCAGTCACTCCACTATACAGTGAAGGATGATCGCCCCAGCCTGTTAATCCAACTCGAATCATGTGACTCCCTCCTCTATGTACATTATCATAGCACACACTTTCTGACTGCGAATGACCGTACAGCAAAAATGCGACTAAAGCTGAGTAGCGTTAGTCACATGTATTCTGGAGTCTTTATATTATTACTATATATAATACGTCTTCACATAAACTACAGATTGCAAGGTTATAATGTCTTCATGAGGTGATGTAATGATGAACTATCAAATTCTTGTAGTAGAAGATGACCAAGAAATACAAGAATTAATTACACAGTTTTTAATGACACAAAAATATACGATTGAAGTGGCATCAGATGGTTTAGAAGGGATGAAACGCTTTAATGCGCAATCCTTTGATTTAATTCTATTAGATGTAATGATGCCTAACCTGAATGGCTTTGAAGTAGCTAAAATGATTAGAAGTCAGTCAAATGTACCGATTATTATGCTAACTGCCTTAGAGGAAGAGCAAGATCAAATGCAAGGCTTTGATGTCGGAATCGATGATTATATAACGAAGCCCTTTTCCTTTCATGTTTTGATGAGGCGAGTCGAGGCTGTCTTGAGAAGAAGTTGTCATCAAAATACTGGAAATCAATTAAATTTTAATGAAATACGTGTCGATTGTGACGCCTATAAAGTATATGTTAATGATATTGAAATACCATTAACGACAAAGGAGTTTGAAATTTTGCAACTGCTACTTCAAAATAAGCAAAAAGTAATCACAAGAGAAATCATCGTAGAAAAAGTTTGGGGATACGATTATTCTGGTGAAACACGCATGATTGATACGCATATAAAAAATATACGGAAGAAATTAGATGTTCCCTGTATTAAAACCGTAAAGGGTATTGGTTATAAAATCGATGAATAGTATACTAAAACTTCTGAGGATGAAGAGGATTACCTATAAACTCTTTATCATAACCTCTCTCATCTTGTTAGCTTTTGCTGTCATGATTTATCTAACTCTATACTTCTTTCTTCCAACATTTCATGAGCAATATAAAACAAATCAGCTTCAATCAGGCATAGAAGAAATCATCTCTAAATCTAAGAATCTTACATTTAGAGATGCTATCCCACTCTTTGATGAATACGCAAAACAAAATAATGCCTTCATCTACCTTCAAAATAACGAAGAAACAATTGTTTATTCGCCTTCTTTCTTTGTTCAGGGTGGTACTCAATCAAAAGTGATTGCTAAAACGTCTCCAGTAAAGAATCCCGATATTACTGGTAATTCATATAATGCTACCATGCCTATTCAATTCAAAGATGGTAATTTAGTGCTAGTTGTGTTTGCAACTTTTCAACCTATTGGTGAAGCATCACAGGTCTTAGTACGTTTCCTTCCTTATATAAGTATCATTGTCTTTGTAATTGGTCTAGGAAGTGCTTATTTTTATTCCAGGTTCATAACAAAACCACTTATCTATATTAATGAGGGCGCACAAAAGCTGGCAAACTTGGATTTTTCAAAAGAAATCCAACTTCATTCCACGGATGAATTAGGGGAACTATCTAATAGCCTGAATGATATGTCAAAAAATTTACAACAAACCATGCTTGATTTACAAAAGGCCAATGAACAATTAAAAAGTGATATTGAAAAAGAGCGAGAAATCGAAATAAAACGCAGAGAATTTTTTGCAACGGTTGCCCATGAACTAAAAACACCGCTCACTGTTATGAAGGGTTACTTAGAAGGGATGATTTATAATATTGGCCCTTATAAAAATCGTGACCAATATTTAGAAAAAAATCATAAAATTATTGAAGAAATGGAGCTGCTAGTCCGCGAAATATTAAGTATGTCAAAACTAGAACAAGATACCTTTAAACTGAAATTGGGCGAAGTAAAACTTTTAGAATTGATTGATACATTGACAAAAGATCTCGGGTTTTTTGCTTCTCAAAAAAATATTACTATCATAAAACAAATTGCTCCTCATCTCTCAGTACGTACAGATTGTGATTTATTAGAAAAAGCCTTAAAAAACATTATTCATAATGCCATTATGTATTCCCCACAAGGAGAGTCAGTTTATATAGAGTTAACTGAGCACCCAAATCAAAATACTATCGAAATACAAGTTATCAATACAGGTGTCAAAATTAAAGAACAGGATATACAACAGATATTCGAACCATTTTATCGAATCGAAAAATCAAGAAACCGCAATACTGGCGGAAGTGGCCTCGGACTCTATATTGTACGGCAAATTTTTGATTCCCTTGCTATCACCTATTCTATGAATAATACCGATCAAGGCATACAATTTTCGATGACCATCCCTTTGTCCATTAAAGAAAGGATTACTGTTGATAAATGACTCGCAACAAAACATAGAAAAAATAAGTATTGTGTACTAACTAGCCTCCTCCTCACTTTCGTGTCGTGCGGGGTCTAGTTAGTTCTTGCTTCTGCAGGAGTCCCGCAGCTTTTCCCTCTCTCTTCAGAATCAAACTGCGTTGTCCGGTTAAGGTCGAACAAACTTAAAGAATGAACACACTCAACTTGGCATAAATACGTATAATCAAGCCGTTCCACAAGATCACTTAAGTACACTAGTTGATTGGAGCGCAGGCGGTGAGTGTGCTGATGGCACTCGCTTTTCGCTTCAGATCAAAACTTTCTGCGAAGAATAGCATGAGCGAGAAGGCCCCGCACAAGCGTAGCGACGAGGAGACTGAAACCATGCCCGCGAAAAGCGTCCACCGTAGCGGGAATCTACGGGTTCATATAAATACTTCTATTTAAAAAGAAAATAAGTCTGTAAACAAACTCTATTTTTTGAGTGTGTCTACAGACTGAACTATTTTTTATTAATAGTTGGTGCTCGACAACAATTTATTAAACTGATCTATATAGATCAGTTAGGAGACGCTGCTCCTGAAATAGTGCCATCTTGGTTTGGAGCGTCATTTCCCCGTTGTTCTGGTGACATTTCTCTTTGATTTGAAGAATACTCATCCCACTGTTCTGGTATCATTTTTTGATTTAGGTCATATTCTCCCCATTGCTCTGGCCTCATTTCTTCTGGAATTGGACTATACTCCTCAAACTGTTCAGGTTTCATCTCTCCTGGATTTTGTATCCTATTATCTTGCTGCATATTTGTTTCGCTAAGATTAGATTCTTCACTCCCATTTAAATTCACCAAATTCGTTAAAGAACCAATTACTATCCCCATAGACACTAAGCCAATGGAAAATGCTAGTTTTCCCCACATTGTTAACTCTCCTTTTTAAATTTTCTAGATTATCAAAAATTGTTTATATCGATTGGTTAGTTGGCCGCTAGTATATTTTAAAACCTTTATCAAAACGAGTTTTGATAAAGGTTTTATTATTAATTTTCCCTACAAACTTTTGCACACTAAATTTCTTTTTTCAAGAAACACTACTTTATCTGATTGTTTAGCTACTTCCTGAGAATGCGTGACAACAATGATGCATTTATTTTCGTTATGGGCTAGATTTTTAAATAACTCAACAATTTCCACAGAAGTCTTTTCGTCGAGATTCCCAGTCGGTTCATCAGCAATTAATAAATCTACATCGCTAGATAATGCACGAGCAATTGCTACACGCTGCTGTTGTCCACCGCTTAATTGTAATACCTTTCGTTTTGCTTCTACTTCCGTTAAGCCAACTTTTCCTAATAACTCTAGCGCTCTCCCCTTTTTATCTTTCACATTAACCCCTGTAATTTCCATTGCCGTGACTACATTTTGAAGAGCAGTCATATACGTAATCAGATTATATGATTGAAAGATTATCGAAACGTATTTATTTCGATAAGTATTTAGTCCAATTTTTCGTATATCTTTTCCTTTGTAGAGTACATGTCCTTCTTTAGGGTTATCTAATCCACTTGCTAAACTAAGTGCTGTTGTTTTTCCTGAACCTGATGGTCCTAAAATGCTATAAAAGCACCCCGCTTCAAACGTAAAATTCACATTCTCTAAAAGCGTGTTTTTCTTATTATTACTTTGATAATGGTATTGTAGATTTCTAAACTGTAAAATAGTATCCATTAGTCTCTCCTATTCATCTTTTAATAAAATTTCTTTTGGATTTAATCGAAGAATCGATAGTGCTGGAAGAAGTGTTGAGAACATCGCAATTAATAGACCTAATCCCCCTAAATTCAAGACATCTTGGGATGATATACTTACATCAATATTATCAATAGGATCCACCTCTTTGTTTTTATCTTGGCCATTCATCATGCCAAACGAGAACCCTAGATTATTTGATTCTTGTTGTTGCTCTTCAGCAGCACTAACTTCTTTCTGCAATAAACTGTCCCCCATTTTTTGAGATACTGTTTCACCTGTAATTATCGAAATGCCAAACGCTAATACAGCTACACATAATACTTCTACTAAAAGTTGCCCAACTAATTTTCTTTTTTTCTCACCAATTGCCAATAAAATCCCTAGTTCTTTCCGTCTTTCTTTTATTGTCAACATAATGATTAAACCTAAAATGATGGATCCACTAATGGAAACTAAGTATACGATCCACTTTGAAGTGGAGGCTATATTCTCAATAGGGCCTACCATTTTTTGATACAACGCATCATGTGCATCTAATTTAAATAAATCAAAATCAATAGTTGTGTTCTTCCCTTCTGCTTTAAAGTCCTCAATACTTTCGGGATCTTTTAAGAAGTAAATTGCTTCGGTAATTGTTGTATCATTGACATTATCATTTTCATTAAATTCTTTCATTGAATCATAATTAGCATACACTCTATTTGAAGGATGCATCATTGGTGGTAATGATTCCTCAAAGTTAGTTATGCCAGTATTTTTGTAAATACCTACAATTTCCAATTCCACTATCGAAACTTCATCAGATGATTTGATCTTTAACTTATCACCAACTTGAAACTCGTTTTGTTCTGCTAATCGTTCTTCAATCAGCACTACTTTTTTATTCTTATCTTCAGGTGTTATTGGTCGTCCCTCAACAATTTTATTTGTGCCCTCTTGAAAATCCTTCAATAAATCAGAACTTCTCACACCTTGAAAGAAAGTATCTGGCATTTTCATGTTGCCATGATTATTGCCCCCTACCGATCCTCCTACTGCCTCTCCACCTTTGTCAGCATTAATGGGTGTGTAACCATCCGCAACAAGCATCTCACTTTTTAGATAATTATAATTTTCTACGTATGATAATTTTGCTAATTGATCTGCTTCTTCTGCAGAAAGCTCCGGATGTTTTATTTTCCCACCTGGATTTTCTTCTCGCTGTTTCGCTACATTTTGCATCAGTTTTTCTTCGTCCAATCTAAGACTCACGTCAACGCCTAACTTTTGTCTAGCTAGATCATTTGCAGTCTTTGAGACATTTTGTATGGCAAATCCGGCTAATACTAAATTAGCAACAACTAAAAATACAGCAAATAAAATAAGCGATTTCCCCATTCTTGCTTTGACACTCAAAACTGCACGTTTGATAAAATTCATTTACATTACCTCCTTGATAGCTCTACTATATAGCAGCAATCTGAAGCTTATATGAAGATATGTCGAAGTTTATCTGGAGAAATCAAAGAGTTTATGTGAAGTGGTGTATAGCACTTTTTTTAATAAAGACTTCACTAGGCATAATAAAAAGCACCTTATAAAGTAAACTTTATTGTCTATGAACTGCTCCCTGTCAAGTAGACAGTGGAAATAATAAAAATGCTTTACGCGGCTTGAGACCTGAATTCCAAGGGGCTCAAGCTGTTTAATTTTTCTTGATAGCGCTCTGAATTATAAAACGAAATGTATCCTAAAATTGCTTTTTTTAGCGCTTCATATGTATCATATTTATTTAAATAGTATTTTTCGCATTTGAGCGTACCCCAAAAAGCCTCGATTGGTCCGTTATCGATACAACGTCCCACTCTAGACATACTATGTACCATCTCGGCATCATCTATCATACGTTTGAAAAGTTTTGAAGTATATTGATAACCACGATCGCTATGAATAAGTGGATGCTCATCCTCTTTTAATTTTTGTATGGCTAGTGTCATCGTTTGAAAAACAAGTTTATTGTTATTCGAGTGCCCTAATACATAACTCACAATCGAATTATCGTATAAATCAATAATGGCGCTTAAATAAGCCTTTTTACCATTCTCATATTTAAATTCCGTGACATCTGTACACCATTTTTGATTCGGTTTATCTGCTTTGAACTTGCGACTGAGTATGTTTTCTGCTACATAATCTGGATTCGATTTACGATATTTTTTTCGTTTTCGACGAATCACCGATTTTAATCGACACATTTTCATCAAACGATAAATACGTTTTTTATTTACCTTCGGTAAATCTACTTTTTCACGATGACGATTGATTGTAAGTGTGATGCGACGATATCCATAAATCCCATCTACTTGTGTATAAAGGTACTGAATTGATTCTAGAAGCTGTTCATTCTCGATTTCTCGTGCTGATGACTGACGGTTCAACCACTTATAATAAGCAGCACGTGTAACATCGGCAATTTCACATAATAAAATGATTGGCAGTGCTTCCTTCGCTGCTAATTCTTGAATGGCAATATAACGGCTATGTATACGGCTTTTACTTAACGACGCCTCCTTTCGATTTCCTCTAACTTTTTTAAGAAGAGATTTTCTGCACGTAATCGTTCATTTTCACGTTCCATACGCTGGATTTCTAAACGAAACTTGTCTTCAGTGCTTAACTCTTCTTCTAACTTTGTACGCCCACGGCGATCATGCAAGCCTAATTCCCCGTATTTTTCGAATTTTTTTACCCATTGATATACTTGTTGGTAAGAAACCGCATATTGTTCAGCTGTTACTTGATAATTCTTATCGTTGGCAATACAAACTTGTGCTATTTCAATGCGCTCTTGTACTGTTGTTTTTCTACCTTTAGTCATAGTTTGGCTCATTCCTTTACCCGAATCTTTTAATTCACTATGACTAGTATACTTTTTTATCCAATTCCTTAAAACCGATCTACTAGAAAGTCTATACTTTCTTACAACCTCTCTTAATGAAAATTCGCCTGAAAGATAGTCTCGGACAGCCGCTAATTTTAATTCCTTAGCATAACGATTCTGCTGGTTTAATCGTTCAAGACCCTCTTCTCCAAAATAACGATAATCATTTTGCCAATCTTTAATCGTATCACGATGCACTTTATATAATTCGGCAACTTCATTAAGAGTAAATTGGCCAGTATGATAAAATTTTAAAATCTCTAATTTTTCTTCTTTTGAAAAACTACACGTTCTCATAAAAAAATCTCCCCATTTGATAAACAGATTTTATTTTTTAATCTGTCTACTTAATGGGGAGCATACCACTACTTTATAAGGTGCCTTTACGTTGCATTTATTATTATTAAACGCTGTTTATATTAATAAAATTTCACAATATCTTCGAAAGGTAAAGAAGCCTTTTCCCCCGGTTGTTCATTTGGTTCACCAAATGGCATTTGTGCGATTAAGCTCCACTCACTTGGAATATCCCATGTTTGTTTTACTTCCTCATCGATAATTGGATTATAGTGTTGAATGGATGCGCCAATACCTTCAGCGGATAAAGACAACCATGTAGCGTATTGTAACATGGCACTTCCTTGATGAGACCAATATGGAAATTGTTCTTTATAGGATGGTGCGTTTTCTTGCATTTGTTTTATTGTTTCTTGATTTTCAAAGAATAGGATTGTTCCTACGCCCTCTTTAAATCCTTGTAATCTTTCGACAGTTGCTGCAAAATTTTCTGCTGGAACACGTAAACGTAGTGTTTCTTTGACAATATCCCAGAACTTGTTATGCTCCTTATCCATCACGACAATGACACGTGCACTTTGCATATTAAAGGATGATGGTGCATGTACAGCTGTTTTTAACACATCATTGATTCTTTCTTTAGTAATCGTTTCGTTTTTTTGCACTTTACGAATTGAACGACGGTTGATAATTGCTTCTTTTACATTTGTTGTAGTTACTGACATTTCTAAATTCCTCCAAAGTTTAATTAAAATTTTTACGATTGGCTTATATACTAATATTGCTTGGTAATTAGTAGCTATATCTTTTTCAACAGTTTGCAAATATGCGTTTATTTCTTTAATTGTTCATCAATGATTTGTGCTAATCTTTCTTTACTAGCTAATCCTTGTATCATTTCATCACCAATAATGAGCGTCGGTACAGCAGTAATGTTTGCTTCTTCATACGCATGTTTTAAAGCCTCTTGATGGACTTCACGGTACATTCCTAATAGTAATGCTTCTTTAAAATCATCTTTAGAGAGACCTACTTCGCTCGACAATTGTGTTAACACTTCAATGTCCTCAATATTTTGTTCTTCCTGAAAAAATGCTGTAAAGACTCTATGATGAAATTCATTCCCTTTTCCTTGTTGTTTTGCGAATTGATATCCTTCAAAAGCTAAATGTGTATATGGATGTGGGGAGACACGCGGCAAACGCATTTCAATCCCAAGCTTTTTCGCAGTAGGAAGTATAAAGGTATCCCAAGATCCTAATTTGTCGGGTTCTTTCCACGGATCAATCTTTGGATAAGGAGTAGGACGTAATTCAAATGGCATCCACTCAATTTCTACATCCTTCTCTTTTACAATGTCATCTAACGGGCCTTTTCCTAAAAAACAAAAGGGACAAATAAAATCCGAATAGGCTTTAATCTTTAGCGTCATTTTAAAACCCCTCACTTTCTCTTTTGGTTGTAACTAATTCGGTTACAACTGAGTCAAATTAATATGCATTCTAAATTGAATGCATTCTTTGTTACGGTTTGTTATGAACTTCATTTAATAAAGATGTCACTACTTTAGCTAAAACTTGCTCCATGGCCTCCTGTGCTTGAACCAAAATTAGTTCTAAAACAGTTTGAATATGTGCTCCTATAGGACAATTAGGATTCGGTTGTTCATGACAATGAAATAGGTTTTCTTTCTCAACAACTTCAACAGCTCGATAAACCTCTAATAATGTAATTAGCTGCAAAGCTTTACGTAAATGAGCTTCCCCCATTACACGACGCTATGAATTATGAGGTACAGACAGTTGATGGGTTTTGTTTAGAATGGATTAAATATGAACAGCCATTGTAAAACGACTACTAATTTTTATATATAGCACCTCCATCTGTAACTATTATAGTTACAGCTAAAATAGATGTCAATCATTTTATGATAAAAAAATTGTGATTGGTGATTTTACGCAAATAAACATAGAACATGGATTCTCTTGATATTGATAAAAACGAACAAATGTTGATGAAATTATCCAACTTATCTATGCTAAAATCAACTTGTTACATTGTCCAACTGCTTAATCATTAAACATGGTTAAGCAGTTTTTTGTTTTTTAAACTGCCCTGCCTTTTCTCGGTTGATAGTTTGTCAGTGGGCTAGCTTCCTTTAAAGTTGCCTAATTTATTGTTTGTTATTTAAGGCGATAATCTATTTACCAAAATAAAATCGAGCGCAATACACTCGACTTGTATAAAAAACACATTAATTGATAAATTTGTGAAAAAAAGAGCTTTCAGGACTATTTGTAAGTCACTGAAAGCTCCTCTTGTATACTAATTGTTGAAAGAAGTATTAACCAATACTGCCTTCCATTTCGAACTTGATGAGACGGTTCATTTCTACTGCGTACTCCATTGGTAGCTCTTTTGTGAATGGCTCGATGAAGCCCATAACGATCATTTCTGTCGCTTCTTCTTCAGAAATACCACGAGACATTAAGTAGAATAATTGTTCTTCTGATACTTTAGAAACTTTCGCTTCATGCTCTAAAGAAACATTATCATTTAAGATTTCGTTGTATGGAATTGTATCTGAAGTAGATTCGTTATCCATGATTAACGTATCACATTCAATGTTTGCACGTGCACCACTTGCTTTAGGACCGAAACGTACTTGCCCCATATAGGTTACTTTACCACCTTGTTTTGCAATCGATTTAGATACGATTGTTGAAGAAGTATTTGGCGCTAAATGAATCATTTTCGCTCCAGCATGTTGGTGTTGTCCTTTACCAGCTAAAGCAATGGATAACGTCATACCACGAGCGCCTTCTCCTTTAAGGATACATGCTGGGTATTTCATTGTTAATTTAGACCCAATATTGCCGTCGATCCATTCCATCGTACCGTTCGCTTCAACAACTGTACGTTTTGTTACTAAGTTGTACACGTTGTTCGCCCAGTTTTGAATCGTTGTATAACGGCAATATGCATCTTTACGTACAACAATTTCTACTACTGCTGAGTGTAAAGAGTTCGTTGTATAAACAGGTGCTGTACAACCTTCAACGTAGTGTACATGTGCGCCTTCGTCTACGATAATGAGCGTACGTTCGAATTGTCCCATATTTTCAGAGTTAATGCGGAAGTAAGCTTGCAGCGGTGTTTCCACTTTTACACCTGGTGGTACATAGATGAATGAACCACCTGACCATACTGCTGAGTTAAGAGCAGAGAACTTATTGTCAGAGTAAGGAATCACTGTACCCCAATATTTTTTGAAAATGTCTTCGTTTTCACGAAGTGCTGAGTCTGTATCTTTAAACACGATACCTAGATCTTCAAGATCTTGTTTCATGTTGTGATATACTACCTCAGATTCATATTGAGCGGATACACCCGCAAGGTATTTTTGTTCTGCTTCTGGAATACCTAATTTATCAAAAGTTGCTTTGATTTCTTCAGGTACTTCATCCCAAGATTTTTGTGTCGCTTCAGATGGTTTTACGTAGTACGTAATTTCATCAAAATCTAAATCGCCGAGTTCGCCACCCCATTGAGGCATTGGTTTTGCATAGAAAGTCTCAAGTGCTTTCAAGCGATATTCAAGCATCCACTTTGGCTCTTGTTTCATATTTGAAATTTCACGGACGATTTCTTCAGTTAAACCACGCTTTGAACGGAAAATTGATACGTCCTTGTCATGGAATCCGTATTTGTAATCGCCAATATCAGGCATTTTTTTAGCCATTATTTCTCCTCCGTTCACGAATTAATGTTGTACTGTATGCTAGTGTGTTGCCATCATTCCCTCGAGCATCTGGGTAAAAGCTAAAAGCTGCTTTCACTTTTAGGCTCTACAGCACTTTTTGGGGATACATAAGCAGTTTATTTTAGCACGTTTATTCTTTTACGCCTTTTTCCATTGCTTTCCAAGCCAATGTTGCACATTTAATACGTGCTGGGAATTGAGAAACACCTTGTAGTGCCTCAACATCCTCAAGGTCGTATTTGTCGTTGTATTCTTCGCCCATCATCATTTTAGAGAAAATGTCAGCAAGCTCTAATGCTTCCTCTACCTTTTTCCCTTTAACAATTTGTGTCATCATGGATGCGGAAGACATCGAAATTGAACAGCCTTCACCATCAAACTTCGCATCTTCTACCACTCCGTCAGTCACTTTAAGCGTTAAATGAATTCGGTCACCACAAGTCGGATTGTTCATATCAATCGTTACAGCATCGGTTTCTAGAGACCCTTTATTACGAGGATTCTTATAGTGATCCATAATGACTGAACGGTATAATTGATCTAAATTATTAAAAGACATCGCCAAAATACTCCTTCGCAGAACGCAACCCTGTAACGAGACGGTCAATATCTTCCTCTGAATTATACAGATAGAAGCTTGCACGCGCTGTTGCTACTTGTTGAAGACATTTCATTAGTGGCTGTGCACAATGGTGTCCTGCACGAACAGCAATACCATTCATGTCAAGCACTGTTGCTACATCATGTGGATGTACATCGTCTAGGTTAAATGTGACAAGTCCACAACGCTTTTGGGGATCTCGCGGCCCGAAAATTTTAAGTCCTTCAATTGTTTCAAGCTGATCCATTGCATAGCCTGCAAGTTTATGTTCATGCTCTGCAATATTATCAAGCCCTATTTCATTTAAGAAATCAATTGCAGCACCTAAACCAATTGCACCTGCAATTATCGGTGTACCGCCTTCGAACTTCCACGGCAGTTCCTTCCACGTCGAATCTTGAAGTCCCACAAAGTCGATCATTTCGCCACCAAATTCAATTGGCTCCATCTTTTCTAGGTGCTCTTTTTTACCATATAGTACACCTATTCCAGTCGGTCCGCACATTTTATGTCCTGAAAACCCTAAGAAATCTACATTTAAATCTTGCACATCGATTTTCATATGTGGCGCTGCTTGGGCACAATCTGCTACCATTACCGCACCATTTTCATGTGCAATTTTAGCAATTTCTTTAATAGGATTAATAGTTCCAAGAACATTTGACGCCATTGACACTGAAACTATTTTTGTCTTCGGTGTAACCGTTGCACGAACCGTATCTAAGTTAAGTGTACCATCTGCCTCAAGTTCAATATATTTTAATATAGCATTTTTTTCTTTCGCAAGTTGCTGCCAAGGAATAATGTTAGAATGGTGCTCCATGTGAGTGATAACAATCTCATCACCTTCAGCAACATTGGCACGACCATAACTAGATGCTACTGTATTTAACGCAGTTGTTGTACCGCGAGTAAAAATAATTTCTTCTGTTGTTTTAGCATTGATGAACTTACGAACCTTGTCACGTGCACCTTCATATTTGTCTGTTGCACGGTTTCCTAATGTATGCACACCACGGTGAACATTAGAGTTATCAAATTCATAATAATGCTTAATCGCTTCAATTACTTGAATAGGCTTTTGTGACGTTGCGGCACTATCTAAGTAAACAAGCTTATGTCCGTTGACTTCCTGATTTAAAATGGGGAAATAGCTTTTAATGTCTTTATTCATCATTAGCGAACTTTCCTTTCAATAACCTCCGTCAGTTGCTTTTGAACGCCCTCAATTGGTAATTGCGTAACAACTGGCGCAAGGAATCCATGGATAACAAGGCGCTCTGCTTCTGTTTTCGAGATACCACGACTCATTAAATAGTACAGTTGTAGTGGATCTACTCGGCCAACAGATGCTGCGTGTCCTGCTGTTACATCGTCTTCATCGATTAAAAGAATTGGGTTCGCATCGCCACGTGCTTTTTCAGAAAGCATTAACACGCGTGATTCTTGTTGCGCGTCTGCTTTTGTTGCACCGTGCTCAATGTAGCCAATACCGTTAAAGATTGATTGTGCTGCGTCTTTCATCACACCATGTTTTAAGATGTGACCATTTGAATTTTTACCCCAGTGACGAACTTCAGTTGTGAAGTTAAGTTTTTGTTCTCCGCGACCAACTACTACTGTTTTTGTATCAGCGTGAGAACCATCACCAATAAGGTGTGTAATATTTTCAGAAATTGTATCTGAATCATTCATTAAGCCAAGTGCCCAGTCAATTTTTCCATCACGAGCTAAACGTGCACGACGGTTAACATAGGTAGTATAACCTTTTGCTAAAACATCAACCGCACCGTAAGTTACTTGTGCATTATCTTGAACAATGACTTCCGCAATAATGTTAGCTTGACCTTGTGCTTCAGCAACTGTTGAAATGTATGTTTCTACATACGTTACAGCAGCATTTGCTTCAGCAACCACTAATACATGGTTATAAAGTGAAGCTTCTGCATTATCATTTAAGAATACCACTTGTAGCGGTTGTTCGATAATCACATTTTTTGGTACATAGACAAACACACCTCCATTAACAAGTGCTGCGTGTAGCGCTGTTAATTTATGCTCATCTACCTTCACTGCTTCGGTCATGAAATATTTTTTAATAAGTTCACCATGTTCACGTACAGCAGTTAACATATCTGTAAAGATAACACCTTTGTCAGATAGCTCTTGTGATGTTTTAATGAATGCTGGTGTGTTATTGCGTTGAATATATAAGTTTTCTTGTGCTTCAAGGTCAATTAAACCTTTAGCTTCTTGTGGAAGTGCATCAAGTGAAGCAAATCCTTCACTTTCTACTGTATGTGTTGGGAAGTTCATGAAATCCCATTTTGTAATATTTGTTTTATCTGGTTTTGGCATTTCTAAACCAGCTGCTTTGTCTAGTGCTGCCGCGCGAAGCTCTGTAAACCAAGTTGGTTCTCCATTAGCTTCAGAGAACGAGCGCACGTCCTGTACAGTTACAGGCAAGTTAATTTCCACTGTCATGCTAATTCGTCCTCCTTCTTATGCTTCTTGTTCTTCTGTTTCTTCTTCGATTCCTAGTTCTCTTTTAATCCAGTCATAGCCTTCTGCTTCTAAGCGTTGAGCTAGCTCTGCTCCACCAGATTTCACAACGCGACCTTGCATCATTACGTGTACATGATCAGGCGTAATGTAGTTCAGTAATCGTTGGTAGTGAGTAATCATTAAACAACCAAAGCCTTCTCCGCGCATTGCGTTAATACCTTTAGATACAACTTTTAATGCATCAATATCAAGACCAGAGTCGATTTCATCTAAAATGGCAAATTTCGGTTTAATCATCATTAATTGAAGAATTTCATTACGTTTTTTCTCTCCACCTGAGAATCCTTCATTTAAGTAACGTTGTGCCATATCTTCATGCATTTCAAGGTATGCCATGTTTTTATCTAATTCACGAATGAATTTCATTAGAGAAATTTCATCGCCTTCTTCACGACGAGCATTGATAGCTGAACGTAAGAAGTCTGCATTTGTGACACCAGCAATTTCAGATGGGTATTGCATTGCTAGGAATAAACCAGCTTGTGCACGTTCATCTACTTCCATTTCTAGTACGTTTTCACCATCAAGTTCAACGGTACCCGAAGTTACTTCGTATTTAGGGTGACCCATAATAGCAGAAGCTAATGTAGATTTACCTGTTCCATTCGGTCCCATGATTGCATGGATTTCATTTGTATTAATTGTAAGGTTTACGCCTTTTAAAATCTCTTTCCCGTCGATTTCAACGTGAAGATCTTTAATTACTAAAGTTGACATGAAATTACCTCCATAGTGTGTTCATTGAATGGGGAACCATTCCTTAATTATCATCATTCTAATCTTAACTGAAAATCGTTCTCTATGCAAACCATTTCAATCACTTTCCAGCTTCTCTAATGAAATCTTGCAAAACAAAGACTTTGAAAGCATTTTCAGTTTATTGCTAAAGGATACTGTCAATGAGAATCAACTTACTTCATTTTCAATAAAATATAACTAATTGAGAATGGATTTCATCTAGCTACATAGTGGAAACCTCGCAGGAAGCGCTAAATGTAGCGGATTTGTGACAATTATGCATAAACGACAATATCTATACTATATCCTTTTTCATTAGAATGGAATCAATAATAAGAAGAAAAATTATAGAGTACTAGTTCAAAAAAATTTTATCCGTTGTCATCCATCTATTTTGCTAGAAATAGTACTGATGTTTCACACAAAATACCGCCGAGTGTAACGAAAAACTAAGCAGCACTAAACATCTATTTAACTTTTATTTAGTTTATGTACATATTTACAATCATTTTTAATACTAAATATTATATAATTAAGATATAAACAATCGTATTTTTCGATAAATAGAGGTGAATATCTAGTGGAGTTACGTCAATTACGTTATTTTGTGGAAGTGGCTGAGCGTGAGCATATTTCAGAAGCCGCAGAACATCTTCATGTTGCACAATCAGCAATTAGCCGTCAAATTGCCAATTTAGAGGATGAATTAGGCACGCCACTTTTTGAACGCATCGGACGAAATGTAAAATTGACACCGATTGGAAGAACTTTTCTTGAACATACAATCACTGCTTTAAAAGCAATTGATTTTGCGGCCAAGCAGGTAGAAGAATATTTAGATCCAGCAAAAGGTACTATTAAAATCGGCTTTCCTACAAGCTTGGCTAGTTATGTACTACCAACCGTTATTTCGGCCTTTAAGCGTGAATACCCCGACTTACAATTCCAGCTCCGTCAAGGCTCTTATCGTTTCTTAATAGATGCTGTCAAAAACCGTGAGTTAAACTTAGCATTCTTAGGGCCGCTTCCACCAAAAGATGAGTCTATACAATCAACAATATTATTCACAGAAAATATAGCAGCTTTACTACCAGCAAACCACCCATTAGCGAAAAAAGAAAGTATCCAACTAGCTGATTTACGTAATGATTTATTTGTATTATTCCCAGATGGTTATATTTTGCATAAAGTCGCAATGGATGCATGTCGTGCTGCAGGCTTTTTACCAAATATCATTTCAGAAGGAGAGGACCTGGATGCACTGAAAGGCCTTGTTGCCGCAGGTATAGGAGTTAGCTTACTTCCCGAAAGCTCACTATACGATTCTGCTGCCCGCTTTACAATAAAAGTGCCAATTGAATCTCCTACTATACCAAGAACAGTGGGCATCATCTCTCCCGTTAACCGCGAAATTGCACCGTCCGAAAAAATATTCTTAGACTTCGTCAAAAACTTCTTTTCTCGTCTTTCGCAATTCCAATAAAAAAATCGCCCTATAGGGCGATTTTTTTGGGGAATTGCTAGTTGTCTATATTGTGGTTCTATCCGTCACTTTGACAACCCTATCCGTTATTTCGGATCATTTGGATGCTGCTCTGCAATCCAGTTAAGTGTTTCTGTACTCAAACCGCCTGCACGCCATAAAACAATCTCATTGTAGCTTTTCTTTTGCACATGGGTAATCCATTTTTCCAGTGTTTCTTGGTCCGCATACCAAACCTCATGCCTGATATTATTTTCATCTAAGAAATTAAAATACACAGCACTACTTCCTGCATCACGTTGTTTGACCGCTTTAGTTTTGGCTAATAATTGTTCTGCCTCTATCTCCGTCAATGCAATCGTTTGACCTTGTGCGACCCATTCGAACCCACCTGTTGCAAATGCAATTGCTAAGTTTTGATTGGACTTTTGAATTTTCTTCATCAATTCATCTAAAAATGTAAAGGTTGCCTTTGCTCCAGGGCCACTATGATATCCGTGAACATTATAGGCCATCACTGTATATTTAGGTCCATTTGGCAACTTCACGTCAAATGGAAAGCGTGGTTCTAATACAACATGTAAGGATACATTCTTTTTAGATAGCTGTTGATAGAGCTCCTCTAAAAAAAGTACATAGTTGGGAATATCTTCGTTCGTTACTTTTTCATAATCAATTTCAATCCCATTTATCTGATAAAGGTCAATTATTTGTATGATATTATCAATGTGTTTTTGCCTTGTAGCAGAGTCTTGTAACAATCTATGCAGTAATTTACTATCCTTCTGTACAGAAGCGGCGTTTTCTGTCACATAATCGTTGATTAACGTTAAAATAACATGATGTGTGTCATTAAACTGTTTATGCGTCTGACTCAACATTTCAATAGCATTATCCGTTAATAATAATTGATCGTTACTATTAAAATAAGCACCGAAAACACGAATATCTTCTAAGCCCTGTCTTGAGTTTTTAGTATCCTCGATTGCTGAACTCTTTTGCCACTCTGGTAACCACATTGATAATTGGAGTTTGTTTTTATTTTTCAACTCCTCTTTTGCTTCTACCGGTACCTCTTTGCTATTACTACATGCAGTTATAATTAGTAAGGCCATACAGATAAACCAAAAAAAATTTCTCACTTGGATTTAGTTTCACCCCGATTAGAAGGTTTCAATAAAGAAGTCTACAACATTATTAAACCAAGTCGTCACTTTATACTTTACTTTATCGAAATTCGTGTATTGGTTTGTAAAAAGTGTATTATCGTTGTCATCTTTAATCAAAATATCTTCAATTAAAGTATCATAAATATCATCCGCATATTGTTCATGTGTAGTTTCTTTCTTACTGAACAATGCCCCAAAAGCAATTTGTGAGCCTTCAATTTGCGGATTTATGTGAATGGTCTTCGATAAAACCTTATCTACATCTATGCTTATTTTATCTTGATTTACTGTAATGTTAAATACTCTTTTTTGTGTTAGGTTTCTTGGATACTCTTCCTCATCAATTCTAGTGCCTTTTTGCGTATCTTGATAAGAATAGACTGTAGCTTTATTAAATGCATATTCTTCTTCATTCCATTTTATCTTCTCCAATGGGTAACGTTCTTTTTCAACAACTTTTGCACCTGGTAGCTTTTCAGATATAACAATTTCATTGTCTACTAAAGCAACACGCATATAGCTATTATTTTTTTCATCGTAATTTACGTAGACTGCTTGCTGCCCCACAACATTGCCATTAAATGCGAAGCGCATATTATACTTTTCAGGGAGATTTTCCTGTAATATTATTCGTCCTTCACTAGATGGCGCAGATGTTACGATAATTTCATTATTTTTAAATTCAGTTGCACCATGCATCACTGACCAATGTTCTGCTAATTGATGATCGCCTACATCAAAAGTTACATTCTGTTTACTTGCTTGACGGATTTTCATCATCACATGATTCGTTGACCAATACGGAGATACTTGTAAGCGGGACAAATTATAAATATCTGCATCCGCAGCATTAAAAGCTCCCAACTCTAAATTGAAATTCATGCTAAATTTATCTTTGATTTGTTTATCATTCACGGTTTCTACTAATGGATCCATATTATTATAGAGCGCATTTGCATGCATGATTGCATAAGCTTTTGGCACTCCACCTAATTTTTCATCATAAATATCATGCATCAGCTTGTAATCCTGCGCAATGCGCGTTTCCATTTCTTTACGCGTTTCACTTGGGATCATGTACTGATTTCGAATAAAGTCCATTAAATAGTGATTATAATATTCTATTGTTGTTTTATTTGGGACATTATTTTCATCAATAACACCCAGAGATTGTCCTTTATCATTAAAAATATTGATATACGTAAGTCGATAGCCATTAGAACCTAACTCCCAAAAACCACTTTTTTGCATGAGTAACAAATCTTTTGGCTTTAAAAATTTGTTGTCACGCGTATCCATTTTATTGGCATAGCTAAACATTGTCGCTTTGTAATTCAGCTCTTCCAGTATATTTTGGGCAAAGATACTCGAATCTGTGCGTCCATCCTCAAAAGATAAAAATAGCGCTTTTTCTGGTAATGGCTTACCCTTTGCATAAAAATCTAAAATATCTTGTTGTGAAATCGTTTTATAGCCTTGAGAGGCAAGTAATTCTAATTGTTTTTCTAAATTTTTCTTTGATACATATTTCGGTGAGTCGTTTCTACTCACACCAAAATAAGATAAAGAAACGAATCCTTCATCATTATCCAATGGTACAGTCTCTTCTACCTTTTTTTCTGTTAAGAAGATGACTTGAATTAACATTACCGCTAAAAACATGACGATCACTAATTGAATAATGGAGCGTATTTTTTTTTGGCGATTTTTCTTATCTGAATTTAACGCGACATTTTTTTTACTCATTCCCTATCACCCATTTTTCTAATTTTTCTAAGCGAAAATCGGGATTTTCTTAGCTTTTGTTTTTCCAGTTTCTTTTCCTTTGCGAGTACATCTTGTGGTGTTTCTCTCGTTCCCCACGTTGATTTCCAGAACGTAACCCATGCAACAGGCATTTGCCATAGTAAGATAAATTCATAGAAAAGCACGAAAATAAAGCCAAACGCCCACAATTTACTTTTTCTAAAGTACAAATGCGCTAAACTCATTAACATGGCCATTAATAGTAAACCTATTAAGAATGTAGTAGGAAATACACCGTGCATAATCGGTACATATAACAAATTATAAACAACGACTATTGGCGCAGCTATCGGTACAATTAAACCAATAATAAAGAACAGGAACATAAAAGGCTCTTTCTTCCACATAAATAAAAATGCCCTTAATGATTCTCTTAACCATGATCTTTTCCAACGCATTTGTTGTGACAAAAAGACTTTTGTGTCCGATGGAACTATTGTTGAACAGACAGCATTATCTTGGTATCCCGTACGATGTGTTTTTAAAATATAATTTGTCATACTTCGATCATCACCAAAGGTAGCTGGTTGCCCAAGGAATTTTTGATTCAACCATGCAGTTTCGTTTTTTAATATAAGATCTTTACGATAACAGGCTAACGGACCTGATAAGCAAGTTACCGTATCAAACCAAGACTCAGCGGCCTTCATAATACGAAAAGCAATATAGTAGCGTACTGTTTGTAATTTTGTTAATGCATTTGTAAATTTATTTTCTACTTCTGTTCTTCCAGCAACACCACCCATTTTAGGATCTTGGAAGGGCTGTACTAAATTTCTTATGGCATGAGGCTCTAAAAAACTATCAGAATCTACAAACACCACTAAGTCGTGTTGTGCAATATGGACGCCCGCCACTAAAGCTTCTCGTTTTCCACCATTTTGAGGTAATTTATGAAACTTCAAGCGTTCCTTCGTTTTGAAACGTTCCCCCTCACTGTGAATTAACTCAATCATTTCTTTCGATCTTTCCTCAGTACTGTCTGTAGAGTAATCATCTACGACAATAACCTCTAATTTTTCTACTGGATAATATTGATTAATACAACTCAATATAGTCCTATGAATCCATTCTTCTTCATTAAATACAGGAATAATAATGGAAACGCCTGGTTCGAACTTCGGATTGATCGGTACATTTTTATATAAAATACCAAAGAAATATCTACTTAGTAAAAATGTTGCTGCAATAATACTATATAAGTAGAGGAATTTATTAAAGCGGAAATAAATTACGCTCTCCGCTCGCATTAACATTACAATTAGGGAGACCACTAGTAGAAATATACTTGAGACAAAGATTGAAAGACCCCAACGTTTCTTTGTCATATATTCATTTAAAGGTTGCAAAAATTCACAAGCGTAATAGTACAGAGTTTCTCCATCCACTTCTTTCGTAAATACACGAACAACCTGAGCCTTTAATTTTACTTTGGATTCATAACCTTCTGGCATCGCTCCATTAGGTATTGTAAAGTGCATCGTGATTATTTCATCTATTAATAGATGATTAGGCTTATCAGAATAGACAAGTATACCCGTTACGGAAATATCTTCTGAGTATTGTTTGTCAATGATTTTTGTTTTCTGGCGTGCTCTTTTAATTTGAACTTCAAACTTCGTAACATAACGCAAACTTAGTAATTGTAAACGATAAATTTCATTGACATCTGTTGGATCAATTTCTTCTGTTTGATAAGAAGCACCTCGACGGTTCACAAGACTTCGTACATTTTCCGGATCAGGGATATTCGATAGAATACGTCGATCAGAGCGTGGTATCGTCAAAATCTCTTTTTTCTTTTTCATGATTATCAATTCACTTTCTCATTTGAATCTTCTTCAATCCAAGTCGACATCTTTGCAAAACTATAGCCTTCACTTTGTAACTGCTCAATTATTAACGGTAATGCTTCTACCGTCTTTGTATCATCTAATATATGCATAACAACTACCTTTCCTGGAGCAGCTTTACTTAGCACACGATTATAAATATCTTGAGCCGTATAATCTAAATTCCAATCAAATGAGGCAATATCGTACATCGCTATGGCCTTTACGCCAGTTGCCGCAATAACTTTAGCGGATTCATCATCAATCACACCTTGTGTTGGCCTAAAATAGAGCAATGGTGATTGTTGTAAAGCATGTGTTAGTGCTCTATGTGCCTTCATAACATCTTGTTGTAAATCTTCAGGAGTCATTGTAGTTACATCTAGGTGATTATATGAATGGCTTGCTACTTCATGTCCTTGTTCTAAAATTAAGCGTGCTAGCTGAGGATTTCTCTCCACACCCTTCCCAATTAAAAAGAATGTAGATTTGATATTATATTTCGCTAACACATCCAATACTTCTTTGATTCTTTCTTCACTAGCCCAATCATCAAAAGTCAATGCAATTTCTTTTTTGGCTGTAATTTTTCGATAAAAGATATTGGGTTTTGCATTTTCATAATCTAGATTTACTTGAATAGCATCGAAACCTTCAATTTCCTCTAACGATTTTACTTGGTATTGCTTTTCTACTACACCATTTAATGTGGTCATTGTATAACCTTTTTCTTTTGCTAATTGTGCTAATAACGGTATCACATCAATAATCGCTGGATTTATATACGTATTTAAATGAATGATGGAACCACTGTTAAGAAAGCGATCTATATAATCGATAATATCTTGAGCACTTTGCATATTTCGATCACTAGGGTTAATGGACGCCTCCACAACTCCCCCCATATTCAACGCTTTAGTAGCTAAACGCATATTGTCAGTAGCATCACCTGATCGACTCCGAACATAGCGAGGCGTATAACCTAATTGTTCTTCAAAAACTTGATTTGCTAATAATACCTCTTTGAACGTCTCTTCATAGTTCAAATCTGTCATATCAGGAAATGTTAGTGTCCCATTTTCAACTTCATGTCCTCTAGCCAATATGTCTTTAACTAACTCAGGTTCTTGTGCAACTCGCATACCTTCTAGAAAAAATGTTGCCTTCATGTCGAATTGCTCCAAGACATTTAATAAACGTTGCATTGTTTCATTGTCTGCCAGCCCATTAAAGGTTAAAGCAACTTCCGGACTAAGAATACCGGCGTGGCTTATCACATCACTCATTGTTCCATCATGCGCTATGACCTCAATTGAGGATTCAATTGGTTGAGCCATATCAACTGAAGTAGCTGATTGGCATCCTGCTAAGAAAACAGCCACTAGCAGACTACTTATTTTTAGTCGTCTCATTTGCCTAAGAATTCTCCTTTTATAATTTGTAATAATTTTGATTTTTAAATAAAAAATGGGTATTGCGTGTGTCAAAAATTAAAGCTGCATGTTCATCAATCAACGCGTAATTGATATTTGTATGATTTGTTAATATCAACACAGCATCAGCACTCCGTATTATTTCTTCCGTTAACGGAACAGTGTTCATCGTACTACCATCTGCTATAACTGTTTCTAAAAATGGATCGACAATTTTTATGTTGCAATGATTTTTTCTCAGTATGTTAATAACATTTAACGCTGGTGATTCTCTGAAATCATTAACGTTCGGTTTATACGTTACCCCAATAATGACAATTTCAGCATCATGTAACCGCTTATTTTGCGTGTTTAAATAATGAGCCAATCTTTCTACAACGAAGTTAGGCATCGACTCATTAATTTTATCTGCTGTTTCAATTAGGGTTGCAGTGATGCCATGCTGTTGACCTGCCCATAATAAATACTTTGGATCCACTGGTATACAATGTCCGCCTACCCCAGGACCAGGCGTAAATGGCATAAAACCATATGGCTTAGTTGAAGCCGCGTCAATCACTTCCCAAATATCGATGTCCATTTTATAACAGAGCTGACTCATTTCATTGACAAGAGCAATATTAATTTGACGGAACGTATTTTCTAGCAATTTTTCCATTTCAGCAACCTTTGGGCTTGTTACAGCATAGACATTCGTATTAATCACAGTTTCATAGAAAATTCTAGCGATATCTGCACACGATTTGGATATTCCGCCTACTACTTTTGGTGTATTTGTAACCGTGAAATTTTGATTACCTGGATCCACACGCTCTGGCGAATACGCCAAAAATATATCTTGTCCTATAACAAAATCCTGCTTTTCTAAAATAGGGCGAACAACATCCTCCGTTGTCCCTGGGTAAGTGGTACTTTCAAGTATAATTAGAGTATCAGCCGACATATTTTGTTCGATTGCATGCGCAGCATCTACAATGTACGAAATGTTAGGTGTTCCGTCTTCTGCAGTCGGTGTAGGTACACAAATAATAATGACATTTACCTCTGCAAGCTTAGTGAAATTATCAGTAGCTTCAAATTTCTCTTTAGAGATGGCTTCTTGCATGATTGTCTCAGGCAAATCCGCTATATAACTTCGGCCACTTTTTAAAAAATTGATTTTTTCATCATTTTTATCGAAACCAATTACTTGAAACCCCTTATTCACAATCTCTAGTGCAAGTGGTAACCCTACATAACCGAGTCCTATAACGCCAATCTTCACCTTTCTTGTTTTAATATTTTCTGATAAAGTGACGATTGGCGATTCTGTTTTAGTCTCCATAAGTGAATACTCCTCTTATCTGTTTGTTATAAAAACCTCTTAAGAATTGTCTGTGTTGTACTAACCATGAAATACAAATACCCTCACGTAAGCGTGTATTGCGATTGGTAGTTTTTCATCTCCTCACACACTTTATATCGTTATTGGTCTAAATAGACCATTATTTTAAAAAAACATATCCAAACACTTATACACCATATCTATAGTACTAATTGATACTAAACAAATTCTGAACATAATCTTAACGAAATGTCGAAAAGACTATGCCATTCATTAAATTATTCATTTTACATTCCATAATTCGTTAGGTTTAAATGTCTTTCGATAAAAAAACATCGTTTATCGCTTTTCTACAACTTTTTATTTTGAAAAATATCCGATATTTTGTCGATAAAAATTTTTATTTTTCACTAACTCTATAACTTTATTAATAAGTAAATGTAAACCGAATAAACTTGAAAATCTACAAGTACAATCCGTCAAATTATTTATGTATTTCCTTGATTATCTTCCTGCTTCGATAATCTTTCTTGGACAACTTCTTTTCCTTGGCAAAAACATGTCAGTATTAGTAATTATTCAAAAAAGAACCTTTAGATAGACTAAACTACGTCTACCTAAAGGCTCTTTTGATGATTAATACTCTTTAAATAAATCTTGTAAAATATAATAAGATTGTTTTAATCGCTCTTCATATTTTGGCGTCTGCCATGCATCCCAAGTATATGCTGAAAGAGCTGGCAAAAGTTGATTATCTGCTTCTGGTAAAGATTGAACTACTGTACCCTCTTCGTCCACAAACACTGCCCCAATATAAATATTATCTACTTTGATGGAAGCCAATTCACCATTTTTATATAAATCTCCCATAAACTCACGCTGACTTGGATCTTTTGCTTGAATCAACAGCCAAGGAATTCGCAACTCTATGACGTTATTATCACTCCATGTGTAATCAACAAGTGAATTGTACGCCTTTGCTTCAGGATTTGCATTTCCTTCAAGTAACTTGCCCGTTTCATAAAAACTAAAGTCCGTTGTGGTTTTTTGTTCTGGTAAATACAGTTGTTTATTTAACACATAATAAATCGGCGCAAACTTACCACTATCTTTTATTGCATTTACCATGCGTGGTGGACTCATTTTTAAGCGATGCCCATACAAATAATCATAGAAATCATAGTATTCATCAACAACAACTCGTGAATCGCTATTTTTATTTAACTCTACAATGAAATCTACACCATTTGAAAACTTCAAATTCTTTATGGTTGATGCTGAGGTATTACCTTGGTCAGGCACTACATCCAGTAATATGCGTGGTGATGCATTTTGTAGCTCCTCACTTTTTAGCTTCATGTATAAATATTTTTCATCAAAATCGACTGCAAAATCTGTCTCACTAGTAGGATTTCTAGGATATAACTGTGTACCTTCCCACTCATCGATCTGTCCATCTATTTTTACTTTATTTCTGTCAAAGCTCATAAGCCCAAATTGCTGTTCATTTGTTTGGGCATTGGACCAAAACGGACGACGGTTTGGATCATCATAATCCATCGTATTCCATGTGCGCTTAAACCACTCATCTTGCCATGTGAAAACCAGTCCTCCGAGCAAGCCCTCATGCATAATATCTTCAAATAAATGCTGCAGTGTCTCACCCTGTGCCTGCTCTGACATATGCCCTTGATTCCAACCGTAGACATTTTCATGCGTCATACCACGTGATGCGGGAATGCCAAATTCCGCTATAAGGACAGGCATGTTATGCGCCTCATGTAATTCTTTTAAATAGGCAGCATAGCTATTTTTATTGCCTCGGAAATCTACATAATTTAAATATTCTTTATCAAAATTAAAGAAATCCGGATAATAAGGATATACATGGTAGGAGGCAAACTGACCTGGCTTTTGCATATCTCCCTTTGTATAGATAACATTGGGATTAACACCTACTAAATCTTCCTCCTCAGAGGGTTCAGATGGATGCTCAAGTAAATCCGTTGTGACCCAGTTTGTAAAACTCATTGGACGCATCCAATTATATTTGTCTTTCTCATAAACCGTAATGGCATCCATCTGTTCCGCTAGCCAATGCTCAAAAGGTGTTGCATTTTTGGTTTCAAAATACGTCCCGTTATATTGACCAATATTCGCATGTTTTTCATTCGTACCGACAACCATATGTGGATACCACTCAATTCCTAATACCCAACCAATAACATATTGTGAAACATCCACATCATATAAGCCCGAAGCATGACCAGCTACTGGATTCACATAAATATTCCCGTGAATTACATCTACCATTCGCTTCATTTCATTTTGAAAATCTTTTAAAGTCGCTTCATCGTAAGCATCGAGTGATTCCGATAAGCCCTCTTCATGAATCCAGACCCCATGCAGAACATATATTGGCTTAGCTGGATTTCCTTCGTTATACTTTGCCAGCGCTCGGTAAAAACCCGGCGGATGTAATGTATATATACGGACCGTATTGGCATTCATATCTGCTATTTGTTTGAACCAGCGATAATATTCTTCTTCAGTAATCGCTGCCTCTCCAGGAAATGCACCCGGTTTCCCCATACCAATATTTACACCTTTAATTACAATTGGCTTCCATTTTCCATGTTGTAAAACTTCAAATGCTTCACCCTTAATGCGCGCATTATAATTTAAATCTTCTCTATTTATCGTTTTTTGAACTTCTTTTTGTTCAAAGTTCTCGAATATTTTGTTCATGACCGGAATGTAGATAGACCAATAGAATGAGCTATCGGCAAATTGCTCCGCATATTTATAAAAAGTTGGTAAGCCCTTAAATTTGTATAACGTTGGGACCTTCGCCATGTCATTAAAATCACCGGCAAAATAATAGCTTGTAGTATATCTTTTATCTTGGGATACTATAGCTGCAAATTGTTGCGGAATATTATTTTCCTCTACTAATTTTGTACCTGCTTCAGTTAAATCCCATTTATAATTAGCCAGTGCGTCCTCTTCATATTTCGGGGTAATAATATCAAACCAATAGCCATATTCAGCACTAGTGGAGGTATTAAAATATTGTTTACCCGCGTCAGTAAATTGCACCTGAATTCCTTCTGTTTTTACATGCTTGTCCATTTCTAACACAATCAGCTTTTCCGTGATTTCATTAAATACAAGAAAGCCTCCCCCTTTATATGGCCAGTCATCGCCATATTCATCAACGACCCATTGGGGGATTTCTAGGTTCTTATGAAAATCAAGTTCGTTAAAATAGCGACCAATCCATCCGGACCATGAAATTCCTAAATAATCCTGTAGCTCTGCTCGGACAGCTTGCGTGGTCGGAGAAGCAAATGAATTGTACTCAGCTATTAACATACTTTTCTTTTCACTCGCCAAACGCGATACAATTCCTTGCCATTCGTCCATCTCCAGTCCACCAACGATTTTTTCAGAACGTTGACCAAAACGTTTTTCTTCTTCCAAATCATCTTTATATACACCATACGTATCTGCTAAATAAATAACATCATACTTACTATAGTCAGTAGGAAATTTTTTTTCAGTCACACTTTTTAATTTATCATTTGGAATCGTACCGTAATAATTATTTTGTAAATCATAGGGTTGATTGTCCATTGTATATTTATAATGGTTTAAAAACCAATTAACTCCCAAATGTTCACGATACGTTTCATTTGGAACTGTTTTATCTAAAATAGCGACATTTAGTGGTTTCTCATCATCCAAATACCACAATGCAATAGGTGTGATGGCAAGAATTAAAATTACTACAACCCCTATATAGATTCGCTTCATACACTTTTCTCCTTTTTTGCAATGCCGACACGTTTCATATTTCCCCAGTCGCTTTTTCTTCGCATAAAGCGCACTACCCCTTCACAACGCCACATTAGTGTAAGCGGGCGATACCAGAAAATTTCTGTGAATGCTAACAGAATCATACGTAGCAACTCTCTTTTTCTAGGATACGTATTCATGCTCCAAGCTTCAAATAATACTGAAGCTACAGAAAAAATTACCCCGTAAATTACAAAGAGCAGTAATAACAAAATTGCCGCTTCATAATAAATGTCCCCTAAGAAAAACGCTACGATGATATAGATATAACCACCCAATTCGATAATAGGTCCTAAGCATTCAACAAACCAAAAATATGGAAATGAGATCATGCCAATCAATCCATACTTTGGATTTAAAGTCATTTTTTTATGTTTCCATAGACTTTCAAACATCCCTTGATGCCAGCGTCTTCGCTGATTGCGTAGTACACCTAATGTCTGTGGCGCTTCTGTCCAGCATACGGGGTCTGGTACAAATTCTATGCGCTTATTTTCTTTTTTCTCCTTAATGAGTCGATGGATATGAACAACGAGCTCCATATCCTCTCCAATGATATCGGTGGAATAACCACCAGCTTCTATTGCCCATTTTTTTGAGAAAACACTAAATGCCCCTGATATTATGAGCACAAGATTGAATTTACTTAACGCAATACGTCCCATTAAAAAAGCTCGTAAATATTCAATCACTTGCATGATGACTAAGTAATTTCTAGATAATTGAGTCTCGTAAATAGAGCCAAACTGCATTTTTGCCCCATTGGCAATACGGATATTTCCGCCAGCAGCAATGACCTCTCCGTCAGATAAAATAATAGGCTTCATGACACGTAATAATGATTTCTCATCTAAAATTGAATCTCCATCAATGGAACAAAAATACGGATATTGAGATACATTAATCCCTACATTCAGTGCGTCAGCTTTCCCACCATTTTCTTTGTCGACCAAAATACAATTCATATATATTTCGGATTCATAGATTTGTATGACCTGCTTTGTTTGAATATTTGTGTGTACTATTTTATTTACTGGTTTCATTTGGAAATGCTCAATCACTGTTTGTAGCGTGTTGTCAGTAGAACCATCATTAATAATAATAATTTCTGTTTGCGGATAACGTAAATTGAGCAAAGAATAAACCGTATCCACAACCCCTACCTCTTCGTTATAAGCGGGAACAAGTAAAGATACAGGCTTTGAATAAAAGGCATCGATATGCGCATCATCGTATTCCGAAGGATCTAAGCTATAACGTTTACGTAAATCAAACAATGCAATAACAAACATCATGCAATATGAAGCAATAACGAATAGCATATAAAATAAAATAACGCCACCAAAGAACCACATAGAATAATCTACAATTTTCATCTGTTCCCCTGCTTTCTCGCTACTATTTCCTGTGCCATTTCTATCCCATATTGATCGCTTGATGATGCTATAAATTGCTGTAGTTTTGCTAAACCTTCTCGGTCCTCCGCTATCGTCTTAGCTGCTTGTGAACGCACCCACCAATTTTCATCTTGTAGAAGTAGTTCTAAATATGAATAGGTATAGGTTAATGGTACATGTTTGAAAATTTTCCCTACCATTAACCTTGCTTCCCAAAAATCAGAAGTCACGAACGGCACAAAGTGCTCAATGTCATCTATCACACCGATCTCAAAAAGACCCTTTAATGCTCTTATTTTAATTTCAGTCACATCATGTGTTAACAACTGCTTTAATCTATCGATATATTTCATATTCTTCTTGGCTGCAGCCGTATCAATAACAGCATATTGTATATTAGCAGGCCATCTATCAAATTCATCAAAAAATCGTATAAACACATCTTCCTCTAGCAAAACAAATAATCTTCTATATTCGCTTTCAGAATAACTAGCATTGGGTACCTTTATTTTTTCGATAAATAGATCAGGTTGGAACGATGAGTATATTTTTAACAATTGAAAGTATTCGGTTTCCGAAATATTGGTTCTTTCTAATTTTTTACAAGCCTCTAGTAATTCATCTATGTGCAATTCTGAAATACGATACAAAGCGTTCATTCGAATGCTCCATCGCTTACTACGTAAATCTTGCGCATAGAACTTTATTAGATATACATTAGAAAATTCTTTTATTTTTTGTCTTACGTTTTCATTTATAATGTTTTTTAAATAAGATGAAAATATAATTTCAATTGCTTCCACTTGTGCCCTGCCGCGAGGAACGAGCACCACAGAAAAAATTTCATCATTAAATAGATATTCATACCAACATTGTGAATAGTTTTTTATATAAGTTTCACGTGCTGTCAGAAAGTGATTCTCACGTTCTCGTTGAAAAAACAAATACAACACAAATATAAAAAACAGAACCAACATTAAGGCTATTACGCTAAGTAGAAAGTGAATCGATAAACCAATCATAGCCAAAACCTCGCAAAGGTTCGTTTAATTTTCGCTTCTAATAAACGCAAATTAAAGGGTTTAACTATATATTCGTCTACTCCGCCCTCATAAGCATTGAGTATTGCCCCTTCAGAATTACGTTCTGACATCATATAAATAATAAATTTTTTCTCATTCGGCATTTTTCGCAAAGTGTGTAAAATTTCTAAGCCATTTTTACGCGGTAAAATATCATTCATAACAACTAGATGTGTATGACCAGATTTATAAGTGTTTGATTGTAAAAAGCTATAGCCATCCTCATAAGCTGTTACCTCTAATGCAAAATTAGGTATGTGTAGTTGATGTAATGTTGTCTCTAGCACTTTTCTAAAAATGACATTTTGTTCAATAATACTCACCTTTACCTGTTCGATTGGTTGCACCCTATAATCTGTTACTCGCTCAATAAGCCACATCGGTTGACTGTCATCTGCTAGTTTTTCCTTGTTTTTTTCCAGCAAAGTATCAAAAGTAACATGATTATTGCGTATTTCCGTGATTGAAGCTTTTATCCCTAACTGATTAAACTCTTTCACTACGTTATTGTTTTTTAGCATTTTAAAAATGCGTCGCAAAAACGCCTCTGCTTCCACATCACTGCTTTGCAAAAATAGTATACCCCAATGATCTCCATCTGCTGATTGGAAGAGTAAATCAGTTTTTCTTATTTTTGACTTTAAAAAATTAGAAATTTGCACATTTATATTGCACCGCTCTACCTCAGTGCTTGGTGTAAAATTTGCTAATTTTAAAAAAACGGCTGTAATTGTAAGGTGTGAACGAATGACACTTTCACGCCAAATTTCAAAATATCTCTTTACTTCATGTTCCTGCATGATATCTTCTGCAATGATTATTTTATTCATTTATTATCACCTCAGTATTCACTAAGAATTTATCGTTGTCGTTGTTTCGTTTTATGCAATTAAATCCGATATTTTACATTATAACTATAGTAATAAAGATATTACTATACATAATTTATAATAACGCACATTCATTATACTAAAATATATTATATATTTGATATAAAAACTAGAATAAGATTTCAAAAAGCAAATATGTATATTTTCTGATAAATGAACTACAACACAAAGATAAACACAATCGTTTTTATTCACAAAAACAAAAAGGATATGCAAGTTTATCACTTACATACCCTTATTTAGCAAAGTTAATTACTTAACTGGTACAACTGCGCCTTTCCATTCTTCAAGGATGAAGTCTTGGATTTCTTTAGACGTTAATACTTCTAATAATTTTTTAATTTCTTGTTTTGTTTCATCGCCAGCACGCACAGTGATAATGTTTACATATGGTGATTCTTTATCTTCCAGAGAGATAGCATCTTCCATTGGGTTTAAACCGTTATCAATTGCGAAGTTCGAGTTGATAAGAACAGCATCGCCTTCTTCGTTTTCGAACATTTGCACTAGCATTTCTGGTGCAGTATTTGCATCGAATTTAAAGTTTTTAGGATTTTCTGCGACGTCTTTGATTTCAGCTGCTGTTTTGTCGATACCCTCTTTTAATTTAATTAAGCCTTTAGCTTCTAATAATGAAAGCATACGACCGTGGTCTGAAACAGAGTTAGAAAGTAAGATTGTTGCTCCTTCTGGAAGATCCTCAAGAGTCTTGTATTTTTTAGAATAGATTCCGATTGGTTCTATGTGGACACCGCCAGCATTGACGAAATCATACCCATTATCTTTAATTTGTAAATCTAAGTAAGGAATATGTTGGAAAAAATTTGCATCAAGATCACCAGATTCTAAATCTTGGTTAGGTAGGACGTAATCTTGGTATGGTTCAATTTTTAGATCAATACCTTGTTCGGCTAAAATTGGTTTTGCTTTTTCTAAGATGACTGCATGTGGTGTATTTGAAGCACCAATAGTTACTGTTGTATTTTCTTTATCGTCTGCTTTATCTCCAGTTGTTGAACCTGCATCTTCTTTTTTATCAGCGCCACAAGCTGCTAGAGCTAGTACAAGGACTGATAAGAATAAACCTGCTAAAAATTTCTTCATTTGTTTACACTCCCTTTTATCTTGTTAAAAATATGTTAGCGGTATGAAACCGGAATAACCTTAACGTTTGTCTGTTTTGGCTGTAATCATGTCGCCAATCCATTGAATGATAAATACTACAACTAAAATTAAAATCGTTGCCATTAATGTTACGTCCTGACGATTACGTTGGAAACCGTCTAAAAAGGCTAAGTTTCCGAGACCACCAGCACCAATAATTCCTGCCATTGCTGTATAGCCGACAAGTGCAACCGCAGTTACTGTAAGGCCTGAAATAAGTGCAGGTAAGGATTCAGGAATTAAAACTTTCCAAATAATTGTTGAAGTTTTTGCCCCCATTGAACGAGCCGCCTCAATAACGCCTCTATCAATTTCACGTAAAGCGATTAATACCATTCGTGCATAGAACGGTGCGGCACCTATGATTAGTGCCGGTAATGCTGCATCTGCCCCACGGATTGTCCCAAGTAAAAATTTCGTGAATGGGATTAATAAAATGATTAGCACGATAAATGGAATGGAGCGGAAAATATTAACGACCGACCCTGTTAAAAAGTTAACCAATTTATTAGCCCAAAGTTGGTTAGGACTTGTTAGGAATAGGATGATGCCAATGGCTAACCCAAGAATAAAGGTTACAACCGTTGAGATAGAAGTCATATATAGTGTTTCATATGTGGCTTCCCACATTTTTTCCCAGTCGACATTCGGAAAGAGACTAGTTAGCATCTGTAATCACCTCCGTTTGTACTTCCACTGTATTTAAATAACTTAATGCAGCAGTCACATTGTTCGCTGAACCATCAATTTGGACAATGAGTGTACCATATGCGCCATTTTTCGTTTGCGAGATGTTACCATGTACAATACTCATTTCAACATCAAACTGCTTCACTAGATGTGAAATAACTGGCTGCTGTGTTTTTTCTCCTACAAAGACCAGCTTGACAAGTTGGCCCGTTGGATAATTTACTTTTAGCTGTGCCATTGTTTCCTGCGTTTCTTTCGTATCTGTAATTTGAGAAACAAACTTTTTCGTGATAGCTGCTTGTGGTGCTTGGAAAACTTGTAATACTTCTCCACGTTCTACAATTTCCCCCGCCTCCATCACTGCCACACGATGACAAATTTTGCGGATGACATGCATTTCATGTGTGATTAAGACAATCGTTAACCCTAATCTTTCATTAATGTCTACAAGTAAATCAAGAATGGCATCTGTTGTCTCCGGATCCAGTGCGGATGTTGCTTCATCACATAACAATACTTCTGGATTATTCGCGAGCGCACGCGCAATCCCAACGCGCTGCTTTTGTCCACCTGAAAGTTGCGATGGGTACGCTGTATCACGTCCCTCTAAACCAACAAGGACAATCAATTCATTCACGCGCGCCTCTCGTTGCGCTTTAGGTACACCTGCAATTTCTAAAGGAAAAGCAATATTTTCCGCAACTGTTCGAGACCAAAGTAAATTGAAATGTTGAAAAATCATACTTACCTTTTGTCTAGCGTTTCGGAGCTTTTGCCCTTTAATCGATGAAAATTCTTGGTTGTTCACCGTCACCGTACCGGATGTTGGCTTTTCTAAACCGTTTAATAAACGAATCATTGTACTTTTACCAGCGCCACTATAGCCGATAATGCCAAAAATCTCACCTTTATTAATGGATAGATTGACATCTTTGACTGCTGTTAATTCGCCATTCGCGGTTTTGTACTTCTTGGTAATATTTTGAAGCTTTATCATAGCGAATACTCCTTTTCTCATATAGAAAACCCCTTCACTCACGACAAGTTGAAGGGGTCACGTACTTTATACGTTGAACCGTTCTCTCATCTTTCAAAGAAAATTTCTTTGGGTGATTTGGCACCTTTTCACTAATGTGATGGTTGCCGGGCTTCATCGGGCACTTCCCTCCGCCACTCTTCATAAGAGTTCGATATTTTATTTTTATTTAAAACTTATGCTGAAATAAAATTAATATAGTTGATACTTTACCATGCTAGTAAAGTTCAGTCAATTGGTTTTTTTAACAATTCGTATAAAAATGGTACGGATTGAAAAGCATATACCTTTTCTGTAACTTTTTCGCCATCACTTATAAGTAAACATGGTACACTTTCTATTTGGTAATCATAAGCTATTTGCTCCATAAAATTCATATTCGCTTTACCAAGCTGTAACTGTGGCAGCAATTGCTCAACAATATCCATCATTTTTGATGCGACTGCACACGTCCCACACATTGGTGTATATAAATAAAAGGCAGTTTTTTCACCAGACTGCATCGCCGCTTCCCACTGCTCTTTTGACCATTCTTCCATCTTTTCACGCAACCTTACAAAATATATTCATTATGGATGGAGAAATGCGCGCGCAGTAAAATCATCGCTAGCACTTTCCTCGGTGTCGTCTCTACTTCTTTATAGGTTGGCATCGTGCGTAAATGCTCCGCCTCTGGATAATGTCTGTCCATTAATGCCCGTAGCTTATCACCTGATGCATCTGCATCAAAAAATGTGTATAGCTCACACCCCTCATAAGGATCGAGAAGCTCTTCTAATTGATGAACACCGATTGTACCATTTGTACACAGTATAAGTACATTCTCATTCAAAATAGGTTCAATTTGAAGCTTATCCGAACGGCCTTCCACGATTAAGCATTTCCCTCCGAACATCACGACACCCCCATTTAAACATCAACCCACTATACCCTATTATATAATAAAAAACGCCGGTAATCTCCGACGTTTCCATGTGTTACAGGCTTATCATTATTCAGCAATCATTTCTTCGTATTGTTCTGCTGTCATAAGTTTTTCAATTTCTGATGTGTCAGCAGGCTCTACAACGATCATCCATGCTTTTTCATATGGTGATTCATTTACGAATTCCGGGCTATCTTCTAAATCAGCATTTACTTCAACTACTTTACCTGAAATAGGCGCGTATAATTCAGAAACAGTTTTTACTGATTCTACACTACCGAATGGATCATCTGTTTTGATTTCGTCGCCAACTTGTGGAAGCTCAACGAAAACGATATCTCCAAGTTCAGATTGTGCGAAGTGTGAAATACCGATACGTACTTTACCATCTTCTACTTTTACCCATTCATGTTCTTCAGAGTATCGTAAGTCTTTAGGTGTGCTCATGCAAAAAACCCCTCCATAAATATGTAATATATTCACTATCAGTGTGCCATACTTCTCCCATAAAAACAAGGATAAAAGCGGTTATTTCCAAGCATGCTCAAATTCGGATTCTTTAAACCCTAATGTCACTTTTTCTCCATCAGTAACGATTGGTCGTTTAATCAGCATACCATCTGATGCAAGTAGTGTCAGTTGCTCTTCTTCCGACATTTCAGCAAGTCTATCCTTCAAGCCAAGCTCGCGATATTTCATACCAGAAGTATTAAAAAATTTCTTCAATGGTTGCCCACTTGCTTGCCAAAAGCTCTCTAATTGTTCCTTTGTTGGTGGTTGTTCCACGATGTGTACCTCTTCAAATGAAACACCATTGTCAGTTAACCATTTTTGTGCTTTTTTACATGTCGTACATTTTGGATAATGGATAAATTGAATCGTCATATGTAGGCTCCTCTACAGTCATTTTCTGTAGTATACCATCATAGCTGTCATGAACCAAAATGAAACCTTTTGAGAAGTTCTATCCGTCACTTTTGTCGTTCTATCCATCACTTTCGCGATTCTATCCGCTTCACGCAAAAAACTAGCTACCTTATAACGAGTAGCTAGTTCATGAGATATTCTAGACGATGAATTTTTCAGCTTCAATTAGTTTAACAGAAGCTTCACGTTTCTTCGCAATTAGGTTATAAGGATTGTTACGCGTTAGCTTACGTAACGCAGACAATGTCATGCGGGCAGCATCTCCATCCGCTGAAGCAAGAATTGTATCTTTCGCTTCTTTTTCTATTTCTGCAAAGGCCTCTTGGCAGAAGATTTGTGTATAGAGAAGTTTTTGATGTGCTTTGTCTACTCCGTCACGTGCAATGGCCTTTTCTGTGCGTAATACAACTGATTCCATTGCAAATAGTTGGTTAGCAATGTTGGCGATATTCACAAGCACTTCTTGCTCTTGATCGAGTTTTGCACCGAAGCGTTGTGCAGCCATACCAGCAGCTAACACAGCAATTTTCTTCGCATTTTTCACAAGATATTTCTCTTGTGCTAAAGCTTCCGTGCCCACTTCTTCAGGCATTAACATCAGCAACTCTTGCTGTAAGTTTTGCGCCACTTGCAGTAAAGGAAGCTCACCTTTTAATGCTTTTTTCATGAATGTACCAGGCACAATCATACGATTAATTTCATTTGTTCCTTCGAAAATACGGTTAATACGTGAGTCGCGGTAAATACGCTCTACTTCATACTCTGCCATAAAGCCATAGCCACCGTGTAATTGCACCGCTTCATCTGCAATGTAATCTAATGTTTCTGAACCGAAAACTTTTGCAATAGAACATTCAATTGCATATTCAGCAATGGCATCTGCAATCACTTTTCCTTGCTTTTGTTCTTCAGGACTTAACATGCTTAAACGATCTTCGAATAATCCTACTGTACGATAATTTAAGGATTCTGACGCATATAATTGAGACGCCATAGTTGATAATTTTTCTTTTGTTAAGTTGAAGTCAGATAGCTTCGTTTTGAATTGCTGACGTTGATTTGTATACTGAATGGCAAGCTCTAAAGCACGTTTTGATCCACCAATTGTGCCAACACCTAATTTATAACGACCGATGTTTAAGATATTGAATGCAATCACATGGCCACGACCCACTTCACCTAACAAGTTTTCAACAGGTACTTCTGCATCTTCAAGTACTAGTGTACGAGTTGAAGATGATTTAATGCCCATTTTCTTCTCTTCGGGACCAACCGAAACACCACTATATGCACGTTCTACGATAAATGCCGAGAATTTATCGCCATCGATTTTTGCATAAACAACAAATACATCAGCAAAACCAGCGTTTGTAATCCATTGTTTTTCACCGTTTAATACATAATGTGTACCTGCAGCATTTAACTTTGCAGTCGTTTTAGCACCTAATGCATCAGAACCTGAACCTGGTTCTGTTAATGCGTATGCTGCGATTAATTCGCCAGAAGCAAGTTTTGGTAAATACTTTTTCTTTTGTTCTTCATTTCCGAAAAGTACGATTGGCAATGAACCAATTCCAACGTGCGCACCATGCGTAATGGAGAAGCCACCTGCTACAGACATTTTTTCTGCGATTAATGCAGAAGAAACTTTGTCTAAGCCAAGACCTTCATATTCCTCAGGTACATCAGCCCCTAGTAAACCGAGTTCACCAGCACTTTTTAATAAACGTACTGAATGTTCAAACTCGTGATGCTCTAAGTTCTCAACTACAGGTAATACTTCGTTTGCAACATACTCTTCAGTCGTTTTTGCAATCATTTTATGCTCATCTGTGAAATCTTCGGGTGTAAATACACGATCTAATTCCACGTCTTCAATGATAAATCCGCCGCCTTTAATGATATCCGTTGTTTTTTCTGTCATGTTAAATTCCTCCCTAGTTTTATGGTGCCTGGCACTCACACAATTTTCACACAATTACAATTGTCATATATAGAAAAGCTCGCAGTACTTTGTTCGGAGGCAACCGAAAACGCAATACCCCGAGCTTAACTAGTAAAGTTATATTATTTCAAATACTCCAGCAGCACCCATACCGCCACCGATACACATTGTCACGACACCATATTTCTTGCCTTGACGTTTCAGCTCATGAATGAGCTTTAATGTTAAAATTGCGCCTGTTGCGCCGAGTGGATGTCCTAATGCAATTGCTCCACCATTTACATTGACCTTTTCTTGGTCGATACCTAAATGACGAACAACTTGTAATGATTGTGAAGCAAATGCTTCGTTAATTTCCCACAGGTCTATATCCTCAATAGCTAGACCTGCAATTTCAAGTGCTTTTGGGACAGCAACGATTGGACCAATCCCCATTACTTCAGGTGGTACACCGCCAACTGCAAAGCCTAAAAACTTCGCCATTGGAGTCATTCCTTGCTTTTCTGCTTCCTCACGATCCATTACTAACACAGCTGCTGCTCCATCAGAAGTTTGTGAAGCGTTTCCTGCTGTAACACTTCCTTTCACATGGAAAGCTGGGCGAAGCTTCGCTAAACCTTCAACAGATGTGCCTGAGCGCACACCTTCATCCATACTGAAAGTGAATTTCTTTACTTGTGGTTTGTTATTGTCGTCCACATAATGTTGTTCCACTTCGATAGGTACAATTTCATCATTGAACTTACCTTCTTTAATGGCTTTCTCTGCTAGCTCATGTGAACGCACCGCAAAAGCATCCTGATCTTCACGACTCACATTGTATTGACGTGCCACTTCCTCAGCTGTATGCCCCATCCCCATGTAATATTGTGGTGCAGTTTCAGCTAATGCCGGATTTAAGCGAGGTGTATTGCCGACCATTGGCACCATACTCATTGATTCAACGCCACCCGCAAGAATCGCCTTTGAATGGCCAAGCATAACGCGCTCAGCGGCGTAAGCAATTGCTTGTAAACCTGAAGAACAGAATCGATTGATCGTTAGTGCAGGCGTTGTATCTGGTAATCCTGCAAGAGCCCCAATGCTCCGCGCTACATTCATGCCTTGCTCTGCTTCTGGCATCGCACAACCTAATATTAAATCATCCACTGGACCTTCATAGCCCGCTCTTTTTAATGTTTCTTTGACAACAATTGCCCCAAAATCATCTGGTCTGACTGTTGCTAAAGAACCTTTTTTCGCTTTTCCAATAGGAGTTCGTGCTCCTGCTACAATAACGGCTTCACGCATTCTCTAAATCCCCCTTTGTGTCCTGTGCAAAATATAGTCATAAACGCCTTCATTAGTTACGAAGTGGTTTGCCTTTTAAAAGCATGTGTTGCATTCTTTGTTGTGACAACGGTTCAGCTACTAAACTTAAGAAAGCTTCACGCTCAAGATTTAATAGGTATTGTTCGTCAACTAATGTGCCATACGGAACTTTACCACCTGCGATAACATAAGCTAACTTTTTGGCAATTTTTAAATCATGCTCACTAATAAAGCCTGATTCAAACATACCTTGTGCACCGATCAGTAGTGTTCCATAACCTGATGCACCTACAACAGGGATTTTTGCTGGCACTGGTGCTTGGTAGCCCGCTTCATATAGTGCTAATGCTGCTTGCTTTGCATCATAAATTTGGTGATCTGGATTCACAGAAATACCATCTGCAAAATCTAGGAAGTTATTAACACGTGCCTCTTCACCTGACGTAGAAACCTTTGCCATCGCAATTGTTTCAAATACTTTATTGGCGATATTTTGATAGTCTACCTCCACGCCATTCGGTAAACCTTTGATGAATTTTTGGTAAAGTGCTTTATTACCTCCACCACCAGGAATTAGTCCAACGCCGACTTCCACTAAGCCCATATAGGTTTCCATCGTTGCTTGAATATGTGCAGTCGGTAAGCAAACCTCTGCGCCTCCACCAAGTGTCATAGCAAACGGTGCCGCAACTACTGGCTTGCGAGAATACTTAATTTTTTGCATCGCATCTTGGAAAGCTTTTATAACGAAATCAAGCTCAAAAATGTTATCATCCTGTGCTTCTACTAAAATCATACCTAGATTTGCACCCACACAGAAATTTTTGCCTTGGTTACCAATGACTAAGCCTTTATAGTTAGCTTCTACTTCATCAATGGCAAAGTTAATCATTTGAATGATATCTAAACCAATAGCATTGGATTGAGAATGGAACTCTAGCAATGCAATGCCATCACCCAAATCTATTAAGCTAGCACCTGTATTCGATTTGATAACACCATGTTTTTTCTTGTAGCGCTTTACATTAATTTCTTTTTCATTTACTGGTACTTTCATGTATTCTGTACCGTTGTAGTACGCTAAATCACCATCAATTTCAGCATAGAACGTGTCAAAGCCATTCGCTAACATATCTTTGACGAAGGCTGGTACTACACGACCTTCCGCCTCCATTTTTGCCACGGATTCTTTAACGCCGATTGCGTCCCAAATCTCAAATGGACCTTGTTGCCAACCGAAGCCCCATTTCATCGCATTATCAATGGCTACAATATCATCAGCAATTTCACCGTGTAGCTGTGCAGAGTAAATTAATGTTGGCGCAAAAATACGCCATAATAAGTCCCCTGTACGATCCTTCGCATATGTCAATGCTTTTACTTTGTTTGCTAGACCACGTGCCTGTTTTGCTAATTCAATAGAAGGCGTTTGCAATTTCTTTACTGGACTATATTCTAATGTATTTGGGTCAATTTCTAATATGTCTTTACCTTTTTTTACAAAGAAACCTTGCCCAGATTTCGCCCCTAGCCAGCCATTCGTTACCATTTTTTGCAAGAATTCTGGTACTGCAAACACCTGCTGCTCTTCAGCTGTTGTTTGGTCATATACATTCTTCGCTACATGAATAAATGTATCTAGTCCGACAACATCTAAAGTACGGAATGTTGCTGATTTCGGACGGCCGATTAATGGACCTGTTACAGAGTCTACCTCACCGACCGAATAGCCACCCTTCATCATTTCTTGCAATGTGACAAGTAAACCATATGTTCCAATACGGTTAGCAATGAAGTTTGGCGTATCCTTAGCAAGAACAACACCTTTTCCAAGGATGTCTTCACCAAATGTCTTCATAAAATTGATGACTTCAGGTGCTGTCGTCTTTGCTGGAACCACTTCAAGTAATTTCAAATAACGTGGTGGGTTGAAGAAATGCGTCCCTAGGAAGTGCTTTTGGAAATCTTCTGAGCGTCCCTCCGCCATTGCATTAATGCTAATTCCCGATGTATTCGAACTGATGATTGTACCAGGTGTACGCACAGCATCAATTTTTTCATATAGATTTTGCTTGATGGCTAAATTCTCAACGACTACTTCAATAATCCAATCGACGTCCTTTAGCTTTGCTAAATCATCCTCAAAGTTACCGACTGTTAGTAGTGATAAATTTTGCTTAGAAGTAAGTGGTGCCGGTTTTTGCTTAACTAACTTTTGTAGAGCTCCCTGTGCAAAGCGATTGCGTACAGCTGGATGCGCAAGAGTAAGTCCCTTTACCTCTTCCTCTTTTGTTAGTTCTTTCGGTGCAATATCTAGTAATAGTGTTGGAATACCGATGTTTGCTAAATGTGCTGCAATTCCAGAACCCATTACACCAGAACCTAGAACAGCTGCTTTGTTAATATTGTAAGTCACAAGCAATTCCCCCTTATTCTCCCATTGAATGAATAGCCATTCATTTTTTGGCCAAAAAAAATCAAATTCACCTGAGCGTATTTTAGTCCAGAAGTTGAATTAGACTAGCACAATTCAACATTTACCGTTTTCATGCAATAAATTTGTGGAATACGCCTGCGGCATATCTTCGTTCAGTTGACATTTTGACAGATGATGAATAAAAAATTAACTAATTTTCACCGACTACCTCTCGAGGTAGCAGTCTTCCCCTGAAAAGAAGATAAAACTACTTTTTCTGTTTTTAGTGTAGATTATTTTGACTAAATTAGCAATCTTTTTTTCTCCAATTATTTTTGCAGTATACAACTTTTTTTGTTCTTTACGAGCGAAAATACGACAATAAGTAGATTCACAAAGAGCGTAAACAGATAACTTTCAGGATTAATAAAAAATGTGTAAAATGGAACCAAGGAGCGTGAAATACTAATGAAAACAATTACAACTGCAGAACAATTTAATGAGCTGATCGCTGGCGAACAAAAGGTCCTAGTGAAATTTTATGCTGGCTGGTGCCCAGACTGCACTCGTATGAATATGTTCATCGACCCAATTATCGAAGAATACAATCAATATGACTGGTATGAGCTTAACCGTGATGAGCTTCCAGAAATCGCAGAAAAATATGATGTTATGGGTATTCCAAGCTTACTAATTTTCCAAAATGGTGAAAAATTAGCGCATTTACATAGTGCTAACGCAAAATCACCACAGCAAGTTACCGAGTTTCTATCTGCTCAGTAATGATGCCAAAGGGCTTATCTTTCTGAGTCACTTAAGCTGTGAATGCGAAGTGACATCTTTCATCTACAAAAAAAAAAAGCAGCTGCATTTCTTCAATGAAATGCAGCTATTTTTTAAAAGGAGCTATTTATGCACTGTCAATTACCATTACAAGGAACATCACAATACGATGCATCTATCTCACCAAGCTATCGTAATTCTGCCTGTGGCCCAACTACTGTCCATGTTATCCTACAATACTTACACAATGACAAAAATATCCCTGCTGTTAACGAACTTTACACAATGCTTGGTGGCACCAAAATTGGTCTGTTTAAATGGCGCTTAATCCATAATCTTCGCAAGCTGTTTCCAACATGGGCTATACGAGATTGTACTTTAAAAGAAGCCATGCAGGAAATTGATGAAGGTCGTCCCGTAGCGATGCGTTTCGATCGTTATTTTAGCTTACAATGGCGCGATAAAAAATCTGCTTATGCCTATCATTGGGTACCCCTCATTGGCTATGAAATTCACAACGATGAGCTCTTATTAATTTTTCATGATAATGGTGGTCCACATCGTGATAGTAAAATACGTTCAATCTTTTATAAAGATAACAAGAAAGTATTACGCTTTGTAAAAATCGCTCCTAACTAAGCGAATATAATGAGCGTGCCTGCTTGGCAATTAATGTGAAGCCTCGCTCTTCTAGCGCTTTAAATGTATGTTGCTCGTAACCTGGCACTGCTAAACTCGTAAACTCAGCTTCTATTGGTACGTTTGTTTGAATTGTCGCGAGTTCGTGTGATAATTTCAACATATCAACATTCTCTTGAATCTTCGTTCGTTGTCCCGGCTTTAACTCTTCTAAAGAAGCAATGACCTTATCGATAGAACCGTATGTTTGAATAAGTGTTAATGCTTGCTTCGGCCCAATTCCTTTTACCCCTGGATAGCCGTCACTGGTATCGCCCATAAAGGCCTTCACCTGCGCAAATTGCATAGGTTTAATCCCATATTCTTCTATAAATCTTGTATGCGTATAGACATCGTACTCCGTGTAACCCTTTTTCGTAAACGCAATCTCTGTCGATGGCGTTAACAGTTGCAATAAATCTTTATCGCCACTAATGACCGTTATGTTGGCTACGTCTTGCCATTTAGAAATCATCGAACCAATGACATCATCGGCTTCCATACCTGCAACTCCAAAGTTTTGCCAGCCCATTTCCTCAGATAAAGTTTTCGCCATATCAAATTGTGGCAGCATTTCCACTGGGGGTGCTGGGCGATTTGCCTTATACCCATCATATAACTCGTTACGAAACGTATGGGCGCCCATATCCCAACATACGGCTATATGTGTTGGTTGCATGATGGACTGTGCTGTCATTACATGACGTACAAATCCTTGGGCACCATTTGTCGGTGTGCCGTCTTCTAGACGTATAAAATGCCCCATCGCAGCTGAAGCAAAAAATGACCGGAATAATAAAGCCATGCCATCTACAATTAAAAGTTTTGGTTTAGTTGTCATTTAAAAAATTCCTCTCTCTCAACATTCCTTTATTATAGCAACAATGATTGAACTATGCTTTAAATGGGAATGAATCATTAAAGATAATGTAAGGGGGATTACTAATATGAAAATCCATAGTGGTACTTTATATTGGCCAACAACCATTCACAACGAACTTTCTATTATAAAAAACCCGATTGCACCTTATTATGAGGTCATTATTATTGGGGGTGGCATATCTGGTTTTCTAACTGCACATGCTTGCTTAGAAGCTGGCCTAAAAGTTGCCCTGATCGAAAAAAATGACATTGCAAAGGGCAGTACTGTCGCTAACACAGGGATTTTACACTTTAGTAATGACATGATGTTACATGAACTAATCGATCAAATTGGTGAAAAAGATGCGGTCCGCTTTTATAGAATGTGCTACGAAGCGATTCAACACATTGAAACGATTACTAATACACTGCCTGACCAAGCGGATTTCCGACGTCGCCAAAGTATTTGCTTTGCTAGCAAAACACGTGATGCTTCCAAGCTATTACGTGAATTTAATGCGTTGCATACACATGGATTTCCTTGTGAGTATTGGAATGACATTATTATAAAAGAGCGCCTTGGTTTTGAAAAAGAAGGTGCCCTTGTTACATTTAATGACGCTGAAATTAACCCTGTAAAATTCGTTCAAGCACTTGCTGAACAATGCCAACAAAGAGGTCTCCATATATTTACCAATATTATGGTGAATGTGCTAGAGGATATGCATGACAGCACTATTTTGCATACTATAAATGGTCAATTCACTACACGTCATTTAATTTTTGCTACTGGCTATCAACATTTACCATATGGACAGTTAAAGGGCTCGGATTTCAAACGGTCCTATACCATTGTGACCAATTCGATCGACAATTTTAAACCATGGTATGAACATTCACTTATTTGGGAAACGAAGCGTCCTTACTTGTATATGCGCACAACGCCAGACAATCGAATTATCATCGGTGGTCTTGATGAAGATAAAGCTAAAGTACCGAAATCTGAAGAAAAGCTAGAGAAGCAATCTAATAAGCTACTTGCATCATTGCATGAACTATTTCCTCATTTTAATGTAAAAATCGATTACAGTTATTGTGCAACTTTTGGAGATTCAATAGATTGTCTACCCTTTATAGGCGAACATCCTGATCATCCTCGTTACTACTATTTACTTGGCTATGGCGGGAACGGTACTGTTTATAGCATGATTGGCGCAAACATAATAACTGACTTGCTAAAAGGTGTACCTAATGATGACGCGAGGATTGTAACCTTGGCACGTAAAAATGGTATCAAATAATGGAAGACGATTATTAAGATGTGAAGGGCGTTTATTATGTTAAAAATCCGCTGCGCTTTCCGCAAGGGCTTGCATATGCTCCATGTTGAGTCTCATGCTCTTGCTTGCCTGCTACCCACGTTTTCGTCGCCCATGCGTCTAAGCGGATTTTTATCTAGATATCAAAAAATAGTATGCTATGACTAGCATACTATTTTCACATTTGGGACAGTTGCTTTTTATTTTTTCGCAATACGATGTCGATGATCGAGTTGAATACCTGTAATCCATTGTAAAAATGCAGTCACACCCGTTTTCACTGTTTCTATACGTAATTCCCCTTCTTTAGGATCAGCATAGACAAAGTCAATATGGCGAACACCTTCATTTTCGCCAATGAGCTTTACAATATCAAATAATTCATAAGCCGTTAAACCACCCGGTGTCGCGGCAGGGACTTCAGGTGCAAATGTTATATCAAGTGCATCCAAATCGACTGATACATAAATACGATCTACCTCAAACATTAGCTGACGAAGCATTTCACGAATTGTAAGCTGTATACCATCCCTGCGCATTTGCTTTAGGGTAATCATATGAATACCTTGTTCACGTGCGTAATGAATCATCTCCGGTGAATTGAAAAAGCCATGCAAGCCTACATTATAAATATGCTTTCCTTCGACAACACCTGCCGCAATCAATTGCTGTATAGGAGAATCCATTGCTAGGCCAATTTCTTCCTGGTTCCTTGCATCTAAATGCGTATCAAGTTGAATAACACCAATACGATCCTGTGGAAAAGCATTTTTTATGCCACGTAGAGAACAAGCGGTTATCGCATGATCCCCTCCAATGAGGCAGGTAAAGCTTTTCTGATAGGCAACACTTAAGCTTTCTGCCGCAGCCTCAATAGCCGATTCAGAAATCATTTTATCTGTCGTATGAATAGCGACGTCACCAATATCAACAACAGCCAGCGCCCGTAAATCCACTTGCTCATCTAAATTATAGGATTGAAAACTAGACCATGCCTTGCGAAAAGCATGTGGATACTGTGCTTTTTTGGACGACTCACTTGCATACGATAATAACGCGCCATAGACAATGATATCAACATCACTCGGCTGTGGATTTTCCTTTTGTTTTATCCATTGATGCATACCCGAGCCATTTTCTTGCTTCCACTGCCATTCAGGTTGAATAAACATGTTAACCGACCACCTTCACGCCTTTTTTCCATACTTTTTTCACATGATTAACACCAAAAATATAATGTAACTTTTGATGATTATGCACATCCCATAAGACGATATCTGCTTGCTTTCCTACTTCAATCGAGCCAACACGATCCTCAATTTGCAGTGCACAGGCAGCATTATATGTAGCAGCACATAAGCTTTCCGCTGGTGTCATGTTCATCGTAATACACGCTAGATTCATGACTAGTGGCAATGAGATTGTCGGGGATGACCCTGGGTTACAATCTGTAGAAATTGTCACAGGTACACCAGCATCGATAATGTCTCGTGCACGTGCTGGCTTTTCTCCTAAATACAGTGCCGTTGCTGGCAATAAACAAGCGATAACACCTGATTTTGCAAGCTCTTCTATTCCTTCATCTGATACTTTTAATAAATGTTCTGCAGAAATTGCCCCTACCTTTGCTGCGACATACGCACCTTTATTTTCTTCAATCTCATCCGCATGAATTTTTGGAATAAGCCCATATTCCTTACCAGCTAGTAAAACTCGCTCGGATTGCTCAGGGGTAAAGACATCCACCTCACAAAATACATCTATGAATTTCGCAAGATCCTCTTGAACAACTGCTGGGATCATTTCTTCGATGACTAAATCGACGTACTTATCCGGGTTCTCTCTATACGCCTCTGGCACCGCATGCGCTCCCATAAAGGTTGGGACAATATCCATTGGATGTTTTTCATGCAATCTTCGCATCACACGTAATTGCTTTAACTCATTTTCTAGGTCCAGTCCGTAGCCACTTTTGCTTTCCAGTGTTGTGACACCATGCTGTAAAAATAAGTCCAATCGCCTTGCCGTTTGATTGAAAATATGTTCTTCAGATAAAGTACGCATTTTTCTGGTTGTTGCATGAATACCTCCCCCAGCATTCATAATGTCCATATAACTCGCACCTTCTAAACGCATCTCAAATTCATGCTCACGGCTACCCCCGAAAACAACATGCGTATGAGGATCTATTAATCCAGGTGTGACAATCTTTCCAGTTGCATCTACAATCTCAGCTTCTTGTGCCCGATGTAAATATTTTAGAATCATGTCCCGTGTCGTCCCCAAATCTTGAATCAAACCGTTCTCAATCCATACACTTCCTCCCTCAACAATACCGAGCTCTCGCATTTCTTCGCGCACACGTGGCCCTTTTTTATCGCTAGCTAGTGTCACTAATTGTGAAATATTTTGAACCCAAATTGGCTTCTGTGACAATCCCGTCATCCCAAACTCCCCCTATATATGCGTAAAGCGTATCATCTATCAACTTCGTCATCCTTCGGCATTTTCCCTCTTATTCTCACAAAATATCTCTAAAACATACACTCATAAAAAAAAGCAATAACATCCTGTTTAGAAATGTTATTGCTTACATAGCATTGCTACCTCATACATGGAGTAACTTCGGAAATTATATTTCATTTGTAGTTCTCGATAATAACGTAAAAGCTCCTCAAGCATAGCTAAATTTTTTTCAGTATGCTTGCCAAAATTATGAGGATGCCACCATAAATGATAAAAAGCACCTACCTTCGCAGCGGCAAGCATTCCTTCTTTGATTCGTTTTATCTTAAGACCTTCCAATACGCTTAGGCGCTTACAGTATGGTCTTAAAAATGCGCTGGAACGTACATTGACGAAAACATCGTCCTTCATCTCTTCCAGTCGTATCAAATGATTGCCGGTTATATTAACATAGCTATCTAACCATTTCATCGCACCTAAGAGCCTACTTTTTTTTGTGAACTTTTTAGGGCTATATAAGGCGTGTGCTTCATTGCCTCTATAGCATATAAGCCCCGCCTCCATACATGCCTTAAAATAGCTGGCATTGACCTGATTGCGAGGAAAAACAATCGACTTCATGGGTACAATGTAATCTTCGCTTATCACTGTTGTTGCCTGTAAATCTGCACGAAAATCAGCTTCTGTTTGACCATTCTCCAGACAATAATAATGTGAAAAGGTATGGGTACCAATCTCCTGATGTGGTGTCTGCATTATTTCTGCAATTAAAGATTTACCAAAATGTAAGGGATCATCTTGCTCATTTTCACCTACACTCGCAAGCTGCAAATACGCTGCATAGCGTTTTTGTTCATATTTCACTGGGATTCCTCGTAAATAATGTGCCATTTCATTTTTCGTTTCTGCAAACAATAAACCGACCGTTGCCCATGTTGCATGAACGCCGTACTTCTCAAATAATGTCAGTATTTTAGGCAATGCATGGCGTACTCCATATAAATTTTCATCATATTGTCCATGTCTAAACACATCATGAACGCCCCAGTTCAGCTCAAAATCCAAGGAAATAATGAAACCGCCACGATTTACCTCGATTGCTGTTTCCTCCATTTTTGCACACCCAGTAACAGAGCACTTATTTTCGATTGTGCAATGAAACCCGAATAAACATCGACAACTTGTCCACCAAAGCTGAGCTTAAATTTTCGAATGGTTGCTACATTCGTCAACTCGCCCATATCGTATAGCAAACAACCTTGTTGCTTTAAATGCAATAAATTATGCCATAGCAAGAAGCGGTTAGCATAACGAATTGGTCGCTTTAAATCAGCTGGCATTAAAAGAGGGTGACAGGTCGCCACATAATAAGACATAGCTTTTTTAGCATGGACAATATCAAGTCTATAGCATAGTGTTTGTCCACAAATGCTACGAACCTCTGACAAGAACAAAGCTCCTCTGTTATTTAACAGCGAAATAGACTCCATTTGGACTTTATTAATTTGCTCAATTTTTTTCCTTTTCGCAAAATCATTATAAAACCGTTGAAATGCACGTAAATTCTCTTGTGACGGTTCTTCATATAAAAATATTTGATAAGCTTCCCGCTGTGCACGACGAAGCATTTTTTGATTGTTCTTCGACAACGCTGTATACATTGTCCGCTCATGGTCCGTTAGTTGAATATGAACTGTTTCACTTTTGGCAAGTTTGCGACTTGGTACAAGTGAATGTGTATGACAAACAAGCTTCATCGGCTTTCTAATATTTGCTGGCTTCTCTGCAAAATAAATATGCTGCATTGCGATATTCCATCGCTTACTTCTAATGGACAGAATGAACATCGCCCCCACTCTCTGTGTATTTTTCTACTTGTTTGCGCTCATAGCGACCGCATTTGAAATGTTTTATTCGAGAAATACGTTTATAACCTAGTTGCTGTAATCGTTTACGCTTACGCCATTGCCAAACGCTTGCAGTGACCCAAAGTGTATGTGCTGGTTTTATTTTTTGAAAGAAGTCTGTAATAATATCGATATTTTTATAGACATCATATGTTAGAAAATAGGTCTGCTTAGGCAAAGATTCAACGATTTGCAATGCGTCAATACGCCAGTTATCCGTATGCAACGCGAAAGCAGGTTTAGTCGTTTCTGCAAAGGAATCTTTGTAGATTGTATATCCCTGATAGAACAAGGAAATAAGTGCTTCCTGATTGAGATGCATAGCCTCTTGAATCGACATTTCTTCAAACAACAGTCCAACTGGACGAAGAGGTGTAACACTATCAGTAGGCGGTAATTCGAAAACATCCACTTGCTTAAAACGAATAAACTTTTCTACGAATCGTTGTCCATATTCTAGCCAATCTTTCCCTTTTCCATACTTTACTAAATAACGTAATTGTCCAAGGGTATTACGTTTCCACTCCACTACCCGATGACTACTTTTTAACGTTTCCTTTAGACGTTCCTTGAAAGCAAAACGACTTTTTACAAACTTTGCACGCTTCGTATCGCTACTGATAATCATGCGTCTTGTAAAATCTATCCCAGAGCGCCAATCAAACTTATAGGGCTCATAGCCAATGCTCATATCAAACTTGCTATAGCCTTCATTAAAGGAGCGCTTTATCAAATAGTGATACAAAATACGACCGGCCCCAAATGAATTAAAGTTAGGCTCATGGCCAAGTACATAAGACACATATCGTCCTCGACAGCTAAAACCATATGTGAAGGCAATCCACTGATCTTCAAATACCAGAGCCTCTATATCTACTTTCAATGCATCATCATGAAGAAGCGTTAGGTGCTCAAAAAACTCTCTCTTCTTACCCTTCGTGAAACTGCTCGTATCCATTTTTTTCGCCCAACGTCTATCAAATAATCTGAACATCTGCCAAAGCTCGTTGTGGTTAGGAGTTTTGCTACTTAAGGTGCCTAGATTTTTTAGCTTTCTTTCTCGTCTATCTACCCCATGCATTTTGCGACGGTTATTAAAATAACTTAAAAAATCTATTTCCGGAAAGGCAAGATACGGTGTTATTACTCGAAAAATACTTGGCCGCATTTGCCTTTCAACGAAATATTGTTCAATTACTTTCGAAGATTGACTACTCTCCAACAGACCATGGAACGAGAAGATTACATGGCGATGCTTTTTGATTAATTCATCAAATACAAAAGTTGATGCCGATAATAACCATTTTTCAAGCGCTATAATCCCTGAATAATTCGCAATATTTTCACCTGCAAAAGCGTAAATCCTTACCCCCCATTGCATTCTCACTGTGAATGGAAAAAAGGCGATGATGTTCTCTCCCTCTTTAACAGCGTATAACTCTACTCGCTCTTTTCTTCCAATTATTTTCCACCAATTATAAAACCAAGCATATTCAATAAACGGATTATCATTGTTTTCACGAGCTAAAATCTGATCCCAGATGTCTTTATATAATGTAAGTTCATCATCAGTTCTAATACGTATTAATTGCAATGTTAATCACCTTTCTTCGATAACTTTGAGACGGCCTGTTCATAAACCTCTACTGTTTTCTGGTACATCGGTGAGAATGTAAAATTTCTTAAAAAGCAACGTTCACTTGCATCTCCCATTTTTTGACGTAGTGTTTCATCTGTTAATAATTGTCTCAGTCTTTGTTTGAGCAGTTCTTTATCACCACGGTCAATTAAAAAACCGTTGTCGGTATCAGTGACTAACTCACTTACGCCTCCTACATTCGTTGCGATAATCGGAAGGCCCGCTCGCATAGCCTCGATAATTGCAATCGGTAACCCTTCCCAGTCCGATAACAACGCAAATATCTGACCCTTTGCGAGCAGTTCCGTGACCTCTGTTTGATTACCTAAAAACGTCACACGGTGTGCGAATCCTTTATCAGTCACATATTTCTCAAGAGCCGGGCGTAGTGAACCATCACCAATAAACTGAATTCGCCATGGCACTTCAGGTAGTTCTATCAATGCTTCCAATAATGTATCTTGTCTTTTTGGTATTTCAAAGCGAGCAACCATCATAATCAGTGGACATTCTAGACTGTTCTTACTAAGTGTAGCCGGGTCAGCTAATTGTGTAATACCATTATGGATAGTCATTAATTTATGTGCAGGGGCAATGCCTTTTGTCAGTGCAAGCTGACGGTCAAACTCAGATACTGTTATTATTTTCGTTGTAAACGGCTGCACTGCTTTTTCTAACTGACGATACATAAGTTTCTTCTTAGGTGGAACCCCGTCTGTGAAGCTCCAGCTATGAGCAGTAAAAACAGTAGGGATACCTAAAAATCTGCCGATTAGGCGCCCGATTGCACCTGCCTTAGAGGAATGTGCAGCTATTACATCTGGTTTTATTATTTTTAAAGTGGACCTCAGCAGCCAAAGCGCCTGTATATCTTTCGATAAATGAATGGCTCTCTGCATGGCTGGTATACTGATGACAGCAATGTTTTCATCTTGTAACCGCCAAAGGGATGGATCATAGGAGCCCGTGACAATCGTTACCTCATAAGCATCTTGTTTTAATTTGATGGCAAGTGCCTCTACATGCTTTTGTGCGCCACCTACTTCATCCATTCGCGTAATCAGTTGCACAATTTTCAGTATCCAACGCCTCCCTACGTTATTTAGTAAGCACCTGTTCTTGCTAATACTACAAATAGGGTTTTGACAACAATCTTTAAATCCAGCCAAAAGCTATAGTTATCTACATACTGAATGTCATATGAAATTTTTTGCCCATGTGAAATAGTTGATCGGCCGTTAATTTGAGCAAGCCCCGTTAACCCCGGCTTTACTTCTAAGCGTCGTGACTGCAATGTGTTATAGGCATTTGTAATTGTTGGAACTTCCGGCCGCGGTCCGACAATACTCATGTCTCCCTTTAATACGTTTATGAGCTGAGGAATTTCATCAATGCTTAACTTGCGAAGAATAGCCCCTACTTTTGTAATACGCGCATCTTGGTCAGTTTTGTAATAATAATCATCAGGTATGCCTTCCGCACACATAGCAGGCATATTCATAGGGATTGCCTGAATGTTCATCGTTCTTAACTTCCAAATGATAAACCGTTGATGATCAGAGCCTGTTCGAATTTGTTTAAAGAAAATGGGGCGACCTGTAGTCATTAATAATAGGAGGAATATTGCTAACATAAGAGGAATTGTTATGAAAAGTAAGAGAAATGCCCCTACAATATCAAATATTCGCTTGCCATACTGACCGTAAAATGTGTTAGTCTCAGTTGCCTGCACGTGCAATACATCATCCTTTGCATTTTTTTAGCACTTAACTTTATATATTCATTTCCCACACTTATAGAACTATTTCAGGCAAAGCTACTACACAGTTTATATAACAAAAAAGGAGTTACTTCAGATACATTTCTGAAATAACTCCTCAAAAGTTTGAAGATAAAAGTGACTCATTGTTTTAGTTAGTAATTTTTTCCATTTATCCTTGTTCAATTTGAATTTGGCATTCAATTCGAACATTTCCTTGTAACGCTTTACTAATCATACATGTTTTTTCTGCCTTCTCAGCTATTCGATGAATGCGTCTCTGCTCACGATCAGTTAAATCTTTGACAACAATAGTTGGCTTATGGACAATGCGCTCGTATGTAAAAACACCATTTGTGACATCTACAAACCCTTGTGCTTGCATCGACAAATCCAACACGGGTACTTTCGAATTTTCTAATAGCGTTGCCAGTGTTATTAAATAACAGGTAGCCGCTGCACCAAGTAACATTTCATCTGGATTTGTGCCAATTCCTGGCCCATTCATTTCCTGTGGAATAGAAATTTTAGTGTTCAATTTGCTTGCTATTAAATTCCCTGCACCATCTCTTCCCTCTGACCACGTCAAATTCATATTAAACTTATGTTGAACCACTTAAATCTCCCCTTTTCAATATCGTTAGTGATTGTTTATAATTGTTTAAAACTAACTAGAATGGTGTGCTGTCATTGAAAATATTCAAAGTATTTATAACAATATTACTTGCTATACTTGTATCTTTTACAGGTTGGGTTCATTTTTCTCCTCGACCTACTACTTGGCTTGTTCATAATTTATTCAAAAATGGCATGGCCGTAAAGCCACCTAATTATAATGAAATAGAAGAAACTGTTTCAACCATTAAAGACCTTATTTATCCCTCTAACCACAAAGATAACCTGTTAGATATGCATTTCCCAAAGGATGTAAAAGATAAAATACCTGTTATTTTTTGGATACACGGTGGCGCCTACGTTGGCGGCGATAAAAAAGATGTTACGGAATATGCCATTCAAATTGCCAGTCATGGCTTTGCTGTCGTGAACATCAACTATGAACTTGCTCCTAGCGCCACATATCCAGGACCTATTATTCAATTAACAGATGCCTATCAGTATATTACTGAAATTGCCGCCGACTACCCGTTCGACTTAGACCAAATATTTTTTGCTGGCGATTCTGCCGGCGCACAAATTGCCAGCCAATTTGTCAATATTCAAGTCGATTCCCAGTATGCAAAACTTCTTAAACAAATTGCTGTTGTTCCTGCTCACTCCATTCAAGGGACTTTACTATTTTGTGGTCCATATGACTTCTCCAATATTACAGAAAAGAGTAATAATCCTGTTATCAATTATTTATTCACTCGAATAGCATGGAGTTATATCGGCGAAAAAAAATGGCAAGAACACGAGCAACTTCCATATGCCAATATGTTAGAATATGTTTCGCCAAATTTCCCAGCAACCTTTATAACTGATGGTACAGAAATGACCTTCACAGAAGATGGCATGACAATGGCAGATAAGCTTGAGTCACTCAATATTCCTGTTGTCCGTCAATTTTTTGAAGATGGATCTGAACTTCCACATGAATATCAATTTATGATGAATCGCCCTGAAGCTATAGAGACGTTTGAAAAAGTCATTGCCTTCTTACAAACAAGGAGTCATAAATAAGGGGCTTAAGGAATGTAGTTTCAGTGGAGACCTGAGCCGATACTAGCTGGGAATCGAGCGGTGTCCAATAATCTGTAAGAATAAGTCCATATTAAAATGCCCGCTCTCGCAACAACCAAGAGAGTCGGGCATTCTTTTAATCTGTTAAAGCAAAGTCTTTCGTTGCTTCTCCATGTCGGCTTTTTTTCGTCGCGGTTTGATATTCTGCTAAACGTGCCGTTGTACGCCAGTAGTGATAGACAAGGCGATCAATCCACAGTAATGCTTCTACTTTTGAAACCGCCGTCTCTAACTCTACCATGTTGCCAACAGAGTTCTCAAAGTAAGCATTGCGTTTATCACGACGTTCTGCGGCCATTTCAGCTGAAGTTTCCTGTAAAAGCATTGAAATTTCAGGTAGACGGCTATCCTCATCAATGATCATCAGCACTTCCTCCAGCACTGTCAGCCATTTTTTCGTTAACATTGGCTGTAATTGGAGTGAATTTGGATGTTGTTCACGAAGTGCCTTTGCCAAACGATACAAATGATCCAATGCATGTAACAGTGAAATATGCTTATAGCGATCTTTCTTAGATGTTGATTGTATAGAATCCATGAACAATCGTGTTTTTTCAATTGCTTCATCAATTTGATTTAGCTTACTGTCAGCTTCCGTCGTTCTCTTTTGACTTCGAATAAGCATAATAATAACTGTTGTTAACTCCTTCGTAATGTCCTGTAGCGTATTAAATGAAACCTCTACAGCAACTCCAGGCACCTTTGCTACGCTATCATCAAGATTGCGCGTTAAGAAGCTACCTTTTTCTGGAATTATTTTCTCAATCATTCGTGCAAATGGACGTGCAAAAGGCACAAAAATAATTGCACCTACCACACTAAATAATGTGTGAAATACTGCAATACCAAGTGTTTCATCGAAGCCATCATGAATGGTAGTTGTCACATATTCAGTTAGTTTAAACATGAACGTTGCACCGAACGTTACAATGATTGCAGTCGCTACGTTAAATAGCACATGCGTCATTGCGGTGCGCTTGGCAGCCGTTGAAGCACCAATCGCCGCAAAAAGTGCCGTTGCAGTCGTACCAATATTTTGGCCGATGACTAAATATGCCGCTTGTTCAAAGTCAATAGCCCCTGCGTATAATGCTGTCAGTGTAGCGGCTATTGCTGCACTTGATGCCTGCATAATGACTGTCATGATAAGCCCCAACACAATCAAAATAACTTTGCCTCCCATTGTATCCGCCTGAAACGAATCAAATGGAATCATGTCCTGAACTGAGGCCATGCCGCCTTGGAGTACATCAATGCCTAAAAATAATAAGCCAAAGCCTGTAAAAAGACCACCCGCTGCTTTAAAGTCGCGAGGTGCTAATAATTGCACAAATACACCAAGTGCGATGAAAGGCAATGACATTGTCTGCATATTAATCTTAAAACCAATGAGCGAAATAATCCATCCTGTACTTGTACTACCAATATTGGCACCAATAATGACACCAATGGATTGCACAAATGTTAATAGTCCCGCACTAACAAAGCCGATTGTAATCAACGTAGTAGCTGTAGAAGATTGCACTAGCATTGTCATCAATGTACCTGATAGCACCGAACTTATAGTGCCTCCTGTAAACCGGTTCAACCATTTTTTCAAAGCATCCCCAGCAAGCTCTTTTAAGCCGTTAGTTAGCATCGTCATACCGAGTAAGAATAAACCAATGCCCCCTAATACATTAATCAAACTATAAACACTCCTTATGAAAAATTTTACAAATGATATATAAAATTCGATAACTATTTACAAAAACCAATAATACTTAATATTACCATCTTTATATTTTATAGGATAGTTATGTTTGTAGTGCTTTTATGAAAAACAGTTGACCTTAATTTATGGTAAAATAGAGAAAATATTTTTTTAGGAGATTTAATGATGATTTTAACTAAGCAACAAGCATTACAAGCACTCAATAAAAATAAATTTATCGGTTTTACTATTACAACTGGCAATATAATTATGAAAAAAACCAATAAAACCGATTATAATATTTTTGTTTATGAAGAAAACAATGAAAAACCTATGCATTATGTGGGCTCAATTATGAATGTAATGTCCACAATGAGTGACAAAGCTTCGAAAAAAGATTTTATCATTGTAGAAGATTTACCATCGGAAAGTACTACTGAGGGTACTTCTGAAGTCGAAGAAACTGATGAAAAAACAGCAGAACTACATGAGGAAAAACGGGCTCTATCTGGCTTTGAAGGTTTATATGAAATTACTGAGAGCGGTCGTATTTTTACCGTTCGTGAAAATCGCCCTTTAGCAAGATGTAACGATGAGTATGGTTTCCATATTGTTCGCTTAACCAAAGATGGAGTAGCATCTAATCATAATGTATTTGAATTATGGAAACAGGCCTATCCTGAACTTGAACAGACAACTTTCAAAGGTGCATTAAAAGCAAAATATGGCACTGGTTGCAAACTAACTGACAAGTCAGGTGTCCACTTCTAAACATAATGAATCCTCATGCCAAGTAAAAGGCCAGGGACTGTCGACTAATTCAAAAAATTGAGGTTGTTGACAGTCACTTTTTCTTTTAAAATAGAGGTACCTATAGGAATCCTTTGATGTCCGCCATGGCGGTCGCTTTTCACAGGCAGGATTGCTGATAAAATTTCAAAAGGTATTCGAAATGTGATCATTTCAAATACCTTTTGTCGTTTTGAAAGTGTATTTCAAGCTGTTCACGCGCATTGATTGGATATTTCGCCATCCTGTTTTCATCGTCTCGAGCAGAATAGACTATCAGTAGATACAAGTTGTAGGAACAGCACGTATGGAAACTCCATTTTTGCGGCGATACGCTGCAAAAATTAGTTGGAGTTATGCCTACGGAAAGGGAGCGCCTGGAACATGAAAACAACAGTTTTCTTACCATTTATTCAAAAAGAAAAAGACTGTAGGCATCGAGGATTTTTAGATTAGTAAGGGGAACAACACTAAGTGCCATATATGATCAAGTTTTTGCCCTTTATAGTGAATGTGCTTTGCCCATTTATTGTCTTGACGAGAAATCCTTTGCCATTTAAATAAACGACTAATACGTACGCGCTCCACTTTTTCAAACCCTAGCTTCACAAGCATTTTCCGTTTGCGCCATTCATACCAATTTACAGTGGTGCATACCGCCCTTCCTTCTTGTTGCACTTGCGCTACTATTTTTGGAAATAGCTCTATGGCATGTTCTTTTATATACGTTGAATTTGGTGGTAGTAGCTGTGTAAAACCCAACGCTTCCTCACGTATGAAAGTGTCATGGCGTAAATATAAAATTTGTTGTGCGTTTTCACCATAAAGCTTATAACCTCTATAATATTGTGGGATGAGTTGTGATCGATTATCACTTTCCATTACATCCTGAATGGCTATTTCAGGTAAATCAATTGATGTTTGACATTCAGTACTCTGAAGATAGTACAAGTCAAAACTAGTTACAGCTATCATGCGATTTATTCCTTTTTTTAAGGCAATAAACCAATCTTTTAGACGGGCTTCTTTTAAAAAATATTGAAACTCCCCCAATCGATCCCGTTTCAATTTTACCAATTGATGATACCCACTTAGTTTTCTTTTCAATGTATCGCGAACTACCATCATCAACCGTAAAAGGCGCTCCCGAGTTCCTTCACTACTCATAACAAAAATTCGCGTAAAATCCAAATGTGTATACCATTCAAATTTATATGGCTCATAACCGCTTCCGAAATCATAAAATCGATAGTTCGAGCTATGTGCCTTCAACATATTTGCTTTTTCAATTAAACGACCAGGGCCAAAGATATTGAAATCAGGCTCATGGCCCATCGCCTGACAAAAATTTCGATTTCTGCAACAAAGATCGATTGTAAAGCCAATCCAATGATCTTCAAATTCGAGGTTATCTACTTCCACACAAAAAGCATTACTTTGTTGCATGGCTAAACGTTCAAAAAAAAGCCGTGTTTGTTGTTCAGTAAATCCACTTCTATCAATTTTTTTGCGCCATCTTCTTTTAAACAACTCAAACATTCCATCTAAATTTTTCGCACTAACCTCCTGAAATTTTAAATGACCAAGAGCCTTTAATCGTTTTTCACGACGATTAATGCTCTTAAAATTTTTGTGATGCTTCTGAAGAAAAGCATTTAGTTCCACTGATTTAAAATCTATATAAGGTGTCACAGTGCGGAAAACTGAATGAGGTAGTTGTCGTTCTTGCGCGTATTTTTCCAGTAGATAAGATGTTTGCTTACTTTCTAATAAGCCATGCAACACAAAAATAACCCTTTGATATTTTTGCGTGAGCTCTTTTAATAAATATTCCATTACTTGTTCCTTCCAAATACTCTCAGCAATCACTTCCATATACGTAGCAAATCCTTGTCCTAGAAAGCTAAATTGATGGATACCACCAAAGCGAGCAAAGCGGATGAAAGGGAAAAATGCTAAGCATTCACCGTTGCGCTCAACAATGTGAATTTCTACGTTTTCTTTGCTGCCGAGTGTCCTCCACCAAGTCGAAACCCATTCATACTCTATAAAAGGATTATCGTTTTTTTCACGTTCAAGTATCCCTGACCAAGTGTCCTTATACGACTCTAGCTCTTCAATCCTTGTCACGAGTCTATACACTAACACGTGTGTTTCGTCACTCCTTTTTTCCTTTCGCTGAAAATGCTTTGTTGTGTTCAAGCAAGTCATTATGAATTTTCGCACTTGCACTTAGTAGCCACTATATTCGTCGCTCCAAAACATTAGAACAATTAGCCTAAACCCGTTCATTCATATTCATAGGTATAAATCTATATCACTTTACCTTTTATAAACATATTGAAAAACCTCCCAATTCAATGATGAATGAGAAGGTTTTATAGTAAGTAAGTTTTATACCTTTAATAGAGTCGCTCGTTGTTGTTTTTTACTTGCTTTCGCCATATGCAAGGTTGCAATATAACTAAAAGTCATCCCTGGCCCAAGTGTCGCACCTGGCCCTGGATAGGTTTCGCCCATAATAGAAGCCGAGCAATTTCCAGATGCATAAAGACCTTCTATTCGTGTACCATCTGCCTTGACAACTCGTGCTTGCTCATCGACTACTAAGCCACCCTTTGTACCGATATCACCGGGGTATAGTCGCAAAGCATAGTAAGGCGCCTTGGTGAATTCAGCCAAGTTTGGATTTTTCAACGTCGGATCACCATAATAATTATCATAGGCACTATCTCCTCGATGGAAATCATCATCACAGCCAGTAAGTGCAAAGGCATTAAAACGTGCTACTGTTTCTATTAAATTGTTTGTCGGTACAGCCATTTGTTGTGCCAGTTCTTCAAGTGTATGTGCACTTTTCACAATACCTCGTTCAAACCAGCTTTTCGGGAATGCTTGCCCAGGAAATAACCCTGTAAAAATATATCGACTCTTCGCGGTTGCATCAATCAGAATCCAAGAAGGTACAGCTTCATGTGTCTCTGTATGGTGTGCTTGCATATTGTCTACAAATTCATGATAAGGGGCAGCTTCATTTAGATAGCGTTTCCCCTCATTATCAACAACCATCATATTTGGCACACCACGTTCCGCTACTAGGAAAAATGGTTGTCCATTTGGATCAATCACTGATGGTGCCCCCCACACTTTATCCATTAGATCTAGTGTTGCACCGATGCGTAAACCGGGCTCGATAATATCACCCGTTTGGCCTTCTGGCGTAGAGGTCCATTTGGCATCGGTAGGACCCGGTAAGTATTTTTCACGATATGCTTGATTATGCGAAAAACCACCAGATGACAGTATCACACCCTGTTTCGCCTCAATATGCAATTCTAGTCCTTGTCGTTCTACCAATAAACCAACCACACGATTATTTTCAACGATAAAATCTTTAAACGCTGTTGAAAGCCAGAGCTCACCATTTGCCTCTGCTAGTGACATTCTCAAACGTGCAATCAATGCTTCACCTAAGGCTACTGGCTGACTACCTGTTACTTTCGATTTCAATAACCTCGCGCCTAATTTCAATGCAGTTGTTTTACCTATCATTGTACGTCTCATCATATTGACCTTATGGAATTCACAGCTATTCATCGTGAATCCCTTAGTAGACATTGTCGATCGACGCATTGTATCTACTAAAGTACCCATCTTTTTCACATCAAATAAAAGTGGTTCTATCGAACGCCCTTGAGCAAAGCCACCAGGTTTTTCAGGATAATAATCCGAATAACCTGCCGCATACTGGAAGCGCATATGATTGGTATGATTGTATAAAAATTTTAACATTTCAGGTCCACGTGTAATGTATGCTTCTTTCAGTGGTGCCGGCACTCGTTCCCCAATAGTCGAATCTAAGTATGAACGAGCTTGTTGGTGTGTATCAGGTACGCCCGCACCTTTCATTACATGGTTATTTGGAATCCACAGTGCTCCACCAGATAATGCTGATGCACCACCATAACGATCAGTTTTTTCAATGACTAATGACTTCATTCCCTGTAGCTTTGCTGTCAGCCCTGCCGTTAATCCTGCTGCTCCCGAACCTACCACTACCACATCATAACTCGCATCCCAATTCATACACACATTCCTCACTCTCATTAGTAGTTACTAAATCCATGAATCTGTATAACTACTAAAAGTATAGAATTAAACCAATATTCAGTCAATTGAATCTACTACTATTTTTCCAAATAATAACTTATACGATTATTTGCATAGATTTTCACGTTTTAATGTTTATATTACTCTTTATATCGTTTTATGATTTACGTATAAACGTTGTATTTATTACTACGCTCTAAACGAAAAAAAGAGAGCTTTTGCGCCGCTCCCTTTTCATTAAAATTACGGTTTTAGAATTACTTTAATGCACTCGTCTTCACGATCATTAAAGATTTGATAGGCTTTGCTTGCTTCTTCGAGGGGGATCTTATGTGTAATAATTTCTGTTGGATCAAATTCACCAGCTACAATTTTGTCAAATAGCTTTGGCATGAGATGTATGACAGGCGCCTGCCCCATTTTGAGGGTGATATTACGTTCGAATAAATGCCCTAGTGGAAACTGATTATATTTAGCACCGTATACGCCTGTTATTTGAAGTGTTCCAAATTTCCGTACAGCATCCATTGCAATACGAATTGGACTTAATGTCCCTCCTTGTAGTTTCATCTTTTGACCAATCGCTTCCATTGCAGTTTTCTTGCCGTCCATTCCTACACAGTCAATCACCACATCTGCTCCACCTTTAGTAATCTCACGAATATAGAATCCTGTTTCATCATAGTCATCAAGATTAATAACTTCTACATTATTCATTTTTTTAGCATGGGCTAAACGGTATTTCACATGATCGACAGCAATTACACGACTAGCTCCCTTCATCCATGCAAATTTTTGCGTCATTAAGCCGATAGGTCCACAGCCTAACACGATGACTGTATCCCCTTTTTTCACGCCTGCATTTTCCACGCTCCAATAAGCAGTAGGCAGCACGTCCGATAAAAACAGCAATGCCTCGTCCTCTAAATCACACGATTCAGGAATAACAAATGGCATAAAATTCCCGTATGGTACATGAAGAAACTCTGCTTGTCCTCCTGGATAATTACCATAACGTTCTGTAAAACCAAAATAGCCACCTGAATCTACTTCTAGATCGGGGTTCGAATTATCACATTGACTTTCCATATCGTGGTTACAGTAATAGCAATCCCCACACGATACATTGAAAGGTAATATAATACGATCTCCTTTTTTAACCTTTGTTACTTCTGGACCTACTTCTTCTACAATTCCCATTGGTTCATGTCCAATTACATAATCCTTATTGGCCGGAATAGCCCCTTGATAGATATGCAAATCCGAACCACAGATTGCTGTGGATGTAATTCGCACAATAATGTCATCTTTCTTTTTTAACACAGGATCATCTACATTTTTTACTGCAATATCTTTAATGCCCTGAAAGGTTACTGCTTTCATCTAAACATCTCCCTCATCACTTTTTAACACCATCATAAATATTTTTTATTACGTATATTTAAGCGTATTGTTCAACATTATCTCCGTGTATAAGTCGTTGTATTCAGCAATCATTCAGACACCTCCAATTATTCAAGTTATCTACTTTCTACCCTTTATCAATTCCTTTCTAAACGGTTAGATAGTCAATTTTCAACTACAGACATATCGTACTGAGGGTTATTTTATTTTTAGACACTGCAGGAACTATCATATAAAGTTCTAGTTTGCATATATTTGGTAAAACAGCTTAAAGATTATGATGGGTGGAGGAATACTGTAGTTGAGTGCAATGATACTTGGTGGTTTTCTCTTTTTCAGTGTCAGTATAGGCGGGGCTATTGCTTGGATTTTTTCAAAGCTATTTCAACATACGACTGAAGGTTTATCACTATTATGTGGTGGATTTTTAGTAGGCTTGCTCGTGTTAGATATTATTCCAACTTCTGTTCACATGTACAAGTCTTTTGGCATAATTCTAGGCATAATCATCGGCTATCTCATGTTTAAAGTTCTTAGTAGTTTATTTCACCCTGCTCATTCACAAAATCCCTCCGTATATTTACTTGCATTCGCTATGATCATCCATACAATTCCAATCAGTCTTACAGTAGGTAATTTACTAGGGAATTCGGCACTTGGCATTACCATTACAGCCTCAATCATTCTCCATCACCTTCCAGAGGGTTTTGCTGTTAGTACGGCACTTCTTTCTCAAGGTGAAAAACTATGGAGACTGTTACTCTATTTTTTAGGTTTTTCAATATTCTTTAGTATTTTTATTTGGATTGGTCAATACACAAATTTGACCATCAAGATGCAAGGTATACTAATGGGGGTCTCCATCGGCTTGATTGCTACAACTAGTATATCTGAATTTATCTTGCACCATATTCGCTCCGTATCGATAAGGGTATTTTTGACCTATCTATTATTAGGCTATTTTTTGAGTTATGCATTCCATTTAATGGTGTAAACGTGAGTAACTAATAATTACAAATCGATGACGTCAATAAAAAATCCAACAATGTCAAACATGACTCTGTTGGATTTTTTGCTCCGGAAGGTTCTATTCACATACTAATACTTGTCTCTCAAAAGTACCTTTCTTGACGACACAACGATCAATAATTTCAAACCCTGCCTCATTTACCATATTATCTATTGTTTCGATGGTCACTAGTACGACTCTTTTAGCAATCCGACGTGCTGATTTAATAATCGTAAACTGTGAATCCACTGAAATATGAGTAAATAAATTGTAAGGCAAATCAATAATCGCTACATCATAGCTTCCCGTTATTTGTGCGATATCGCCCATTAATACCTCTCCCTGTAAACCAAAGTGAGCAATATTAGTGCGTGAGCCCTTAGCGACAAGTGGATTAATGTCACGTCCAACGATATCCATATTCATCGAAAGTGCTTCAACTAAAACTGTACCGATGCCACAGCACGGATCAATTGCTCGTATACCTAAGGGATTCGGAATGGCAATATTCGCGACTGCTCGTGCTACACGTGTGCTAAGAGCTGTCGAATACATTTCAGGCTTTTGCTGATGCTTAAGCCAAATTGCCTCCCCCTCCACATAATTTCCAAAATACCAACGATTGTTATGCCAAACAAGACCAAAGACAATATCAGGCTTAACCAAATCTGCTTCTGCCTGTATACATAAACCAATCTCTCGCTCTACCTGATGACGTTCATGCTGCTGAATTTTTTGAATATCCCCAAGGTCAAATTTATTTAAACAGACTACTTTAAATGTACCGGCGCCTAATACAAGTTGCTGTGCAAACAGCGCAATATCCTTAACCTTTTCTGCTTCGTATAACACATCTAAACGACTTCGAATGAATGGACTTCTACTTGGCTCAATTTTTTTGGATGCTAGTAGTATATTCGATGCTACATCAAAGCCAAACATTGCACGCATTTCTAAATGACAGAGCTCCTGCTCATTCGTTTGCCACGCATACGTATAAAGATAAGAAGTAATTGTTTGCGTGTTCATAGTGTCTCCTCAAGTTCCACAAGCAGCTCAAAAACAAAGCGATATAACAGTACGAATACTTCACCAAACGATTGTTGCTCACTAAATCCTTCAAGAGCATTCAACGCAAGATTCACTTCCCAAAGTCCATCCTGCCCAGAAAATGCCATACTATACGTTATATTCTCATGTTGTAAATGTGTTGTTAAATAGGTATGTAAAAACTCACCTTGTTTCTTTTGCAATCGCAGCCCAAATAGCACACTATAGACAGCAAATGCCTCATCATATTCCAGCGCAAAGGAATCCACCCGAATGACTTCAAAACGATCAGATTCCACATACATAAATTCATGAGCATGTTCCTGTAAATATTGTACAGGCATTGCCAAGAACGTCTCTGTTTCTTCAGCTAACAACTCTTCATTTAACTTGTCACATCGTTCAATGACATTAAAATGTAAAGAAGTTTTATGTTGTATTGCTCCTTCATGTAGCAATGCATGTTTTTCTACATACGCCTTTTCCACATCTAATAGCGCAAGGTTTACTTGCCCATTCAATAATAATTCCATTTGTTTTTTTAACAATTCGTCAGCTCCAATCAATTACGCCAAAGGTATTTATCTTCATTCAGGCCAAATTACGTTTCACCATCTTTTAAGGTGTAAATTTTTCATATTGGTAGCTACACAGTCAGCACCTTTAAAATTTGCTGATATAAAGATAAATTCATCGTAACCACCAGTATAACTTAGTTTGCATGACAATATGACAAATATCCGGCATTACGATTAGCTAACATTCTTTTTAACTTTCCTTTCAAGTAGTAAAAGAGATTTCCTTAATAAAAATGTTGCAGACAGTTTATATTCTTGTAAGTAACCCTAGATAACAAAAAAAGGTGATAGGATGGCGTAGTATCCCCCCATCACATCACCTTACTTGTTTAAACGAGCTTGAAAATCTAGCCTTGCTATTTACTCTTCGTTAATCGTCATCAACGTCAACGATAATATTTTAGAAAACTGCGCACGTGTCAGGTTGCCTTTAGGATTAAATTTACCATTCGCACCATCAATAATTCCTAATTGCTGTAATAATCCGATCGATTCAACTGTTTCCATACGCATTTGATCCTTATCAGTAAATGTATTAGTTTTGCTAGCTTTCGCTACATCAAAGTCCATTCCTTCCAAGTAGCTTGCCGTTACATAGGCCATTTCCTCACGTGTAGCTGGTTTATTTGGCTCAAAATTATTGCCATCAAAAATATCGATTAAGCCATACTCTTGTAAAATTGCTACTTCTTTCGCACCCCAAAAATCCTGCATATCTTGATATGTTGCAGGTCCTTCATAATCTTCATTTACGTCTAGGCCAGATGCACGGAAAATCATAGCTGCTAATTGACCGCGCGTTACTTGTCCATTTGGATTGAATGTTGTATCAGTAGTGCCGCTCACAATCCCCGCTTGATAAAGTAATTGGATATAACTTTCAGCCCAATGTCCCAATGTATCTGTGAAATATCCACCTGGCTTTAACTCAAAATCTGCACGATTAAAGACCATAATTAAATCATTTATATCTTCTCCGCTTACAGCTTCCCATTTTCCTGCTGTGTAAATTTCAGCTTTAAAGGAATTCCCCGATTGCGTAAGCTTCATTTGAATGGAATCGCCAAAAATTTTCTTATATTCTTCAAAGTTCTCTTTAAATGCCTTTTCTCCCTCTGGATATAGGTTTGTCCCATCCTCATAACTTTTCATCATTGCTACTAATGACAATTTTACAGTAATACTATTACTAGTGGATACGAGTGTCAGTTGATCATCTGAGAATAGTTTAGAAAGTAAAAACATTTTATAGATGTCTTGATAGGACATCGATTGTACCTGGCTAGTGTTTGTTGATGCCACGAACAGTTGTTTATTCACAATGCTTGAAACGTCTACATGCTCCTGTGCTTGTGCTTGCAGTCCGAATCCTCCTGTTAAACATGCAATACTAAGTGCTCCTGCTAACATCGTTTTTTTCATTTTTCTTGCCCCTCTCTTTTCATAATTTTAGTGTACTAAAACAACAGTTAGAAAATCTATAAAAATATGTAAGTACTGCAAAAATATCTAAAAGACCTATTTTTTCACTTCCAAATTATTCATCTGCGTTAGCGGAAGCTATTTATAAAGCACTATGTTCAACTAGGTAAGTAAACGCAAGAAAAAAAAACGATATTTAATAGCTTTCCCTTTTTTGTCTATAGCTGTACCATGTCTAAGGAATCCAGCTACTGAGCATATAAGCCCTGATTGTACATTTAATGATGAAGTCATCAAGTACTCTATCAATACTTTGTAGTCTTGAACATTCCCGAACCCAAGGTATTTTTGGCACTAGTAAGCACATACTTGAAAAGTGTATTTTAAGTGGCTCGGCCGCATGTTTTTATATCATTATAATAATAAAGGCTTTCATTTGATTTTTATTTGAGAGAAGCAGTAGTATGGAGTTGTATTAAGGAAATTATTGCACACACAAACTATTATACTAATGTAACAATATCAGAGGAGGATTTAAGATGAATTATCAAAATATTACGGTTGCAGGAAGTGGCGTTCTAGGAAGTCAAATTGCCTATCAATCAGCTTTTAAAGGGTTTAATGTGACTGTTTATGATATAAATGATGATGCGTTAAAAAATGCACAAGACCGTATTTCAACTTTAAAACCATTGTATCAACAAGATTTAGGCGCGACACAAGAAGAAGTAGATGCTGCCTATGCTCGTCTGACTTTTAATAGCAACTTAGCAGAAGCTGTTGCGGATGCCGATCTTGTGATCGAAGCAATTCCTGAAGTCGTAAAAATCAAAACAGAATTTTACACAAATCTTGGCAAAGTAGCACCACAAAAAACTATTTTTGCAACGAACTCATCAACATTATTGCCAAGTCAATTTGCAGATGCAACTGGACGACCTGAAAAGTTTTTAGCGCTCCATTTCGCCAATACAATTTGGAAAAACAACACAGCTGAAATCATGAAGCACCCAGGTACAGATATGAACGTATTTGATGAAGTTGTAGCCTTCGCTAGAGCAATCGGCATGGTGCCACTACCATTATATAAAGAACAACCAGGCTATATTTTAAATTCATTACTAGTACCTTTCCTAGATGCAGCTGAAATGCTATTAGTAAAAGAAGTAGCTGACCCAGAAACAATCGACAAAACTTGGATGATTGGTACTGGTGCGCCACTTGGCCCATTCGCTATTTTAGACCTTGTAGGCATTAACACGGCATTTAATATTGTCCAAGCTAAAGCTGCCGCTACTGGCGATGACAACATGAACAAATTAGCCAACCTCTTAAAAACAGAGTATATCGACAAAGGAAAATTAGGACGAGCAACGGGCGAAGGCTTCTACAAATATCCGAACCCAAACTTTGCAAAACCTGATTTCCTGAAAGGCTAATCGCGTTAGGCACCAATAAGCGTTACATGTGCGAATAGCTCAAAACCCTGTTGATTCTAAATGATGAATCAACAGGGTTTTTTGGCTTTACTCAATCAAATAAAGGCATACATTTTACTTTCTCGATTGTGTATCGATGGTCAAGCTGTAATCTTTTTGCAAGCTGATGTGTACTTTCCTAACTGCACCGACTTTATTAGATTTTAACGTCCAATATTTTGGGTGCCGTTCAGTTACTCAACACTTGAACCTGCTCCAATAGAGACTGCTTTTGTTACGACATTATCTCCCTTACTATTCTTTAAACGAATAGTACCTTCCGTAACAGATGTTGATGGGTTTAAGCGCATAGTGATTATTTTTTGAGCAATGCCCTGGCTATTAGCCGTTAAAGTACCAATATCAAAGTAGCCATAGCTTGTCGGCCAAGTCCCATCTGAATTTTGCACTTGAGAAATCGATGTTCCGCCCGGTAGATAAACTTGAATGCGATAGCCATTAGCAGAAGTTAATGGTGTTAACCCACCAACAGTAACTGTGGCATTAAATGTATCACCATTATTAGGCAATACAGCAGGAACCGCTACAGCATAACTTAATGTAGGTAAAGGCTCTACATCTGAACCATAGGATCCATCTGCAAATGTTGAACGATCATACCATAAATAGCCTGCATTAGGCTGGCGCCAAGGTTCACCTAAAATTTCACTTGAAGTTTGAGGATTCTCTAATGACAATCTAGGCGTTACACTATCCAATGTAATCGATGTTTGTGCAAATGTTGTATAACTTTCATCTTGTACTAGCCAGTCAATAATATTAATTAATAATTCGCCATTATCGTGTGCTATAAAGCCATCGTATGTTCTTTTTACATTTCCAGTTTCTTCATTGCGATATTTAGGTGTGGCATCTTCAACCGGTGAAGAATCCCCAATAAATGCTGTTTTTCCTAATTCCTTTTTACCAATTGCAACATATGGTCCTTCTGCTACACCACCGCCAGCATAGACACCTTGATCCACTGAATTCGACCATTTATTGGCCGATGCTGTTAAACCATTTGGTAAATAGACAATCCCTTTCGCCAGATGAGGATTGGTAATTGCCAGTGTAGAACCTGCATGAATGGAAACTTCTGATACACCTGCTGTAATTCCGAATGACTCACTTGTAGAAACCACTTGATTTGCCACCGTATTATCGATTGCATTGTAACGGAACTCTACCCCAAATTCATCGCTTAACCATGTAGAGCTTTCAACGCCATTTAAGGCATTTGCTTCGGCTGAAGACATGCCTAATGTTGGATTTTGATAAGCACCACGACGCCAGCCATTCATAATTTCATTGGAGTCCCAACGATTTAAATTTCGGTCAGCATTATAATGATCTGCGATAAAGAACACACCACCGCCTAATTCCGCAAATGTAGCAATTGCTTCTTGTTCAGAAGTGGTAAATGGAATTTGGGCCTCTGGAATGACAAAGACATCATAATTGATCAAATCATTTAAAGTTAATGGCGCATCACTACGGAATTCTTCTACTGTATATCCTTCTGCAGTTAATCCATCAGCAAAATCAGAAAAAGCGCCATCAATTACCCAATCAGCTTGACCAGCTGTTTGTCCATGACTATTATCAAATAATACAGAATAACCATTCGCGTGCACAGGCGTAATAATAGGAGCTGGATCTTGTGCATTTTCTGCCGAGCTTGTATTAACAAATATTGAACTAAACATCACTGTACTCAATAGTGCTGAAAACACAAATTTAGATTTCTTCCTCATGATAAATCATCCTCCATTTTTTAATAAACTTCTAGCCCGTTTCCAACTATTCATCGAAACCTAGTTATTACCCCCTAACTAATTTTGCGCGAATTTTGTTGGACATATATTCAACGATTAAAATAAGCAAGATTAGACCTATTAAAATCGAACCAACCTCTGACCATCGATAGGCATTCATCGCAAAGATTAATGGCGCACCTATACCTCCAGCTCCCACTAAACCAAGCACGGTTGCATCTCGTAAATTCATATCAAAACGATAAATCACAATCGATAAAAATGATGCCAAAAGCTGTGGCAATATACCAAATCGAATTTTTTCTAAAGTTGTGCAACCGATTGATTCCATTGATTCCAGAATCGATATATCTAAATCTTCAATGACGTCTACATATAATTTCGATAACATCCCAATACTGACGAGTGACATTGTAAGAACACCCGCAAATGGTCCTGGTCCCGTAACACGAATAAACATTAAGCCATACACAATTGCTGGGATTGTTCGAATCAAAATTAATAAAAAACGAACAACATGTGCAATCGGCTTTGGCACAATATTAGAAGCGGATAAAAACGCAAGTGGAATGGCTAAGATCGAACCAACGACTGTTCCTAAAAATGCAATTGCCATCGTTTCGATTAATAAATAGGGCACACCGCTTGTCGTAACATTCACTAATAAGGACAAATCTGGTTGAACCATACCGACTAAAATATTTTTAGCAATTGTAAAGCCATTTGTTGTCAGTTGCTCCAATTCAATGGCCGATAAAGACCAACCAAAAAGAAGGCATAAAATGAAGATGGTCACTAATTGGGTGACACGGCGATTCGGTTCTAGTTCATATTGTTTTTCAATGACATTCATGCGTAATCTCCTACATTAATTTCTTTCGATGATGTTCACTAATTGTTTCAATTATAAAGACCGTGATGACCAGTAAGAGTAAAATCATGCCGACGTTCGCATAATTTCTCCAACCTAAACTCTCATTTAACAATAGCCCGATTCCACCTGCTCCGACATACCCTAAAATAGAGGCATACCGTACGTTTCCTTCGAAGCAAAATAAAGACGTCGATAAATAATTAGGCAGAATTTGTGGGAAAATTGCATAACGAAATGACTGGATAGTTGTTAAGCCCATTGAATTCATTGCCTCATAAGCATCCATATTGGCATTTTCGATTTGCTCATATAATAATTTTCCGACATAGGCGACTGTAAATAAGAAAATGGCCACGGTACCGGCAACCGTCCCTAATCCAAAAACGAAAGTAGCAACTAATGCGACAATTAAAGTCGGTAGTGTACGCAGTAAACTAAGAAAAAACTTCATTGTTGCTGACAACCACTTCCACTTCGTTATATTACTTGCTGCAAGAATGGCTAAAGGTAATGCACATAGCACACCCATTAAAGAGCCCAAAAGCGACATTTTAATCGTATCTAGTAATGGTTGCCAAATGTGAGGGAAATACGCCCAAGTCGGAGGAACCATCTGTTGTAAAATCACAAAAAATTGTTCGATTCGTTTTATAATCGTTTCAACATTAAAGCCTGTAATTACAGCGGACATATAAGTAAGTACAAGAATCGCTACCACAACGAAAGGCGTAAGAGCACGCTTTTCGGTCACTTCTTTTCCATTTGGGAGTATGATTTTTTTAGTTGGTAACAGCTTGTCGAACATCTACTACGCTACTCCCTTCTTCAACCTGACCATTATAAATTTGCCGAAGTACTGCCTCTGTGACATCCTTTGCCGCTCCATCATATACGATTTCGCCAGCGCGAATGCCAATAACGCGATTAGCATATTCGAGCGCTAATTCCACATGATGAATGTTCATAATAACGGTCATGTTGAGCTCTTTATTGATTCGGCGGAAATCGTCCATTACTTGATGGGCTGTTACTGGGTCTAGTGAAGCTACTGGTTCATCTGCTAATATGATTTTGGGATTTTGTGCTAGCGTACGTGCCAGTGCCACACGTTGTTGCTGCCCACCTGACAGTTGATCTACACGGACATAGGCTTTATCTAAAATTCCTACGCGATCTAATGCCATCAAAGCCTGCTTCTTCTGCTGTTCTGTGAAAATCCCCAACAGTTTTCTCCAAAAGGGCATTTCTGGAACGAAAGACACGAGTACATTTTTGATGACCGAAATCCGTGTGACTAGATTAAAAGATTGAAAGATCATGCCAATATTACGTCGAAATTGACGTACGCTTTTTCCCTTCAACGTATTAATGTCCACCTCATCAACCAATAATGTTCCCCCCGTAATTTCATGCATGCGATTAATACAGCGTAATAGCGTTGATTTCCCTGCCCCTGAAAGCCCAATAATTGCGACATATTCGCCTTGTTGAATTTGCAAGTTTATATTTTTCAATGCTGAATAGCCATTAGGATATTGTTTTTGAACTTGTTTAAATGCAATCATGTCCTTACTCCATTCTTAGAAAAAATGAGAACATTGCTAGAACGTTCTCATTTCACTTGTTATTCGATTGATTATTATTTCGTTTATTTCGAACCTAATTGTTGTACAATTTCTTGTGCTTTACGCTCATTATCATAGTCTGAATCGTTGGCTGCTTGATAACCCTCATGACTATACACAGCGATAACGTCTTTGCCTTCTTCAGACTTTCCAATATTAATAAACGCTTGTTGTAATACTTTTTTCAGCTCATCGTCCATGATTTCTGAGTTTTTACTTACACTAATTGTGTCATTATAAATAGCAGGCATCACACCGATTAAATCTGTTTCTGCCCAAATATCTGCTTTACGATTAAAGTCAGTCATCCAAGCTTCCTCGTAATCACGACGAGCATCGGCAAACGTAACCAGTAAATCTGTTTGCCCAGCAGCTAAACGAGCAAAGGCTGTTCCATATGAATCTGCTTGCACAACTTTGGATAAATCAGTAATCGTTTTTTGATAGTTTTCTTGTAACCATAATGCAGGGTAAATATAGCCTGCTGGTGAAGAAGAAGACATAACATTCCAGTTTGCACTATCTAAATCTTCAAATGTTAATGCTTCACCCTTATTTACTTTCGCTGCAAGTTCTTGACCTTTTTCTGATGGACCTGCAATTAAAATCCCACGATAAGAAATGGCTTGCTCTGCTGTTGCTTCTGTTGGTTCATTTTGATTCCAATCAGCAGGGTTATCTGAATCATTGTTTAATCCTGCACGCGTGGCTGTTAAAATTACTTCTGCTCCATCGTCATAAAGGACATATGTACCTCCTGGAATAAATCCAATATCCGTTGTTCCAGCAGATAATGCTTCGCCCACTGCCTCGTAATTTGTCCCAACTGTAATATCGATTTTAGCAACGTCATAACCTAAACTTGCTAGCTCTGTTTTCAATAAATCTTTTAACGGTTCTGTTGCTGTAATAATTTCTTGTGGATCACGGGATGGCACAAATCCGATCGATAATTTTTCAAGCTTTTTGTTACCTGCATTCTCTTCTGTATCTGGACTATCTGTAGCATTCGTTGCTCCGCTTGCATCCTTATTTTCTGTTGATTCATTTCCACATGCTACGAGTACTACAGCAAGCAGAAAAGTTGTTGCGAACATAAGAAACTTTTTCAAAATGTGTCTCCCCCTCCGATTTTTTTAATGCTCCATAAATATAGCAAAGCATTGTTAAACACATGTGAAAGGTTTATATTATTTTCTAAAATATGTAAATTTACTGTAAATTTCTTTTATTACTTCTTTTTTAGCTGCATAATCATCGTATACTTAAGTCAATGCAAACCATTTGGAGGTCAAGCAATTTTATGGAGACAAAAAAACTGCAATTACTTGTAACAAGTGACATCCATGGCTACCTTATGCCTACTACCTATCGCCGTACATTAGAACCTTTAGGGTTAGGGAAATTAGCAAGCATTATAGAGGCTTTGCGTGGACAAACACCAAGTCTGTTAATTGATAATGGCGATTTAATACAAGGTAGTCCGCTGGCTTCTTATTATCATGCCAATCACTTACATCAACCAAATCCCATTATTGATGTAGCCAATTTCTTAAACTATGATGTTGCAATATTTGGGAATCATGAATTTAATTACGGGCTTCCTTTCTTAAAAAAAGCCGTTACACAATCACAATTCCCTTGGTTAAGTGGCAATATTTATCATCAAGATGGCACAACATTTACGCAACCTTACATTGTCAAAGAATTAGACGGGATACGCATTGCTATCATTGGTATCACAACGCATTTTGTCCCCATATGGGAGGAAGCAAGTCATATAGAGGGCTTAGATTTTCATGATGCCTTTGAAAGTGCAAAAAGGTGGATTACGCATATACGTCATCATGAAAAGGTAGATGTGGTGGTGCTATGTTATCATGGTGGATTTTCACATGACTTATCATCTGGGGAATTACTAGAACCTGATACAGGAGAAAATCAAGGTTATCTCATGTGTAAAGAACTTGATTGCGATATTGTCATCACTGGCCATCAACATCGAGAAATAGCTACAAAAGCCTTCGACAAAACTGTTGTACAGACTGGCACGAAAGGAAATTGCTTAGCTGCAATTACCATTAAACTCGATAGAGAGAATGGACAAATCATCAACATGCACCATGAAGCAGCCTTACATTACGTAAAAGAAGATACACCCGCTTGTGCGCAAGTAACATCACTGGTGGAAGCCATTCATCAACAGACGGAAAACTGGTTAGATGAGCCTCTCGGGGCAATTGAAGGAAACATGTTGTTTGAAGATGCCTTTCATGTACGTGTCTATAAACATCCATATATCGAGTTTATTCAAAATGTACAAATGGTAGTGACCAACACCTCAATCTCATGTACAGCATTATTTCACGATGGACCTGGGGGCCTTCCAAAAGATGTCACGAGAAGGCATATTGTGACAAATTATATTTTTCCCAATACCTTAAAAGTGTTACGAGTAAAGGGGCAAGATATTGTCCAAGCTCTTGAACAAAATGCCAGCTATTTTTCATTGAAGGATGGGGAATTGACGATATCAACAAGCTTTCTTTATCCCAAATCGCAACCCTATAATTATGATATGTGGGAAGGAATCAACTACACCCTAGATATTCGTCGTCCCATTGGCGAAAGAGTAACAGCAGTGACTTTTCAAGGTGAGCCACTACATGTGCAAGCTTGTTATGATGTCGTGATGAATAATTATCGAGCGACTGGTGCTGGGAACTTCCCCTATTTTGCACAATGTCCCATTGTAAAGGATGTGCAAACGGATATGACCGAACTCATTACTCATTATTTTGAAGAGCATCCGACCATTCAAGCAACGCACCACCAAAATTGGAAAATACTATTTTGAAATTAAATTTCCCTGCTAAATAAGCGTTCAACAAGTTCAATATGTAAGTGCAAAACGGAAAATGAGCTTTATAAAGTTTCCTAAAAAGCAATAGAGCACTAGTAAAATGATAAAAAAGGAGAGGAGATTAAATGCAAGTCTCCTCTCCTTTTATGTTAGCTAATTTAAACTCCACTTCGAATCCTATAACATATAGAATGCGTCGGCCAGCATCCCGCGTAATTCAAAACGTATACTAGGAAGTGTTATACTTTGCATTAAACGTAGCTTATGCAAACAAATCCCGTTACTGCACTAGTTGTACATTCAATGACAAAGACCTTTATATAGAAATGCATATTTTTCTATTCACGTTGTTTATAGTCGTTTATGAATACATTATATGCTATCCGCAATCGCCAACTGATCTAGTTCTAACGGCAAGAAAGCATACTCTCCGTCTTGAATGATCTCACCTTTACGGACTGGGATCGGATAGTTAAAAATTGGTCCATCTATTACTGTCGTATGGAACTCTCCACCCTCTCCGCAAGGGTCAATACCACGGGCAACCAGCTCCTTGACGTATTCATGAGTTAACGTTCGCCCTAAATCTTCCTCTCTCATTCCCAATGATAAGTTAACAGTTACAACGATGGTGATAAACCCTAGATTTATGAACTCCTCGACAGCTTCGTGATGGTTCATTTCCCATAAAGGCATCCCCAGCTTTAATCCAACATTCTTCGTAACCTTATCATGCCAACAGCCATGAGCAGGCATATCTAAGTCTCCTGTTACTAACACTTCGGCTCCTTGATTTTTAGCATTTTCTAAAAGACCCATAAATATTTTTTCATAATCTGCCCAACTTGCCGCTGCAGTATAGACAGGCAATCCAAGCGATTTAGCTTGGGCATGTATGAGTTCCGGAGGCATTCCATGGGATCTCGAACTTTTCCCCTGTTCCTCCAGCATAACAATCAGTCCAATCGCTTCTCCAACTCTCACTGCTTTATACAGCGCTAAAACACTATCCTTCCCTCCGCTAAAAGAAGCAATAAATTTACGCCCGCGAGCACTATTTTTCCAATCTATTAATTCTGCCATTCATATCTTCCCCTTTATTGTCATGGCTTTTTTCACGTTTACGTGTTAGCCATTTCATATTTCCTATATGAGATTTCATCACTCTTTTTGTTTGATTTTATCACGACTGGCCTTTTCAGATAGGAAATTATTGAATCACTTTGCAAAAAACTTTCGTTGAACGAGCTACGCTTTCACTACATCTGATTGAAATCACGTGAAATTGCTTAAAATAAGAAAACTTGATATACGAGGGTTTTGACATGTGATTTTAAAGAGACCCAACAACAATTTTTCAATCATTTGTAGGGCATCTGTTTTCTTCTAACTATTCTATGCCAAATAAGCATACGGCTAATATAATTTTTAATGCCGATACTACTGTTAATGCTTGCTCTAAGGATTTGCCTATCCCTTCTTCGGAACATAAAATATCATGATCAATCGTATAAATTGCATAAAATTTTGCCGTACTTCGCTACCCAGCAGAAAATTGTCGATAATCCAAACGGCATAAGGATGGATTATACATATAAACATAACAAAAGGAAGCCATGTCAGTTAAGACATCATCTATTTCTTTTGCAAACTCTACTTCTTTTAAAAGACTAAGAACATTCACTATTTTTTCCTTTTATCGAAAAGTAGCCATAATAGTGTAACAAGCGCTGCAAGCATAACCATTAAGAATCCATAAAGAGGTGTATGTGCTAACGATTGATGGCGAATAATAAAGCCTCCAATATAGGATCCTAAAAATATACCAATGTTGAAAGCAGAAATATTCAATGCGGAGGCCATTGAAATAGCTGATGGTACATACTTTTCAGACAGTATAACCGCATATAGTTGCAATCCAGGGACATTCATGAACATAAATAGCCCCATTATCAATACCATGATTAAGCCGATAATTGGCGATTCGAGAGTAAAGCCAATGCCAAGTAATGCTAAAGCAAGCCCAACAAAAATAAAAAAGATTGAACGAAGCGGATTTTGATTCGCGAAATGGCCGCCTAGTGTATTACCAATAGCAACGCAAATACCATAGACAACTAAAATAATGACAACAGCATGTGGTGAATAGCCCATATATTGCTCTAAAATAGGTGAGACATAAGTGTAGACAACAAAGGCACCACCGTATCCAATTGCGGTAATGAAAAGTATTAATAACATGCGGATATTGCCTAATACTTTACCGATATCACGTATAGAAATTGGATTGCCCTTCGATAATTGGCTAGGTACTAACATAGCATTACTAAGTAAACCGATGATCCCAATGATGACAATAAAGATGAACGACATACGCCAGTCCATTACTTGGCCAATAAATGTACCAAGTGGCACACCTGTTACAGTAGCTAATGTTAAACCTGTAAACATAAAGGCAATAGCACTTGCTCGTTTATTTGGTTCAACTACATCGGCTGCTATGACAGAAGCGATGGACATAAAGACACCATGTGCTAATGCTGAAATAATGCGTCCTATTAACAGAATAGAGAAATTAGGTGCTAGAGCTGCAGTTAAATTACCAACAATAAAAATGGCCATGACGAGCAATAAAACGGTTTTTCGACTGAGGCGAGATGTTAAGGCTGTTAATAATGGAGCCCCAACAGTGACGCCGAGTGCATATATAGAAACTGTTAAGCCAGCTGTGCTTAAAGATATACCAAAGTCATCTGTAATTAATGGTAAAAGCCCAACACTGATAAATTCAGTGGACCCTATACCAAATGCGCTTATTGCAAGTGCTAGCAAAGTTAATTTAGCACTTGGCTTTTTTGATTGTGACATACTACTACTATCTCCTTTGATTTTTTTTAACATGTGTAGTAATATTCATACATACCTAAAAGATACGTAGAGTACTTTAGGTTACTATTGAATATTACGGGGGATTACAATGCAAAAAATTTATAATATTGGTGTTGAAGCTACGCTTGAAGTCATTGGTGGTAAATGGAAACCAGTCATTCTTTGTCATTTAAATCACCATGGTAAAATTCGAACAAATGAGTTTCGACGATTGATTCCAGGAATTTCACAAAAAATGCTCACAAGTCAATTAAGAGAGTTAGAGCAAGATGGATTAATCCTTCGAAAGGTCTTCAATCAAGTACCACCAAAAGTTGAATATTCCTTAACACCCTATGGACAAGGAATGGAACCTATTCTGAACATGCTTTGCACTTGGGGCGAAAAGCACGTTGAAGTATTACAGGATAAAGGCGAAGATATAATTTTAAAACAACGTGATGAAGATATAGCCATGCAGCAAACATCGTAATGAGAGGAGAAAGAGACTGTCCAACACAAGACAGTCTCTTTTCCTTTTAATGCTTATAGAGCAAAGTCGTATTCATCTGGATTTGGTCCCACACGTTGTTCAAGATTCATCGCGTTGATTATAGCCATTTCTTCGTCTGTTAAACTAAAGTCAAAGATATCGGCGTTTTGCATCATGCGTTCTCTACGCACTGATTTTGGAATTGTTATAACTCCATTTTGTACATCCCAGCGCAAAATAACTTGAGAATTTGATTTTCCATATTTTGTTGCGATTTTAGAAATAGTTTCATCTTCAAGAAGTCCACCTTGCATTAAAGGTGCCCATGCTTCAAGTTGAATTTGGTGCTTGTCACAGAATGAACGAAGCTCCACTTGTTGTAAGCGTGGGTGGAATTCCACCTGATTCACAACAGGTTTAATACGAGCAAATGATAATAAGTTTGCCAAATGTGTCGCAGTGAAGTTACATACACCAATTGCTTTGATCTTGCCTTGTTCATATAGATCTTCAAGCGCTTTCCAAGATTCCGCATACTTATCTTTACCTGGCCAATGAATAAGATAAAGATCTAAATAATCTAATCCCATTTTTTGTAAGCTCTCTTCATAGGCAGCAACGGTTTCCTCATAGCTTAATCCGTTATTCCATACTTTTGATGTAATAAACAAATCTTCACGTCGTAAGCCTGTAGATGCTAGTGCTTGTTTAATACCTTCTCCTACACCTGCTTCATTGCCGTAAATAGCCGCCGTATCGATGCTTCGATATCCAACCTCAATAGCATTTTTCACCATCTCTGCTGTAGCATCATTCGCTACTTGAAAGACCCCTAAACCCATACCAGGCATTTGTAGCCCATTATTTAATGTGATTGTATCTTGTAAATGATTAATCATGTTGATTCCTCCAATTATGTGTGTGCTTGATTGCTTTTTCATTATGATGTCCCGACAGCGTAAAAAAAAGTACGCACTTTTTTGTTTCATAGAAACGTCGAGGTAACTTTTGTGAGTTGGCAATGATTAGAGGGATAAAATTTTTTATAATATATTCTTTGATTTTTATAATTACAAGGAAAATAGGGGGAAATGCAATGGGCGAGGACGCTGTTTTTATCAAACACCACAGTCTTATAACACAGAGACTAATTCCGTCTAATGATCAACTAAAAGTAAGACAGCATGATCTTTTGCTGAACATGAATGCTGATCATTCATTCTAGTATCTTCTTTCTTTCACTAGCAAAGAGCTAACTAAATCCTCTCCTATGCTGATTTAGTTGTAAAATGTGTAGCTATGTATGTAATCTTTCCCTACAGTTTTACGTGATAAATAAAAGGCATAGGATTGAAATTCCCATGCCAATTAGTGATTATTTACTTTATTTGAACCCCTCTTAAAAGACACTACGTACTAATCCCCCATCAATTCTCAACGCAGACCCATTAATAGCAGAATTCTCCTAGCTTTTTAAAAAGAAACGGATTTGGAAATATTCAATTTTCCAATCAGTTATTTCTTAGTCTTTAATTTATATATTGACCAAATATTCGTTATATCTTCTTTGAATCCTTTCTGGAACAGAAAGACCTATTTCAGCTAATTTAGCCTGTATAGTTTTATAGAATCTTATGCATTCTTGTTTCCTGTTTTGCTCCATTAAGAATTCTAAAAAGAGAAACATGTATTGGTCGTTGAATTCATCTAGCTCTAGTAGTTTGTGTAAGCAATTATATTTCAGTAAAGAATTACTTGAATTTGCACAAGAAATATATTGTTCAATCAAATGTAAAACATTTTGCTTTAAGCGGAGTCTTATATGATTTGCCCATAAATATTCTTCTTCTACTAAAAAATCATCCTCATAGCAATCAATTAACTGTTGAATGGACTTCTCATTATGCTTTTCTTGTTCTAATAGCTGGTTGAGTTCATCATAATCACTTTTAATTTCTATATTAAGTTGATATTGATTATTGACTAATTGAATTGGATTATGAATGCCATTGTCTTTTAGTAGCTTTCTTAATTGATAAATTGTTGTATGTAAATTACTGGATGCCTTTTCAAAGACTAAGTCCGGCCAAAGTTCCTCTAAAAGAATAGAGTTTAAGATGGGTCTTTTTTGATGAAAAAATAAGTATAAAAATAGTTCACGTGCCTTTCTTGTGCGCCACTTAATCACATTCTGATTTCCATCCAATAAATAAATTACCTGCAATTGTCACACATGCAACTACTGAGGTACTCCAGCTTAAGCAACAGGAGCAAGACATTTTGATTCATAATGTGACACAGCGTTTAGGGCATTTAGTAGAGGAATTATTGTTTTCATCTAACCAGATGACTGGTGAAGTAAGGGTTTCTCCTGTCCATGAAGAACATATGGTTATCCAAGTGAGTGATACAGGCTCTGGCATTCCTGAACAGGATTTAGATCGAATCTTTAATGCCATAGACCTGTACCCGTTGTATCGTCTGTAGTTTTAGTACCTCGATAATATCGCTCAAAGAGGTTATCAAGCTCCTTCTGAGGGATTCCAGGACCTTTATCAGCAATGGTCAGTATAATTTCATTGATCGGCTCTGACTAACCCCACACCCATTTTAGGCACTTTTAAGCTCTTTTAATTTGATCTGATTTTTTCTCAATTCAACGAATTGCAGCGATTGTAACTACATCAATAAGACTTAAAGAGGCTGAGACATAAGTAATTTTTAAAGCAAAATTAAAAATTTCCACATCAGAAAAGCGCGAGAAATCAAAATTGATTTCTCATGCTTTTTGTGGTTTTGACCAGTTTTTCCCTGTCTCTTCTCAGATTAAGGTTAACTTAGATTAGTCCATCACCAAATATATGGTTAATCTCCGGTTTTAAGTGGTAAATTGTTGCTGATGTTATATGACTTAGCTTTCTGGCCAAATTCATAATGAATTGTTAAGGTTTTCGTAAGGTACTGTTTATATCGAGATAATCTTTCTCTGTAAAAATAATTATAGAAGTCGAAATAAAAGTAGACTTAAAAACAATAAACAAAGTATTTAGGAGGATTTATGTTTAAAAGAAATAAGCAATTAAGTATTATTACAGCTCTTTCATTAGCAATTTACATTCTACTACTTCTGTTCGGTTCATTTAAAACCGAATATCCATTAACTGATTTTACAAAAACAGATATTTATCAATACCTCGGAACTGAGAGTGAAAAATTAAAGCTCCCACCTTTCTCTCCTGAAGCCATTTCCATGGATGCAAAAGCGAATAATAGCATCGGCCGCTATGTAGAAAAAAATCAGTTTAATAAAGATCAATTAGCTTTACTTCAACAAGAGGTGCCCCTTTATTCGATTGAAATTAATGCAGATAAGCAAGTGTATCAAATTAATCCAGTTACCGGACAATTAACAATGGCATCAGGAATCCAAATGCCTGTCAGTGGACAAAACGGGATAGATAACTTCGTAAAATCATACTTTGGCGAGGAATATGTTTCTCAAACGAAGGAAGTTTCAGATAATGGAATTTTCGAAGATTGGGATCAGAAGTATGTTTTTACAGCTCCAACATCACTAAATGATATTACCAAAGTAATTGAAATTTATACAATCAATGATGCAATTGTTAAATTCCAGCATTTTGGGGAGGCCAATGAATTTCCACTCACAGAGGAATCCATCTGGGCAATGATTACTGAAACTTTCTCGGCTCTACTTCTTGGTGTGCTTCTCCTTATTGTTACCGTACAGCTTATTAAAAGGTTAAGAAAAAAGCAAATTGAGACCTTTTTCTGGCCATTCTTATGGTCAGCACTGGTTGGTTTTAGCTCGTTCTTCTTAGCTAGCGCAAAAGAAGGTTCCATAACTGGTTTAGGTGTGCTTGGGTCTGCAGTAATGGCCTACCTTACCTTCGCAACCTTGTTAATTCGTTGGAAGAAGTCTACCGAAAGCAAGGATACGAATATTCTTGAATGGAAAAACTCCATTTTTCAAGGGTTTCTTTTTATGCTCATTGGTTTTTCGTTAACGGAACTCTTCCTTTTTGTCGCTGGAATCTTTGGGGCGTGGAAGTCCCCAGTGCTGAATTACGATCTCTTGATTAACGTCAACCCATGGATTCTTCCGATTGTTCCCCTTTTTATTGGCTTAAGCGCAGCCATTTGGGAGGAAGCTGTTTTCCGCAGATACATGATCCCATTTTTTGATCGATTTTCTGTCGTCGCTTCTGTGATTTTGACATCATTTTTCTGGGGAATCCAACACTTAAGCTATGACGTATACCCATGGTATTTACGTATAATTGAATTTATGATTATCGGATCATTTTTCTATTTCATTTATAAAAAATTTGGCTTTAAAACGGCGATTTTCTGTCACTATTTCTATAATAGCTTGTTCACCTCACTCTTTTTATTCCGGCTTGATTTGAAAGTGGGATTTGTTGCTCTCATCCTTAGCATCAGTCCATTGCTAGTACTGCTGCTTAAAACAAAATCTCAAGAGGCACGTATGAAAGAGCGTTGCTAAATATTGCTTGAATAAATGGCGTGATTACAAAAGAAAAGATTATAAGGCTAGAGCAAAAAAAGGTTTATGTATGCAATGTGGTAGTACTATGGATTCTCCTGTTTCTACTCACACAAAAAAAGTAAGCCCTTCTTATTGTTCAAAATGCCAAGAGTATTATCAAGACATATTCAAAGAACAAAGACCAGGTTCAATGCTGAGCCTGGTCCTTTCAATTCTCTATTTAACTCATCAAAAATTGTTTACTCACAGAATATAAAGAATTAAAAGTTTGCCTAAAATTAAATTAAGTAAATCCTTGTCAACACGGCGAAGTTAACTTAAAATTACAGAATTTTATTGTTGCTTTGAAAATTCCACTAAGTCCTGTGACATTGTACCAATTTCATCTGCTGAGGCATTCAATTGTTCTGTAAGAGCCGCTTGCATTTGCGCAAGCTCACTAATTTTATCCATATAATCAATAATTGTATCTATGGAAACCTTTATTTGCATTAAACTTGATTCAATATTACCTGTTGCCTCAGCAGAATTAACTGCTAATTTTCTTACCTCTTCAGCTACTACACCAAAACCTTTTCCTTGTTCTCCGGCACGTGCGGCTTCTATAGCGGCATTTAACCCTAGTAAATTTGTCTGATCCGCTATCTCTCGAATAAAATTTGATATAAGCTGTGTTTCATCTGCTAACCCTTTCGCGTCATTGGCAGCTCCTGTTGTTTTTTCCTGTGTGTTCGCCAGTTCCTGTGCTTGCAATGTAATAGAATTAATGCCTACAACCATTTCATTAATAGAAGCTGATAACTCCTCCATACGTGTCATCGTTTCTTGCACATTTTGCTCTTTCATTTTTTCATGTGTAATATCTCGAATCGTTCCTGCCACTCGCAAAGGAGCTCCCTCACTATCACGAAGCGTTGTACCGCTCGCATGAAACCAGCGATATTCACCTGATTTTAACTGAAGGCGATAATCTACTTTAAATGGCGTACACCCAGAAAAGTCTAATAAATGTGCACTAAACGAATCTAATGCAAACTGCTTATCCTCTGGATGCAAGCGATCACTCCAAGAGCTCATAATATTCGGAAAATCATGTTCATCCTTGAAGCCTAATGTTCTTCGAAATTGTTCACTCCACCAAAAGGAATTCTGTGGATTTAATGGATCACCTTGATCTACAACCATATCCCATGGAGCTTCTACTAGAGCTTTATTGATTAAATCATAACGTGTTACATATCCCTGTAATTTTTCTACTTTTATTTTTTTATCATGAATATTCATAATCGTTCCTGTTATTTTATACTGATCATCTATAAGACGGGAAACTGTTCCTGTAGCCCGTATCCAGTGCTCTTGACCATCACTAAAGCATAACAAATGCTCCATATTAAATGGAGTTTGTGTCGCTAAACTCTCCTCTAGCATCTCTTTAAAATCAGAACGATGCGCCACTGCAATTAACTTCAAAAAATCTTGAAAATTGTCTTTAAGAGCATAACTATCAAATCCTAAGAACTCTTTTAATTCTGTCGAAACTGTAAATATATTGTTTGGATCATCCAAGTGTCCGTTCAATACTTGTAATTCCCAAAGACCAATTTCATTACTCTTCAATGTATTATCCAATTTTTTCTGTAATTGCTCTTCAGATTCTTGTCGAAGCCTATTCACTTGATTTAAATTATGTACAAACTCTTGTAATTCTTCATTTGTTGAGGCTAATGTGTACTCATAATCAAATTGACCCTGTTTAGCCAATTGCAAGTGAACCTCACTCAATTTAAGAAGATTACCAATTGATATGTTCAGTTCTTTTTTTAAAAACATTCTTAGTTCCCCTCTCTATGGACTAAATCTCACGATTAATTCAAGAATTAGTTATGAATCTTAAATCATGTTTCGTGTTTTCTCATTATAACCGACAAAAAAGTTAAAAAGAACTTGAAAAATGTTATATTATTTTTAAAAAACATGCGTCACTGCTATTTTTCTCTAGTTACGCGCATGTTCAAACAATTATTCATTAAATTAACATCAAAAAAGTCTTAGATTAACTGTGAAGAGTGTAATTGAAATAAGTAATGACATTTCACAAAAAAATAGCTGTACAGAGTGAATGATTCTTCACCTGTACTGCCCAAATCTATAATATTTTATTGTTTAAATTTCAACATAAAAACTGTACCTGCTGCTCCCGTTTGGACACTAATGGATCCATCGTGCAAATCGATTAACTGCTTAGTAATAGCCAAGCGTAGACCTGTACCTTTTGTATCGTCCGATGTATTAGTCCCTTGATAATATCGCTTACAGAGGTTATCAAGCTCCTCCTGAGGATTCCAGGACCTTTATCAGCAATGGTCAGCATAATTTTATTGTCAATATTTTGCGCTTCTACACTTACCTTTGTCCCATCAGGAGTATATTTTTTAGCATTAGTTATTATATTGTCTAAACTGTGCTTAAATAAAAGCTGTCTGCTTCGAGCATGCCATTCCATAAACGTGGGTTTGGCCCTTAATAGCTAGTGTTTGTCCTCTAAGGATAAATGAATATACAACAAAAGCGTCATCAAAGAGTGATCTTTTCACAATTCTCTATTTTAAATTACAACGAGGGAGAAGTATTTAATTATCCCTTTAATTACAACCTTTTTTCAATATTATGCAGAACCGGGTATGCTTAGCGCCTTTACCGGGTGAGGAAGTTGCTTGCTAGGAAGTATTAACCTTTCTGCATTCGTTAAAAATCCGTTCACTAAAAACGCTGTATTCGATTACTCCCAAAAAAAATCTTCTCCATGTCTTTTTATCAGAAATAATTCACTACAGTCTTTCCCGCCGTAAAATCTAACTCTGAAGATATCTATAGCGACAATTTAGCCGTAGTTGAATTTTCTTTCCAAATACATAAGTCTGAGTAAGTCCCCTCAAATATGGTGATTCCTTATTTTCGAGGAAACTTCCCGAAAAGACTGCTACCCTATATAGTCTTCCAATATTGGACAACCTCTAAATGAATGAATTATATATAACAAAATGTATTTAATTAAGCCATAATATTTCTTACATCTTAATGGTCTTACTTATGTTTTTGACAATGACCCCCTATCAATTTAAAAGTCATATATCTTCTTTTAAAACTTTAAAACCTCGTATTCAGTTTTTAAGATTTTATTAAGAATCCCTTTATTTTACGATAAGGTAATTCCAATATACTTATATTAATTGAACGAATAGTGAGGTTACATAAAATGTGTAGCGAGCTCCTCACAGAAGGAGGTTATTAGAATGCTGACGTTTATATATGAAGTATTTTCCAGTGTAATAACTGACTTTATATTTGATATCTTTGACAAAACAAAAAGAAACAAAAAATAGCTCTCCTATGCTTGGGTCTAATAGCAACATAATGAATAATGAGGTTACTTTTTGGAAATAAAACGAGTTTCTTTTATTGATTGTATGCAAGGTTCCGTTTACTTGGGATAATACTTGCAAATTTACTTATTTTCATTTTGGAATCGTAGGAAAGTATATAGTTTGAAATGTGTAGCGAGCTTTTTCTACTAAAAAAATAAGCGGGTCCATTTGAACAGGTTTTACATATGTGGACGCACAGAAGGAGGATAATAAAATGCTGACATTTATATATTTAACATGCGTCTTTGCAATTGCTAACTTAATATATGATATCTTTGCTAATATCTTTGGCAACATAAAAAGAAAAAAGGCATAGTCCTCCTAGCTTAGTTTTCCGACTCAACCAGTAAGGTAATGAAGTTGCACATTTAGAAATAAAACGAGTTTCTTTTATTGATTGTATGCGAGGATTTAATTTACTTGGATATTACGCTAAGGCTATTCAGATGTAAGCGGGATTGCCAGAGATGTTGCTAGTATGGTAGAGGAAAACAGACAGCATTAGTACAAGCTGGTGAAAATGGATAGTATATCCTAATGTCCCATTCCATGTCTGCACTTGAATATCTGCTATAATCGGCTTTGATATGGCTGTTCCTAATTACCATTGCAATAAGAATTATGATTATTAATAAAAAGGAAAGTAAGTAATTTCGCATTTGTGAAAACTCCTGTTTTTGGGCGAGTTAACAGTGTAGTCTTTAATGTTAGTTAATGCTTATGCATCAGGAAATTGATGTTAAAAGTCCTGAACGAATTTTAATAATAAAAGCCCCATTTATTAACTTTAAAGGTTATAACAAAACTAAATTAAACCTATTTTAATTTTGTTTAACATAAAGCGTTAATTTACATTTTTTTAAAAAGGAGAATTATACATGAAAATTCAAGCTGGTAATACATTAAATTATTTAAAAATAGAGGTAAATAAAAATGTGAAAAATGAAAGTCTCTTAGATTTATTTGGTAATGAAGATATACATAAAGACGAAGACGAAAAAAATAACAAAACTAAACTTGAAATCAGGTATGAACATGGTTATATACGTAAATATATTGTGAAACCAAATGGACAAAGAGTACTTATTATGGAGGTTAAACAAACCCAAGAAAACATGAAAGAGTCCGGAAATTTAAATGATATTTCTCACGATATGTTGATCCAACAGCTTGAAAAGATATCTAATTCAAAAAAATATGAACGGAATACTTCTATTTTAGAAAAAGAAAAAAATATTTCTAAATATAAAACAGGTATTTGAGGATTAGATTGTCTGTTAGTTTTTTTCTAGTTACTTCAGGTAAACTAAGATTCGCGACCACTAGTACATCCACATCACTTAATGCGTAAGCCATCATTTACTGCAGAACCAAATAGATATACCCTGACTATCGAACTTCCAGCAACTCCTCTACGATTTTTAATGCTTGTATAGGTGTTTTTCAGTTACTCAAATCGCTCATCAACTACAAACTCCTCTCCTCTGATTTTATTCGCATAATGTACGTTTTATTGGTTTCATTAGTATTCAATTAAATGATCCATTACTGAACAAAAGAACCATTTTTTACAGAACATTTTATCTGACTTTAATATAAATTACCAATTTTTATTTCAAAAACACATGCACAAAAATTTTGGATAATAAAAAAATCCTAGATTGAAGTGACCCCTAAAAGTTACACACAGGTTTAATAATGTTCTCGAGCTAAGCGTTTAAATTCTTCTGTTTCTTGAAAAGCTTGTTGGTCTAAATGTTCCTCTGAAATGGCAACAGAATAAGTTTTAGTTTTTGCACCTTCTTTAAAACATCCTTCTCGGGGTGGACAGACCTTACATTTTTCAACGTCAAAAAATAAACCATTCTTGCACTTGCTCCTGGATGTGAATCTGATTTTTTACTTTTTCTATTTGCTAAATGTCCTGCTGGACATACAAATAAACCTGCATCTTTATTAAAGTCAAATCCTTTTTCCGTTTGCTCGCCCATTTTGAGTAATCATTGGATTTAACTTAGAAATCAGTTGAATGCTTTGTTCTTTTGTATAAAGTAAATTGTTTTTCCCTGAATAAGCCGTGTCAGCGGTGACTGTTTCAACTTCCATTCCTGTTACTTTACTTTTTTCAATCAGTTCTTGTAGATAATTTCCATCTGATTTTTCACCTGTTGTAACGACTGCTGCTGTAATAAGACGTTCATCACTAATTGCTAAATGTGTTTTATACCCAAAGAAAGAACTGTCTGCTGTTTTATGTCCTACTCGTGCATCGGTGTCTGTTGAATAATTTAGATGTTCTTGCGTATCTTCTACAGCTTCTTTTAACACGTTCAATTTTTCACAATAAGTTAATTCATCTTTTACTTCGTTAGAAGTATTCTTCTTTAGAAATTTTTCTTTCATGGATTTATCAAATTGATACACTGCTTTGCGGGTATGTTTTGATTTTTCTTGTAAAAATTCTTTCGGTGATTTTTGGTTATAACGTGCTTTGGTAAGTGTTACGTCCACCATGATTGTTTTACTTTTGATAATGTTCTTTTCGAGTGCGAGTTCAACTGTTTATCCAATGAGCATATCTAATAAACTTACGTCTTGAAGACGAAGTCTGCGGAATTTTGTGAGAGCTTGAATCAATCACGTCATCTTCTGGCGCCATACCTAAAAAATACTTGAAAGACATGTCATATTTTGAACGTTCGACAAGGTCTACATCAGATATATTAAAAATGGCTTTTAACAATAAGTACTTAAACATTCAAATCGGAGGTATCGCATTTCTTCCATTGTCTAAACAATATTTTGTTTTCAATTCTTCTAAAATGAATGAGAAATCCACTAGTTCGTTAATTTGACGAAGCATATTACCTTTTGGCACGACAATATCGTAAATGGCCATATATGGACTTAAGTTGAAAGTCTCTTGGTTTGAAATCATTGTGAACACCACCTGCATTTAGTCTCTCAATTATAAATTAAAAAGGCGAGGTATTCGACGAATGAATCGTCGAATACCTCGCTAAGTGGAACCAGATGAAGTTTTTCAGTGCCCTCGTAAAATACCGAACTCATGCCAGCCAATTAACTGCATAATAAAAACTTTAAGGATTCACTACCATTTTTAAATAGTGCCTCTACTACACTATCTTTTATCCTAATCTTATATTATTTCAAGTGTATATGGTTGTGTACTAGCTCTATCGTAATAATCTCTTACTTCAATATAGTATGTTGCTTCATCCAGTTGGACAGTACCTACTTCAGCATCACCAGCTCCGTGAAAATCTAAAGTCGCTACTGTTTTTCCTTTTGCGTCAATAATACGAATGACGCCATCTAGTGCTTTTTCTGTTTGGAGAGAGAAGAATACATCGCGCTTGCGGTCATTGTTAAATTCAAAATAGTCCTTATCACCAAATGGAACACCTGCATTTAGATATTGAGTAGCAACCCATTTATTGTCTTTTTTCGAAAGTATAGTTGGCTTTGTCGGTATACCGTTAACTAACTTAGAATCTATATCTTCATCTACTCTTTTATGATCAATCAAAGTTAAAGTATAAGGTTGAATTGATACTTGTCCAAGGTTCGCTTCATTCACAACAATAAAATAACCGTGATCCTTTTTAGCTTTAAAAGAGGTATCTAAGTTGTTTTCACCTTCTCCAAATGAAATTTGTGTTTTTATTTCTTTTTCATCAATTTCCATATCGCCATTTGTATCTTCAATTAGGAAGCCTGAAAAATTTATGTCATTTTGAAGCTCTTTAGGTAACTTATCTAGCTGTTCATTTGTGAATGCTACGGAAGAAACAAGAAGACTCATGACCTCATCGTTACCCTGTTGTTTATAATAGTAGAAATCAGTATCATCTTGATAAATGAGATGATTTTTATAAGTGATACCAGGTTGAATCATTTGAGGTGCTTCTAGCGTCTTATTATCTCTATTATAGGCTTCAGGAATAGCTCCTATTTTACTTGTTTTAAGTGTATATGGTTCAGAAGAACGCTCACCAAGATTGACTACTTTCACAACATAGGTTTTGCCCTTTTTCAATGCAACTGGCTTTGTATCATTTTCATTATTTGTTGATCTAAGAAGTTGATCGATACGCCCCAAACCATTAGTTAATGAAGTAACTAGGCTTAATTTATTTGTTTCCTCATCATATTCATATATAGTACTAGCTGGTGATTGGTTCATACCTTTTTCAAATTGGAAACTATATAAGACATCTTCTTTAGCTTTAAATAAGAAATAATCTTCATCATCTTCTGTTTGGAAGTATGCTTTTTGATGTTTACCAATATCAAAACGAATCGCTTTCTCCATTATTAAATCTACGTCACTTAATTCCACATCTTCTGGATTTCCAGAGCCATCTTGAGGCGAGAACTTATTCATTAAATCAGTTATTATAGGTAATTGAGCATTTTGTACGTTATTTTCTAGCACTTCTTTATTTAATGGAAGCCCATCTTCATCTTTAGGAATGGTAACGATTTCACCTTTTAATGTGTAAGGAATGATGGATTCTCTTATAATTTCTTCAGTGCCGCCGCTAAGAAACATCTTAAGTATAGTATCGAAAGCGTTTCTATTAGTTACGCTTATTACATACTCTTTATCAGGAATAGCATCGACAACAAGGCTTACTCCGTTGCCTTTATCCGTTCCGAAGGATGCTTGGATTGGATAGGCGTGACCTAAGTCTTTATCTAAGTCTTCTTTTAGATAAAGTTCCAAAGATGCTGTTGTAACACCTGGAATATCAGATAAATCAAATTTCAGTGTCGTTGTTTTATTTACTGTAAATGTAAAATAATCTTGGTCTCCTTGATGATCTTCAGAAAGTAGGGTATAGTTTTTTCCTGTTGTACCGAATGGGAATTTTAGGATATCCTTCTTGTGTTCCAAATCTAATGAATCAATTGGCAATTTTTTAATCGTTTGAGCTGTGAAGACGTAGTGAGAATCGCCCTTTGTGCTATAGCTGCCATTATAATCTTTAATTCCAATAAGTAGGGTTCCCTTTTGATCTGCTTTATATAGGTATCCTTCTTGCTTGCCTACACGAACATCATTCACGTTAATAGGTTCTACTTCTCCGGAGTGACCTTCAGGGTAGAAGTACACATCAAATGCATAATCGTATTTATTTGCACCTTTTAATGTCAGTTGAGCATATTCATTTGCTTCTAGATCAACCTTGTACCATTTCTTTTCGTCCGGTTGCTTGAATTCACCTTGTTCCGTATTCAATGTATTCTTTTTAAGGACTTTTGCGTTTTTCATACGCTCTCCTTTTGTTTCAGAATACTGTTTAGGTAAATTTTTTAAGTCGAATTGCAATGCTTTTACAGAATCGACAAGCCCATGTCCAAATGTAAGGTCATAGCCCTTCTTACCTAAATCCTTTGCAGTCATTTCAAGAATTGCTTCTATTTCATGAGGCTTTAAATTTGGATATTTTGATTTTAGTAGAGACGCTATACCTGCAACTACAGGAGATGCCATAGATGTCCCACTATCTACTTTAAAGGATGATCTTTTTTTCTCATCATAAAATGTACTGTATACATCTTCCCCTGGAGCTACTATGTCAACTGACGGGCCATAGTTTGAATAGTAGGATAGTTCATTTCTATTATTCGTAGAACCTACGCCAATAACGCCTTCGTAAGAAGCAGGAAATGAGTAATTATCTGTCGATTCATTTCCAGCAGCTGCAACAATGGTAATTCCTTTATCAATCGCTTTCTGAACAGCTTCCTTCAGTAGTGTAGAATCTACAGGGAGGCCAAGGCTCAAATTAATAACATCAGCACCTTGCTCAATAGCGTAAAGGATTCCTTGTGCAATGACGAAATCATAGGCATCTTCTTCTCCGTTAAATACATCAATTGGAAGAATCTTAGCATTTGGATTAATCCCATGTCCTCCAATACCATTATCTTTTGCCGCTCCAATAATTCCTGCTACGTGTGTTCCATGGCCAGAAGGAGAATATGTATTTGCAGGTGCTGCAGCATTATATGGTGGAAGCACTTGAGATTTTAGATCTGGATGTTTAAAATCAACGCCAGAATCGATAACGGCTACTTTTACTTCATTGTTGCCTGCTAATTCTAGTGCTTTATCCATTTGAAGTAGGTTTAGATGATACATATCCTTTTTCTTTGGATCTTCTCCTGTGTCAAGGGAATGATACACGTAGCTTGGGGATACACTCTTAACTCCTTTTTGCTTGGCATAATAAGAAACCGCTTTTTCTAAAGTTGTTCCTTTGTTTAGTTTGATAACATCGTACCCTAATGAAGGAATCGTTCGGATCACTTTTGAGCCAATCTTTTTATGTACATTATTATCAAGTCCAGAATGTTTGACGATAATGGTATCCTTACTAATCCAGTCCTTTTCATTTTTCGATGTTTGTTCCTTATTGCTAGCCAATTTCACTAATTCTTGGTTCTTCACTGTTTTTTGTGGTGCTTCAGCAAAGGCTGAAGTAGTAGGAATCAATAGTGCAGTAGTTGCAACTATAGCAATTGATTTTTTAACCCAATTCTTCAATTGTTTTACCTCCTTGAGTGTTTTAATGTGAGTCACATCTGTACCACTACGAATCAATGATAGAAAAGTTTTCATTCATAGTAGTGTAAGTATAATAGAATAATCTTATAGTAAAATAATGGGCTCCTTAACAAAATCTTAAAAACAGAATAAAAGTGTTGTAGTAAAATTACAGATTAATGGGAATAAAACGAGTTTCTTTTATTGATTGTATTCGCGGATTTAAATAGTCGATTTATACCAAAATTTTAGGTATAAATCGACTTTTTCAGTGGCTTCCAAAAGCCGCCCGGTCCTTTTTTTAGGTAGAAAACATCCGATAATCTGTACTTTATGCTTGTACATAATATTCTGGATACATTTGACCACCACATGCTCGTTGGAGTGTAACATTCTGGGAGATGGGGGGAACAACCCGGCAGTAGTTGGGACGGTGGTGTTAAAAGGAGGCTTGCATATCATTCTTTTTGTTAGCTACCCCCCTTTAGATTTGGGCGCACTACGTTCCTTCATTCGATTCATCTATCAATCGTATCGGAGATGACAAGTTAATTATATATGTAATTTGATTAGCTTACTTTTTAAATATAATCTTACCTAAAATAAAATTAAGTATACCCTTGCCAACGCGGCAAAGATATACTTAAAATCACACAGCCACTCTAGACAACTCTAGAAAATTTCATTATGGAGACGGCGGGGATTTGAACTAATTGCTTATAAACCTAGTCATATCAACGTTTTCAAGCACTTTAAATTATTATTAGCCAGATTATAGCCAGACGTGTCAACACCATATTATAAATCTCCATACAGGGAAACTAGCTTCTTTTTATTGCCTAACAAACACCCTAATACATCTTCTGTATGAGTATCAAACACCCACTACCTAACATATGACGATGAACATTTACATTCACATGACTAAGAAGATTAAGTCGGAGACGATACAGAATTTTGTAGATTATTTAGATTTCAAATAGAAAGAAATCTCCAAGCGAGAACACTTTCTATCTTTTTATATATAGAATCTCTTCTTTTAATTCTTTATTTTCTTGAATCCACAATTTATGATTTTCATATTCATGAATTGCAATATTATATAAATCACTTGATACATCATTTTTTCCCCAAAGTTCATTTAATTTCCCAATAGAATTAAATTGCAAAATTCTTTTGGCAGTTGTTTGACCATTACCTAAAAGTTCTTCGTATAAATAAAAAATATTGTTACTATTTTTCTCTATATAATAGAATGAAGTTGCTACCGATCTACCGCTATATAATGCTATACATAATAAAATTAAACAAGCTGATATTAATATTTGAACAATATGAATTATAGCGAATAACAAACCATTTTCAATACTATATGATATGTTAAAGAATTGTATTGAAAAACTTTCAAAAAGAAAACTTACACTGTCTTTAATAGTTTTTGAAGACAATTCTAAGCCATTATTTAAAGAAAAATATATAGCCTTCAATAATGTAGAATATATTGCAATTTCAAATAAACTTTTAATTACTAGCTTAATTCTATCTATATAAGTTAAACTAGATAATTTTAAGTCGTTAGAAGTAGCATCTTTAAAAAATGCTTTAATTATTTCATAACCACGGGTTAAAAACCGAATAAAAATAAATAAAAATGACGTTATTAATAAACTATTAAAAATTTCGAAATTAAATACTGCACAAATAAAAATTAATAAAGTTAAATAAATTGTTAAATAAATACTTATTACTAAATTTTCCAAATTCCTAAAATACAATAATTCCTTCCTTTTTTTCATCCTTTTAGACTTCTTTATTATTTCTCTATTTTTAAATTCTATTGATAAATCCTCATTGAATTTCTCTTTAGATTTAAAATTAATCTTCGAAAAATTTATACATATATACCTTTTGGAAATTCTCGCTATATTGTATTCGATTCGAATTAAAAAAAACAATATGTATAATAACAAAGTTGTTAAAGAAACTACTGAGTATGTTGAAGCAAAAAGTTTAATTATTGTTATCAGTACTGCAATACTCAATATATCGTTAAAACTTATGTTATTCAAGATAATTACAGTATCTAAAATAAATGATATTACTACATTTAAATAACACATTCTTAATATTAGATTACAATCTAATTTTTCATAAATTAAATAGACAATTACTATTCCTATTAAAAATAGAAACCCTATTTCGTTGTTATTATATAGAATTATACCAATAATAAATGGGAGGTTAATAAGTAAAACTTTTATAACATATTTTAATAATTTTTTAAAAATCTCTTTTTCTCCCCTTAAAATTAATTTATCTTTAAATATAAATAAAACTAAGAAGTATAATTTATTGTTATCTCTAAATTCACCTAAATATTGTTTGACAAAATATAAAACATAATAGGCTACTAGTATAACTATTAAAAAAAGAGCTATTTCATTAAGTAAATTAAAACTTTTATTAATAAACTCTATACTTTCACCATTAATAAACGAAATAAAATTTTTATCTATAGTTTGATATAATGTTCCATTCCTAATCTCCCTAAAAAGTAAATTCAAATATACTATAGAGTTAAAGTTATTAAAAAATAATATGAATAAAACCATTAAAGCAGCAAATCCGCTCTGTAAATTAAATAAATAGCTAAAATAACTCTTTTTCTTATCAAACAATTTTATTCCCTCCTACTGTATTCTATATATAAGTTCTAGTTAAATTATACCATTATAAAATTATTTGGTTATAAGATGGTATCTATATCTGCAAACCAAAATCGTATTTAGCAGTTTTTTTTCTTGCTGTAATTCCTCAAAAACGGAATATATCAATAACCCCCTGCTTATAGTAAACAATCAAATAAAAATGGTGTCTTCATGACAATTGGAAAGGAATCGTAGAAATGAACGTAGTAGCTGGTAAATTAGAATTGCAATCGCTTTTGCTGGAGCAAGATGTCTTTTACAATGGTGAAATAATAAGTACAGACATGAAAAAAATCATTCTTTCAATGGCATTCGATCTATTAAATATTTCAAAAGACCATGCTAATTGCAAACTAAAAATACCATTGCTTAGTACATACTAGGCGATGGTATTTTGCGTTTTACTGAAGAAATTCCGCCTATTCATAAAACCGCTTGCTTCACTAAGCTTTCTAAATAATTCAGCTTGTACTTAGGTGGGATCGTGATCGGATTTATTCCATGCTCATTGAACAGCTTCAAATACTTTCGATATGTGCTAGCTGAATATTTTTCAGCTGCCGTGTCTAAGCTTCCTTTAGAAACACATTTCACAATTTCTTTCATTTGCAATTTTTCTCTAGTTGATAAATCCAGTGAAGCAATTATTGCTTCTAGCTTCGCGTAAGAATAGAAATCACCTGTTGGGCAAATATTCAAAATGTAGTTGTTCATATAGTGGGCGTATTTTTCTTTCTTAAAGTAGTCTTTTAAAAACCGTGGCTCACCTTTTTTATACTTTTTATACTTCAAATGATTTTTTTCAACGCTCACCTCAAATCTCATCACCCCTCTTTCCCATCTTTCTACATGTTCATTTTTATCTCCACGTTCTTGTTCCTTATCATAGAAGATGATGTGGATGCTTTTACATTGATGATATTGTGACGTAAAATAAATCTTTTTTTCCAAGTGAGCCGTTTTCTTTTTTAACTTCCTGAATAATTCAAAGTAAATCTTCCTAATATTTTCATTGGAAATCTCAACATCAAATCGATAATCGATTCTACTAAGATTGTGCTGCTCGAATAACAGCACATCCCCATATACGATGCTTAATGCTCTTCTTATATAGCTTTCAACTTGCTCATAATCGTTCTCGTCCACATTCCCTCTATTTAAAATCAAAGGAATATCTATTACCAGCTTGCAAAATGCAATTGGCTTATTCGAAAATTCAACGATACTAATACCTTTAATCATATGCATATGTAAAATTTGGTTTATCGGTTCCGTGCCATAGTGATTCTCTCTAAATTGCAAATGTTCTTTATCTAGTACGATTGATAACTCCGCTGTATGTATCATATTTTATCCTCTTTTGAAGCAGCTGAATTTCTAATTAACGTAGGTATCCCAACGGATTGCCGTTTTTTCTTACGCCAAATCAGCCTCTTATTTATTTTTCTTAGCTGCTTGTATTTCAAGTAACTTTTTCATTCTACAAACTTCAAAGAGAAACTATTCCAAAAAAATATGCTTTACACCTAAATTAGTTTTCAATGTTATTTAGCTAACATTTTAAGAGAGGAAAAACGGAGTGACTGAAGAAGATTAATAGATTAGTGAAAGCAAGACAATTTTGTTTCCTGGAAGAAAATGAGCAATAAAAAATCCTACACCATGTACGATGTAGGATAGAAATCTAATATATTTTGTGAATAGGATTTTCTGACCTCTATTTTAGGCAATATTGTCTTATAAGTTTATTAGTATTCTTTTTAATCCATGCTAATCTAATTGGAAATCAGATAAGTTGGATAAATCGAATATATACAGTTAATAAGATAGTCAACGTGATTTGCAGTACACTTTAAATTAAACCTTTTCTCTTAAGCTCTTCAATTATCTTTAATTCTTTAGCCGTTGGAACTGGAGTGGATTCTTCCTGATTAGGTATTTCACATTGATTTAAGCCCCAATCATTAAGTATGATTAATAGCTCATCAGAAATCCGAATGTCTCTTTCTCGAATTTCATTTAATCCCCAATCCTTATACTGGTTAGAGAGATTAAGCAATAGCTGGACTTTTGATTTTTCATAGCTTTGTTGCTTCTTTTTAAAATACCCGTTTCCTGCAATAATGTTTAGTTTTTTCTCAAAAGGAATCTTATTTCCAATATGTTCTACCAATTCTTGTACTTCGCTATCAGAGTTACTTGGAAAATAATTTGATTGCCATTTTTGAGGCAAGATATGCTCTATTTCCCACTTTTCAGGAAGTAGGTCCTTCTGATTTTGATAAGCAAGAATCTTTAATATCATTCGAACTGTATTACGATGAGCGAGTTTAATTTTATCTTTTAATTCTTGTTCACTTACTCTCGGAAAGTTAAATGCTGGAACTGAAGATTTGATAATTTCGGAGTTTAAATTTAAAATTCCTCTCTTAACAGCGTTAATAGTCGGAGTAACTATATATCTTGCTGCCAAAACTGCAAGTAGTTTCTTTAGAAATTTTAAAAATAGTTCTTCGAAACCGTCCGAATCATTGTATTTAAGATAATATATAACAACTGGGTACTTCCAAAACTCATTTGGATATGAAGTTAATATATCCAGTACTTGTTTAATCTCAATATTTTTCGACCATTCTTCATCTTCAATTTCTACACGATTATTCACTACAAGCCATAAGTTAAGTAACTTATTCAAATTTGTCATCACATCGCTCTTGTATAACTGTTCAAAATTATTTCTAGAATAGTATTTTCTTATTCCTGGTGTTGTTGTATTTCTATCATTTTCTAACGCTCTCAAATAGAACATATAATAATAAAACAGTTTTTGAATACTTTCATTCGCATTAGTTGCTTCATCGTCAAGTTTTTGCCATTGCTCAATGAAAGTTGCTTTCCCATTAGTATCTAACTGATTGTAAATCTTAGCTTTAAAAATATCCGCATCTGATAAAGCTAATCCTCTATCGTTCAAAGTGGAGAAAATTGTTAATGCTGTATCTTGGGAATCTGCCGTAATAGGTAATAAAATCGCTTTATTTAGTACATTTCGAATGAACCAGAAAAACAACTCTGGCTCACTTGTAGCATACTTCTCTATTAGCTCTGTAAATAATTTGTAGTTTAACGAATAGTTATCTTTAGCCAAACTCTCAACTTTGCCTGTAATAAGTATCTCTGAAAAAACTTTGTTTCCTTCGTCTCTCATTACTCTGGATTCAATAAGTGTTTTTTCGAAATCGACCTCAGCAGTTAATTCATCCTGTTCCCACAACGCAGATTCAATTTGTCCCTTAAAGTTTTTAACTTCTTTTGTTTCTGTCATTGAATTTAGTTTTGAATAAAGTGCACGTAGTAATAAAAACAAAGAGGTAATTCGCTGTTGACCATCTATAATTTCTTGTTCGCCATTCTCATTTTCATAAGAAACAATTGTCCCTAGAAAATAGGTACTTTCGTTATTATTTTTTGTATATTCTACTAAGTCCTCAAAGAGCGTTTGAATTTGTTCATCTGACCAAGCATATGGACGTTGATACTCAGGAATAATGAACTTATTAACTTTTCCTGTTTCTAATAATTGTTTAACACTTTGTTTGTTCACTTCGATTGTCGTTGCCACTTCCTATTCCCCTTTCTGTTTCACCCCAATAATACTAAATACAATTTTATTAATTCTTTTACTACTTACAAATATTAATCATCAAAAAACGTTAATTCACCAATACTTAAAGCTAATCAACTCACCCCTAATGCCTTATAAACCGCATCTATCGGATCTAAATAGAAGATTGGTTGAACTTTTACAATTAAATCTGATGGAACGGTATAGAAGTCCCCTGCTGATGGTGCTGGTAGCAATATTTTCTTTGCACCTGCATCCACACAAACTTGAAGTATATTAGCTAATTCCTCTACTTTCGAAATCGTCCCACCTACTGTCATATTTCCAACAATCACAAGACCTTCCTGTACAGGTTTCTCTAACGCTCCTGAACAAAGACCGATTAATTCTGCAATTGCAACCTGAGCAGTTAATCCAATGCCCTGTAAGTCTGTAAGATGCATTAAATAATCCTTCGTCTTGGTACTAATCGAACTGCTGACACTCTTACTATTGGCAGTGAAATAACGGAATTCGGTATCAAGGCTTTCTTTTACCTCTCGATTAGAGCCTATACCCGCTTTATCAAACTTGCCTGTGCCACTGACAACTTGGTTTTCTAATTTATAAACACCTAACATACCTGTCAGTGCTTGACCTACAACATAGAGATCCTTATCTACCCAGAATACAATTTTATGCTGCTCGCCACTTTTCAACGGCTCACTAAATGCATCCTGTAATGTAGATTCTATTTGTTTAATATTCAAATGAATAACCTCATCTTATATTATAGCCGAAAACTCAAAAAAGCCTCTTCTAATTTTAGAGGCTTGTAAGGAATTCGGTGTATAGTATATGTTTTTTAAAACGGCTGCTCCGTTTCTAAATTATCCTTTTGAATAATTTCTTTCGATTCTTCATGCTGAAATTCATGAAGACAATAAAATTCTTTAAATTCTTCGTAAATTTCAAGAAACTGATTTTTCAATTGTTTCTTCATATCTACACCATTCTCATGCTGTTTAATGCATTTTCGACAAAGTTCTGGCATTTCCTTTAAAATGCTATTGCCATAAATATCATCTAAATAGGATACTTCATCTAAAAAAACATTTGCAAAAGTATAGCTATCGACTTCATCATTCAAAAAGCTCTTAAGTACATCGTTGCACCTATGAATTTGTGCAAAATCAAAATGAACATTACTATTTCCTATTAAGTCTATTTGCCTAACTCTTTCTATAGAATAACCATTCTCAAAGTATTCAAATTCCACGGTACTAACTAAATCTTGGGAAACTGTTCCAGCTATAACTTGTTCAAGATAATCATTAGCCAATGCAATATCAAAATCTAAAGGTTCAATACTATTGATATATCGGATGAAAGGATTTTTATCGTTCGTCTTCATTAAATAAACGATTAGCTCTTTAGCTGCTATTTTTTCGTTTATATTTTGCACTTGTAATGAGTCTTTCCTGAATTCCTGTAAAAATATCTTTTCAGCCTTAGACCCATACCTAATTTCATACGTATATAAATTTTGCTGTCTAGATAAACGTTTAATTGCTAAATAGTACTTTTTAGCAATTGAACCAATGACTCTACCAAAAAAATCTTTAAGTTCTTCGTTATTTCTAATGCTACCTGTAAAAAAGTCATCTTCGAAAATTCCAGTGTAATGCTGATTTATATAGCTCGATAATTCGAGCTTTTCTGCATTCAAATTCGTTGACACATGAAAGCGACCATATCTATGCTTATCATAAAATCTGCTTAATAATTGTAGAAAAGCATTTTCCCTCGAGCTTAGTCTAATATCAATATCATTTCTTAAAATACGATTATGTAGGTCTTGATGATTGTGACTTTTCAAGCTATCCTCAAAATCTGTAATATCCTCAATATTTTCAGATAATACGATTGCTACCTTCTGTAACCTCTCAATGCCAACAGCTAAATTATAGAGAAGCATGAACATTTCACTTTCAATATCAAATATATTAATTTGTTCAAGCTCTTTCATCCCATTATAAATAAATGTACCGGCAATTTCGATTTCTGTTCCCATTTTAAAGTTTTTGTAATGTAAGATTGGATCTTTAAATATATCTGTCATGCTTTGCATCCTCCTATATTCAAGAAATGTTAATGCTTAAACGATTTAGAGCTTCGAAAAAAAAAAAGAGTATTTTTAAATTTTAATAGGCTTAAAACCATATGATTCTATCAAGCTCTTTTCTTCATCAGTTAGAATCGGTACTGCCCATATTAAAGAATACTTAGCTCTTGAATTTGCGACATAACCGATTCGTCTCCCCTCTCCATTTCCATCTATCCATTTCTTCCAATGCCCATTCCCTTGCCCTGTATTTCTTTCACTAGATACCACCATCACTGAATCATATTCGTTTCCTTTAGCCATATGAATAGTATTAACTTTAGGGTAGTTATCATCGCTTGTAATAGAAGTAAAAGTTATCTCATTTTTCGCCGTTCCACTAGGACAAATAATCTTTACCTTACTAAAATCGCGGTCCTCTTTATCATATTGCTTCAAATTTTTATAAGCCTTATTTAATATACTGATTGCATTCTTCCTAAACAGCTTGTACCACTCACCATAAGTTTTATTATCAAAAGTCATTAACTCTGGATATTCATTAAACAAATTTAAATACTCCTTCAAAAAAATTCTCCATCTATATAATGAATCGATTGACACTGGACAATAATAACTTCTTTTGTTTTTCGTAATACCAAAATATTTTTGAAGACCCTGCCCTACTAATTCGAGAGCCTGAATTTGTTTGGAAGGAACCCCCTTATTCCAAAGGTGCAATGCCTCTAAGATTGGATGTGGGTTTTCTTGACTATTTCCTATAGTATCTTTTAATTTTTGTTGTCGGACTAACATTATGGAATTTTTAATGGCAATGTTATTGTCTTTAAGGAATTTTATATATTTATCTTTCAATGATTGAACATCATTATATTCATAATAACAAACGCTCTCTTGAACGAAATTACACGTTGCATGCCCAATCATTTTTTGACTAATAGATGCCACTTTGTTGGATACCTTGACAATTGAATCATGACTTCTAAAATTATTCGTTAATTTTAAACAATTAAAAGTTGCAACAACCTCTAATGTAGCTTCAGGATCAGCATCTTTAAATTCATATATAGCTTGATTTAAATCTCCAACAAAATGTACGGTAGCTCCTGCATCACCCAATATTTTTAAAATAGCCAGCTCAAGCCATGATAAATCTTGGCATTCATCTACAATAATAACAGGAAATCGTTTAACAACTTGCTTTGCTAAAAACGAATCATTCTTCAGAACATAATATGCTAAATGGTACATATCTTCAAAATTTGCAAAACCGTCCTTATAGAAAGCTGCTTTATTCTCTTTAAATTGATCCTTAATATAGTCATATTGTAAAAGCCAAGGCTGCTGTTTCTCTGTTCTTAAAGCTTGTACAAAATCTTGAAAAACTTTAGATTCATAATATTCTTTTAATGCTACAGAAGTATTGAATAAATTTATTTTGAAATCTTCTATTTTATTATCGTAATATACTTGATGTGCATAAATATTAATCTTCCCTCCAACGTTAGTAAAATACGGAGTTTCAAACTTATACTTAGTAAGCCATGAATTATTAAACACTGATGTATCTTTTTCAATTAGGGAATATGATTTATCAGCCTCCGATTTACTATTTTTTATAAACCTACTTCCGAATTTTTGTGAAACATATCCATGAATAAACCCCGTTAAAGTACCAATATAGTGTGGATGTAACGAGAATCTAATTAAATATTGATTCACCCTTTTTTGAATCATTTCAGTAGCTTCGTTTGTAAATGTTAAAATTGCTAATCCACCTGTTTGATTATTCCATCTATTTATTTCATAGGCCGCCTTCATACCAACCACTTCTGTTTTACCACTTCCTGCACATGCTTCTAAAAATATATTCTGAATAATAGGTGATAAAATATACTGTAATTGTTCTTCAGTTTTTTCTCGTACTTTTTCAAAGATAAAATTTTTAAATTCGTCCGAAATATTTGGATCACTTACTAAAACTTTCAAAATCTCTTGTTCCATTTCCCGTTTATTCATTCGCACCATTCATCCCCTTTACATGCCCAAATGATCGCCTGCTTAATATAGGTAGGTACTTTAAAATTTTTTTGTATTTTATGTAACTTTTCATTTGCTTCTAAATTTAATTTATTTACCCCACATATTTCCCCCTCAAGATAAGATGTCAAAGACTGAGCATACATCCCTTTGCCAACTTTCTCATCATCAATATGCGTAAATGTATATATTGCATCCTGTGCCTTTAAACTTATATCAGAATAAATATTATCTCGTTCAACAATTTCCTTACATGTTTTAAATACACTTCCTGCTTCAGACGGCCACAAACCTTTAAGAACCTCCGTCATTATTACAATATTGCCTTCCATCAATAAATCGTATTCAAAAGTTTTTAGTGGTGAACTATATAATCTAGCCCAATCGCTTTTATTAATATCCTCTTTTAATTTCAATGCACTATTAGCTCCTAAAACTCGTTCAGTTGGATAAACTTCTTTTAATTCCGTCGCTGGGTTGCCGCCCTTCATTACTAATTCACCATCATCATCACGAATTTCTACCTTTTGTTTTGCTGGGTCATTATCTGTAATACCTGCACAAAAAATCGGTAGTTTCTGAATTCCTGTTGCATCCTCAAAATTTGCAAATAGTTTCATGAAATGTGTAAAATTAATACCATTGATATTGATTACAGACACTCCTGCTTCTTCTAAAGAACTTGGCAATTGATCATTAGTATTTTTTGAGTTATACTCCGCTAGAACAATTTTAGCTAATGTTGGAATAAGCATTGCTTCACTTATCCCCTCAACTAAAATAATACCTTTTGAAAATAATAAAGTAGATTTTGTAATATCTAGCCAACGATTGAGATAATTTTTACTCTTACCTAAATCAATATTTTTTAGTGATGAAGCAACTATTTTTTCATCTAGATATGTAATGTGACTTAAATGATCTAAATCTACAGATGCCGCTAATACTGGTGAGTGCGTTGTAACAATAACTTGGATATTGTCTAATTCAATTGTTATATTTTCTAAATATTTAATAAATTTAATTTGTAATTGTGGATGTAAATGTGCTTCTGGCTCTTCAATTAATAAGACCGTCATCATATTTGTAGATTTTAATAATTCAAGTTCCGCAAATACAGTTGCTATATAAAGCAGATTATTGTATCCTAAGCTATTTACTGATATGTCTCTAAAAAACTCTTGATTCGTTTGCTTAACACCTGGGAAAAAGACCATTTTTATACTTTCTACAATTCGATTGAAGTTAGTTTCTGCAAACTGTAAATTAATGCTCTGACCAAGCCTACTTCCTAAAGCTTCTTCTAACTTTTTGTTTATACTGTTTCTAGCAGATTCCATTTCATTATAATCACCATTTGTATTAGTTGTGATTTGCTCATTAAAAGCTGAAACTTTTTCCACTAATGTATCTTTATTTTCACCATATTGCTTTTTTAACAATTGAGCCAATCGCGATTTTCTTCCATTAATTAATTTTTCTTCTGCATCTCTTAGAGGTGGCAAGTAAATACAATCAATGTATTCATACGTTTCTTCTTCAAAAATACTAGCTTTAGATGCTCCACCCCAAATTTCCTTTTTATAGTATCCCTTTCTATTTGGAGATGAATTTACTTCTAAATGCAGCTGTGCTTTAAATTTCTCATCACACCAAGTTAGAAAAGTTATTTGTTCATCCTGATTCAATGCCTCAAATGTTAAATCAATAGAAATTTTGGGGGCTATGTATGATTTGTCTAATGCAACATAAAAATCATCTTCACATATATTCATATAAGAAAATTCATTTTCTTTAAGTGCTAACCTTAAGGCATTAATAATTGTTGTCTTACCTGCTCCATTTTCACCAACTAATATATTTAAGCCCTTACTAAATTCAATTTCTGAATTTACTTTCGCGTTTTTATATCCTGAAATATTGAGTTTTGAAATATGCACTTTACTCCTCCTATACATTTATACCTATAGCACTTGTTAAGACAGATGAATATTCAATTTTCATTGTCATCCATCATTTACTCTCTTACAAGACTATTCCACTTATTAATTTTCATAATTTTCATAATTAAAACAAGTCTTCTTTTTCCACATTGCTGCTGAACGATTTTTGTAAAAATCCCATCCTTCATTAGCTTGTCAGAGTTATTTAAATACATACTATGTACATCTAAAATAAGTTCTTCTTCAGTTATCGCCTCTTGCCAATACGCATCTATTACATAGCCTTTGCCTGAAACACCTCAATTACATTATTAGTAAAATATTTATATCTTATTCTTACTTTATTCTCATCAAAGGTTTACTTCAAGTACAAAATCAAATACACAACCATTACTATGTTGATTATATACATTGAATCAGCAAGCTATGATGTAAGAAACTAAGCTCATTAACTTCTACAGATTTCAAGCCAGTGTATGGTTCAATCATTTTTGCCGATCCCGCTACTTAACGTCACTAAATTTGGCAAGCACTCATAGCTACTTTCCCATTTTAACTTCAACCATGGCAGCAAGTTCAGTAATGCAATATTTCTCTTACGTGTAAGGGATTGGTTAGGGGGATATTGCCGAAGTGAAAATGCCCTTCAACCCTTGATACTAAAGGACTCTTAATAAAAAAATGAAATATTTTTTTCAACTTTTTTTCGAAATTTTTTTCAAGTTTCTAACACAATTCCTGCTCTAATTAAGCTTAATATCCTTGGAAGAATCAAATAATAGTTTTATCAGTCAAATCCTACCAAGTATAAATCCCCCAATTTTATATAAATGTTATATAACTTATATCACTTTTCATATAAACGCGGCATGAATATTCGAGAACCCTATAGCTTTTTGATTTAAGTTGTATAAATATTGTATAAATTATATTGTTTTTGCATAAGTTATATAAATGTTATATAACTTTTCCGCATAATAGTTACATTATTTTGAACTGTAAGGGCTTTTTTCATTGGAAGAATCTAATTGTAGTTTTTTCGGTCATTCTCTTCCTATTGAATTTCTTTAAACTTATATAACAGTTGTATAAATGTTATATAAATGTTGTATAACTTATATCATTTTTCATATAAATGCGGCACTAATATTTGAGAAACACCCTATGGCTTAGTTGTATAAATGTTATATAACTTATATTGTTTTTTGCATAAGTTATATAACATTTACAACTTTTTCGCATAATAGCTGCATTATTTTGAATTGTAAGAGCTTTTTCATCGGAAGAATCTAATTGTAGTTTTTTTCGGTCATTTTCTTCCTATTGAATTTTCTTTAAACTTATATAACAGTTGTATAAATGTTATACAACTTAAATTAAAAATAGCATTTGTCATTTTAATGCTCGTTCAAATTGAAAAAACATATCGGAAGCAAAAAAGCATCACCAGTGTTTCAGAGCCAATCAGAAAAATTCTGATATACAGTGTTAAGAAATAAACTCGAACTTATGCAAAAAGATGAACTCGGCTTACAAGCACAAATACAGCTACTTCAATTGATTAAGCTATTTGTATAAAATATTGCATAACTAATGTCAAAAGAAAAAGCACGCAACGCTGTTTTAACAACGGAATGCTATCTAGTGATCTCCAAATCTGATGGGATGCATATAGCCATGTTACTACACATTTTAAGCATATATCTGATTCATTTTCCAACCAATTGCTCCTTTAAACACACTCGTTTTTACTGCTAAGGCATACTATTTCACGCTAAGAATATGTCGAAATTGTGACAACTGTGTACAACAAATTCCTATATGTGTGCACAGACACGTTTTTACCTTCGAACTAGAAGCAGGTATATGTGTTCATACATGCGTGCGTAAACCTATTTGTTGTCGTATCACTTAAAGAGCGAGAAAGAAAACAAATAGAAGCTTAGATAACATCTCGAGAATGGAGTAGGATGTCTAAGAAAAATAATAGACTTGAAACAAAAGAATAGCAGAGGCTCATTCTGCTATTCTTTATTTTAATAAAATTTATGAAGTTTAGAATATAAATCTTCTGCAAAGTTTGTAGCAATCTGATTAATACCTTCATTAGAATCAAAAATCTTTTCATAAGCTGTTTTATTCCGTTCCACATAGTCTGCAATTAGTCGAATAAACTTGGGTACTACTGTTGCAGTGAACATTTGTATTGGATTCTTACTTGCAGAGATGACACTTTTATCTTTCATCATTTCTTTCTCTGCTTCATCCCAAAGTTTTTTTACCACTAGCTTGTCTTGAGAAGTTAAGCCAATACCAAATCGAGAATTAATATCTTCAAGAATTTTCTCAAGTTTTTCTGGTTCTTCTTCTTGACGAGGATCTGCATCTATTGAAGGAACCTTAAACTCACCATCTTTAACTTCAAGTTCAATTTTTTGCTCTTTAACATCCTGTACAATTTTATATGAATCGAGTTCTATTTTATCTACGAAATTAACCGAATCGCTAGTTGTAAGTTCCAATACTGGTAAAAGTACGCGAGCAAAAACAGCTTCCTTTTCTAACTCTACATCATAAAGTGGAAATAGTTGACTAGTGTATTGATATGCTCTTACAAATTTACGAACAACATATCGGAAATTTTTTTGCGTTTCTTCATCCTGAATGTCCAAATACTCTCTTTGAATAGGTAGAAGCAGTGAATGAAGTCGTTCACGATTCAAATCCTCACCAACTTTAATATTAAACAGTTCGTATACTTGCTCAACATCTACATCGGAATAAACGCCAAATACTCTCATTTTATATTTGAGCTTATCCAATCCTTCATCGTCTGTCTCATTTACTAAGCCCGTTTCCGTATAATATGGTTGAAACGCTTTTTTTATATCCTCTGCATTGTTGACGAAATCTAAAATGAATGTATCATTTTTATCTCTCATCACTCTATTCACTCGTGACAGTGTTTGAACTGCCTTAATCCCTTGTAATTTCTTATCTACATACATTGTATGAAGTAATGGCTCATCAAATCCTGTATCATACTTCATAGCAACTATTAAAACCTTATATTCATTATGCTCATGAAATACTACCTTAGTTTGAGACTCTTTAATATTTTTTCCATTCGGACCTATATTCATATTAGGCTCTGTAAATGGTTTTAAGATTGTAGAAGGAACTCTTTCATCAATAACATCACCTGAAAAAGCGACTAGAGTCTTAATATCAGTATAACCTTTGGATGTAATATATTTTTCTATTTCCAATTTATAACGAACAGCTGCCAAACGAGAACTAGTAACTAACATTGCTTTAGCATTCCCATTAATTTTATGCATTACTTTTTCTCGGAAATGCTCCACTATAATAGCTACTTTTTGACTGATAACATATGGATGTAAGTCTTTTGCCCTAAGAATTGCTTTCTTTACTTCAGAAGGTTTAGCATCGACTTTCTTATACTCTTCACTCTTCTCTGCCATCTTATATGCTTCTTTATACGTTGTATAGTTTTTCAATACATCAAGAATAAATCCTTCTTCAATAGCCTGCTTCATCGAATAAATATGAAATGGATGGTACTTTCCATCATCTCTTTTCGTTCCAAATATTTCTAAAGTTTTATTCTTTGGGGTAGCTGTAAAAGCAAAGAATGATAGATTCCCTTGTTTCCCTGAAGCAAGACGGGAACGAACTAATTCATCCTGGTAATCCAGTTTGTTCGCTTCTTCCTCACCTTCAATTTCTGCGTAAAGTCTTAATTGTTCTTCAGGATCTCCAAGTCCAACTTTTAGGCTTTCCGCCGACTTACCTGACTGAGAAGAATGGGCTTCATCAGCAATTATTGCAAATCTCGCATTACTTCTAATATCTAATTCTTGATATATTTCAGGGAACTTCTGAAGAGTTGTAATAATTATTTTTCTCCCATCCTCAATCGCTTGTTTTAGCCCCCTCGATCCTTTTTTATTATCAATTGTTTCTACAAAAGAAGTAGTTTGTTCAAAACTTTTAATGGTATCTTGCAATTGCCTATCTAATACGCGACGATCCGTAACGACTATTACTGATGTAAAAAATGGATTCCGATTTTCATCTAGCATATGACTTAGAGAATAAGCTAACCAGGCGATAGAATTACTCTTTCCACTCCCTGCAGAATGCTGTATCAGATAATTAATACCTGTTCCATTGGCATAAACATCTTTCACTAACTTTCGGACAACATCAAGCTGATGGTAACGAGGGAAAATTAGCTTATCCATTTTCTTAGTTTTCGATTTTTTATCTTCTTTCCAGTCCAACTTCATGTAATCAGAAATAATAGTTAACATCATTTCAGGTCTAAGAACATCATCCCAAAGATAGTGAACAGGATATTGATTTGAAACAGACGGATTCCCTGCTCCACCAACTTTTCCTGCTCCATTACTTCCTTGGTTAAAAGGCAAGAAAAATGTCTCATTTCCTTCTAGCTTAGTAGTCATTTCTATATGGTACGGATCCATTGCAAAGAATACGAGCATCCGTTGATTAAATCTAAATATAGGTTCATTAGGTGAACGATTTTCTTTCCATTGCTTAACCGCATTCTTATATGTTTGATGAGTTTGTAGAGTCTTTAGCTCAATGCCTATGATTGGAAGGCCATTTACCATCAGCACTGTATCTATCGAATTTTTACCATCATAATAAAACTGCCGAACTATCTGAAATATATTTTTTTCAATTTTCTTACGACCATTCTCTCCATCATCAGGAACAATCAGTGTCTTAATACGTATATTTGCTCGTGTAAGCTTCACACCATTACGTAAAACTGCTAATAACCCATAGTCCTGTGTTTGCCTTTCAAAATTTGAAAGAAATTTTTCTTCAGCCTCATGCTTAAATACTTTTTGTAACTTTTCCCATTGTTCAGGCTGAGATGTCTTTACAAACTCCAACAATATTCTTGGAGAATATCCTTTTTTGACATTAAAACTAAGGTTATTAAATTTCTCAGAATTCCATCCATTTTGATTTAAAAATTTCTCGATATCCTTTTCAAAATCCTTCTCTCTATTGTCTGCCAATTAACTCCCCCACTTTCCTTCTACTGTTTATTCAACAACTTTTCGACCTGTTACATATTCAAAAATCAGAGATTTTTTATAACTTTCTAGCTCTAATATTATTTTAGTTTTTGATTCAATAAGCTTGTCTATTTCAACAACTTTCTTATCAAGATAGTCTGCAATTTCTTCTTGCTCTTCAAATGGAGGATTTGCAACAAGTATTGAAAGAAACTGTTCTGGGTAAGTTCTCCATCTCATCATCATTATTCCACGTCCTACTTTATAGCAGTCTGATTTAAAGTCAGTATCTCTAAAATAGTAATTATAATATCTTCGACTTACATTGGCATTTTCTCTTTTTCTATACACATCGTAGTCTGGACTTGTAACTCCAACATAGTCTGAATAACCAATTGATCCCATCCATGCAAGTAATTTATTGACTACTAAGTCGTCAACTTCTACTTTTTTATAATCTATTACTGTTACCGCTTTATTTCCTCTTTGTTCCATTTCTTTTCTTGGTTTTACACCAATCGCTGTGAAAAGTGAAAGTAGAGTTGCATTTTCATCAAGATTTCTCTCATCAATTACATGATACAATTCTTTTAACCGTCTAACCTTCCAATGCCTTGGAATCTTCTCAGCCCAACCAATTTCACTTTGTTGGAATTCGATGTTTGGATTTATTCCTTTTGTGACCACTTCTGTTATTAAACTTTTCTTGTATTGCTTTAACTGTTCAATTGAAAGTTTAGTATTCTCAAGTATGTCGTCAATAATAGTTACATCTTTGTCAATTGCACTAGCAATTTTTCCTTGAACTTCTAATGGCGGAATCCATATTTTAGTATCCAAGATCATCTTTTGAGTAATAGAATAAACTTTAATCCCTTGAACTTTCGATTGAATCTGACTCCGATATGAAAATGAATCAAACATATACCCAGCGTATCTGTAATTGATTATTTTTTTGGGTTTAGCAACAACGACATGATACCCAGCAAGAATCGTAGCATCCGAATCCTTAATAGAAATATTACCAGATCCTTCGATGTCTTCTGAAGTGTCAGCAAACACAACATCGCCTTTATCTAAAATAGCACTAGAATTATTTAGATATGATTCATCAACAAATGGTAGTCCCTCGGCTTCAAAAAAAATACCAGTTTTTGAATGAATTTGGCCGTAACTAATTACCGGAATTCCTTTTTCAACAAGATTTGCTTTTGTAATTGATAGTCCTTTGTTTGTTGAGTAATAAGTTTTAAAAGGTACCACTTTCCAATCCTCAGGTAAGCTCCATTTTCGTTTGAACGAAAGGTAAGATGACTCTTTACTATTCATCTACTTTCACATCCTTATTTGTCAGTTTTTCAAACGAAAGAATTATACTTTCTTCGAGAACCTTGATTCTTTCAGCAATAATCTCACTGGCCTCAGGCTTTACGTATCTAAAGAAAAGGCGAGTGAACGGAATTTCATAGCCAATTTTATCAAGCTTTTTATTCCACTTTGCATTTGGATTAAAAGGGTACACCTCACGAATAATATATTCTTCAATATCTTCACCGAAAGGAATATTTTCAGCTTCTTTTTCAATTTCTGGAATATTAGTCTTCTCGCCTTTTTTATTAAGTTTGAAAACTGTATTCCCTTGTGAGTCCTTTTTAACTGATTCAAGAATAATACGGGTATAAGCAAAACAATCATTGTCTAAAATCTTAGATTCTATAAATTTTTCGCTTGTCAGTGAGTAACTTTTCTCAGCAAAATCGCCATATGCTTGAACTATCAAATCCTTTTCTTCTCCTAATATATCTACTTTTTTATCACCTAAATTTTTCTTACGCTTAGTGAACATTCGAGATGCGTCAATAAGTTGAATCTTTCCTTTTCTATTTTCCGATTTATTGTTTGAAATAATCCAAATAAAAGTTTGAATTCCAGTATTATAAAATAAATCCGTTGGTAGTCCAATAATCGCTTCTACAAAATCATTTTTTATAAAATATTCTCTTATTTTTGAAGGGCCACTTCCCGGATCTCCACTATATAGACTAGATGCATTTTGAATAATAGCCATCCGACCATTCTCATTTAACTTAGAAAATCCATTAAGTAAGAATAACTGCTGACCATCACTGATTTTGGGAGTTCCTGGTCCAAATCTTCCTTCATATCCTTTCTCTCTGTGTTCTTTCTCAACAACAGATTGTTCTTTCTTCCAAGGCTCACCAAATGGCGGATTAGAAATACAAAAATCAAATTCATATCCTTCAAACTGATCGTTAGAAAGTGTATCACCAAATTTCATATTCTCTGGATTTTTCCCACGAATTAACGCTTCGCTTTTTGCAATTGCAAATGTCATTGGGTTCAACTCTTGACCATATAGTTCAACATTTAATGTATTATTTAAATTCACTAGTCTATCTTCCATGACTGTTAACATTTGGCTGGTACCCATAGTTTGGTCATAAACTGTAATTGTTTCACCTTCTCCATTAATCACATCTTCTGCACCTGCAAGAAGCAAATCTGTCATTAATTCAACAACATCTCTCGAAGTAAAGTGTTCCCCGGCTCCATCACCAATTGCTTCAGAAAACTTTTTAGTTAATTGTTCAAAAACATATCCCATTTCATCAGTTGAAACTTTATCAGCACTAAAGTCTGCTGAATCTTTGTTAAATTCCTGTATAATAGGAAACAACATATTAATATCGGGATCAGCAAGTTCTTTAATTTTTTCTCTGAACTTAAATCTATCAATAATATCTTGAATATTTTCAGAAAAACCGTCTAAGTACTCATTAAAATTTTCCTCCAAATTCTTCGAACTCAACAGTGAACTAAACGTCCAACTTGAAGTATTATAAAAATCAAATCCAGATGCTTTCTTCAATTTTGTATCTAGAAAAGCTTTAGGAATGCTATTATCATTAAAAGTATTTATAACCGATTCCCGAGTCGGTAACAGCGTATCATGTAATCTTTTTATAACAGTAAGAGGCAAAATAACTTCGCCATATTCGTGTTCTTTATAATACCCCCTTAAAATATCTGCGTTATTCCAGATTAGAGACGCTTTTTGATCCATTGAAACATTATTAATTCCAGACATATTTCACTTTCTCCTTATGTTTTAATTTGAGTCTATTGTAACAATTGGCAATAGATATTCATAATCATTTTGAAAAAATAATGTAAACCAGTGGACATGATACACAAGTATTCATAGAACCAAAAAAATTTATCCTTCTTTCAAATAACGAAATGTAATACCTCTCTTTTTAAAATGCTTATTTAGACAAAAGAAAAGACCTTACTAAGTAAGTAAAGGTCTTATCACAAATCCCATTATTCCCAAAATAAAATGGATAATTTCAATTACAATTATAATAAATATTTTTTATTAATATTCCCATGAAATTATATACCCATCAATAAGAGTTTTCCAGAACTTTTAAATGAAAGAGTCTTTTTACCTTTGGGTATGAAGGAAACAGCTTGGCAAACTAAGGATAATGATACTTTAGTAAAAGAAATTACTATGTCGAGGGTTCCTATTAATTGGGGCGTTTTAATGATGGAACTGAATCAAACCTTCATACGACTGCACGAGAGTTTGCACAATGGAGATAAATCTACATTTAAACAAAGGATTAATGAATGGGAAACAAATTGTTCCGAAAGATGTGATTGAAATTGCAACTCAAATTTAAAGCCCTATTTATAAAAATAACATGCTTCCCCAAAAAGGATTATTTCGGTATATACAAGGTGCTCCTGCTGTTTATAGTGAGCTTGGGGAACGTGTTCCAAAAGGTTCTTATCAAATTTTAGGAATAACAGGACCAACTCTTCTAGTGATTCCTGAATACAATGTTGTTGTAGCTAAATGTATAACAAACGATACAACTATGGTGGAGATAATTACCTTTACTATTTAAGAGAAGTTAGTAATTCAGTGGCTGATACTTTTCTATAGTAATTTAAACTAACGGAGTGCTTTAGTTGAATATTTGATTTCTGAAATGATCAATCTTTAATACAAAAAGCCCAATACAGAAATGAAAAATAGGGGCTATGATTTTCTATAAGAATCATCATTTATAGCTACGTTTTAATCTATCTTTATTCCAAGTCAACATGAAGAAGTGTATAGGTTGCATTCCATTCTTCTACTGATAAATCAAATTCTGTCTCTCTATGTATTTTAGGCACTATGATACCTGCTCCTTCCAACTGAACACCTTTATGCGTGCCTGACCTAATTGTAAAAACATGCAATACTCATTACTTAAGATGATATTTTGTGTCGGTTCCAACTCTAAAAACATAATGAACAGTTCTCCATAATAACCCACTCTTCGAACCCGAAATTTGCAATTATACAACATAGCTACCTAATTCAAATGTTCAGAAGTAAACAATTTTATTTATCTTAATTCTAGCTTCTGTCTGACTTAGAAAGCTTATAGATAGCTGATTCTATGTATTCGACACTTTTTTTGGAATCATCTTTTCTGCAAGTGTATAGAGTGTTTTAGTAATACTTCAACAAGCTTCATTCTTTATAACTGCTGATTTGATGTGTCCAACACTTTTTTCGGAATCATCCTTTCTGCAAGTGTATAGAATGTCGTATTAATGCTTTAGCAACCTTCATTCTTTATAATCGGTGATTTGATGTGTCCGACACTTTTTTTGGAATCACTTTTTCTGCAAGTGTATAGAATGTCGTATTAACACTTCAGCAACCTACATGGCTTAAAAACACTTACTACCTATTACGGAGGATCAAACAAATGAAAAATACTATTGAAAAATCAATCGAAGAAAAAATGGAAAACTTAATTACACAAAGCCTTGAGACAATCCTTCAAAAAAACATTGAATCAATCTTTGATGCAAAGCTTGATTCTTTCCTTGGAAAAAAGCTTGGATTTTCTTTTGATAAAAACCTTGAACAAATCTTTGAAAAAAAACTTGATGAAACAATTAGACAGCATAATGAGCTTACAGCTAAAGAGTGGCTGAACGTTCAGGAAACTTGCGACTATATAGGAATTTCCTACAAAGGCTTACGAAAGCTAATTGATCAAGGGCTTAAATTTACTTCAATTGGTCGTAGCAAGCGATTCTCCATAACGGAAATAAATCACTTTTTAAAAAATGTACAAGCATAAAAAATAATGGAAAACACAAAAGGAGATTATTCTAATGACAACAATGGACAAAGCAGTTAAAGAATATATGAAAAGAGGCGTTCTTCATTATATGGTAAAAATGTATGGGGGTATCGATCCTTATACGAAAAAGCAAATCGACATTACAAAGCGTGGTTTTAAAACAAAAAATGAAGCAAAAGCTTTTTATGCTCAAAAGCAAGTTGAAATGCTACAACGAAATGATACTGACAATCCAAACCTTACATTTAAGCAATTCTATCATTCTTACTATGAAAAATACCTTCATAATTGTTCCCTGGAAAAAAGTACTTTAGGGAAAATTAAAGGTATTTTCAAAAACCACATCCTACCTTTTTACGGAGATTTAAAGCTTAAAAATATTTCTTATCAAGATACTTTGCGGTCTTTTGAATTATGGAAAGAAAAATTACAAAAACCGTCAAAGATAGCAATCGAACTAAATAAATGCTTAGATCAAGCTGACCATAACGATTTCATTCCGAAAAATCCCGTTAAACTTGATGGTTTACGATTATGGGAAAAAAAAGAAGAAAGAAAGAGAGACAATGCACAAGGCGATAAACTGTTCTATACATCAGATGAAATAGATTTATTTATTCAAAAGCTAAAAACAACAGATGATATTCCAAAAATTGCAAGTTTCCTCTTGCTTGTAAATTTAGGCTTACGCAAAGGAGAGCTTCTTGCACTGCAATGGCAAGATATTGATTTTCAAAATAAAAAAATCCATATTCATCAAGCTGTTGGTACAGATGAATCGAATAAGCCCTATATTAAAGCTACGAAGAACTTTTTAGAAAGAACACTTGATATTGATGAGGAAACTTTCCAAGCATTATTAAAATGGCAGGAACTCCAAGCAGAGCAGTTAAAGTGGCAAAGTCTTGAGCATCAAGGCGATAAGCAGTTTATCTTCCCAAACAATAAAAATACTTTTTATATTAACAGCAAGTTAAATACCTGGTTAAAAAAGTTCCAAACTCAACACGGACTAAAGCTTGTTTCAGTTCATGGCTTACGTCACTCTTGTGCTACCCGCATCTATTATCAAACGAATGATGTAAAATTCATTCAACATTTCTTAGGTCACACAGACATAACAACAACGATAGATACGTATATTCATTGTATTCCTGAATTAGGAAATATCTTAGTAAAACGATTTAATCGTACTGCATAAAAGATCATTAGTTGAATCTCAATTCGTGCCAAAGTACATTTGTATTTTGGCACTTGTTCTTTCTCTGTTTTAACGGGTATTCGCAATAAGTATAGAAATACTCAAAACTACCCTATTATTTATACATTAATTTAAAAAAAGCTTGGCAGAAACCTTATTAAATAAGGCTCTATCAGGCTTTTTACATTTTTATTAATTATCCCTACTCAATAGAAATCTTATAAGGTAAACCCTTGTTACTACTGCACTTCCCAAAACATTTAATAGTTTTGGCGGGGACATTGGCGGGGTTATCTCTTATAACTTTGATTCCCATTAAATAATACCTAACCCCACTACACTAGTAACACATAGTTAGACTAAATAAAAATGATACTTTCAAAATACCAATAGCTAAAGAACATGCTTTGTTTGAAGTATATTTTATACAGATTTAGAGATTTACTAATTCAGCTAGTTTATCAGCTATATCTCCGAGTGATTCTTCAGATGTATCTAATCCGCTTCTAGACGCTAATAAGGGACTTACTTCTCTCAAGGCATCATAAGTTGTACCATGAACGATTGGGATTAGACGATCTGTAGCAAGTAATACAGACAACTCTTTATCCGCAACACCTTCATTCGAAAGACGGTTCAGGAAAGCAGGAGTCACTAGTACAATTCCGACCTTTGAATTTACCAACCCCTTATCAATAGCTCGTAATAATGGTTGACCAAGTAAGACATCTTTTTCGCTAAACCATACTGATACACCTAAAGTCTCAAGTAAATCATGTAAGTCTTTAGCAGACTCTTTTCTATCATCCCAGGCATGACATAAAAAAACATCTCTTAAATCTGGTTGAGTAACAGTTATTTCTTCTACTTTATCACGAATTGGCGTAAGACTTCTAATTTCCGCTGAAGTATAGAGTACTGTGGAAGTAGACTTTGACCAACGTGCTTTAGAATTACGAGCCGCACTTCCATTGCTGATTGAGTTACTTCTTCCCGTATTTTCTGAAACTGAAGAATAAGACGGGAAATAAGTATTGGAACTGTAATAATTACCACGAGAACGTCCTCTACATGCTGGGCAATTTGCTGCAGCACTTGCTGAACTATGTCCTCTTACTGGAGCTGTACATCTAACCATTTTTATACCTCCTGAATATTTATGATTTAGGATTATACTCTTAGAATATATTACCTATTTTTATAATATCAGAAATAAATATTTTATGAAAAAAAACTTGTTTGATAAATACTAAATCAAATGCCCCTTATTTTCGTAATAAGGAGTACTTGTTCTCAAAGCCATGTTCAGTTAAATTTTTAACTTTAGTATATGAAATAGCTACACTTTTTTAGATGGACCTCAAAAAATAAAAAGCTCTTCTATCATTTAGATAGAAGAGCTTTGGTGGGGAATCTGGCGGGGAATCAATTAATTTCCAGTAAAAATCAACCTTCCTATATCCCATAAATCCCTATTAAATCAGCATAAAAACTTCAATTTAATTATATTTGTTATTCCCACTCGATAGTTGCAAGTGGCTTAGAAGTGATGTCATACAGTACACTCTCAAACTACTGATACCATTGAGTTTCTAGTTGTTTATCAAAACAGAAAATTCCGTTCAATTCATGTAATTATTGTCCTCGATTGTAGCAGGTGAACCCCTGGTTACAACGGTATTATTTTGAATAATGAACATGTTGTTTCGTTAGCAACCTCAATTCATGTGGTTTCAATAGGATACCCATTAATTAGAAGTTACCTAACCTCAATATAGGAAAACACGCCCCCTATTGTTAATCCACTAACCATATAAAAAATCACATACTTAAAATCCAATATCAAATTTAAATTTAGGGTGCCACTTAGCTCTACCTATGGACTTCGCAAAACCAAATATAGTATTTAAAAAGTTTGCTCTTTGCTGCGGTTTTTTCCCAGTTTTCAAAATAATCGTTTCTTTTAGCAGATGATTGCTTTCGATTAGATACTCATTACGTTCATATAACCGTTGTAACAGATGGTCTTCAGGTAGTCTAGCAAACTTTCCATTAACTTCTCCTCTATTACAATCCTGACAGCTTAGAACTAGATGCCAAACACCATTTAGGTCTAAATCATGTGTACTGTTGAACTGTGTTGACAGTGGCACGAAATGATCTATGTCACAAGTACTCAATTGGTTACTTTCAATTGAAATCGGTCTATAGCAATAGAAGCATTTGCCTTTTGATACCCGTTTAATGGCTTTCTAGTAGAAGTTAGATTAATTCTTTCATGTGATAACATAAACTGCTCTGGCGTCATAAGCTTTACACTTTGTAAAATTATAAATTAAATTTTATTATAAAAAGCTAACTAGAAAGTAAATCCTAATAATTTATCATTCTCATCTAACTCTAATTTAGTTTTACTTGAAATTATTTCCATTGTTGCTTTATCATTTTTATTAAGCTGATAGTCATTAATTGAAATAATATATTGTTTATTCGTTTCAACTGCAACTGAATTTCCTAGTCTTATTAAATTCGAAACTTGTCTATTATCAATACCAGAGAAACAAGATGAATCTTGAAGTAATATATCTAATAGAATATTAAACTTAAATAATAAGAAATCTATTAATATTTTTCTTACTTCGCCAACTCCCTCACCAGTATCACCTGTTAAATTAAGTTCTATGGCAAAAGGTCTATTTCTCTTATGACGATTTTTGAGATTTATTGAAAAATAAGCATTAACATCTTCGGTATAAAGATTAGGGATCATGTCATAAATAAAATCTCTATAGTTATCAATTTTTTTCTGGTTATCATTATATACGTTTTTAATATCGTTATATTTAATTGCTAATGAATCTTCCTCATTTTTTCTTTCATTAATTAATCCTTCAAATCTAGACAATTCACCTTGTTCATATTTAAGTTGTTGAAGTTCCATATTCTTTTCTTTATATATTGCCATTGATTCTTGATATATTTCATTTTGAGAAATTACATTTGCTATATTGTTCATTTCAGAATTTAATGTATCAATCCTTTCTTTTAATAATACTTTTTTTTGTTCAATTTCTTCTATTCTTTCTTCAGTCAACTTTTTTCTATCAGAATATACATTTTCATGAAACTTTTGTACTTCTTCAAATCTCTTTATAATTAGCTCAGGAACTTCAAAAGAAGCTTTTTCATATAGCTTTTGAAGTTCCTCAGATGATATATCTAGATTTTTAAACTGTTTATAGGATTTTTCTAACCTTTTAAACTCAATATTTAATTTTTGATATTCAGCTTGCAATAGTTTAAGTGTATAGTTTTTTTCAGCATAATCATTCATCATTTCTGTCTTTTCATGACCAATCTGAATATTACTTATTCTTTCATCCAATGATTTAAGTTCATTTTCTTTTTCAACAATAGTTTTATTTAATAAGAAAATTTTTTGTTCTACTTCCGAAATCTTTACTTCATTAAATAATTCAATAAATCTTTTTTCTAAATTTTTCAACTCCTTTATCTTATCTTGTACTGCATAATATTCTATTAATTCTGTTGAAAGACTCTCTAATTTTAATAAATTAAACATGGAAGTATAATCATCCATACTCGCTTCACTTCTACCACTAATCAAGTGATTTTTTTGACTTAGAAAAATTTGTTTATTGTAAAGCTTTCTTTCAATATTGAAAAATTCTCTATATTCGCCAAGTGAATATTTCCCTCCATTTATTTCAATCTCAGAATTACCTAATATACGTTTAACATTTACAATATTATTTTTATGCTTCACAGTTGCTTCCAAATACCACCCATGTATTATAGGCTTAACAACTTCTGAACTTTCATTTGCACCAAAAATATAATCAATAAATTTTAAAAGTAAGGTTTTTCCTATACTATTAGAGGTTTCTTTTTCATTCTCTGGTTTATTTACTTTACCATAAATCACTGAAAGCCCATTTTCTTCAAAATCCAATTCTCGTATTTTTTCAGATTTAGGATTTCTAATTACTAGATTTAATATTTTCATTAAAAATCTCTCCTTTATCGGTATATTCAATCATCCCCACTATAAACATAAAATTTATTGTTAAAATGAATTTCTGGTACGTTGGAGGATTATTTAATTTATCGTTTATCACATACTTCTTTTCAAACGATTTCCATACCTTATCTATTGGCATCGTTTTTTTTCCTATACAATTTAATATTAGTGCACTTAAGCCCATTAAACTTTCCGAAGCGTTTACATATTTATTAGGTAAAATCATTACAAATCAACTCACTTCCTCTTTTTCAAAGATGTCACACTTGTCAAATATGTATACGATTAATATTTTAGCTGGATACTCATAACTTCTTTTAAATTCAGTATAAGAAATTAAATTTTCTACTATCTTATGATATAGTTCAACACCACTATAATTATTGGTAAGAGTTTCATAAGTTTTAATAGTATAAGAAACAATTCGTTCAAATTTATCTGCGTAATCAATATCTTGATAAACAGTACTAATTATATCCTCTAAAATATTCAATTCTAAAATAATCCCTTCAATCTCTTGCGATACTTCTTCTAAATTATTAATCACTATTTTTCTCGGTGAAGAAATCCTTTCATAGCTGGTACTTTCGGTATCTATCCTCTCTCTAAATTTTCTCTGAATACCTTCATTTAAAATGTCAATAAACTCATAAAAGAATTTAGCACTCAAAGCATTGTAATCAATAATAGAAGTTACTCTCAATCTTGCACTAATGCTTTGTAATTCATTAATTTCCATTTCCTCCAATAAATCTTTAATATAATCTACGTTTACAACCTTAGCGTTAAAAGTGATACCATACAAGCTTTCTAGTCTTTCCTTCTCATTATCAAAATATCTTGTACTATCATGCGGAAGATTTCTATCCATTGTATTCACTATAAAAATAAAATCGTTAATATCTCCATTCCATTTATTATCAACATAAATTAGTTTTAATAGCTTTTCTAAATCTTCTTGAAATTTCTCTTGAATATCTTTTCTTAAAGAATCCCTTAACTGTTGTGGAGAGTAAATTTGATAGAAGCGTTTTTCTTCCACAATCCACCCATCATTTTTATCGTCACCACCAGAAGAATTAGGCATTTCATAAGTCCAATTTTTGTATTTTGAATACACTTTCAGAACTTCACCAATTTTATATTGAAAATTATAATCCGTAGTTGCTTTTAACTCTAATGCTATAGTTTCTATATAATCGTATTTAGTTAACATTGCTCAACCTCCATTTTATGGATTAATTATAGAATAAATTCCTCATTTATGTAATGAAGTATTAATTTCTTTATCCATTATATATAGAAATTTTTTCAATTTCGGATACTATGAGCTTCAAAGGACTAAAAAAGTTATATAATTAATGGAAGACGAGAAGAAACACTGCAACTCGTCTTTTATTTTAAAATTAGGATTCATTAACAATTTTATAAACAGTAGCTCTGCCTATACCATATTCTTTAGCAATATCATTAGCACTTTCACCAGCTTCAAATAAAGCTCTTACCTGTTTCTTTTTCTTCTCATCAATAGCTGGTCGTCCACCAATACGTCCTCGCTTTTTCGCAGCTTCCAATCCTGCTTTTGTTCTCTGTTGAATAATATCCCTTTCAAACTCAGCAAATACAGCTAACATACCAAACATAGCTTTACCTGTAGGTGTCGTAGTATCAAATGAATCGTTTATTGAAACAAATTCAACTCCCTTTTCCTTTAGTTGTTCTGTTAGTGTATAAAGTTCTTTTGTACTTCTAGCTAAACGGTCTAATTTATAAACAACAAACAAATCTCCATTAGTTGCAGCTTTCATCGCATGTTCAAGTTCTTGCCTTTCGACTTTACGGCTAGAGATCTTTTCTACATACAAAATAAGCTCCAGTTCTTTTTCATCTGCATATTTTTGAATTACTTGCTCCTGCATATCTAAATTTTGATCTTCCGTACTAACACGACAATATCCAATTACTCGTCCCATTTTCGACACCACTTTCTACAAACTTATACGTTTTATATACACCTAATAATAGACGAGTTTATAGACAAATTCCATAAAAAAAGTGGGCACAAACGTTAATTTATGCTCTCTCTTTAATTTGTCTACTAAACGATGGTTTTATAGACGTTTATTTCGTAATTGATATGTGAGCCATATCGCAACCGAAATACTAGATTATTCTGGTAGATAAGATCATCGAGACAGCATGTTTACTGGTAGGCTTTACACGGATTCTTTGCGGGCATAATTCACGTTTAAAAGGCATAGTAAAAATGTTACTTAACATACATTTTACTAGAGATAAATCAACATACTTGAGAACATCAAAATTAATAATTCAAATTAAACCGTATAGAGAAAATTCAAAAATCATGCTATAATTTGGTGTGAATTGATTATAAATAAGACTGTTTAGTGGTGGTACACCAAGCAATCTTAGCAATAAGCAGAATCGATTCAAAGGCGATTAGCGAGTAAAAAGTAAAAAAATAAACCACTACTCAGCTTTGGGGGCGAGGGCGGTTTATTTTTTTTAGTAATAGCAAATGACAATGCAATTACAGATACGATAAGTGTTGAAAAGCGTATAGCCATCATCATTGCTTCGCCCTTACCAACAGCTTACACCTCGCGATTCTACAATACTAATGTCCGAACGATTTATACACATGTAAAATGAAGAGGGAAAGAGATAGCCAGTATGTAATCATAAAAAAAGCTTATCAATCTTATATGACCAATAAGCATGAGATGAATTCAGATGGATAAGTTTGTTTTTAAAGTTAATTCCCGATTCAACTGAGAGCCATTTAGTCAACGACCTCAAATTGCATCGTTTCAAAATTTAGCTCCATTGGAATGTAATGCGATACGATCATCATTAATGGGAATGCCAGCGTCACTGTATACGCATATACATGTATGAATTGTAGCGGATCAACCTGTGCATATGTTACCATCACCCAATGAGCGAGCACATATGGAACATAGAAAACGATAAAAAAGTAGGCTAAGCATCTAGCGGTTTGTTGCATACTCGAATAAAAACCTGATGCAATATATAATAATATGTCTCTTGTTTCTTCTTTTATAATACAATCACCTCCATAATATCTAATGTTTCCTCTATTATATTATAAAAGTGGTGTACTGCGATATTCTCTAATACACCATCAGACATGTTTTTAATTGTTTAGAAAGTAACTTTATACTATAGCTTAAACAGCAGCATACACCCTTCGTATTTATTCATGTATTAAATCTCCCCTACCCATTTTGTGCAAAAAAAAGAGATGCAAAATATGCATCTACTCTATTTTTCGCCAATCAATGATCTCAATCGTTGCATTTGAAAACTGATTGTACAAGATTAACCAATTGCCAGCGATATTAAGTTGAATCAATATTTCACCGTTAATATTTTCTCGAAATACAAGAACAATAATAGAGAGTTCTTTATTTTCGGAACGCTCTATTACCCCAGCCTTCACCATGTAGTCATTAAAATGGCATTCTACGTATTGTTTTTCATCTAGCTGAGCGTCAAGTAGCGTTCGAATCGTCTGAGCTACATGCTTGTACAGGTTATGTGTATTGAAATCGTCTTGTAATGCTACTGCTAAATCGTGCTTAATTTGCTGTGCTTGCAAAGAATCGCTCCTTTCATAGTGTGTTCGTATCGTCAATCTACATGCTTTGAATCGCGATATTCAATTGGTAGGTAAATAAACTAGATTGTCGAATAAATTAAACGTTCTCCACAGGACAAATACGAAAAGAGGTTTTTTAATCTTTTTATTTTACCTGGGGTACAGACAAAAAACGAGAAAATTGTACATATATTTACTACCGACCGACATTAGAAAAAATAAAATACAGAAAATTCATTGGAACAAACGTTCTTTTTTTGATATATTAAAAGTGCTTTATAGGCGATTAGCGAGGAAAGTAAATCATTATTCGGCTTTGGGTGCGAGGGCGGTTTACTTTTTTTAGTGAAAGTGACTACGGATGTTCTATCATCTGTAGTTTTTTTGCTTATTTTAAATCGAAGTCATGAGTGCTGCGGTTTTTCTGTGTTTATTTTTTGCATGGATTAATTGCAAAATGTCCTCAAATGTCGCTTTGAATTAATTTAAATACACACAAAGAACTTTTTAAGTAATTTCTAATTTTTAAGCTTACTAAATGAGCTATTTTCGTTCAATCAGAGCAATCGCCTTATCAATTTTCTTAATCGTGTTATCAAATCCAAAATTAGTTACTTTGGTGTGAGGCTGTGTAGATTTTCTCTTTATAGTACGTTTCAAGCCCATGTTTGACCCTCCTGTATAGCTTTTTCATTAAAATTCTCCTCAATTTTAACATTAAATAACGCTCTGAGATGCTCCGAAAAATCATTTTAAAGAATCATATAATAACACATTTTACTAGGGCTAAATCATACATTATTGAGAGCAACATAATTAATAAATCAATTCAAAGTATATTGAGTAAATTCAAAAATCACGCTATAATCCGGTGTGAAGAGATTATAAATAAGACTGTTTAGTGGTGGTACACCAAACAATCTTAGCAATAAGCAGAATCGATCCAAAGGCGATTCGCGAATAAAAAGTAAAAAAATAAACCACTACTCAACTTTGAGGGCGAGGGCGGTTTATTTTTTTGTAAAAGCAAATGACAATGCAATTACAGATACGATAAGTGTTGAAAATCGTATAGCTATCATCATTGCTTCGCCCTTACCAACAACTATACACCTCACGATTCTACAATACTAACGTCCCAACAATGGGTGAAATTTTAATAAAAGGAGTTATTACAATGAACAAAATCGAAGCTTTTTGGCAAAATTATTGTGAAATAGAAGGTTTGGAAAACATTCGTTATACGGAAACACTACAATTTGGAGAGAAAGCAAATTTGCTTACAAGTTTAGTAATGAATGAAATAAAAATAGCAACATGCTTAAGCTATCCATTATATGAAATTGAGGGGAATCCACTACCTAAAATGGGCGATTATCAAATTGCATTGAACATTCACAATGAGCCAGTTGCAATTTTAAAATCCTATGCCATCGATATTTATCCGTTTAACGAGGTACCATTAGACTTTGCACTAGCGGAAGGCGAAGGTACATATGAGGAATGGAAGGAAGTACATGTGGCATTCTTTAGCCGCATTTTGCCTCAGTATAACTTGGAGTTTACGGAAGATATGCTGACAGTTTGTACTCGGTTTGAGAAGGTTTATCCAAAATAATTAAAACATGCACCACCTAATCCAGTCCAATCCCGTTCCAAAAGTATCTGGGAACGTTATTTAAATACTATGAAGCACTCAATAATTCCAAACGAATGTGTAGCAAAAATTTTACAACTAACTAACCAGAGTACTTATTTTTAGTAATCGGATAATGGTAAATTTCAATATCTGAATCAATGAAACCTCTCCGTTTCGCTCCACGTAGTGTGTGATACATATTCTCTCTACCAACAGGGTTGTCCGTATGAATATATATTTTGTTTGCCCGTAACCCTTTTTCACAAATATATTTTACTAAGTCATAACCTGTTGGCAATAGATTACCTTGTAGATCCTCTCCTAAATCATGGTCAAGAGAAAGCATATCTACTTCGTGATTTTCAAGTAAGTGAATTGCTTCTTGAAACGTTCTTGCCACAACAAAACCACTCGGACAATCTCTTAAATCATCCACATAGAGATTTATTTTTTGTGTACCCAAAATAATCCCCCCTTAATGCATCGTTTGTTTCAATTGTGTAGTGTAATAAAATAATTTGCAAATATTCAACCACTAATTACAAATAGCCTTTTTACTATCGTCATTATTTTAAACACTAAATGCTCCCAAAACAAAGGTAGTTTATTTATTGGGAAACCATTTTTTATAAGCTATACTAACAATATAGTTAATCGCAGCATTAACTGTATCCCTAGTTTCCCTGTATGGTTCTAGGAGGCATTTTAATGAAAGACCCTATTAAATCGTATACAAAAAAAGATGGCAAGACCTACTACATGTTTAAGCTTTATTTAGGAATAGATAGCCAAACAGGCAAACAAATTCACGTTACTAGACGAGGCTTTCTAACAAAAAAAGAGGCTAGTCTCACTTTAGCTCAATTAAGAGTCGAAGTTAGTAAAGGGGAATATAAGAAGCCTATAACTGAAACATACGAGGATCTATATAATGTTTGGATTCAACACTACGAAAGAACGGTCGAAGAAAGCACCTTTGTCAAAACGCTAGGAATTTTCAAGAATCATATTCTACCTGCATTAGGTCACTACCGAATTGAGAAATTGAGTGTAGCAATCTGCCAAGGCTTTGTTGATGACTGTTCCTTGAAACTAAAAAGATTTCGAATGGTTAAAACTTACGCTTCTAAAGTAATTGATTTCGCTATTAAGCGTGAGTACATCAGTTCAAATCCATTCAAGCTAGTGGATCTACCTAAAATCAAAGCTTCTGCTGTATTAGATACCGAGGTCAACTACTATTCAAAAGAGCAGCTAATTGATTTTCTTCAATGCTTAAAGCAGTATGGTAACGCTCAAATAACCGCATTTTTCTACCTGCTTGCTTTTTCAGGTATTCGTAAAGGTGAGGCACTTGCATTAACCTGGGCGGATTTAAATTTCGATACAAAGGAACTGCTCATTACAAAAGCTCTTTCAAGAGGTAAAAATAACAAGCTTTATATCAAATCAACGAAAACCGATACGATACGCCAGCTTTTAATTGATGATGAAACATGCAGCATCTTATCTGAATGGAAAAAGATCCAGCAAGTTAAATTTCCAAAAGCGAATGACAAAAGCCAATTAATGTTTACAAACGAACAAAACGGCTTATTGCAACAAACGGTTCCTAGAAAATGGCTCATGAAAATCATCGACAATTACAGCTTGCCCTATACACATGTTCACTCATTTCGTCATGTGCATTGCTCTTTACTTTTTGAAGCAGGTGCAAGTGTCAAAGAAGTACAAGAACGATTAGGTCACACAGATGTGCAAACAACGCTCAACATATATACTCACCTATCAAAGCGTGCAAAAAACGATACAATTAATAAGTTTGTGACGTACTTAAACTCATAAACTTGACCCAAAAGTGACCAGTTTTTTAGCCAGTTTCTGCTGAAAAGCCCAGAAAACTCAGTACAACAAAAATAGAAAAAACCCTTGATATACAAGGGTTTTGACCACTCTAGACAACTCTAGAAAATTCAATTATGGAGACGGCGGGAGTCGAACCCGCGTCCAGAAACTCCAATACTTCAGCTTCTACGCGTGTAGTTTGCCTATTCGCATTTCACGTAGCATTATGCCGACAAACAGGCGTCCTGTACGCTAACCTGGAAATCTCTTGTCGGTGACTCAGGTGGTACCACCGACCGTATCCCACTAAAGTTGGGCCCTACGTTATGCACATGGGCGATGCATAGGCAGAGCGCTTAAGAGCTTACGCTGCGAAAGCTAAGTTTTGTTGTTTGCCAGTTATTATATAACTTCCGTTGATGACGGAGCCGAGACCTCCGACGCGCGACCAAAGCTTGAACCATCCCTGTCGAATCCGTAACGTCCCCTTGATTCGGCTTCCAATACACATCGTATTTTCGTTCATTTCCATGAACAATACTCGCGTCTTGAAACCTTTATAACTTTTCAACAGAAAAGCTTTCAAGTAGGCTAGAATTTCTTCTAGTACGGTGGGAGCTAAAAGTACGCTTCCATGAAATCTGGCAATCAGTAATTCATATTATAGAACAAAATAAGCGACACTTCAAGTGTGCCGCCTTGGTTGATTATTTCACTACCTTAAATTTCAGCTTGCGCAATTGTAAAAATAGCTTTCCTATCCTAGAGTCGGTGAGATAACCAAAATAGACATCCACTTCTTGCCCACCAAAGCCTAGCTTAAATTCTTTGATTTCTTCCTTGTTAGTCAATGCACCGAAATCATAGCGCGCAAAGCCTCTGTTTCGGAACATCATGATATTTTCCCATAGTAAGTAACGATTGGCAAAACGTATTTGCTGCTTTAAATCGGGTCGATCTTTTATCCAGGCAGCCGTACCCGTGTATAAATTCAATGCCATATCACCATCTACAATATAAATGCGATAACACAGTTCATCGCCTTCATTATTTTGCAACTTTGTATAAACCAATGCACCCTTTTCACGAAGAAGTTGTAAAGTCTGCATATGAAATTTCCGTACGCGGTTTGTATCCTTCATTTTTGCAAATGCATTGTAAAATTGCTGAAATTCCTTTAGCTCTAAATCTGTTGGATCTTCTTTCACAATCACTTGATAGGGCTCCTTTTTTGCACGACGGAGCATGTAGCGATTCATTTTAGATAAATCAGCTAACAACGCGTCCTCCTCTTGCTGCAAGATGATTTGCAATGTCGTATGGCCTTCAAGCTTTTGCTCAGGCTGCTTTGTTTGTGTATAGCAAACTAGCTTTTTTCTTTCTTTCACTTCGTCACATTGTTCCGCAAAATAAATATGCTCCATTTCCACAAACATCAACTTCCGCTTAATCGTTAATATCGTTTCTCCTCCTTAAATCGCTAGCTGCTAGTTCGTTCTTTATTATATTTTCTACCCTTAATTATTTAGAACTTAAAGTCGGTTATTTCCAAGTTGTGACCGTCAGTTTGGGTACTTTATCCGTCACTTCTAGCTCTCTATCCGTCACTTTGACCGTTCTATCCGTCACTTTCCCTTTCTATCCATCACTTCAACCTCTCTATCCGTCACTTTGACCTTTCTATCCGCCACTTCAACCTTTCTATCCATCACTTCGATCGTTCTATCCGCAAATGAGATATCCCATTCTTTTATCCGCCAAACAAAAAAAACTCACCACACAATGTGGTGAGCTGTGATTCTCTTAAACTTGATTTTTTGCCTTGAAAACACGTTCTATTTCGCGTTTTGCTTCTTTTTTGCGCATGTCATTACGCTTATCGTAGTCTTTCTTCCCTTTCCCAACGCCAATTAGGAGTTTGGCATAGCCGTCCTTCAGGTACATTTTCAATGGGACAATAGTGTAACCATCGCGCTTAACAGCACCCACTAACTCGCCGATTTGCTTTTTATGTAAGAGCAACTTGCGAGAACGCAGAGGGTCGTGGTTGAAACGGTTCCCTTGGTCAAATGGACTGATATGCATGTTGCTAATCCATGCTTCGCCACTACTGATACGCACGTAGGAATCCTTTAATTGGACTTTGCCGGCACGAATTGATTTAATTTCTGTTCCCGTTAGTACCATGCCTGCTTCAATCGTCTCTTCAATGAAGTAGTCATGCCCTGCCTTTTTGTTTTGTGCTAATACTTTTCCAGCACCTTTTGCCATACGATTCACCCTCTATTCAAAGGTGGAGCAGGATGACACCTGCCCACTCAGGATTATAATTACACAAGCGAAAGTGACAAATGCGAGCACTTTCGCCCTCGATTATTTTATCTAGCTTCGAGCACCCACCCAATACCCTGGGGCTCTTCACCTTATCTAATCATCGTTTTGATTTTTTCTTTTTGCCTTTTTTGGCGATGCCTTCGTAGAACTTTTGTTTTTGTTTTACGCCTTTTTTAGGACCTGGGCTTGAGCCATCTTTGCGACGACCACGTGGATCGCGGTCACTTTCACGTCGCTCTCCAGATTTCGAGGAGTCGCTGCGTTTCGAAGAATCGCCGCGTTTACTTGAGTCTCCACGTTTTGAAGAATCCCCACGCCCTGATTTATCATCCTCACGACGACCCTTGCGGCTACTGCGGCCATCTTTATTATCGTTATAGTTTTTACGTGCATGAATGACAGTCGGCATTGTTTTACGCGTACGTCCATAAGACGTAACCATTCCTACAATTTCGAAGTCAATCGATGATTCCTCAACGATGACATTCGCAACTCGTACTGTTACTTCATCTCCAATGCGGAATTGACGGTTTGTACGTTCACCGATCATGATCATTTGACGATCATCGAAACGGTAATAATCATCGGTCATATTGCTGATATGCACCAGACCTTCAATGGTGTTTGGTAGCTCAATGAACATCCCAAAATTCGTAATGGAAGAAACAATGCCCTCAAACTCTTCACCAATTTTATCGGACATATATTGTGCTTTCTTCAATGCATCTGTATCGCGTTCTGCATCAACAGCACGACGTTCACGCTCCGAAGTATGATCGGCAATTTCATCCATAGCCATGCTCCACTGGGCTACTGTCTCTCTTGACGTATCTTTATTAATTAAATACGTACGAATTAAGCGATGTACCACTAAGTCTGGATAACGACGAATCGGCGACGTGAAATGCGTATAGAAATCTGTCGATAGACCAAAGTGACCTATACTTTCAGGATAGTATTTTGCCTGTTGCATCGAACGTAGGAGCATTGTAGAAATAACAGGCTCCTCTGGCATGCCTTCAATTGCCGTTAAGACATCTTGTAATGCCTTTGGATGCACTGTATTTCCTGTACCTTTAATTAAAATACCGAAGTTTGTCACAAATTCAAAGAAACGTTGTAGTTTTTCTGGTTTTGGATCTTCGTGTATACGGTATAGGAATGGGACATTCATCCAGTGGAAATGTTCAGCAACTGTTTCGTTGGCTGCTAGCATGAAGTCTTCGATTAATTTCTCTGCTACAGTACGCTCACGCAACTCGATATCAACTGGCCAACCATCTTCATCGACGATTACCTTGGACTCCTTAAAGTCAAAGTCGATGGCACCGCGCATTTCACGTTTACGGCGTAAAATTTTAGAAAGCTCAGCCATGTTTTTAAACATTGGTACAAGCGGCTCATAACGAGCAATCAGTGCTTCATCCTGTTCCTCTAATATCTTGTAGACGTCTGTGTAGGTCATACGTTCCGTTGTTTTAATAACACTTTGGAAAATTTCATGTGAAATAACATTACCATTCCCATCAATAATCATTTCACAGGACAACGTTAGACGATCTACTTGTGGATTTAATGAACAAATACCATTTGATAATCGATGAGGAATCATCGGAATAACGCGGTCTGTTAAATAGACACTTGTTGCACGATCATAGGCTTCAATATCTAGCACTGAACCTTGTGTTACATAATAGCTAACATCTGCAATATGTACACCAAGTTTGTAAGTACCATCCACATTTTTCGTTACTGTCACAGCATCATCTAAATCTTTTGCATCTGCTCCGTCAATTGTGACAATCGTTTCATGACGTAAATCACGGCGACCTTCTAAATCTGCTTGTGAAATTTCATCTGGCACTCTTTGCGCAGCCGTAATAACTTCATCTGGGAATTCAGGTGGAATGTCATGTTTATATAAAATCGACAAGATGTCCACACCTGGGTCATTTTTGTGCCCTAAAATTTTTGTAATGTAGCCTGTTGCTGATTTTAAGTCTTCTGGCCATGTTGCTATTTCCACAACAACCTTATGTCCATCAACAGCTCCTAATGTATCGCCCTTTGCAATGAAAATATCCATTGGCAGTTTTTTATCATCTAACACCACGAAGCCAAAACCTCGATTTGCTTGGAATGTTCCAACAAATTTCGTTTGTCCTCGTTCCACTACCTTCGTAATTGTCCCTTCACGGCGATCACCGAATGATTCCTTTAAAACACGAATAAGCACCGTATCACCATTGATGGCACCATTTACTTCGTGCGGTGGAATGAACACATCATCCATTCCCTCAATATCAGGTGCAACAAAGCCAAAGCCCTTTGCATGTCCGATAAATTTACCACGCATTAAATTCATACGCTCTGGTAGGCCATAACGATTGGAACGAGAGCGGACTACCAAACCTTGTCCCTCCATACGCACGAGCGTTTTGACGAGTTCTTTAAATTCTTCAGCATCCTCAAAGCCAAATTTGTCCTCGATTTCACCCACTGTTAATGGCTTATATTCTTCTTCACCGAAAAAATCGAGTAAACGACTTTGTAGTGAATCTTTATGTTCTGTCATACATATTCCCTCCTTCTTGTGAAAATCCTAACTATACATTTTAGTGTGCCCAATTTAAGCTTTCTAAAAAACGCAAAATATCCTCATGTAATTGATCTTTTTCCTGATCTAGTGTAATAACATGCTTTGAGTTTTCATACCACTTGATGTGTTTTTCAAGTGACTCAGTTTGATTATATATAATGTTGGCAGATTCTGTCTCAATTACCTCATCATTAGTAGCCTGAATGACAAAAATTGGCGCATAAATCATATCGATTTCCTTACGTGTCTGTGAGATAAAGTCACGTAAATCTTGCAAAGAAGGCATGCCTTGCTCTGCAATGACAGAAATTTCAGTATCAATTTGTGCTTCATTTTTTCCTTCAAATTTTTTATAGTCTTTTGCATATTTTAATACACCTTCAAACATAACATCGGTAGTCCGCATTGTCATAGGTGCACACATCGTAATGATGCCCTTTACAGGATTATTTAAGGCAACATTTAAAGCCATAACACCGCCTAGTGAAAGTCCTGCTACGGCAATTTCTCGATAACCCGCTTCCTGTAATTGTTGGTAGGCCGCTACAACATCCTGCCACCAGTCCGCTGGGCCTGTTGTGATTAGTTCTTCAGGTTCCACACCGTGACCTTTATAATGAGGTGCTAATGTAGTATACCCTTTTTTCTCTAAAAATCTTCCTAGCATACGCACATCTGCAGAGCTACCCGTAAATCCATGCAATAATAGTACCGCACGAGGTCCTGCCTGAAAGAAAAAAGGCTGTGATAGTGATTTATTCATTGCAAGCTCTCCTTCATCATTAAACATCTATGTCTATTATACCCACAATCCATTACGCCTTGACGTTATACGTCCGAATTTTGAATTTGTGCCAGCTCAACTAACGCTTTTCAAAACCCATGACATCCCTGGAGTGTCATCTTCACTCAATAAATTTATGTACACCCACTCGCCAACCAACTTGGCGTCTTATTCTGAATGACTATAAAAGAAAACGCCCAACCATGCGTGGTTAGGCGATACATCTTCAACTATTAGATTTTTGTAATAGCGATTGCTAAAATAAAAAATAATACTGCTAACACAATTGTTGCGCGGTGAAGAATTAAATCCATACCACGTGCTTTTTGTTTTCCAAATAGTTGTTCAGCTCCACCCGAGATGGCACCTGACAAGCCTGCACTTTTACTTGATTGAAGTAATACAACAACAACCAATGCTAATGATACGACAACTAATGATACTAATACTACTGTATGCATCTACTGCACCTCCCGAACTTTGAAACATCACAACACACTACATTATAACAAAAAAAGGGTACCATGACAATCGAAGATCACAAAATCACAATATTTGTCTATTATTAGTAGATTTCTTTTAAAATGGCATTACCTTTCTATTTTTGCGGAATATAATGTATTGAAATCTAAAAACGGGAGGGTTATGTATGAAGAAAAAAATACCGCTTGTTCTTTTCCTTTGGCTAGTAAGCTTACTTGGGGCTTGTGCAGGTGAGATTGATACAACACTAACGGAAGAAGAGGTGGCGCTTGAAGAATCCCAAGATTCCCAAGATACTGCTGAATCTGCTGGAGAACTAAAGCACCCGGAAAGTAAGGCTTTATCCTCTAAAATATCAACCAATGATCTTTTTTCTACCACATTGTTTGACGAAGACCCCGCACTGCTCCAATTCATCAAAAAAATAGAAAAACATATTGCAAAATTAGAGAAAGACTTCGAAGTGACGTATACAGGTAAACTGCGGGGTGAAGACTTTGAGCAGCAACTCAATGATCTGGCGAATTTACTGTCCCATGTTAACCCTTATACAGCAGGTTATTTCCTTGACTATCAGTGGACATATTGGGAAGAAGATAAAGAGTACCCAGTTAAATTAAATATTACCTATTTAACAGATGCTAAAAAAGAAGGGCATATCGATGCCTATGTAAAAAACTTTGTGAATACATACATTTCAAATGATATGAATGATTTCGAACGAGCGAAGGCCGTAAATGACCACGTTGTTTTACTAGCCACTTACACAGAACAAGGCGCTACAGAAGGTCAAACCGTTTATGAGCTTATTCAAGATGGTACTGCCGTTTGTCAAGCTTACGCATTATTAGCCTATCGTTTATTTTTGGCAGCTGGTCTTGATGCTGACTACGTATATGGCTATAGTAACGACGAATTGCATGCCTGGAATTTAGTGAACGTCGATGGCGATTGGTACCATATCGATACAACATGGAATGACATCGACGCCAGTGAACCGTATGCAATTTCCTACGAATACTTTTTATTAAATGATGAAAAACTAAGCCAAGATCATCTTTGGCAAACAGAAAACTACCATGCTGCCACAAGCGATGCCTATGCTATTATGCATAATATGTGGTATGCAGATACAGCCAATAACGCGATTTACTATAACAGCATTCAGGATGGCAAAGTATATAAGTATGATTTAGCAACAAATGTTAATAAGCAAATTACAGAAACATCGTGCTACTATTTAGCTGTCCATCACGATGCTATATATTGTAGTGATTATGATAATGCTGGTTACTTAACAAAAATTCTTTCGAGTGATGGCAGTGAAGAAGTTTTGCTCGAGCAGGAAGTACTTAATCTTAATTTGGAAAATGATGTACTTTACTATGAAACAATAGACGGTGAGATTATGGAAGAAGTACTTAAATAAGAACTCTTTTATTAGGTATTAGTTATGAGCTATACGCACTTTAACAAAATTACCATAATCTATTAACAAATCTATCATTTCCTCTTCACATTACTCCTTTACAATTAGTAACGAATTCACCTAAAAGGAGGAAAATCATGAAATACTCAAAAAAATGGAGCTCATTGTTTTTAGCAAGTGCTATTACCTTATCATCGCTTAGCATGACGCAACCAGCAGTACAAGCAGCAGAGGTGAAGAAACCAACTAATGTTATTATGTTGGTGATGGATGGTAGTAGTAATAATGCCATCACTCTTTCCCGTTGGTATAAAGGTGAAGCCCTGGCAATGGACGAAATTTTAACGGGTGCTATGCGTACGTACTCTGCTGAATCAGCTATCACGGACTCAGCTCCTGCTGCAACGGCGTTAGCAACTGGCCATAAATCTAATGATAAATATGTCGGTGTTTTACCATCTGTCATTAACTCTCCAGGACTAGAACAGATTGCACAAGAAGACGGCTTTAAACCTGTAGCCAATGTTTTAGAAGGGGCAAAGCAACAGGGTAAATCAACTGGATTAATTTCCACGTCTGAAATTCAACATGCCACACCAGCAGGCTTTTCTGCTCATGTTAACAATAGAAGTCAATATGGTGAAATAGCAGAGCAACAAGTTTATCAAAACATAGATGTCGTATTAGGCGGCGGTTTAGAATCGCTCTCACCAGGGACGACGAAGAATGCTCGTAAAGATGGCGAAAATTTAGTGAATGTCTTACAAGAGAAGAATTACGAAATTGTTAAAACACGCGATGAGCTACTAAATAGTCAATCAGCTAAAATTTGGGGCAGCTTTGCACCTAGTGCACTTGCCTATGATTTAGACCGTGCGAAAACGAGAGCCTCAGAACCAACTCTTGCTGAAATGACAAACAAAGCCATTGATACGCTCAAAAAAGATGAAGACGGCTTCTTCTTATTTGTGGAAGGTAGTAAGGTAGACTGGGCAGCACATGCCAACGATACAATTGGTATGATTAGTGATATTTTATCGTTCGATGATGCTGTGAAAGAAGCAATTGACTTTGCTAAAGAAGATGGTAACACAATGGTTATCGCCGTAACAGACCACGGTAATAGCGGAATTACGATGGGAAATGCCAATACAACAAGTACGTATTCAAGCATCCCTGTCTCTGCCTATATCGACCCATTGAAAAAAGCAACGATGACAATTGAAGGTGCGCTTAGTCAATTAAAAGAAGACAAATCAAATCTAATTGAAGTAGCTGCATTATACGGTTTAGATAATTTAACAGAGGACGAACTTTCCACGTTAAACACAGCAAAAGACTTGAGCAGTGAAATGGTAAAAATGCTCGCTAACCGTGCAAATATCGGCTTTACAACGGGTGGCCATACGGGCGAAGATGTATTCTTATACTCATTCGGTCCATCAAAAGTGACTGGCCTAGTAGAAAATACTGATTTAGCTCATGCAATGGCTCAGTTTATGGACTTTGATTTAGCTAAGCTTACGGACAATTTATATAAACCTGCAACGAAAGAATTAACAGCAAAAGGTTTTACAACAAAAATTGACCTAACTGATAAGGAGAACCCAAAATTCATTGCTAAAAAAGACGACATGACCGTAACCATTCCAGTGAACAAGAATATAGTGATTTATGATCAAATTTCAACGAATGGCGAAGTAACTTCAAAAACGCAAACTTTTGATACAATCCATGTTTACAATGGCTCAGAATTCTACATTTCACAAAAAGTATTAAATACGCTAAAATGAAACTCCAATCCGTGGGTGCTCTTTCCCACGGATTGTTAGTTGAACCAATCGGGCTTTACGGTCAGTTCATTTAGTCTTACTGACCGTTTAGCGGGATAAAGTGAAACTCCAATCCGTGGGTGCTCTTTCCTACGGATTGTTAGTTGAACCAATCGGGCTTTACGGTCAGTTCATTAACCATACGGGAAGTCTTACTGACCGTTTAGCGGGAGTAAGTGAAACTCCTATCCGTGCTTCACGGATTGTTAGTTGAACCAATCGGGCTTTACGGTCAGTTCATTTACCATGTAGGAAGTCTTACTGACCGTTTAGCGGGAGTAAGTGAAACTTCTTTCCGTGCTTCACGGATTGTTAGCTGAACCCAATCGAGCTTTACGGTCAGTTCATTTACCATACGGGAAGTCTTACTGACCGTTTAGCGGGAGTAAGTGAAACTTCTTTCCGTGCTTCACGGATTGTTAGCTGAACCCAATCGGGCTTTATGGTCAGTTCATTTACCATACGGGAAGTCTTACTGACCGTTTAGCGGGATAAAGTGAAACTTCTTTCCGTGGGTGTTCTATCCCACGGATTGTTAGTTGAACCCAATCGGGCTTTACGGTCAGTTCATCGACCACGATGGACCTTTTACTGACCGTTCAGGCTGAAAAAAATAAAAAATCATGCGATATCATAAGTTGCGTTAATCAACTTATGATATCGCATTCTTTCTTCCTTACCTTATTGTTCTTTGAACGATTTTCGTATAAACTGATTCACAACATTTACTCAAAAAAATTCCCTCATTCCCCTTCATATCAATCTACTTCCAATGAATCTTAATTTAATCTTAATTTAATCTTATTATTTTATGAATTCGCTATGAATTAGCAACATTTTTCTACACATACCGTCAAAACAGTGTTAAAAAATAAATATACAAAAATAACTTGAAATAATAACTCGTAATCTAGTATATTTACACAAGTTGTTATTACTTACATTTTTTAAAAATTGGAGGTGGATAGATGCAATCCATCAAAAAAAATGAGCATCTACGTTTTATAGGTTTGACACTGTTTTATTTCATCGTCTTGGTATTACTATTTTTAATTCATGGCTTCCATGATATGAACGCCGGGCCATTTATATATACGGAATTTTAGAAAAAGGAGATTTTAATATGTTAAGTGTAATAGCCGCTATTCGAGATGCGGCCCTACAAAATCCTAATCATCCAGCTTACGAAACCAATAATGAGTCAATAACATATGGTGAACTTTGGGATTACTCGGATTGTTTAGCACATCATTTAATGGCACTAAAGTTAACAAGACAACAGCCTATTATTGTTTACGGACATATGTCCCCTTTACAGCTTGTTGCTTTTTTAGGCACCGTTAAATCAGGGCATCCTTATGTACCCGTCGATTCTTCTACACCAGCGGAGCGCCTTCAAGTCATTATAGAAGCATCAGAAGCTTGCCTGTTACTTACGACAGAGGAATTAACTACGCCCCTATCCATTCCCGTAGTAGCAGTAAGCGACTGTATGACACAAAAAACAAACACGACAATTCAGCCTACCACTTGGGTAAAAGATCAAGAGATTCATTACATCATCTACACATCAGGCTCTACTGGGAAGCCAAAAGGTGTCCAAATTACGGCAAATAATTTAGCTCATTTTGTAGCTTGGATGAATGAGCACTTCCCTATCCAGCAATCAGGTGTATTTCTAAATCAAGCACCTTACTCCTTTGATCTGTCTGTGATGGATTTGTATCCTTCACTAGTTGGGGGACACACGCTTTACGCCATCACGCACGAACAAATTTCGAATCCAAAGTCATTATTCGATGATTTAGCAGGCTCAGGTATAGGTGTGTGGACTTCTACCCCGTCCTTTGCCAAAATGTGTTTGATGAATAAGGATTGGCATCAGGGATTAATGCCCGCGTTAAATACTTTCTTGTTCTGTGGCGAGATTTTGCCTAAAAAAGTCGTAAAAGAATTAATGCTTCGCTTCCCACAAGCTTCTATCTTCAATTTATATGGACCGACTGAAACAACAGTTGCCGTTTCATACGTTGAAGTAACTAAAGAACTTTTGCAACGATTTGAACAGTTACCGATTGCTTCTATGACTGAGCCTAATCTATCTCTACACGAAAATGGTGAGATTATCATCTCTGGGCCAACTGTAAGTGCAGGCTATCTTGGAGCACCAGATTTAACGTCAAAGGCATTTCCTTCAGTAGAGGGCTCTCGTGTTTATAAAACAGGGGATATTGGCTATGAAAAGGATGGTTACTTATTCTTTGCAGGCCGAACGGATTTCCAGGTGAAATTGCATGGCTATCGATTAGAAATTGAAGAAATTGAAAAACAGATTGGCGATTTATCGCCTGTAAATGGCTGTGTCGTTGTTCCTGTGATAAAAGGGGATGACATTGTATCGCTAAGTGCTTATATTGTTCTTCGTGACCAGCTTTTAGATTCGGCATTTCAGATGACGAAACAGCTTAAATCTTTATTATCGGATCGATTACCTTCTTACATGATTCCAAAAAAATTCATATACATCGACTCATTACCTTTAAATACAAATGGTAAGGTTGATCGTAAAGGATTGGCGGTTATGGAGAAAGTATGACGCCTTATGGAAATATCACTTTTTTCATCATAATTAGTATTTTATTGATACCTACTATTCTATTAGGACTAAGCGGGAAAACGGCCAAGCGCTATAATATTTTTATTTCAATAGTTATTTTAGCCATTATTTTCGGTCATTCAGTCAACGGTACTGTTTCACTTGTACTTTTCACCTTATTCCAATTAGTACTGATTATTAGTTACCAAAAATATCGGTTGCAAAAAAACAGCACTATGGTATTTGTCATAGCCGTAGTACTTGCTATTTTTCCACTGGTACTTGTGAAGGTACTACCAATTCTAGGGCTACATCATTTATTTGGTTTTCTTGGCGTGTCCTACATTACCTTTAAATCTGTACAAATGATTTTAGAAACACGCGATGGCCTGATAAAAGATAAAATTTCTGTGATAGAACTTGCATACTTCTTATTGTTCTTTCCAACAGTATCCTCCGGTCCAATCGATCGCTGGCGCCGCTTTTATAAAGATATGCAAACAGTGCCCTCTGCTAATGACTATCAAAAGCTACTGTTCAGTGGCATTAACTATATATTTGTAGGTTTTTTATATAAATTTATTTTAGCTTACCTTATTTATAATTATACGCTTATTTATTTACCTAACCATACGTATAACTATTTGACACCTTTTCAAGGACATATAGCGTATATGTATATGTACAGCTTTTATTTATTTTTCGATTTTGCGGGTTACAGTGCATTTGCTGTTGGTGTTAGTCGCATTATGGGCATTCAAACACCGATTAACTTTAACCGACCGTTTACAAGTCGTAATATTAAAGATTTTTGGAATCGCTGGCATATGAGCCTTTCCTTCTGGTTTAGAGATTATGTCTATATGCGGTTTGTGCTATGGATGACGAAAAAAAAATGGATTAAAAACAAGTACACTGTTTCGTATCTTGGCTTCTTTTTACTGTTCTTTTTAATGGGTATTTGGCATGGACTCGAATGGCACTATGTCGTGTACGGACTGTATCATGCCATGCTAATTATCAGCTTCGATAAATTTGAACGCTGGAACAAAAAACATAAACGCTGGCCAAAAAATAAATGGACACATGCAATAGGCATATTTATCACCTTTAATGCGGTTTGTTTTGGTTTCTATATTTTTTCAGGTCAATTATTTTAAACACTAAAGGAGAATGATTAAAATGGAAAAACAACAAATACTAGAAATGCTCGTAGACTTATGTGAGGATGATATAGTGTTAGAAAACACGGACATCGATTTATTTGAAGAAGGGCTTCTTGATTCTTTTGGTACCATCAATCTATTAGTAGAAATTGAAACTCGCTTTGATATCTCAGTGCCAATCACAGATTTTAATCGTGAGGAATGGAACACGCCTAATCGTATTGCTGCGAAATTAGCTGAAAGACAATGATTAAAAAAGGTTTTTTAGCACTTTTAGTAGCATTTGTTCTATTTGCTGCCTTTGTTTTCTTTCCGAATTCTTGGATAAAGGCATGGATTTCAGACGCACATGTTGAACAAGCAAAGACCAGTATGGCCCCCTTGATGTTTCAAGGCATGTATTTACAGGAACGCATGTTACAAGAGTCTAATTCTATGCCATTATACGGTTCTTCGGAGTTAAATCGTTTTGACCCCTTTCATCCTTATAATTACGTGCGTGCTACGGATGCCCCCTATTCGACATTTATGATTGGACGTGGGGGTATGCAATCCATAACACACTTTTTAAATTTTGCTGCACAAGAGAAAAATTTAAAAGATAAAAAAATTGTCTTTATCATTTCGCCACAATGGTTCACAGAAAAAGGCATGGGAGAGCTTCATTTCTCGCCCAACTATTCCATGTTACATGCCTATGATTTAGCATTTAATAAGGAAATCGATGCCACACTTCGAAATGATGCGATGGAACGTCTACTGCAATTCGATACGGTAAAGCGTGACCATCTCTTACAAACTATGTATCAATATAAAATGTCTGATGGTAAGGAAAATCCAATTATGGGGCGTTTTGCTATGATGGCAGGTCATGTGCATAAAGCATTACTAGAGAAAAAGGATTTATATTACTCTCTTTTCCCTCATAAGTCTCATAATTTAAAAAGTAATGACAAGCTTATTACTAATCAAACATTTGAACAGCAACTACAACATGCAGAGGCCTACGGAGAAAAACGTGTCTCAAATGAATTAATGATTGAAAATAAGTTTTACAAGCGACTGGAAAATTCTAACCTTAAAAAGTTAGAGGGCTTCCGTAAACATGAAAACTATACTGAATCACCTGAATATAAGGATTTTCAGTTAGTCATTGATGTGTTGAAGGATGCAGGTGCAAAGCCTCTATTCGTGTCTATTCCAGTTAATGGTCGCTGGTATGATTACGGACACTATCCACAAGATCGTCGTCAGGAGTATTACAAAAAGATGGAGCAAGTATTAACAGCTGCAGATGTGCCGTATGTCGATTTTTCTGACCACGAGTATGATCCATATTTTATTATGGATACGATTCATATTGCGTGGAAGGGCTGGGTATACCTAGACCAGGAACTCGATAAATATTGGGAACAATCTTAAAAACAAACAGGGTCAGTCCTAAGTGATCGTATTTATCACTCAGGGCTGACCCTTTAACTACAATATTTAAAAGATGTCTAACGCAATACTTCCTTCACATAATGCGCCATTTGTCCACTGACATCACTGAGCTTTTCGATAGCATCGCTAAACTGTTGCACGAGCTCTGCTTGTTCGTTCGAGGCAGCTTCTATATGCCCGACACTTTCCATAAGGGCTTGTATATTACTTGTAATTGTTTTAAGGGATGTTTCAATCTGTTCTGTCGCAGTGGACGTTTCACTCGAAAGTTTACGTACTTCTTGTGCCACAATATTAAATCCAGCACCATATTGTCCTGCACGTGCTGCCTCAATAGATGCATTTAAGCCTAGTAAATTTGTTTGCTTGGAAATCGTTTTGATGAAGTCCGTCACCTCATTAGAGCGAGACGAGTTCTCTAACGCATGGCGAGATTTCTCAGCAATCGATTCACTCGTTGCTGATAATTCTTCAGAATGTGCTGCGATAGTATGTATTTTCGACTGTAATTCTTGAATAATAGATTGCAGGCTTTCCATAAAAGCTTCCACTTTACCCTGTGCCTCTATCGGAAAGAGCAAGCTTAATACCCCTACAACTGCACCATTTTCACGTACAGGATAGATTTCACTATTTATTGGAATACCAAAATGTTCTGTTGGAATACTACGTTTAATAATTTTCCCTTTCACCACTTGCTGAAAATCTGGTGTATTCTCAGCGATAGAGCCAACCTTCAACTGTGTTTTTACCTTTGTACCATCTGTTATAAATAGTACTTTCCTTGTGTCTTTATCATTTAATGTAATGGCAATGTCGTTATTAAATACTTCATGAAAAACCGGTAAAGTCTCAACTAATGATTGCAATACGCCCATACTATTCCTCCTTATTTGTTTCAATTATAGCCTATATGAAGTTGGAAAACTTCAATTTTTTTCCTCCATAACAGTTATACAATTTATTTTAAATAACAAAAATAAGCACTGCTACCTAAAAAAATTGCCTCAAAAGCATTCATATACTTCTGAGGCAATTTATTTGAGTGAACTGCTCGACATTCGAAATGTATCAAGCAATTAAACATCAATGACAATCATTTTAAATTATAGAAAGAATTTAATCCAAGATACTCTGCTGTTGAACCAAGTTGATCTTCGATGCGAAGTAGTTGGTTATATTTCGCAACACGGTCTGTACGTGATGGAGCACCTGTTTTAATTTGACCTGCGTTTGTTGCTACAGCGATATCAGCAATCGTAGCATCTTCTGATTCACCTGAACGGTGAGAAATAACAGCTGTATAGCCAGCACGTTTCGCCATTTCAATTGCTTCAAATGTTTCTGTTAAAGTACCGATTTGGTTCACTTTAATAAGGATAGCATTTCCTACGCCTTGCTCAATACCAGCAGCTAATTTTTGTGTATTTGTTACGAATAGATCATCACCTACTAATTGTACGCGAGAACCAATACGATCTGTTAATAACTTATGACCAGCCCAGTCATTTTCGTCTAAGCCGTCTTCGATAGAGATAATTGGATACTTAGCAGTCAACTCATCGTACCAATCAACCATTTCCTCAGAAGTTTTCACAACGCCTTCACCATCTAAGTGGTATTTGCCATCTTCTTTGTTGAATAACTCAGATGAAGCAACATCCATTGCAAGTTTCACTTCTTCACCTGCTTTATAGCCAGCTTTTTCGATTGCTTCAATAATTACTGTAATTGCTTCCTCGTTTGAACCAAGGTTTGGTGCAAAACCGCCTTCATCACCGACAGCTGTATTGTAGCCTTTGTCTTTTAATACGGCTTTTAAGTTATGGAAAATTTCAGCGCCCATGCGTAGTGCATGACGGAAACTTTCAGCCCCTACAGGCATTACCATGAATTCTTGAATATCTACGTTGTTGTCAGCGTGAGCACCTCCATTTATGATGTTCATCATAGGGACTGGTAATTGTTTTGAGTTGAAACCGCCAAGATATTGATAAAGAGGTACATCTAAATAATCTGCCGCAGCATGTGCCACTGCCATTGATACGCCTAAAATTGCATTAGCGCCTAGCTTTCCTTTGTTTTCTGTGCCATCAAGCTCGATTAAAGCTTTGTCGATGACAACTTGGTCAAGAACAGAGAAGTTACCTTCTAATTCTTCTGCAATTATTGTATTTACATTTTCAACTGCTTTTAATACACCTTTGCCTAGGTAACGTGATTTGTCACCGTCGCGTAATTCTACTGCTTCGTATTCACCTGTAGATGCACCAGATGGCACGATCGCACGGCCAAAAGCGCCTGATTCCGTAAATACTTCTACTTCTACTGTTGGGTTCCCACGTGAGTCTAAAACTTCGCGCGCATAAATCTGTGTAATAAATGGCATAATTAATTCTCCTCTTTTTTAATTAATGATTGACCTGTCATTTCAATAGGTTGTGACACCTCTAATAATTCTAACATGGTAGGCGCCAAATCGGCTAAAATACCACCATTTCTTAACATTATATTTGATTTTGTCACAATCACTGGAACAGGGTTTGTTGTATGAGCTGTCATTGGCTGTCCTTCTAAAGTCATCACTTCATCCGAATTACCATGGTCAGCTGTAATAATAGCTGCGCCACCTTTTGCAAGTAGGGCATCTACTACTTTACCTAGACATTCATCTACTGCTTCGATTGCTTTAATTGTTGGTTCTAACATCCCACTATGCCCAACCATATCTGGGTTCGCAAAATTTAATAAAATACCATCAAATTTTTCAGCAGCAATCTCTGCAAGCAATGCTTCTGTTACTTCATAAGCACTCATTTCAGGTTTTAAATCGTATGTCGCTACTTTGGGAGAAGCAATTAAAATACGCTCTTCACCAGCAAATTTGTCCTCACGTCCACCACTCATAAAGAATGTAACATGTGGATACTTTTCTGTTTCTGCAATACGAAGCTGGGTTTTGCCATTAGAGGCTAGCACTTCACCAACCGTATTTTTTAAGTTGTCATTTTCATAGGCAACTTGTGCATTCACTTCATCACTATAATGCGTGAAAGATACGAATTTTAAATTTTTAGGATGGTTTGCCGATAAGGCCAAGCCATTGAAATCACTATTCGTAAACACTTTAGATAGTTGAATCGCTCGATCCGGACGGAAATTGAAGAAAATCACAGCGTCATTATCACCAATTGTCGCCACCGCTTCTCCATGCTCTTGAACACTAAAAGGTATTACAAATTCATCTGTTACCTCGCGTTCATACGATTCAGTTATGCCCCCTTTTGCACTTTCTGCTGATTGACCGACTCCATCAACTAATACGTTGTAAGTGAGTGCTACACGATCCCAGCGTTTGTCACGATCCATGGCATAGTAACGTCCATGAATCGAGGCAAATTGACCAATGCCGATGTCAGCCATTTGTTTTTCCGTTTCTTCAATATAGGCAATGGCTGTTGTTGGACCAACATCACGACCATCTAAGAAACCATGAACAAATACATCCGCTAACCCTTGCTCTTTCGCCAATTTCAATAAGGCAAACAAATGCTGATAATGGCTATGCACACCACCATCTGATAGTAAGCCCATGAGATGTAGCTTCGAGTTATGTGCTTTGGCATGTGCTATCGCATCTAAAAAAGCTTGGTTTGTAAAGAAGTCGCCCTCACGAATTGATTTATTTAGACGTGTTAAGCTTTGGTACACAATACGGCCAGCACCGATATTTAAGTGTCCAACCTCAGAATTCCCCATTTGTCCGTCTGGTAACCCTACAGCTTCACCAGACGCAGTTAATGTTGAATGTGGGAACTGATTCCAATAACGATCAAAATTTGGTTTTTTTGCTTGCGCTACTGCATTTCCGAATGTTTCATCACGAAATGCAAAGCCATCTAAAATAATTAATGCTACTGGCTTTTTAGGCATTTGCTGCCGCCTCCAATAATTTCAAATATGAATCTGGTTGTAAGCTCGCGCCACCAACTAGTGCACCATCGATATGTTCTTTCGTTAATAATTCTTTAATATTGTCTGGTTTCACGCTACCGCCGTATTGAATGCGCACAGCCTCTGCTGTTTCACCATCATAAAGTTCTTTCACAACTGCACGAATCGCGCCACATACTTGGTTGGCATCGTCCGCTGTTGCAGTTTTACCTGTGCCAATCGCCCAAATAGGTTCATAGGCGATGACCATATGCTCTACTTCTTGTGCAGAAAAACCAGCAAGTGCTGCAGTAATTTGGCCAGCTACCTTGCGTTCTGTAATACCTGCTTCTCGTTCCTCAAGCGTTTCACCACAACATATTATTGGTACAATACTATGTGCCAAAGCTGCTGCGACCTTTTTATTTACCGCTTCATCAGTTTCATTATAATATTCACGTCGTTCAGAATGTCCTAAGATCACATAGTCTACTTCAACACTCGCAAGTTGTGCTGGGCTAATTTCTCCGGTAAAAGCACCCTCATTTGCGTCATGCATCGTTTGTGCACCAATGGCTAGCTCAGATTCGCTAGCTACCTGTACAAGTGTTGGCAAGAATAGCGCCGGTGCGCAAATAACAGCATCTACTTTGTCATTTGAAGGGAGTTTGTCCTGTACGGCATCGACAAACTGTATCGCCTCATCAAATGTCTTATACATTTTCCAGTTTCCTGCAATAATTGGTTTACGCATCGTTGGTGTCCCCTATCTTTTATTTTTCCCGAACTAACGGGTAGGTATGAAGTTTATTTGAAATCCACCGCTTAACCTTCTACTTATCATTTAACGCTACAATACCAGGTAGTTCTTTACCTTCCATTAATTCAAGTGAAGCACCGCCACCTGTTGAGATGTGATCCATATTGTTCGCTACTTCGAACTTTTCCACAGCCGCAGCAGAATCACCACCACCGATCACTGTATAGCCATTTGTTGTTGCCATTGCCTGTGCAACAGTTTTTGTACCATTAGCGAATTTATCCATTTCAAAGACACCCATTGGGCCATTCCAGATGATTAACTTAGAATTTTTTATAACCTCAGCATATTTTTCAGCTGTTTTTGGTCCGATATCTAGACCCATCCAATCTGATGGAATCGCATTTACATCTACGATCTTCGTGTCAGCATCTTTTGAAAATTCGTTTGCTACAACAGCATCAATTGGCATATGTAGTTGCACGCCTTTTGCGTTTGCTTTTTCAATGAAAGATTTTGCTAACTCAATTTTATCTTCTTCTAATAATGAATTACCAACATCGTACCCCTGTGCTTTAATGAAAGTAAATGATAGTCCACCACCGATAATTAAGTGATCTACCTTTTCTAATAAGCTTTCGATCACACCGATTTTATCTTTTACTTTGGCACCACCAATAATCGCTGTAAACGGACGTTCTGGATTAGATAAAGCTTTACCAAGAACATCTAGCTCTTTTTGCATTAAGAAGCCGGATACAGCAGGTATATGCTTCGCAATTCCTTCAGTTGACGCGTGTGCCCGGTGTGCTGCTCCAAAGGCATCATTGACATAAATATCCGCTATACTTGCAAATTGTGCGGCAAGTGCAGGATCATTTTTCTCTTCACCAGCATGGAAGCGCACGTTTTCAAGTAGTACGATATCGCCGTCTTGCATATTCGCAACTGCTGCTTCTACAACTTCACCAATTGACTCATCCAATTTTGTCACCGATTTGCCCATCAATTCAGCTAAGCGAATACCCACTGCTGTTAAACGCATACCTTCGTTGACTTCACCTTTTGGACGACCTAAATGGGACGCTAAAATTACTTTAGCCCCCTGTTCTACTAAGTACTCGATTGTAGGAATAGCTGCCCGAATACGCGTTTCATCTGTAATTGCGCCATCAGCCATTGGTACATTAAAATCTACACGTACGAATACCCGCTTGCCTTTTACATCAATATCTTTCATTGTCTTTTTATTTAACATGAAGAAACCCCCTTCAAAGTTTTTTTGGCTCGAGTCTGTTATGTGCTTCCCCCATCTTGGTTCTACACAATTTCCACCGATGCCTTTATTTGTGAAAATACTTTTACTAAATAGTAGCAAAAGTCACGTTATATGTCTTTTAAAAAACTGTATTATTTTTTTATCAAAAAAGGAGTAAGGGTAAACGTCCCCTACTCCCATTACCCTTGTATATTATATCTTTTAGATATTATAAAGGCTATACTTTTTATGCGTAAAAAGCGGTATTATGTCACACTTTTTACTTCAAATCACGAATTATGACACTTATTTATGATTTAAACCTTGTTGTGCCATATATAAAGCTAAGTCCATTAAGCGAGTAGAGTAACCAATTTCGTTATCATACCACGCAAGAACTTTTACCATGCTATTTTCTAATACCATCGTAGAAAGACCATCTACAGTTGAAGAATTATGGTTGCCATTGTAGTCAATTGATACGAGCGGTAACTCATTGTAGCCTAAAATATCTTTCAGCTCATTTTCAGAAGCTTCTTTTAAAGCAGCATTGATAGCATCTTTCGTCACCTCTGCTTTTAACTCGACAACTAAGTCCACACAAGAAACATTTGGTGTCGGTACACGCATAGAGAAGCCATCTAATTTCCCTTTTAACTGTGGTAATACTTTAGAAACCGCAACTGCTGCTCCTGTTGTTGTAGGAATCATCGACACTGCTCCTGCACGAGCGCGACGAGGATCAGAGTGCGGGAAATCTAGAATACGTTGGTCATTTGTATATGAGTGAATTGTTGTCATCATACCGCGTTCAATGCCGAATTTTTCATCTAGCACTTTTGCTACTGGTGCAAGACAGTTTGTTGTACAAGATGCATTGGAAATCACATCATCAGTTTGTGGATTGTAATCCTGGTGGTTAACACCCATTACAAATGTCGGCATGTCACCTTTCGCTGGCGCAGAAAGAATCGCCTTTTTTGCACCTGCTTCAATATGCTTGCTTACTTCTTCCATTGAACGGAATTTACCTGTACACTCAAGCACCACATCAACACCAAGCTCACCCCAAGGTAATTGCGCAGGGTCTTTTTCAGCAAATACTTTCACTTTTTTACCATTCACTACGAAAGAATCGCCATCTGCATATACTTCAGCATCATAGATACCGTGTACAGAATCATATGTTAATAAATGCGCGAGTTGGCCAGCATCTGTTAAGTCATTCACTGCAACGACTTCAAATTCTTCCTGCTTCATTGCTTCACGAAATACTAATCGTCCAATACGTCCAAATCCATTAATTGCTAATTTTAATGCCATTGTAAATTCCTCCAATAATGTTTGTATTTATATTTACAGGTAACGTTCAGCAATTTCTTTTGCTGCCGCTTCATCCGTTATAAAAATAGTCTGCTTTGGCGCTACTTTAAAATAAGAAAGCATCGCGTTCACTTTTTGTTTACCTGCTGCCACCGCAATGACATGCTTACATTGCTCTACTTGTTCAAGCTGAATACCAATCGTACGAATACGATGGACAATTGCTCCTTCAGCATTAAAGTAATAGCCAAACGCTTCACTGACAGCTCCTTTTTCCTCGAGAATCCGTAAATCCTCTGGCGACGAATTACGACGAACTGCCATTTCCTCCGCAGAGCCGATACCATGAATCACGCAGTCTGCCCGATCATAGTAAGCCATCATTTCAATAACCATTGGCTCTTTCAGCATCGCTTGATAGGCTTGCTCACTTAAATGCTCTGGTAAAAACAAAGTTCGATGTTGGGCATTCATCTGCATTGCAAATGTTGCGACAAGTGTATTGGCCTGCATTTGCATTTCATGTCCAATTCCCCCACGTGCAGCAACAAATGTTACGTTCTGCTTGGCGTCAATTGGTTGTAAAAATTGCGCAAGCGAAGCCACCGATTTGCCACCTGTAACAGCGACAACTTGCTCACCAATAATGTTTGATAAAAATTGGTGTGCTGCCTCTTTACCAAGCAATGTCAATACCGTTTCATCATCATTATAATCGCCTGGTACAACGATCACATGTTGCAAGCCAAAACGTTTTTCGAGTAATTTAGCAAGCTGTGTAAGTCCAGACCATTCATAAACCAATGCTCGTAGCTGTTCAATAACGGCGATGCCATCACTCGTACATACCATACCCAATTTTTGAATATCTAATAACCCTTGCTCACGTAAAATGTCTGTTTCTTTTCGTATTTCACGTTCTGTCATTTTTAGTGATTCTGCAAGTGTTCGTCGTCCAATAGGTTGCATTAGTTGAATCGATTGCAAGATGCGATATCTTGATTGAAGAAGCGGATACATTTCCGGAAGTAGTCTTTGCTGTGCCTCTGGTATGGTTAACATACACATCTACTACCTTTCTATTATAATGGGACGTTTTTTATCCCACTATATAAAATTGTGTCCCACTTATGATTTCATTATAATACTTAAATTAAAAAAGGGCAAGTAAATAATGGTATTCACATTTATTTATTTGACCTAGCAGGCAAAGGTAAAAAACCACAAAAAAACTTTTTTATAGTTCTTTGTGGCTTCTCATTTTTTAAAATCGGTTTATTTTATATGTAGAACATGTTTAAGCTACACGAAATGGTTTATTCATATGTAACAACCCGTAAATAATGAAAAAGATTCCGCAAGTAAATACATTTAGTATCATATAAAAATGCCATAGGTTTTATCACCTACCCATCGATAAAATATACGATATATTAAATAACTTACAATAAGTATAACTATTAATCTTATTGACACAATTCCGACAATGAATAAGCAAGTAAATAGAATTACCATTTTCTTAGCTGAAGCTCTTCGTTCGATATCTGAATTGCCTTTTGCAATAAGTAAAAACATTATATATATGTTGATGATAGGTATAAAACTTAGATATGCAACTTCCTCGTAACCATTTGCTTTTGCAGTCCTATAATATATCAAAGACAAAATAACATAAAAAAGTATGAAATAAAGAATTTCAAAAAAATGAATGTTCAAACAATACACTTCCCCGCCCTTTTGTTAAATCCAATCCATACAATAACTTATTTACCAATAAATTTCCATGAATATTTTTACCTAATTAATCGTTATAAAACCAAAAATAGGTATTTTGTAAAAGGATAAAAAAACTTAGGAGCATCATTGTTTTGAAAACGGTGTACTTCGGTAATAAGAAACAATCCGTTCTCACCCTCTACAAAAAAATCTCGTAACCTTCAATTGCGGTTACGAGATTTTTTGTCAATTAATTTGTAAAAGATAATACAGCGTTTTTCTTGAAACTTGCTAAAGCTTTTGTAGCCTCATTTTTGTTTGTGTATTCAAAAATACGAATATCCTTTTTCTCAAATACTGTAATAACCCACATTGTAAAATCTCCCTTCAAATTGTTTTTGTAATATAACAAACACTAAAATGTGATAATTTCATTCGAACTGTCTTATAACAACTTCTTACTGCTTCCTATTGTACTCCGATTTTCTTTAAAAGAAAGCATTACGTGAAGCTCTTCACAAACTGTTCATATTCAAAACGCTTTCATTGAACAAATTGTGAAAACTATTATTTTATAGGCATAAACAATAAAACACTCGGTTTAAAAGAGCGCTTCTTTTAAACTGAGTGTTTATAATTATTTCATATTTTGCTTCATTAAATGGGCAATTTGCTGTTCGTTTGATTGCTCTACTTCTTCTAAATGCTTAATGACTAAATTTTGTCGGTCTATTGAATGATTTTGACTCAATTTCTTTTTACCTTCCATGCGTGAGATGTTTATTTTAAAGCCCTGAACGCCTTTATTTAAATTCGTTATTAACTGGGCATCCACTTCAGATAAGCTATAGGGACTACCCTTGCCTTCATATTTTGCAATCATATTGTTAAAAGAATTGACTAATTCCTCTTCCTTCTCAATAAGCTCTATTTCTCCGTAAACATGCACCGCTACATAATTCCATGTAGGGACAGCTTGATTTGTTTCATACCATGATGGAGATATGTAGCAATGAGGACCTTGGAAGACCGCTAAAACATGTTGGTGCTCGATGTTCTTCCATTGCGGATTGCCTTTTGCAAAATGGCCAATCAAACAATTTTGCGTTTCATCGAATATTAAAGGAAGATGAGTAGCATATGGCATCCCTTCATAAGTTGAAAACAAAGTTGCAAAACTGTTCACTTGTATTATTTCTATCATTTCCGAGTCATCTTTGATTTTAAATGCTGCTGGTATATACATGAGCAAAACCCCTTTCTTCTATTTATTCAATACAGCTATAAAAGCCCTTGTGCGAGGGTTGCGTAATCTAAATTGCCGTATTGTAGAATATGACCATCCTTTTCCACTACAGGAATCATGAGCATATATTTTTCATGTATGACTTCGTCTACCTCAATATCGATTATTTCTATATCAAACGCGATATCTTCTTGCACAAGCTTTAAAGTACGTAAGCCTTCTACACATAATTCACAGTTAGATCGACTAAAAAATTTTACGTTCATTCTGTCCCACCTCCTAACGCTATTATAAAACGAAATAGTCTGTTCTGTGTGAGCCTGTTACTACAAAAAAAACTGTGCAAGAAGATTACTTCCTACACAGTCTAGTTATTATTTTTTTAAATGGCTATCTAAGAATTTAAGCATAGCATTATAGAACTCAATGCGATTTTCTTCATTTTGGAAGCCATGCCCTTCATTTTCCTTCAACATGTACTCAACATCGACACCTCTATCACGTAACGCTTTTACGATTTGATCAGACTCTGCCTGATTTACACGTGGGTCATTAGCGCCTTGAGCTACGAATAACGGTGTTTTAATTTTATCTACATGGAACACTGGTGAAGCAGCTGTTAATAGCTCTTTATCTTTTTCTGGATGTCCTACACGCTCATAGAACATGTTACGCATTGTTTCCCAATATGGTGGAATTGTATCTAACAATGTGAAGATATTTGATACACCTACATAATCAACTGCCGCTGCATATAAATCAGGTGTTTTCGTAATACCTGCTAATGTTGCATAACCACCGAATGATGCACCGTAAATACCGATACGCTCAGGATCTGCAATACCTTGATCAATAGCCCATTGTACGCCATCTGTAATATCGTCTTGAATTTTCAGACCCCACTGCTTATTACCAGCTTCCAGGAATTCTTTACCATAACCTGTAGAAGAGCGGAAATTCACTTGTAATACAGCATAGCCACGGTTCGCAAGTAATTGGACTTCTGGGTTAAAGCCCCACATATCACGTGCCCATGGACCGCCGTGTGGATTGACGATAAGTGGTAGGTTTTTAGCATCTTTGTTTTTTGGTAGTGTTAAATAACCGTTAATAGTTAGTCCATCTCGGCTCTTATATGAAATAGGGTGCATTTGTGCTAACTCTTCTGGGTTTAACCATGGGCTTAAAGTTGTCAGCTCTGTTAATTCATCTGTTGTTGAATCATAGTAATAATATTTGCCATATACAGTGTCACTTGACACGCTGACAATAAATTTCGTCATTTCTTTATTGTAATCGTTAATGCCTAATTCGCTTTCTTCAACGCCTAATTTAGTTTGTAACTTGCGGAATAGTTCCTCAAAGTCTTTATCGAAAAATTGATAATGCGTTTTATCTGTTAAATAAGCTCCGTAAAGTAACTTATCTTGCTCTGCACTATATAATACGCCCGCTACATCTACCTCTGCGTTAGACATAATGACTTCTTCTTTGCCTTCTAAATCATATTTTACGAATTCTACTTTGTCTCTTCCTTTATTAGTAGTTGCGTAAATATGTTTATTATCTTTAGAGAAAGCAAGTGGTGTAACTTCATCTCCTGCTGCCATTTCAATAAATGGTTTGAATTCATCTTTTTCTGTCTCACGATATAAAACAGTACCTTCTACACCATCTGAAGCAACGGCAATTCGAATATTTCCATCGCGATCAGCTAGCCAGCTCGCAATATTACCTGGGTTTTTAGCAACATGTTTTGTCTCGCCAGTTTTAACATTTAGCTTGTACACATCAAAGACAGTTGCATCTTCTTTATTCATCATAATTAGAATTTCATCTTTAACGCCTTGTAAACCACTTAATAACCCAACTGTTACATTTGGATATGGTGTTAAATCCTTTTCCTCATTGCCATTAAATGATGTTGAATAAATGTGGAAGTTTTCATCTCCACCTTTATCCTTTAAGTATAGTAAATTATCATCTTTCCAGAAGGATCCAGCGATATCACGATCCGTTGAGCTCGATACACGTACTGGCTCGCTATCATCATTCATTTTTTTCACAAAAACATTTGAACGATTTTCCCATGCAGCGGAATAAGTAAGATAATTACCATCTGGTGAAAGTGAATAGCCAAAGCTACCAGGATTTTTCATGAAATCTTCAACGGAAATTTCTTTCACGCCTTCATTACTAACTCCGTTTTTCACATTTTTAGCATTGTTTAAAATTTTGACTGCATCTTGTTTTGAAATCGTTTCACTATTTGACAGACCGTTAAATAAACCAAGCTTATTAGCTTTTTCTTGATACTCAGCAAGTGTAGTTTCTTTTTCCTCTTTATTTAAAGCTCTGACTAAAATACGTGCTGCTTCATCACGTTTAATATGAACACTTAAATCTTTTAATTCCTCACCTTTTACCCACTTATCAATGATTTGTTGACGCATTGTCTCTGAACCATGTTGGAATGTTAGAGCTGTTACAGTTAAACCTAGAAAATCTTTAGCAGATAGACTTTCCTCTTTTACTTCTACTTGACTACTAGTTTCATTGGCAGCGCGTACTTCCTGCATCGAAACAGGATAGACAGCAGATGCTGTTAAAATGACTGCTAATGATGCTGTTAAAAATCTTTTCTTCAAAATGACTCCTCCTTATATCAGTTCGCGTTATATCGTTTGTCGATATAATAAAATTATAACAATTTCAGCATTTTTGTCAATAAATGATAATAATTAAAGAAAATTTCCTTTTCAACCAATTAAAAAGCGACTTACCTTTAGGCAAGCCACTTGAAGTGTCTACTGTTAGAATTAAATTTATTGCATCTCTGCGGAAATGATGCTGACTTTTTTAAAATTTTCTACTTGCACCTCCACCTGCCGATGAGCCACCTCCAAAACCACCAAAGCCCCCACCGCGTGAACCACCACTACCAAAACCTCCACCGAAACTACCTGGATAGCCTCGACGTCCTCTTGAGCGCGGTCCGCCACCGCCACCATTGGATGAAAACGTAATGACAATGAGCACTATAATGATAAGTAAGATAAAGACCCATGTGGGCATCGATTCATCCGCTTCTTGTTGCTCAGGCTTATCGCCATCCCAATTATATTCTTGTGCGACGGTTTGAAATACTTCGGCATAGGTTGTTTGAAAGGCTTTACCGATTTCTCCAGTACTTGCATATGGATAAAAAGCCGAATCCAAGATTCGTCCTAATTTACCGTCTGGTAAAGCACCTTCTAGGCCTTGCCCAACACTAATAACGACATCATTATTTCCTTCTCCTTGTCCAAATGTGGCTAAAATAAGGACACCGTTATTTTTTTCTTTATCACCAATACCCCATTCTCTAATCATCTTTGTTGCAAACATTTTGGCATCTTGCCCATTTAGGCTATCCAATGTCACGACCATTATTTCAGCCCCTGTACCATTGTCTAACTGCTCAGAATAATGGTTCAACTCATCTTCTACAGGAGTCGACAGCACATTCGCAAAATCATGGATATACGTATTTTCCATTGGTTTTGGCATCGCTGCTTGTGTGACGCCTATGTTCACCACAAAGGCAAAATAAACGATTGCGAATAGCCATGTAAAACGATTCATTATTGTTTACCCGATTCACTAAAATCTACTGACGGTGCCTGTTCAGCTCCTGCAGCTGCCTTAAAATATTCTTTTTGTTCAAAGCCAAACATACCCGCAATTAAATTGCCTGGGAAACGCTTAACAATTTTATTAAATCCTTGTACCTCATTATTGTAATCTTCACGTGCTACTGCCAAACGATTTTCCGTTCCTGCTAATTCATCCATTAGTTGACGGAAATTTGCATCCGCTTTTAAATTCGGATAATTTTCCACAACTACTAACAATCGGCTCAGTGCACCATTCAACGCATCATTTGCTAATGCTTGCTCTTCAGGCGTGTTTGCACTGCCCATCTGTGCACGTGCCTGGGTAATACTAGCAATGACTTCTTGTTCATGATTGGCATAACCTTTTACGGATTCCACTAAATTCGGGATTAAATCATAGCGACGCTGCAATTGATTTTCGACCTGCGCCCATTTGGAATCAACATTTTCTTCTGCTGTCACGAGGCTATTGTATTTTGGTATAAAGAGCAATGCTAATCCAACAAGTATAATAATAATTATTCCCACTGGTCCAAGTAATTTTTTCATTCAATATGCCCTCCTCTACTTTCTTTTCTTTACCACTAATGTGTTGTTAAAAAAACATCACTATTCTCTATATATGCAAAAGTATTTCCCCCGTATGAAATATGTCTTAATAGACATACTAAATACTGCAACAAAATATGACATAGAGGAGGAATTATTTTTGTCACAATCATTTTATAATGAGTCATCTGACGCGACATCATTCAACCAACAACAAAGCCTAAATCATGGTGGCCATGAAGTAATGGACATGCATGAAACAATTGGCGAAATCATTGCCGGACTAAACCAGAGCATAATTTTACGTCCACATGTTAAAGATCCTGAGCTATTAAGCATTTTGGATCGCCAATATAATTTCACCCTAGGAATGTACAACACGATTGTTGAATCCTTTAAAACAGGACATGATCCATCTGTTCCTACTGGGCGCTATCAAATGGAAACGGGTAATGATTTTAAATATGGCTTAACTCCTTCACAGCCGAAGAAGCCAATGCAAAATGCAAATGAAATTAATGATGAAACCATTTCTGGCTTTTTACTTGGTGCACAAAAGGATGCAGCAAAATGTATGACTGTTGCAGCAACAGAAACAACGAACCCTGTCGTTCGACGTGTTGTTGCTGATAGTATTCCCAACTGCATTGAGATGGCATACGAATTATCTATTTACCAAAATAAACATGGCTACTATCAAGTGCCTCAATACTCACAACAAGATATGCGTACTATGCTTGATTCCTTTGCAACTACGACAAATCCCCTTCATTAAATACAAAAAATGCAGTCCCAAAGGTGATGGAAAATCACTAGGGGACTGCATCTTTGCTTGAATGGCACTACATAACGTGTAAATTTATCGAAACACTTTGCTATTTTATCGCTCTATTTTTTACATGTATCGCTCAACTTTCATCAGAGCAAAAAAAAACGAACGAGTACCGTTCGTTTCACTAATTATTAAAGGACTTTTCCTAAAAAGGCTTTTGTTCGTTCATTTTGTGGATTACCGAAAAGCTCTTGGGGAGTCCCTTCTTCTACGATATAACCGCCGTCCATGAACACCACTCGATCACCTACTTCACGAGCAAAGCCCATTTCATGTGTCACAACAATCATTGTCATCCCTTCAACTGCTAGATTTTTCATAACATCTAATACTTCTTTTACCATCTCTGGGTCAAGAGCTGAAGTTGGTTCATCAAATAGAATTGCTTTAGGCTTCATTGCTAATGCACGGGCAATTGCAACTCGTTGCTGTTGGCCACCTGAAAGCTGCTCAGGATAGTTGTAAGCTTTGCTATCGAGACCCACTTTTTTCAAGAGCTCATGTCCCAGCTCTTCAGCTTCAGGACGCTTCAAATTGCGGATTTGCATCGGAGCCATTGTTATATTATCCAACACTGTCATATGAGGAAACAGGTTAAATTGTTGGAACACCATGCCAACCTCCGCTCGAATTGCATTAATATTTGTTTTCGGATCATTTATTTTTACATTTTCCACATATATTGCACCATCTGTCACTTGCTCTAGCATATTAATGCAACGTAAAAAAGTACTTTTTCCAGAACCCGATGGCCCAATTACACATACAACCTGCTTCTCTTGTATTTCATAATCAATGCCTTTTAGTACCTCTAGCTTACCAAAATATTTGTGTAAGTTTTCAATTTTAATCATCGCGCTTCCCGCCCTTCTACTTTACGAGGGACATAGCTATTGCTAAAACGTTTCTCTATATAGGCAACAACTTTTGTTACACCATACGTTAAGATTAAATATAACAATGCGGCTACAATATAAGGCTCCCAGAAACGGAAGCTTGCACCTGCCACTACTTTACTTGCATATAATATATCTGGTGCCGCAATTACTGTAACTAAAGATGAGTCTTTTAATAAGGCAATAAATTCATTGCCTAATGGCGGAATCATACGTCTAAAAGCTTGTGGCAAAATCACTTTACGCATGGCTTGATTATGAGTTAAGCCGAGTGAACGTGCCGCCTCCATTTGCCCCTTATCAATACTTTGAATACCAGCACGGAATATTTCTGCATTATAAGCTGCACAATTTAAAACCAGTGCGGTAATACCTGACACCATATATCCTAATGAATGCCCAAAAATTGTCGGAATAACGGCTAAGTGAATTAATAAGATTTGCACCAGCATTGGTGTCCCACGGAATAAATCTACATAAAGTTTACATGGCCAGTAAATCCATTTTTTCTTTGATAATTTCCCCAACCCTAGCAGTAAACCTAATATAATACCACCAAAATAACCACTGAGCGTTAAAATGATTGTCACACCAATACCACGTACAAACATATCACGGTAGTTCCAGACTATGTCCCAGCGTAAGTCAAAGATGTCCATCCGAACCCCTACTTTCCCTTTCAGATTCTTGCTATTGAATTACCCTAAAAAATCAAATGAGCCGCTAGCATATTTAGGCTAGCGGCATCCTCTACTACTTAAAGTCCGTACCTGTAATTTCTTTTAACTTACCGTTGTCTTTAATTTTTTGTAAACCTTCATTTAATATTTTTAATAATTCTTCATTGCCTTTTCTCACCATGAAGCCGTAGTATTCTTTTTCAAATGCATCATCTTTAATAACTTTTAATTTCGCTTTTGGATTTGCCTCCATGTATTCGTATATAACCGCATTATCACCAATAGTTGCATCTACGTTGCCGTTTAACATCTCTTGAATGGCAACTGGTTGATTTTCAAATGCCATGATGTTTGTACTTGCTTCACCTTGCAATTTTTTCGCAGCCATATGACCTGTTGCATTAATTTGTACGGAAATCTTTTTATCTTTTAAATCTGCTAATGATTTAATTTTTGAATCTTCTTTTACTACGATTAATAATTGAGATTCATAATAAGGTTCTGTAAAATCAAATGATTCTTTACGCTCTTCATTAATCGTAATACCTGATGCACCGATATCTGTCTCACTATTTTTTATTGTTTGGAATACTGGTTCCCAACCGATGTTGTTCCATTCCACTTCAAAGTCCATTTCATCGGCGATTGCTTGCAGTACATCTACATCAATCCCAACAATGTTTCCTTTATCGTCTACTGATTCAAATGGTGCAAAGGTAGCTTCTGTACCTACTTTATATACCTGTTTCTTGGCTCCATTATCTTCCGAAGTGCCACCGTCACTTGAAGATGTGTTTTCTTTTGTACCGCAGCCTGCTAGGACTAGTGAAAACGCTGCAACAATCATTAATAACGTCCATATACGTTTTTTCATAGTTGTCTCCCCCTAATAGTTTAAATAATATTCCGCACACTTCAATTCTCTCAATTCGGAAATGTTAGACTATTAGGTCAATTATAGTGATAATAGAGTCTAGATACAATACTATATTGCATAAAAGTAAGAGTAATTTTATAATAATAAATTCAACATCCATTATTTAGAAAAATAATGTTTAACTTAGCGATTTAATAACATTAAATGTATACTAATACATTGTTGATATAATTTTTTAGCAAAAATAACATAATTTTAGACACAAAAAAAGAATCCCCCTCAGAAAAGGATTCTTCTTTTGGACTAGCGAGCTAGCCTCACGTTCAGTTATGTTCACTAAAATAATTTGGAGTTGTTGCTTTTTTGAAGGTTTGAAGGGAATTAATACGGGAATAATGCCATATAGGTTATCCTCACTATGTTCCCCTCGTTCTCTGCTAAGCAGGCTGCTAAGCTACTTATTAGAGAGTCGAGCTATAAAAATATATCAATTTCACAGTAAAATGGCGCCCTCGGAGGGAATCGAACCCCCAGTGCAAGAACCGGAATCTTACGTGTTATCCATTACACCACGAGGGCAATTGAACACAAAAAAAAAGTACTCACTCTAGGCTTTACGGTAAAGCATCATGTAGATAACCCTCATTTTTTGAAGCATACCTGCAAAATAGTGTACTGTACTTTAACTTGCGACCTTTCTATTATACAAACGTATTGCTCACAATTCAACTATAGAATGAAAAAGTTTTAAATTTTTTTGTTATAGATTAAATTTCTCAATATCAGTGTTAATATTTGACCTTCCCTGACTATAATGTGTATGATAAGGTTACAGCTGAAATTCAATGAATGATTTCAGTAAAAGTATTCGAATTTAGTTTTTTAAGGAGGATTTAACATGAATTTAATTCCTACAGTTATTGAACAAACAAGTCGTGGTGAGCGTGCATATGACATTTATTCACGACTACTAAAAGACCGTATCATCCTATTAGGAAGTGCAATTGATGACAACGTAGCGAACTCAATCGTTGCACAGCTGCTATTCTTAGAAGCAGAAGATCCAGATAAAGACATTTCTCTTTACATTAACTCTCCTGGCGGTTCTATCACAGCTGGTATGGCAATCTATGATACAATGCAATTCATCAAGCCAAAAGTACAAACAATTTGTATCGGTATGGCAGCATCAATGGGGGCATTCCTTCTTGCTGCTGGTGAACCTGGTAAGCGCTGTGCATTACCAAATGCAGAAGTTATGATTCACCAACCACTTGGCGGTGCACAAGGCCAAGCGACTGAAATTGAAATCGCTGCAAAACGCATTTTATTCCTACGTGAAAAATTAAACGGTATTTTATCTGAGCGTACTGGCCAGCCTCTTGAGGTTATTTCAAGAGATACTGATCGCGACAACTTCATGACAGCAGAACGTGCCAAAGAATATGGCTTAATCGATCATATCTTTGAACGTAACGACCGTAAATAATAAAAAACCTCTGAGTCCCATTGGCTCAGAGGTTTTTTTGACTGGGTGCTTACTAGCTAAGCAATTATTAGCTCCCGTTTTATGTTAATCTTCTTTTTCAATAAGTGCCGCTAATGATGTAACCGCTTGCTCAGAATCGTTGCCTTCACTACTTAAAACAACCTCTGTGCCTTTTGCTATGGCTAAGCTCATAACACCCATAATGGATTTGGCATTTACTTTTTTCTCATCTTTTTCAAGAAAAATATCAGCGCTAAAGCGATTTGCTTCTTGCACAAATAGCGCTGCTTGTCTAGCTTGTAGTCCTAATTTTAACTTTACTTGGACTGTTCTCTCAGTCATTCGCAAAACTCCCTTTCACTACCGTTCATCTTATTAGTTTTATCTTACCTCACTTAATAGGAAAAGAACAATAAGCGATTGCGTATCACTTTCATACATTTTGTATATGAAAGTTAACCACCTATTTTTTCACCGCGTCTTAATGCATCTGCAATTTCATCAATTTTTCGTAATCGATGATTAACACCTGACTTACTAACGGTGCCGCTTGATACCATCTCGCCTAATTCTTTTAATGTCACATCTTGATATTCAACACGTAGACGTGCAATTTCTCTTAGTTTTTCTGGCAACTGATCTAAACCAATTGAATTTTCAATAAAGCGAATATTCTCTACCTGTCGCAGTGCTGCTCCAATTGTCTTATTCAAATTCGCCGTTTCACAGTTCACAATACGATTGACACTATTGCGCATGTCGCGCAGGATTCGAACGTCTTCAAATTTCATCATCGCTTGATGTGCACCAACAATATTTAGAAAATCAGAAATTTTTTCAGCTTCCTTTAAGTATGTTACAAAGCCTTTTTTCCGTTCAATTGTTTTCGCATTTAACTCAAATTCATTCATTAAATCCATTAATGCCTCACCATGCTCTTTATACAAAGAATAAATTTCTAAGTGATAGGCTGACGTTTCTGGATTGTTTACCGAGCCGCCTGCTAAAAAAGCGCCACGTAAATACGCTCTTTTTTGACCGCTCTTTTTAATAAGCTCTCTAGAAATCGTATGATTGAATTGAAAATCATCTGAAATTATCGCCAAATCAATTAATAGCTCACGTGCACCATCTCGTACACGGCAAATATAAACATTATTTTTTTTCAAGCGCATTTTCTTCCTGACAAGAAGCTCAACATTATAAGGATATAATTTCTTCATAATTGTATAAAGCCTTCTTGCGATGGCAGCATTTTCAGTTTGCACGTCTAAGCTAAGCTGTTTGTTAGCAAAGGATAATGAACCATTCATTCGAATTAAGGCAGATACTTCCGCTTTCATACAATGATCGTCCGCTTCTACTTGCGTTAATTCTTTTTTTGTTTCAGAAGCAAAAGACATGTCACGCCCCCCCTTTCAACCTTTATTTCTATGTATATGTTCATCTTACCATATACAACAAGCATTCCTTATGATTCTATTAGCGATTCACTTCTTTATGTTTATAGATATTTGCATAATCTACAAGCCATGCTGCAAAATTTGCAGCGTTATGACGAACCGTTCCATCTGGTCGAATTGTCGCAATATCACGTTTAATAACCTCTAAACCCATACTTTCAAGTTTTGCAACATCAAATGTTACTGGCTCAGCACATTCTTCTTTATAAAGCTCTTTTACAGGGTGAGGTAGTTTTTCGTCATTTACTAAAATAGAATCGATAAAGGAATCCCCAACATGCTTATAGATAGCTTGAACATGATCGCCTGCTGTATAAGTAATAGTTTCACCTTTTTGCGTCATTAAATTACAAACATAAATCTTACGCCCTTTTGCTTTGACAACAGCTTCTCCAATTCCCTTCACAAGCAAATTTGGAATAATACTTGTATATAAACTTCCCGGACCAATTAATATATAATCTGCTCGATTTATCGCACGAATGGCTTCTGGTAACGGTTGCACATTCTCAGGCACTAGAAAAACTCGATTCACGCGGCTTTTTGCTGAGGGAATTTTTGATTCCCCCTCAATCACTGAGCCGTCTTCTAGCTCTGCATGTAGGGAAATTTTCTTATTCGCTGCCGGAATGACACGACCATGCACTTTTAGCACCTTACCCATTTCACTAATAGCATGATTAAAATCACCCGTTATATCTGTTAGAGCTGTTAACATTAAATTACCTAATGAATGCCCACTTAAGTCTTCTGATGCTGAAAAACGATATTGAAACATTTGCTCTACAAGTGGCTCCACATCTGATAATGCAGCAATCACGTTACGTACATCACCTGGTGGTGGAATATCATAATCATCCCGTAAACGTCCTGATGAGCCTCCATCATCTGCTACTGTGACAATCGCAGTGATATCAAATGGATGATGCTTTAACCCACGTAGCAACGTGGAAAGCCCAGTCCCACCACCTATAACAACCAGCTTGGTTTGCTTTTTCCCCATTCACTCAATCCTTTCTTCGATTGATGTCACGATGCGTAATAACAGCTTTTTCATATTTGGTTAAATATTCACCAAAATATTCTGCTAACGTCACCGAGCGATGCTGCCCCCCTGTACAACCAAAAGCAATGACAAGTTGGGATTTACCCTCTTGTTTATAGAGTGGAATCATAAACTCAAACAAATCCGTTAGTTTTTGAATAAGTATTTGTGTGTCCTCTAAAGCAAGTACATAGGAGGAAACTTCTGTTTGTAGACCTGTTTTATGGCGTAAATCCTCTACATAATAAGGATTTTTTAAAAAACGGACATCGAAAACTAAATCTGCATCAATTGGCATACCGTGCTTAAATCCAAAGGACATAATGTTTACAGAAAAAATATTATCTGCATCACTTGCAAATTCTTTAACGATTTTTTCTCGTAACTCTCTAGGCTTCATATTCGATGTATTATAAACGAATTTAGCACGACCTTTTACTTCCGACAATAATTCTCGTTCTAGTTTAATGCCGTCTAATGGTAAGCCTGTTACAGCTAATGGATGCGCACGTCTCGTTTCTTTATAACGTCTAACTAGCGTCTGATCATCCGCATCTAAAAATAAAATCCGTACAACGATATCGCCTTCTTTTAGTATATGGTCAAGTGCGCCTATAAGCGAATCAAAAAAGTCGCCGCCACGCATATCCATGACAGCTGCAATACGTGTAATATTTTTACCTGAATCTTTTAGCAAGGTTAAAAAAGTTGTAAGTAATGCTGGTGGTAAATTATCAATACAGTAATACCCTAAATCCTCAAAGCTTTGAATAGCTACTGTTTTGCCAGCTCCAGACATTCCTGTAATAATGACCAATTCATGTGTACATTGTTGACTTTCAACCACCACTGTCATGCAGCTCCTTTATTGTTCTAATGATATTTGTATTTTCTCATGAAGTAATTCAAAATCCGACGTATATACAAACGTGCCATACTGAATACCTGATTGTGAAACAGCAAATTGTAAATTTGTTCGATCACCCTCAGCCATTGGCAGATGCTTCAAATCCTCCACTAGGTGCCATGCAAGCTTACCTTCTCTCGTTTCCTCAAATGCTACACCTTCAACATCTTTAGCAACAAAAGTGTAAAGCATCCATTCGTCAATCATAACGTTATTATCTTTTATGACCATTGTATATACACCCTTTAAATGTACATTCAATGGTGTAACATTTGTCTCTTCTTGAAACTCACGGACAGCGGCTTCATATATCGACTCACCGCTCTCCATTTTACCGCCTGGTGCTACATACCAGCCACGTCTTGGCTTTTGAAGTAATAATACTTGGCCGTCTTTAACGGCAATTAAGTTCGCAATTCTTTGCATAGGCACACCTCTAATCTCTTTTGCATTCTACCTTTTATTATAGCAAGACCTGTCAGCGTTTGTCCTGATTTCACATCTATACAAATCTTTCACACTTAACTGCTGTTCACAACTGGTTGCCACTAATCTTTACCGTCTTCATGAGAACATAAAAAGATGTGAGATACCATGCTTTTACGTAGGCAATACTATACGCAAAATTCTATAAATTTATGAAATAACACAATGCTCGGTCCTTCCGCAATAACAAACAACGGGAATGCGATACCTAGACATCAAAAATAGGTTGCCACCACCTAATTTAGGCGGAAACAACCTACTAAACAAAATAAAAGGGGGATTGCTAATTACACTTTGTATCATACACCTTTTATATGTCATTCAAGTTACAGCAATATTAAAACCGTATTAAAAATTCAATTTTTTTCCGGTATTAACGTGACATGCCATTATGCGTTAATTTTTTCTAGCAATTCTTCCACATAATGCTGTACTGCTTGTGCAGCAATACTGCCATCACCAGTAGCCGTTACAATCTGGCGAAGTGATTTTTCTCGCACATCGCCTGCTGCGAAAATACCTGGTACAGTTGTTTCCATATTGTCGTTTGTCACAATATAACCTGCATCGTTTAGAATTCCTAGCGCTTCAAAAGGTTTTGTTAATGGTAGCATCCCAATATAAACAAATACGCCATCAGCAACAAATTCTGACTCAGTGCCATCAATAGTTGATTGCAATGTTACACTTCCAACTTTACCATCAGCCTCATTAATCTCTTTGACAGTCGCATTCCAAATGAAATCAATTTTTTCGTTCGCAAAAGCACGGTCTTGCAGAATTTTTTGTGCACGTAGTTTATCACGACGGTGTACAATTGTTACTTTATCTGCAAAGCGCGTTAAATAAACACCCTCTTCAACTGCTGAATCTCCGCCACCTACGACAACAAGATTTTTTTGTTTGAAGAACGCCCCATCACATACTGCACAATAACTGACACCACGACCACCAAGCTCTTTTTCACCTGGTACGCCCATTTTTTTATATTCTGCGCCTGTAGAAAGAATTATGGCACGTGTTTTATATTCTTTAGCACCCGATTTAATTGTTTTGTATTCGTCACCGTCGATGATTTCTGTTACATCACCATAAGCATACTCAGCGCCAAACTTCTTCGCATGCTCAAACATTTTTGTAGATAGCTCAGGGCCTAGAATTGTATCAAAACCAGGATAGTTTTCTACTTCTTCCGTATTGGCCATTTGACCACCTGGAATACCACGTTCAATCATTAACGTTGAAAGATTCGCACGTGACGTATATACTGCAGCAGTCATCCCTGCAGGACCTGCACCAATAATGACAACATCATAAATTTTTTCTTCTGACATAACTACTTCCCCCTAAACTTTTATTGCTTTTTATAAGTACGAATGGAGCTAAGACTTCCACTGTGAAATGCGTATAAGCCGTAAATCAGCATCCATAAGTACCCAATTGCTTCAGTTATTCACTCAGCAAGGATGAAGAAAAATCCCACTGAATTAAAGCTTCACTTTATAAATAATGTTAGTATGTTCATCGTATGTGAAAGTATAAAGTTATTCAACTATGTTGCTCACAGTCTAATTATGACTGTTTGGTAAAAACATCAAAATTTCATCAATATATTTCGATAATGTTGACACAGATACCCCATATTGTTCAGCTATTTCTTTTTTTGTCACCTTTAACATGCGCGATGAGCGAAATAAATAATCATTAGCTCCCGCAATCGCCGCTGGGTTCGTAAAGCGATAATTTTGTGTGAGTGCTTGTTCACATAGTACAAACCACATTTGAAACATTGGCGTAACAACAGTAGTAAGTTTTCCATACTGTTCAAGTAAAATCTCTGGTACCTTTACAGCACGTAAAAAGCTTGCTTCCACCTTGTTTTTCTCATCAAATTGATGACCAAGTGCATAGGCCAAAAAAAGTTTTTCAAACGCATTGTACTGCTCAACATCAATCCATTTCGGATGCGCTATAATTTCCTGTTTATGTGCTGTACTACTTAGTAAAAATAAGCCAAAAATACGGTCGCTTGCATAACTACTATCGAGTTTCTCCACTATAAAATCACGATCATGTTCTAACGCATCAAGTTCATACGTATTTTCCTGTTGCTTCCAAGGTTCAAAGCCTTCTTTTTCAGGATCTTGTTCAAGCAACTGTGCCCAAGCACTTTTTGAAATATCTTCATGCCCTGAAAAATAAGCCGCATGTGATAACCAAAAATAAAATCCAGCATCGCCCAAATAACCACGTTTTTGCATACTACGCAACCATTTAAAGGCTAATTCATATTGTCCAATAAGTGCTAACGTTGCACCTAGTTTATAACGATGCTCCCATGCATATGGCTGAATTTTCACCAGGACATCTAAAAGTGCTTTTAATTCCTCATCATTTTTTTCATAGTACGCGATTACGGTTAAATTACATAGTGCATGTAAATTCCCCTTATTGTCTCGTAAAACATTATTCAGTAATGCTTTGGCCTGCTCAGGCTCTCCAACATAAAAATAAGCCAATGCTAAATTGTTATAAGCCGACCAAAATTCAGGTCTATCTTCAATTAAATCTTCTAAAATGCTAATAGCCTCAGGAAAATCGCCCTTTTCCATACAACGTCGTGCCTGTTCTTGACGATATAAATCCTCTCCTGAACCTTCTGGCTCTTCAAAATCATCCTGCTCAAAAGCGACAAAATCTAAAATCTCAGCCGCTTCATCTGCATATGCGCCCTCTGGCTCCATTTGTAAATATTGCTCAGCAAATCGTTTTGCATCCTGAATCATACCGACGCATCCAGATACCTCTGCCATATAAAAAATAATCTCAGGCTCACCAGGGTCTAATTGATAGGCACGACGAAGTAGATCATACGCTTCCTCAAAACGTTGACCGTCCAGTTCTACAATGGCTAATTGCAATAAAATCATCGGATCATCTGGGCTTAGATCCACAGCACGTTGTAGATATTTATAAGCTTTATTCATTTGCCCACTATTCATTGCTTGAATTGATTTTTTATAATAATAGTCGCCTGTTGGAATGAACGATACGACATTCGTTTGACTCTCTTTTTGACGTTTCTTTTCCAAAATATTTCCTCCGAAACAAGAAATAAGGAACGCATTACACGTTCCTTTCACAGTAACTTTCATTATACCATACTATAAGCAATATGCTGTTATTTCTCCTCGTGACGTTTTTCCAACACATGTAATACGTCAAACACACTTACTTTCTGTTCCTGTAATAACACTAATAAATGGTACATTAAATCCGCTGCTTCCCATTTAACTTCCTCTGCATCACGGTTTTTCGCACCGATGACAACTTCTGTAGCTTCTTCACCAACTTTTTTACAAATTTTATCGATACCTTTTTCGAATAAATATGTAGTATAAGCACCCTCTGGCATTTCTTGTTCACGTTTTTCAATGATTTTTACAAGCTCTGGAATAATTCCGACTGAACCGACCTTGGCATTTTCTTGAAGAACTTCTGTAAAGCAAGAAGTTGTGCCGTTATGACAAGCGGGACCTGCAGGAAGCACTTCAACGACTATTGCATCGCCGTCGCAATCTGCTTTGATGGATACGACCTTTTGCGTATGACCACTTGTAGCCCCTTTATGCCAAAGTTGCTGACGTGAACGTGAGTAGAACCAAGTTTCACCGGATTCAATAGTTTTTTTCAAGGATTCTTTGTTCATGTATGCTACAGTTAATACTTCTTTTGTAGTAGCGTCTTGCACTACTGCTGTAACAAGACCTGCATGGTCAAATTTGATATTGTCAATCATCTTATTGCCACTCCTTTTTCACGTAAGTACTCTTTTACTTGTGCTACACTCGTTTCTTTATAGTGAAAGATAGATGCCGCAAGTGCTGCATCTGCATCAACATCTTCTGATAATACTTCGTAAAAATGTTCGGCATTTCCTGCACCGCCACTAGCGATTACAGGAACTGTCACAGCCCCACGTACCGCTTTTGTTAATGCTAAGTCAAAACCTGACTTCTCTCCGTCTTGATTCATGCTTGTTAATAAAATCTCACCTGCACCTAAGCGAACAGCTTCCTTTGCCCATTCCGTTGCTTGCCAAGTTGTTTTATTACGGCCACCGTGAGTATAGACCATCCATGTGCTGTCTTCTTCACTGTAGCGGGCATCAATTGCCACAACGATACATTGTGCGCCGAAGAAGTCGGAACCTTCTTTAATAAGCGCTGGACGTTCTATGGCAGAGGTATTGACGGATACTTTATCTGCACCTGCACGTAAAATACGTTTCATATCATCTAATGTGCGAATACCACCACCCACCGTAAATGGAATGGCAAGTGTGGCCGCTGTTTGGCGCACTACATCTACCATTGTTTCACGCCCTTCATGTGATGCCGATATATCAAGAAACACTAGCTCATCTGCTCCTTGCTCATCATAAAACTTTGCAAGTTCTACAGGGTCCCCTGCATCACGTAATGACATGAACTGTACACCTTTTACAACACGTCCTTCCTTAACATCCAGACATGGAATAATACGCTTTGTTAGCACGCCGCCACCCCTTTTAACCACTGATCTAATAAGTACACACCAAGTTCTCCTGATTTTTCGGGATGGAACTGCATGCCCGTAATCGCTCCATTCGTGACAATGCCTGGTACCTTGATACCATGGTAATCCGCATAGGCTACAAGCTCATTGGCATCCATTCCTGTTGCATAAAATGAATGTACGAAATAGACATGCTTCGCCTGTGCTTCATCCTTTAGCCAAGCTGGGCGGTTAGCTACAACTAGCTCATTCCACCCCATATGTGGCACACGGTATTGTTTTCCCTCATGCTCACCGCTAAAACGTTGAATACTTCCTTTAAAGAAACCTAAGCCTTTCGTCAATGAAACCTCATCACTGTCATCGAATAGTAGTTGCATACCTAAGCAAATACCGAGCAACGGGCGATGTTCTGCTTTTACTTTTTGTAAGTAACTAGCTAGATTTGTGTCAGCTAGACGTTTCATCGCATCAGGAAATGCCCCAACTCCTGGTAATAAAAGAGCATCTGTAGCATCCAGCTCATTTACATCCGCAGTAACTATAACATCACACCCAAGACGTTTTAGTGCCTGTTCAACACTGAACAAGTTGCCCATTCCATAATCAATCACACCAACTTTCACGTTAACAGCCCCTTTGTTGAAGGTACGCCCTTAACACGTGGATCAATCTCTACTGCCGCATCAATAGCACGTGCTAAAGCTTTGAAAATCGCTTCGATAATGTGATGTGTATTATGTCCATATGGCACGATGACATGGACGTTCATACGTGCTTCTAGCGCAAACTTCCATAAAAACTCATGCACTAATTCCGTATCAAATGTACCCACCTTCTCTTTTAGTGCCGGTACACGGTATTCTAAATGCGGACGGTTTGAACAATCCACAACAACTTGTGCAAGGGCATCATCCATTGGAACAAAAGCAGTGCCATAACGTTTAATGCCTTTTTTATCTCCTAGCGCCTCCCGTATCGCTTGTCCTAATACAATGCCAAGATCTTCTGTCGTATGATGATCATCAATATATGTATCACCATCAGCTTGAATAGTACCATCAAAAAGACCATGCTTAATAAATAAGTCAAGCATATGATCCATAAAGCCGACACCTGTTTTAATGTCTGCTTTTCCTTCACCGTCTAAATTAATAGCCACAGAAATTTGTGTTTCATTTGTTTTTCGTTCTACTTTTGCATACCGTGTCTTTTCTGTCATCCTGCTACTCCTTTTCCCATCCACGCGATTCTACTGCACGTGCATGACCCTCTAAGCCTTCCATGCGTGCTAAGCGTGCAATTTTCGGCGCATTTGCTGCCCAAGTTTTTTCACTATAATAAACGATACTTGATTTTTTCAAGAAATCATCGACATTTAACCCACTTGCAAAACGTGCTGTACTACTGGTTGGTAACACGTGGTTAGTGCCAGCAAAATAATCCCCAACCGGCTCTGAACTATAACGACCGATAAATATCCCACCTGCATGACGTACTTTTTCAGCTACAGCTTCTGCATTTTTCGTGACAACTTCTAGATGTTCAGGTGCCAGTGAATTAATAGCATCCACAGCATCTGCCATCGTTTCTGCAATATAAATGGCACCAAAATTTTCAACAGATGCACGCGCTACTTCCGCACGCGGTAACGTAACTAACTGTTTTTCTACTTCTATTGCGACCCTATGAGCAAGTTCTTCAGAAGTTGTGACTAAAATTGGACAAGCCATTTTATCATGTTCTGCCTGCGATAAAAGATCCGCTGCTATTTCATCTGCAAAGGCTGTTTCATCTGCTAGTACTGCAATTTCACTTGGTCCCGCAATCATGTCAATGGCTACTTCACCAAATACTTCTCGTTTGGCAAGCGCTACAAAAATATTACCGGGGCCCGTTATCTTGTCGACGGCTGAAATGGTTTCTGTGCCATATGCAAGAGCCGCAATTGCCTGTGCACCACCGATTTTGTATATTTCCTCTACACCTAAAATATGTGCTGCTGCAAGTACACCTACTGGTAAATGTCCATCTCTTCCAGCAGGTGAAGTAATTACAATACGCTTTACACCTGCAACTTGGGCAGGAATAACGTTCATTAACACGGATGAAGGATAGGCTGCAGTCCCCCCTGGGACATATAGACCTACTGCATCAAGCGCTGTTATACGCTGTCCAAGCCAAGAGCCATCAGCTAAGTCTAAACGGTAGCCTGTACGCATTTGCTGCTCGTGATATAGGCGAATATTATCTGCCGCTTCCTTTAAATCCGTGTATAATTGGGCATCAAGAGCATTTGCACCTGCTTCAATCTCTTCTTTTGTCACATGTAACTTGTCTGGCGCAAAACCATCCCATTTTTCTGTATAGGTGCGTACTGCTGTATCCCCTTGTGCTCGTACATCTGCTAATACCTGACGTACGACCTTTAATTGTTCTTCATTACCACCCTCAAGTGGGCGTTTTAAAGATATTCCTTTTGCTAGTTTGGTAATCTTCATTCACAAAGTCCCCTTTAATTGACACATTGTTTTAAGCGCTTTACAAGGTCAATAATTCGATTGCCCTTCATGCGATAGCTTACTGGATTGGCGATTAAACGAGATGAAACATCTGTAATATGTTCATACTCCACTAAGCCATTTTCCTTGAGCGTACGTCCGGTTGAGACAATATCCACAATGCGATCAGCTAAACCGATCATTGGTGCTAATTCGATTGAGCCATTTAATTCAATAATTTCGACTTGCTCACCGATACCTTTATAATATTTCATGGCAATATTTGGATACTTCGTAGCAATTCTTGGCGCAATTTCGTTCATTGTTGTCTTGGGTAAACCTGCTGATGCAATATAACAAGCACTAATTTTCAAATCGAGCAACTCATGCACCACACGCTGTTGCTCCAATAATACGTCTTTTCCAGCTATGCCTATATCAGCTACACCATGCTCTACATAGACAGGTACATCCATAGGCTTCGCTAAAATAAAACGAATTTTCTCTTCAGGGATTTCAATCATTAATTTACGTGACATCTCTACTTCTTCAGGTAAATTAAAGCCCGCTTCAATAAGCATCTGGTATGCCTCTTCAAATATGCGTCCTTTCGGCATAGCAATTGTTAATTCATTCATCATCATTTCCCCCCAGTCCCACAACGACTACCTTTGTAAAATGTGCTTGGAAGGCCTCTTCATCGACTAAACTACTTCTCAATTGTAAAGTTGTCTGTTTACCAGCTAGACGAAAGGCTTGCACCTTTTCAAGCGCGGCTTCAAAGTCTTCTTCTGCAAACAATACGACAATTGCTTCTTCCTTCTCAACAGTTTGTCCTGCTAACGTTTCTAGTAAGCGGTCCACCCGAATACTAAATCCAGTCGCACCTACTTTTGAGCCAAACACTTCAAGCAAACCATCATATCGACCACCGTTTCCTAGTGGGAAGCCACTACCGGATGCAAACACTTCAAAGAGCATTCCTGTGTAATAACTCATATGGCTAGAAAGCGTAAAATCAAACGCAACATAGTCAGCTAAATTTGCTACCTCGAGTAATTTTGCGAGCTGCTGCATATAATCAAGTGCATCATTTTTACGCACATACTTTTCAATATCTTTTATTTCCTTTAAAGTCATGGCTTCTTCTATGAATTGTAACAATGCATCCGATTTAGTCTTTGGTAAATCAAAGGCTTCCACAGCTTCCTCAAATCCTACATAGTTGCGCTGCACCAGCAATGTACGTAAAGTATCTTCTTGCTCAATGCTTTCTGTATAGTCCTGCAAAATGCAGTTTAGTACACCCGCATGTCCAATTGTTACTTTGAATTCTTCTAAGCCAAACTGCTTTAATAGCTCCATTGCTGTAACAATAACCTCGGCATCAGCAAAAACTGAATTATCACCAATCAGCTCGATACCCATTTGTTCAAATTCTGCTGGTCGGCCGCCTTCTGTTTCCTGTGCACGAAAGACACTTGCAAAATAAGCTAAGCGTAGCGGAATCTTTTCTTTTAATAATTTTGAAGTAGCCACGCGAGCAATTGGTGTGGTCATATCTGGGCGAAGTACTAACGTGTTCCCTTGACTATCAACCAACTTAAATAAGTGCGCATCAGAAATTGCAGATGCTTTCCCAACCGTATCAAAATATTCTACCGTTGGTGTTTTTATAAATTCATAGCCCCTTGAGCGTAAAAATTCTCGTCCTGTATGTCTTACAGCTTCTACTTTTTCATAAATTTGCGGAAATGTATCACGCATACCAAGCGGCTTTTCAAACATTTTAATCGATGACATTTTGACACTTCCTTACGTTTCACTTTAATCCACTAGAGTATTAGAGAAATAGATTATGAAAGAATTTTAACGCATTCTTCCCAATCAGTCAATGTAATTCCTCTATAAGTTCTCGAATAATTTCGATACTTACTATTCTGTTAATTATACACTTATTTATGTAAAGAGAAACTTTAATCGGTAGCGTTTCCGACGCGAAAGCGGCACTTGCAAACATTCTTATACGTCATCCGCCTTTTATGCATTATCCTTATCACAAGGCATATAAAAACTCACGATGCGCATTCACGCATCGTGAGTTTTATCTTACTTTTTAGGTGTACTCCATTGCACAACTTCATTACGTTTACGCTCTGCCATCTGTTCAGCTGTAAAAATAATTTGCATAGGATTACCACCTGCTAGACAGCCAGCTGGCACATCCTTATGTACAAGGGTTGCAGCTGAAACAATTGCTCCGTCACCTATCGTCACACCTGGTAAAATTGTTGAATTGGCACCCACCATCACTTCATTGCCAATATGCACATCCCCTAATCGGTATTCCTCAATTAAATATTCATGTGCCAATATTGTCGTATTAAAGCCAATAACCGTATTATTTCCAACATGAATACGTTCAGGGAACATTGTATCTGGCATGACCATTAAAGCTAACGACGATTGATGACCAATATCCATTTTTAATATAGTGCGATACAGCCAGTTTTTTACACGTAAAAATGGTGTGAAGCGCCCAATTTGAATGACAATGAAACACTTCATCACCTTCCAAAAGGACACCGTATCATAAATATTCCACAGCGAGTTCGCTCCTTCGACACGGTAACGTTCTGTTTTACGAGCCATCAACTTACCCCTCTTTCACGATGTCAATTAAATCCGTCATAGCTTGCAACATATATTCCGGCTTAAACTGCAGTAAGTAGTCCGCACCTCTTATCGACCAAGCAACACCAGCTGCTTTAACACCTGCATTGTGTCCTGCCTCAATATCGTGAGAATTGTCTCCAATCATAATGGCATCTTCTTTCGCTACGCCAAGGCGTTCAAGAGCTAGCAACACAGGTTCAGGATTGGGCTTTACATTCTTTACATCATCCGTTCCAATACGTACATCAAATAAATGAGTCGCACCTAGTACACCCAGTCCACGGTCAATCATTTCATTACGTTTTGTTGAGACAATCGCTAATTGAATGCCCATCGACTTTAAATGCTCTAAAGTTGCAACAACATCAGGGTAATCTGTCACTAGCTCATCATGATGAAGCACATTCCAAGTACGATATTTTGCCATCATTGCATCTTCTTCGCCAGGCGCTATGTCACTAAATGTCTGCTTTAATGACGGTCCAATGAAATTCAGGCAATCTTTTGACGAATATTGCCCGGGAAATCTTTCTTCTAAAACATGCATGAACGTTTGAATGATTAAATCATTCGTATTGAGTAGTGTACCATCAAAATCAAACAGCAATGCCTTTACAGCCATGTGTTGCACCCCTTATTTATTATCCAAATATTTCACAGTAGGTTTGACCATCCAGCGTCGGCAAAGTATCGCACCAAGACCAACTACGATGCCTATAATTGAGACAACTTGAGCCGAACGTAAATCTCCCACTAAATAAAGACTATCTGTACGTAAGCCTTCGATATAGAAACGCCCAATTGAATACCATATTAAATAACTAAAGAAAATTTCCCCACGATTTAAATTCACTTTCCGCAACGCTAATAATATTATTAAACCGATAAGGTTCCAAACAGACTCATATAAAAAAGTTGGATGTACATAAGTGCCTAATTCCTCAATATACATTTGATTGATAATCCAATCAGGTAACATTAAATTTTCTAGGAATCCACGTGATACTGGTCCTCCGAACGCCTCCTGGTTCATAAAATTTCCCCAACGCCCAATGATTTGTCCAATTAAAATACTTGGTGCTGCAATATCTGCCACTCGTAAAAAGCTTACTCCTTTTATACGTGTGAATATGTAAGCTGTCGCAAAGGCACCTAACAGTGCACCATGAATAGCAATACCACCATTCCAAATTTCAATTATCTTTCCAGGATTTTGTCCATAGTAGTCCCAGCGCATTGATACATAGTATATACGTGCACATATGATTGAAATAGGGACTGCCCATAATAATAAATCTGCTAGAAAATCCTCTGACAGACCTCGTTTTACAGCCTCTCTTTGCCCTACAAAGTACGCTAAAATAATACCCGATACTATTAATAAACCATACCAACGAACAGGTATAGGGCCTAAATGAAACGCAATCGGGTTAATGTCTAATAGTAGTAAGTCCATTTTATGCTCCTCTCAATATCCATCACTCACACGTCGATGTTTGTGCATCACCTTGTCAAAAGCTAATCATCTAGCTCATCTGTAGATGAAATTACTTCATCTAATCGTCTTGAAAATTCTTCGGCTGCATTGACGCCCATTTTTTTCAGACGATAATTCATTGCCGCTACTTCAATAATGACAGATACATTTCGTCCAGGTCTAACTGGGATTGTTAACTTAGTTAACTCTGTATCAATTATTTTCATTTTTTCCTCTTCTAAACCTAATCGATCATATACCTTTTCTGGGTCCCAAATTTCAAGTTCAATTATCAAAGTAATACGTTTATATGGTCTTACAGCACTTGCACCAAAGAGGGTCATAATATCGATTATGCCAATACCCCTGATTTCAAGTAAATGCTCTAAAAGCGGTGGTGGACTACCAATTAAAAAATTTTCTGATTCTTGGCGAATTTCCACGCAATCATCCGCTACTAATCGATGTCCTTTTTTCACAAGCTCTAGCGCTGTTTCACTTTTCCCAACACCACTTTTTCCGATAATCAGTACACCAATGCCATACACATCGACTAAAACACCATGAGCGGCTGTCATAGGTGCCAAGCGACCCTCTAAATAATTTGTCAGTCTGCTGGAAAATTTTGTCGTTGTCATATGTGTTTTAAAAATTGGTACATGCTTTTCATTCGAAGCTTGAATAAGTTCATCGGGCACCTCTAAGTCACGAGAGATAATAATTGCTGGTGTATCTTGCGAGCACAGCAATCGCATACGCTCAAGTTTAACATTTGCTGGTAGCATTTCAAAAAAGGACAGTTCCGTTTTACCTAGCAATTGTACGCGGTTTGCAGGGTAATGCGTAAAATATCCAGCCATTTCCAGTCCTGGTCTTGAAATATCGCTCGTAGCAATCGTTCTTCCGATTCCTTCCTCGCCGCCTAATAATTCTAATTTAAATTTCTCCATTACGTCCCTTGTTAATACTACGACCAATGTTTGTAGCCTCCATTCAAACGACTTGAATATTGTTTTATTTTAGCATGTCTATGTATAAAAGAAATGATTTTGCACTTGCTACTGTGGCAGAAAATATGGAAATCCCTCTCAAATCCCTTCACCTGCATAAAGCCATTCACCTTATAAAACAAAAAACTAGCGGCTCTCCAGCTCCGCTAGTTTTCATTTTATCATTATTTTTGAGACGCTAACCATTTTGCTACAGCTTCAGCATCTTCACCTTTAACAACACCAGGAGGCATTCCGTTTTTACCGTTATTAATAATATCTAAAATTTCTTCTTCTGATAAACGAGAGCCTACATCATTTAGTGCAGGTGTATTACCTTGACCTTGTAACTCCCCGCCGTGGCAAGAAATACATGATTTCATTGCAATTGCTTCACCATCTGGAGCAGTTGCACCTTCATTGTTATTTGTCGCAGTTTTATCTCCGCCACCACATGCAGCTAAGAAAATTGCAGAACCGAACACTAATGTTAACATTGCTTTCTTCATTAGTACCCCTCCTCATAGTAAATAGATATCTTACCCAGATAGTATACCAAAATTATGCACGTTTGAAACCTTCTCCTAATACCTCGTAGGCATCAGAAACGATGACAAACGCTGATGGATCAACGTTTTTAATGAGTTGTTTCAGCTTTGTGAATTCTGTCTGATAGACAACAACCATCAGTACTGGTCTTGCTTCGCCTGTATAACCACCAATGGCAGGTAATTTTGTTACGCCACGATTGATTTCGGCATAAATGGCATCACGGACTTCATCTTGTTTCATCGTAATAATATATACCATTTTAGATTGACTAAAGCCGAGTTGAATAATATCAATCGTTTTTGTTGTTACATATAACCCGATAAGGGCATACAGGCCTTTCTCTAAGTCAAAAACAATTGCTGCACTAATGGCGATAACACCATCAATCAACAGTACACTGGTACCAAGCGTTAAGCCGGTATATTTTGTAATAATTTGCGCTAGTAAATCAGTGCCACCAGTAGAAGCATTCCCCTTAAAGACAAGTCCTATTCCTAACCCGACAACAATTCCCCCAAAAAGTGCACCTAGTAAAGGATTACTTGTCCACGGTTCCCAGCTATTTGTTAACAATACAATAAACGGTAAAATTACCGTACCGATAAAGGATTTTACACCAAATTTTTTCCCGAGTAACACAACACCAGCTAAAAATAACGGAATATTAAACGCATATTGTACAAGCCCTGGATTCCAGCCAAATAAACCATGTAAGATGGTACTTATTCCACTGACCCCACCAGAAGCTACTTGATTTGGTAATAAAAAAACGTTAAAGCCTATTGCTATAACCGCTGCACCAACAATAACATACACATATTCCAAAATACTTGCTCTTACATCCTGTGTTTGATTCATTTCCCCACGCCCACTTCAACTATCTGAATTTTTCTAAAGACGAGATGATTATAGCAAATAGTTTTCACGTTGAGAACTTCATCTTGATGAAGAGCAGATTCATAGTTTACAGACTTAACATCTTGTCAAGGCGAAATCTATTTATGAGAATTTTAAAGTCATGAAGCAAAAATAAGTTACCTGAAGGAACAGGTAACTTATTCTGTGCATTTTTGTTTATTTTAAAAGGATGTTTCGGCCCATTCCAATGCTTCAGTATATAGAACATTGATATGTGCCATATCTAGGTCAAGCTGGGATGATAGCTCCTTTAAGGAATCCCCATCCAATTTCCCTAATGCAATACTAAATTCCAAATAGGGCGTCATCTCTGTTTGAACACCTAAAAGGGTTTCTGTAATTTCTTCCGAGAAGGGTAATTGTTGTAAAATCATATTCATCGGTCTCTGCAATAAAGTATCAATTAATGAAAACATCCCAATCAGGAAGTATTCAGAGAAATTTTGCTTATAGGAAAGCTTGGCCAGTTTTTCACATACCTTCGCTCTAAATAGAGAAGTACACATCAATTCCTTAAAAAGGTCTGAATCAGCATTGACATCGATTTCACGCATAGCCAGTAAATAAATCCATTTGCGCAAGTTTGCTAAACCAAGCAATAGTATCGCTTGTTTAATGGAGCGAACTTTCGATTTAGAGCGTCTATTAGAATTATTAATCATTTGCAACAATTTATACGTTAACGAAATATCACGTTCAATATTTTCTGCCAATAAATCAATGTTAGGCTCCTCTTCTTTTAACAATGAGATAATATGAAAATACTGAATAGCATTCCCTGGTATATCTGTTGCTTTAATAATTTGAGGTTGTTCAAAAAAATAACCCTGAAATAATTCATAGCCAGAATGCTTGGCAACTTCAAATTGATTTCGTGTTTCAACTTTTTCGGCTAGTAGTTTAATATGAGGAAAACTTTCTTTTACTTTATTTTCAACTTCCATACGCTCAAGTAACGGTGACATTAAGAAGTCCACTTTTATAAAATCGATATGTACGAAAAGCTCATCATAGATTTGTATATCTTCATGCAAAATAAAATCATCTAAAGCAATTTTAAATCCGTATGACTTTAACTCACTCACCCGCTGTACTAATTTCGGTGTAAGAGGTACATCCTCTAAAATCTCAATCACAACTTGCGAAGGATTTAAAAATTCATTTATTGAACTCATAAGTAAGTTTTCTGTAAAATTTACAAAGCAAGGTTTCCCTTTCGTTACTTCGTCGATACCTATTGTCAAAAATGAGTTTACTAAAACGTCAACTGTTGCCGCATCGGAATCGACCATTGGAAATGAATTTATATTTTTACTTCGATATAGCAATTCATATGCAACGACTTGTTCATGAAGATTAAAAATTGGCTGTCTTCCGATAAATACTTCCATTTCGTTGCCCCCAATTCTCCTTTTTCTAGTAATAATTATAGCATCTTTCGTTACTATACATTTATTCTTTCAAAACTTTAGTATTTTTTTCTTATGGCGTGATTAGTTTATTCCTAGATAATTGGATAATTAAACCTTTTTATTACTTCCACATGTACGAGAAATTTATTTCACACCCCGCGAAGCGGTTGTCTACTATTAAGTAAGTATATTTATACTAATATGGAAATTACAGAAAAATGATTTAACAAATAGAAAGTGCCTCAGAATCACTTCTGAGACACTTTTTTATTTTGTACTAAATTTTGATTTCACTGCACCGATAACTGCTGGTACAACAGAGATAACAATAATTAAAATAAGTACTACAGAGAAATTATCTTTAATAATTGGAATATTACCAAAGAAATAACCAAGTAATGTACAGCTGAATACCCACAAAAATGCACCTACAATGTTATACAGTAAAAAGTAGCTATAATGCATCTTACTTGCCCCGGCAACAAATGGAATAAACGTACGAATGAAAGGCATGAAACGCGCAATAACAATTGTTTTTCCACCATGCGTATTAAAGAACTTCTCTGCCGCTTCCATACGTTCTTTTTTGATGATACGACCCAGGAAGCTCTTAGGAGGAATGGACGTCCCTACTTTATGACCAATATGATAGTTCATCGTATCCCCTAAAATAGCCGCTGCTAAAAATACGGGAATTAATATCCACAAATCAAACGCGCCCATCGCAGCTGTTAATGTACCACTAGCAAATAGTAATGAATCACCCGGTAAGAATGGGAAAATCACAACGCCTGTTTCTACAAAAACTATGGCAAATAAAATGAGGTAACTCCAATTACCAAAATCACGAATGATTTCTTCTAAATGCACATCAATATGCATAATAAAGCTAATTAACTCTTGAACGAGTCCTATCATTTTTTGTATGCTCTCTTTCGATTAAATTTTACTTAAAAGCTTTGACGCTGCTATACATCAAAGGGTTCCTATTTTTCTTAAGATGATTACACCGCTATTTGTGTTACTACTCCCCTCACTATATGACATGCTCTTTTGAAGTATGTAGAAGTTTTGCACATGACTGATTTTATCATTACAGTCCTAGGCGCTCAACTAATTTAATAGGCACTTTCGGAGTTAATTTTCACTTTATGTCTTTTACGACATAAAAAAAAGAGCTATCAAAAAGCCCTTTGTCATTTCTCTGCCTTGTTTAAACTATTAAAATTTTTATATAATACAGTTTGCTCACTTTTCGAAAGCAATTCGCAAGCCCCTCAGTTGCTACAGCAACTGTGAGGTCCTGCTCGACTCGCTGTCCTGCAATACTTACAATTTATACTTTCTCTTTTAACGAGCGACGTAAAATTTTACCTGTTGTATTTTTCGGTAGCTCTTCCATAATTTCAATTACTTTCGGCACTTTATATTTCACCATATGCTTTGTGCAGTACGCTAAAAGATCGTCTGACGTAGATGCTGCTACTTCCTTCAAAACAACATATGCATGAACAGCCTCACCAAAGTTAGGGTCTGGGAAACCGACAACCGCTGCCTCAACTATATTATTATGTGCAAAAAGCACTTCCTCTACTTCTCTAGGATAAACATTAAAGCCACCAACAATAATCATATCCTTTTTCCGATCGACGATATAGAAATAGCCTTCTTCGTCAACCTTCGCTAAATCACCTGTGTATAGCCAACCATCACGAATGGCCATAGCTGTTTCTTCCGGCATTTTGTAATAGCCCTTCATTACATTTGGTCCACGAACGATTAGCTCCCCTACTTCGCCAACAGGTACCTCTTGTCCATTGGTGTCGACAACTCTATTTTTAACGTTATTAATAGATGTACCTATTGAACCTGCTTTTCGATCACGGTCTAAAGGATTGAAACATGTTACAGGTGAGGCTTCTGATAAGCCATACCCCTCTGATACACGTACACTGAATTTCTCCTCGAAATTATGTAATAATGCAACAGGTAAAGATGCGCCACCTGAAATAGCCAAACGAATTGTTGAAAAATCTTCTGGATTGCCCTCAGGTAATTGATACAAGAAATTATACATGGTAGGTACTCCCGCAAAAACAGTAGCTTGTTGTTGTTTTGCTAATGCAAAGATTTCAATTGGGCTAAAGCGTGGTACTAGCAATACCGTTGCACCACTAATCAATGGTGCATTTACAACAACTGTTAACGCAAAGACATGGAAGACTGGTAATGTTGCAATAATACGATCATCTGCTTTATAGCCTAAATAATCTGCTACATCACGTGCATTCGAGTAGACATTTCCATGTGTTAACATCGCACCTTTTGGACTGCCTGTTGTACCTGATGTGTATAAAATAATGGCGTTTTCATCCTCCGCTACTTCTACGGGTTCGAAAGAGCCTGTGGCAGTGGCAATCACTTGCGTAAATAGATGTGTTTTAGCTTGTGCAGCATCTGATAAAGCAGCTACCTTTTCAGCAGCATCTACAGCTGTCTCACAAATTATAAATACCTCTACTTGAGGTAAAGCTTGTACACCCACTTCAACTAATGGAAGTAATGCGTCGAGTGCAATAACAGCCTTTACATCACCATTACGCAAAATATATGAAATTTCATCTGGCGTGTAAATTGGATTCACGGGAATTGCTGTTGCCCCTAAACTCATCGTGGCATATAGAGCAATTAAATAATGTGGCGTATTGCCGAGTAAAAACGCCACATGATTCCCTTTTTGTACACCTAAATCCTGTAACCCCTGTGCAAAGCGACTAATTGTGTTTTCAAACTCGCCATAAGACGTATCTTTCCCCATAAAATGATACGCGACTTTTTCTGGCTGTTCTTTTGCTTGTTGACGAACACATGAAACTAAATTCAATTACACCATCCCCTTATCGTATAAAATGAATCGTTATTCATTAATATTATATAAGAAATATATCTAAAAGACAATGAATCTTTTTATTTCATGTCATAATTTGCGTTAAAAAAATCATTTTTCTCTCTTTTGGGTATCTTTTTTAAGAACGAATATGTGAGATGTAACGCCAACGAATTAAATAGAAATAAATAACTTGAATTAAGACAAAAAAACCGAATGCAAAGAAAACTTCTTTAACAATCGAAATATTGGCAATGTCCTTCAGTATGCTCTGAACCATAAGGAAAGCAAAAGCACTGTGCATCATTGCCACACCCCATGGCAGGAAAAATTGGGGGAATAAATGACGATTGACTAGTTTTTTCAGCTCTGTATCCGTTAAGCCCATTCGCTTTAACACATCAAATTTACGCTTCTCACGTTCAAGGGAAGTATGCAATTTAAAGTAAACAAAGCTACCTGCCGCGAGTAGAAATACCGTTGCCACTAAGACACCTACCAAAGTAAATAATGAGTAAGTAGCTAGTATATAAGAATAATTTAATCCTGCATTTTCGAAATAAAATGGGCTATGTTTATCTTTCTTAATAAAATATTCGTTTGTAGTTAAATCATCGATGTCCTTTCCTATTTCTTTCGTTTCCATCCATTGGGGAATATAAAACGTAAATAGATGATAGCTTGGCTGTACAATATCTTCATCTGCAACAGGCTTAATCAGATTCACAAAATCCTCATCGCTAATGACAATCGAATTTACGCTTACTATTGAGCCAGGAAAAACAATTTCAGGGTAGACACTATCAATGGTTAAAGAAATTGAGTTCTCTTCTAGTACTGTATGGACCACTTTATTTTTAAGTTTTTTCAGAGAATCCTCCGAATAAGGTATGAAGACTGCTTCACCCGAAGCTAGATTAAGCATCGGATAACTAAATGAAGTAAGCAAAGCATTCATATCTGATTCGCGGAATACTTCGACCTCATTATGTGTATAAGAAGAGGTTTGCTTGACAACTACAAAACGAGATAAATGATAAGATAGGCCCTTGTCCTCTAATTGTAGTCGAAGAGAATTAATATGCTTACCTTCATACGGATTATCTACATCGCCCTTATAAATAAGGCCGAGTGGATTTAAACGATCATACTGTGTCGTATATGAGGACATTGTTGCTAATACCCCCACAGATAAAAACGCCATTGTGGACACCATCGTCACAACAAAGAACATCTTTACATTGTCCATCATAACGTGTGTCTGTTCTGCCAGTGACAAAAGGCGATAACGTTGCCAATGAAATTTACGTTTGCCACGTGCTAAATCTAAAAAGAATGGTACTGAATCACTAAAAAAATAATACGTCCCAAAAGTTGCAGAGAACGGTATTAATAGTGTTAAGCCAATCATTGACGTATGCGAGACTATAAATGCCAGTACATAGGTCGATAAAATTAACGCTACTCCGTATATCGCACGAACTTGCGAAAAGGTGGAAGTGCTATTTATATAAGCATCTCCTTTGATTAAATCAAGCAATTTTCGCTCTCGTTTAAAATACACACTAATAAAACAAATAACGACAAAGGCACTTGTAAAAACGCCAATCGTTAGTAAAAATGGCTCCCACGATACATAGAGTGGTAATTGCTCCAAATGCAAAATTTCACGCACAATCATGAAAAAAAACTTTGAAAATGAAAAGCCAAAAATAATGCCAACGATAATTGAGCCTGAACCAATTATCATTGTCTCCAAAAAAATCAGCTTATTCATCTGGCGTTTTTCCATACCTAGGTGTAACAAAATAGCAAACTCATGTGATCTTGCCTCTAAAAAGGCACTCATGGAATAATATAAAAAGAATAACGTAAAGAGGACGAGGACGATTTCCGCACCAACCATCCCTATTAGCGATACTTCTCCTAAGATGCCTCGCTCAATATCTGGATGAAACATAAGCATTGAATAGATAAAAAATACGGCTACTGAAAAAAAGCTTGCCATAAAAAAGGCACCGTAAATACGGCTGTTCCGCACGACATTACGGTAAGCGAATTGTCGAAAGGTCACCTACTTGCCCTCCCCCTAGTAAGCTCAATACATTTAAAATTCGTTGGAAAAACATTTGACGGCGATCATCCTTATAAATTTCGTTGAAAAACTCTCCGTCCTTTATGAATAACACGCGATCACAATAACTTGCTGCAATTGGGTCATGTGTCACCATTACAATCGTTGTTTGTTTTTCCTTATTAATCTTCGTTAATAGTTCTAGTACATCGCGAGAAGAGTTAGAATCTAAATTCCCCGTTGGCTCATCTGCTAATATGAGGCTCGGATTGTGGATAAGTGCACGGCCAATAGCAGTTCTCTGTGCCTGCCCTCCTGATATTTCATTCGGTCGTTTATGCAGGAAAGAAGTTAAATCCAACTTGTCCACAATACTTGCAAGTCGCTCTTCCATTACCTCTAGTGGTTGCTGATCAAGTGTTAACGGTAACACAATATTTTCTTCCACAGTCAGCATATGCAATAGATTAAAGTCTTGAAAAATAAATCCAAGTTGACGTCGTCTAAAGTAGGCAAGTTCGGTTGCATTTAACTTATGGGGATTCATACCGTCTAAAATTATCTCTCCGCTTGTCGGTTCATCAATAGTAGAGATAATATTTAATAATGTGGTTTTTCCACTTCCAGATGGACCCATGACGGCCAAAAATTCGCCGTTCTCCACTTCAAAGCTTAATTGATTTAGCGCACGATGAGTTACCTTCCCCTCATACACCTTTGTAACATCTTTTATTTGTAAAATAGGCATACCTTATTCACCTTATTTCTTGATTAATTCCATAGACTCCGGTAATTGCCATGGCAATACAACCTCAAAGCCGATAAGAAAATGCGGCTCTGTCACTAATTTTGGCTTGTGATCGTCTTCTTCGATTAAACTAAAACAATGCGCTCCAATAACTATATCCCAAGCTTCAAGTTCACCAGCAATGATTTCACCACAGATTGTATAATGACCGCTGTACATCACTTGTTCTCCCTCTACTGGGAAGGCATTCATAGCACTTGGCTTATGTAAATCTAGCCCAAGCACATCACCAAAATGTAACACCTCATCATCAAGTAAAAGACTTGCCTTGCAAAAATTTTCATAATACTGACCAGCACAAACTTCTGTGAAGTCCTCATATATAGCCGCTGTCTTTTCTACTTCAATATTTAATAACCAATCTTCAATGCGAACTTCTTTCATTCTCGCTCCCCCTAATTCGTAAATGTCACTGTAATAACCGTGCCTTTTCCTACTTCGGACGTAATGTCTAGTTCATGGCCGAGCTTTTCGCATATTTCATTGGCTAAATATAAGCCCATCCCTGTCGATTCCCCAGTCTTACGTCCGTTTTCACCAGTAAAAAAGGCCTTTGTCACACGAGAAAGATCGGAAGCAGGAATACCAATGCCCTCATCACAGATTGCTAGCTGAATGTATTCATCTTTTTTAATGGCAGAAATCACTATTTTTTTATTCGCTTCAAATGTATATTTCACCGCGTTTGTGACGAATTGTCCGATAATAAAACGTAGCCATTTAGAATCGCTTGCTACGATGATGTCATCCTCAATATGAATTTCAGGAAAAACTCGTTTCGTAATAAATAAACGTTTATTTTCATTAACAGTTGCAGTCACAATTGATTTTAACGCAATCTGTTCTACTTGCATGTCTTCTTCAAAGTTCTCCAATCGAGCATTGACTAGTACCATGTCTAAGCCTCTGCGCAAGCGATCAATTTCCTCCTGCACATTCTTTTTGTCAAGTGGGCGTTCATCCTGCAATAACAATTCAATAACAGAAATGGGCGTTTTCATTTGATGCACCCATTGGTTCATAAACTGATCATGTCGCTTTTGACTGGCATACAAAGAATGAAGTTCATGTTGATACAGTCGATAAAGTTCATGCATATATTTTTCTGTCTGCATAGCCTCAGGTGTTTTTGCATTTTTCTGCAGCCCATCTTCCATCGTTTTTGGGAGCTGCGAAATTTTCATTAAGTAACTTTGACGCATTAAATAGCGAACAAGTAGAAATGAGCACAACAACACCAAACTAATACTGACTGAGTAGATAGCAGTATCGACATTCCGAAAACCATCTAACCAATACAACACCATGATAAAACCCACTAATAGGAGCTGGAAGATAAAGAATGACGCATAGTCTCGCAAAAATAATTTCCAGCCCATTACAGCTCACCCGCACTTAAAATGAAGCGGTATCCAGCACCACGAACTGTTTCTATCGTAGACGAAATATGATAATCCGCTAACTTTTTACGTACTCGCGTCATATTGACATTCAATGTATTCTCATCTACAAAAGCCTGGTCATCCCAAAGCTCTTCAAGCAGTTGCTCACGTGTTACCACTTTTGGTGCCTGTCCCATTAAAAGCTCTAGAATGATACATTCTTTCTTTTGCAATGGAATTTCTAACTCATTTTTATGCAGCTCCATACGTTCTAAATGTAATACAAGCTGTCCTTGCTTTATTGTTCGTTCTTCTTGTCTAGAAGCATATTCACCATATGTACGGCGCAAATGACTTCGGATTTTAGCCAATACAATTTCATAATTGAATGGCTTCGTAATAAAATCATCGCCCCCATTTTCAAGCGCAAAAATTTGGTCCATTTCGCCAGAACGCGCCGAAATGAAAATGATTGGACAAGTTGTATATTGACGCAACTGGCGACACCAATAGTAGCCGTCATATGCTGGTAAATTTATATCAAGTAATACCATATGTGGATTAAATGCCTTAAACTCTTCAATGAGATAATCAAATTCTTGGATTGTTTCAACTTCGTATTGATATTTTCTAAGCGTTTCTGCGAGCAACGATGCAATCTTTACATCATCCTCGACAATAAATATCCGATGCTTCTCCATATCCACACTCCTTTCTCTCTATATATTGTACCAAAAAAAGGTTCGGCGACATAATTGCCAACGAACCTTTTTTCTATAGCGCCTGTAAAATGTCAGCTACTTATTTTTAGCTCAGAAAATAATGTACCGCTAGCCTTAAGTTTCTACTCAGAAAAATGATAGCAATCAGCCGCAATAATCATTTAGAAACGAATGGCTCCAGCGCCAGCTATATTTTTGAGATGAAGGCGTTCATCCTCTTACCCTCCAGCTTTTCTTAATAAATTAATTGTAAAAACTCTTCTGTTGTAACACCACCAAAGTATTTCGCAATATCAATATCAGCTAATGCTTCAGCAATTGCAGTACGATCATAGTTTGTACCTACTAAGCGTTGTTCAACATCATTTATATCACCTACACCAAAAAAATCACCAAAAATATGCGCTTCTTCAATAATGCCGTGAATCGCTTCTAAGCGAATATCGATGCCCCCTGTTGGGAAACGATGTGTTTTTTGAATATTAAAGCGTGGAGATTTACCATAATTCCATTCCCATGTTTGATATCTTTCAACTGACAATTTGTGGATATCGGCCCAATCTTTTTCTGTCAAGCTGTAATAACGGATATTCTCTTCACCACCAAAGATGGATTTTAAAATTTCTAAGCGGAATTTTTCAACCGTCATCTTTTCTTTTAAAAACTCTGAAATATTAGCTACACGTGAACGAATCGATTTAATGCCCTTTGATTCGATTTTATCTTTTTTAACTTTTAGTGCAGACACCACAGCGTCGATTTCTGTATCAAACATTAATGTTCCATGACTAAACATACGGCCCTTCGTAGAAAATTGTGCGTTTCCAGATACTTTACGTCCTTCCGCTAATATATCATTACGACCCGATAATTCTGAATTGACACCTAGTTTTGCAAGTGCATCTACAACTGGCTGTGTAAATTTTTTATAATTCATAAAGCTATCGCCATCATCTTTTGTAATAAAGCTGAAGTTTAGATTTCCCAAATCATGATACACAGCACCGCCACCTGAAAGACGACGCACAACAATAATGCCATTATCCTCCACGTAATCTGTATTAATTTCTTCAATTGTATTTTGATTCTTACCAATGATGATGGACGGCTGATTTATGTAAAATAACAGCACCGGTTCCTTCTCAACATCCATTGTCTTTAATAAATACTCCTCAATGGCAAGGTTAATGCGTGGATCATGAATCCCTTTATTATCAACGAAAATCATCTCGCGTTTCCTCCTTCACAAAATATCCTTATTTATTTTAACGTAAATTAGGCATTTTGTGTTGACGAAACGCATCTGTTATAATACACTAAGAAATATCAAAACAGTAATAGTACAGATGAACTTAAAGGAGGAGTCCACAATGTTAGAAAACGTAGTTGAATTTTTCAAGAATTTACCCGCAAAACAATGCACGGAATGCGGAGAAAAAATCGAAGAACAAAGCGAATGCTACAGCAACACTTGTGAAAAATGTAACTGCCTATAAGCATTTGCCTATTCTGTGATCGTCATATACGTGCCCCACACGTAATAATAATGACAACTCTCATCATATTTTTGATGAACCCTTAATTAAATCTCTTACACTTACGAAACAGCGACTGATACGCTCATATCAGTCGCTGTTTTTTGTTGTTGCCTACCTCAACTTCTCTAAAGCTGAGACAGTTTACGAATACCCAAGTGGAACGACACTATGTCACGATTACCTGAGCGATACCTCACTCGACCTGAGTAATAATCTCACACCACCCTAATACTCCACAGCATCGTCCGTCAGCCATAAAAAAAGCACTCACCATAGTTTTGGTGAGTGCAAAAACTTTATTATTAATTCTCTTCGGCTACTTTTGAGTAACGTTTTGTGTGTAATAACATGAAATAACCGAAAGTAATAGCTAAGAATACAGCCATGTATCCAAACAACATACCATAGTTTTGCCATAAGTAAGACATATCACCTGTGGATATACTTGCTTTAAATGCTTGAACAGAGTAAGTCATTGGTAGTAATTTATTGAATACTTGTAATGGTTCTGGAATCAATTCAAGTGGGAATGTACCTGCACTTGTTGTTAGTTGTAAAATTAATACAACAATTGCCATGAAACGTCCTGGATCACCGAAAATGGAAACAAGCATTTGAATTAACCCTAGGTAAACATAGCTTGTTAATAGCGCTGAGAGTATGAAATATCCTAAATTTTGTACTTCCAGACCTAAGCCCCATTTTACAATACCAACCGTTAATAAAGATTGAATCAATCCAACAACTGCTAATACAGTCACTTTACTTGTAAACCAAGATGCACCGTTTTTCGGACGAATTGCTGGTTCAACAAGTGGGAAAACAATTGAAATTAGTAATGCACCAACGAATAAGCCGAGTGAGATAAAGTAAGGTGAGAAACCTGTACCATAGTTTGGTACATGGTTAACAGATTCTTTATCAACTTCTACTGGATTACCAACCATATCATATGTGTCGTCATTAGCGTGTACCTCATTTGCTTTTTCACTTGCTTCGCCTAACTTACTTGTTAATGTTGCTGTGCCATCTGCTAGTTCAGTAGAGCCTTCTGCTAGTGTCGAAGAACCATCTGCTAATTCACCAGATTTGGACGCAAGCGTTGTTGTACCTTCGTTTAATGTTGTTGTTCCAGTTGCTAATTCGTTTAAACCAGATGCTAATGTTTTGGATCCAGCTACAGCTGTATTTACACCAGCATTTAATTCACCTAGTTTAGCGGCAAGTGTTGCGTTACCAGCCTGTAAATTTTTGGCACCATTAACTAATGCATTACTTTTTGCTGATAATGAATTGGCACCTGCTAAGACATCTGCTTGACCTGCTGCAATTTGTGTTGCACCAGAATTTACTTGGTTCGCACCTGCCTGTAATTTTTCTGTACCGCTTGCTAAAGAATTTAAGCCGTTATGCACACTTGCACTTCCTGCTTGTAACTCTGCAAGTGTTTGCTTTAATGCCGCCGCTTGCTCTTCTGGCATTGAAGCAATTGCACTTTGTAATTGCGCTGTTAAAGCACTAATTCCTGCTTCTACTTTTGCTGAGCCATTTGTTAACTGATTAGCTGCACCGTTTAATGTGCCTGCACTTTCAGCAACAGAAGCTGCACCAGCTATAATTTGTTGTTGTTTTTCATTTAACGTTGTAAGACCTGCTTCTACCTTAGCCACACCTTGTGTATATTGAGATAGGCCTTGTTCAAGATTTGTTGCACCTGTTGCTGCTTGTTGTGCACCTTTTTGCAGCTGAACTGTACCATCTTGTAATTTCACAAGACCAGTTGATAATTCAGTAGCCCCAGTTGCCGCTTGACCAGCACCTTTAGTTATTTTGTCAGTACCATTGGAAAGTTCGATTGTACTTGATGCTAGTTGCTCCAGATAGCCTTTTAAATCTTTGGCACCATTCGCTACTTTTTTCGCACCTTCATCTAACTTAATGGAACCATCAGCTGCTTCTGTAAAGCCATCACCTAAAGTTGCAATAGAATCAAATAATTTTTCTGCATATGTAGCAGAAACTTGTGAATTTACTTCCGCACGTACACGATCCATTGCTGTTTCACCAATTTGTGCACCAAGGAAGTTTAAACCTTCATTCGGAATATAATTGATTACTAATTTAGATGGTTTGTCGTCTAATAATGTTGTTGCATGATCAGAAAAATTTGTTGGGATTTCAAGGATCATGTAATAGTCACGACCATTTAAACCCTTTTTAGCCTCTTCTTTTGACACTTCGATAAAGTTAAACTGCTCACTATCGACAAGCTTATCGACCAAGGTATCCCCCAAATCTAATTTAACTCCATCCATTTCCGCACCAGTGTCTTCATTGACAATCGCTACTGGTAAATTTGGTAAGCCCGCATACGGGTCCCAAAACGCCCATAAAAACATTCCTGCGTACATGACAGGGATGAATAGTACAGCGATAATCGAAACAAGCATTTTTCTTGTTTTAAAGATTTTCAGCCATTCAGCTTTAATCATACTTTTTCTCACTCCTATACATTTCGACCGAAAACGTCATTTGGTCAATTTCCTGCAAAAAAAATCTCAAACCTCACAGTTTGCAAAATTTGTAGATTCTTTCTTAAAGAATTAGTCCTCGAAAGATTGTTTCCTTAAAAAGATTCAGTATCTTTTCCTCCGGTATTTTGTCGTCATGTAACTCATGCCAGTCGACAATAAACGCCAAATACGCCTTGAACAACAAATAGCTTACTAATTCAGCATCACAATCTCGTATCTCCCCTTTATCAATACGTTTTTGAATTAAAGCTGCTACGTACGATAATATTTCAGTTTCGATGCGAATTAACACTTGTTTAACTGCTGGGGTGCGTAATTCCTTCTCTTCCTCTATTAACTTCGCAAATAAAAGATGTTTTTCGCGGAACTGAAGCATTTTCATTAAAGCATTATGCGCATTGTCCATAAAGCTTACTGATGAATCCAACACCGCATCCGCTTCTGCCTTCATCTCTTGTACAAGTGACATAGCGATCTCTTGAAATAAGATTTCTTTATTTGCAAAGAATGTGTAAATTGTTCCTTTACCGACATTGGCAATTTTCGCTACTTGCTCCATTGTTGTTGCTTTATAGCCAAACAACGTAAAAGATTTTGCAGCGGCTTCAAGAATTTCCTGCCTACGATCCATTTGCGACATCCTTTCCTGTTGGGTTCTGTACATCTTTTGTACACGGAAATTAAAGTGACCAGAAAACCGTTTCGGTCATCTGGTCATTATCATATTCCTATTTTAAAAATAATGCAAGCATTTAATGATGATTTTTTTCATCTTTTTCGTCTTCACCTTGCTGTGCATCTCCCGATGTACCATTACCATGTTCCATCATATTTGTATCTGCTTTTTCATCTTCCGGTAATATTTGTGTCATATCAGGTGTGCCAGCAGTAATTTGTTGCATAGGCATATTATGAATGCCATTAGCAGTTGTATGTGCAAACATATAATATACACTGTCATGGTCAAATGTTATTGTTGCCTTGTAGACGCCATCTTTGTCTAACGTCCCATCAATCATTTGCCCTTCATCACGTTTACCTGATTCCCAAACTTCAAATTCTACTATTGCATCATCAATATTTTCTCCGCCTTGTTCAACATGAGCTGCCAGCTCAATTGGTTCATTTATAGCAACTTCTTTGGGCGTTAAAATATCAACTTTCAACATTTCAGGCATTTCAGGTTCTGGTAAAGCTGCTGGCTCTTTCTTGTCCCCACACCCCACTAGTAATGCTGTTACAGCAATACATGCAAATAACCATTTCTTCATCTTCTATTCCTCCATTAATGGTATCGTAATTTTGACCTTTGTACCCTTCTCTACTTCACTTTCAATCTCTATTTTCCCAAGCAATTGCTTTAACAATTGTTCGACAATTGATAAGCCTAATCCACTGCCACCATCCGCACGACTTCGTGCTTTATTCACACGATAAAAGCGCTCAGTGACATGTGATAAATCTGCCTGCGGAATGCCAATACCATAGTCTTTGATTGTAATGTGAGCGAATTCATTATTTTCAATTGCTGTGATTTCAACTTTCGATTGCTCATGCGAATAATTGATAGCATTTTCAATAATATTTATAAAAATTTGCTTAAGTTTCACTTCATCTGCTTTGACTATCAACGAATCATCCGCAGTAAGTTGTAGTGTTATATCCTTTTTCTGTGCTTGATGCATCAAAATTTGCTGTACTTCACGTAAAGTTTCTGCTAGAGGGATTGGATATAATATAATTTCTTTTTGTTCATTTTCCATTCGTGCAAGCTGCAGAAGTTCATTTGTTAAACGTTCCATACGATTTGCCTCACGCACGATAAGTTGAATTGTTTCTTCTTTTTGCGTGTCTGAAATAATTCCATCCTGCATCGCTTCACTATATCCTTTTACATAACTAATTGGTGTACGTAATTCATGTGAAACGGTTGCTAAAAAAGACTTTTGCACCTCATCCTCGCGCTGTATTGCCTCGGCCATATCATTAAATGTACTTGATAGTTTCCCAATTTCATCACTTGAATTAACCGGTACCCTAGTTTCATAATTACCGTACGACATCTGTTCGACAGCTGTTTGCAGTTCATTTAATGGACGCATAATATGTCGTAAGCCTTTATAAACAAAAAAGCTGATAACGATTAGAAAGAAAAAGGCGCTGACAAATAGTAGAATTACCTCTTGACTGGCCAGTTCACTAATTTTTGCTAATGGAAAATAAATATAAATAATGCCCTCTAATCTATTTTGATCCACTAGGGGTAAAACAACTGAAATAAGTTGCCGATCAAACCGTGGCTCATAACCAATCTTTTGCACATACTCGCCTGCTAATAATTGTTGACGTTCCTCTGCACCAATCAGTGTTTCATAATCAATATCAAACGGTACACAAGCACTAAGCTCCCGGGGGTTCCGCACTGCAAAAATATTCAAATTAGAATAATCATTGTAATGCTCGATATCTGCAATAAATTCATCTGTTACCTTACCACTTGTATACATTGTTTGTAATTTGGTACCTACTTCAATCATCGTACTTTCCGTGTCTTCCACATATAGCTGCTCATACAAAAAATCTGTTAGAACATACATAAAAACAACTGTAATGATTAAAAATGCAAAAATTAATAACCAAATGCGTGTAGAAATCTTTTTCATTCGCCTGGATCAAAACGGTAGCCGACTCCCCAGACGGTTTGAATATGCCCCGCTGCTTCCTTTCCAAGCTTCAAGCGTAAGGTTTTAATATGAGTATCAACAGTTCGTGTTCCACCTACATAATCAATATCCCAAATTCGCTCAAGCAGTTGCTCCCGTGAATACGCATTTCCTGGATTTTTCATAAACAAATGCAATAATTCAAATTCCTTCAATGTGAGAGGAATAGCCTTGCCATTTACCGATACTTTACGTGCAATTTCATCAAGTTTAATGTATCCAAACATAATATATTTCTGTTGTAAGTCTGCAATATTTGTACCACTTCTTCTCAGCACTGCATGTATTCGGGCCACAAGTTCATCATTGGTAAACGGCTTTACAATATAATCATCGCCACCAAGCGTAAGCCCCTTCACTTTGTCCTCATTCGCATCTCGTGCCGTAAGAAAAATAACTGGAACATCCGACATGGCACGAATACTTTGACAAACAACAAAGCCATCCTCATGTGGCATCATTACATCCAGTAGTACCAAATCGATTTGTTCGCGCACTATAATATCATAAGCTTCTGTACCACTCGCGGCTGTAAATGTCTCAAATTTAGAATTACCTAGCATCATTTCAATCAAATTTCGCATATCTTGCTCATCATCCACTATTAATACGCTAGTCACAATTTCCCCTCCCTCACTAACAGCTGAAATGCACCTTTCCCAACATCAACTGTTTTTTGAACCTGACCCTCTTTAATAAAATATAAAGTGTGGTCGTCATAGCCAGCGACAACAATGTAATCATTAAACTGATTCACGACAAAGGGGTTTGCGCCAACCTCTTGCTGCCATTTCACATTGCCATCAAAATCGGTTACATATAATTCATTGTGTCCATGACTAACAACTAATACATTGTCCTCTGTCTTTGTTAATCCGACAGGCATTAAGGGCATCTCAATTACCCCTTGCACTGCACCGGTCATTAAATCATACCGTTTCACGGAACTGTTTGGCTTACTTCCTTCTCCATGTCCACCAATCCATAGCTCATTTGTTTCTTCAACAATGGCAATTCCATGTGAAGATTTTTCGATTGGCCATTCTTGCTTCACCGATAAATCCTCAATCGCTAACACCGTTAGTTTCGTGTCTTTATAGTTGATCACATATAGCTGATCTTTATAGGAAGCCATCGACATCGGATAATTACCGAGCTGTGTTGAGGCAAGCTCATTTCCTTCTTCATCAAAGCTTGTCACAGTATTCATTTTGCTATTCGTAATAAAAAACTGGTTTACATTTTTCGCATAATAGACATTTGTCGTACCAATCTTCACCTTTTTTGAATACAGTTTTTTCCCAGTCGATAATGTATAAACATCTATTTTGTCTAGCTGATGACCATATAGTAACACACGATCATCCCCGAGCAATAATGCCCCAGAATAGGCTTTTTCAAATGACCACGTCGTAAAGACATTGCCCTGTTCATCTATAAAATCTAATGATGGTTCTTGTATATTTAATGACGCAATAAAGTCCCTTTCGCGTTCAATTGGATTAAACGATTTTTCCGAACATCCCGCTAGCCATATAATTTGCACTAAAGAAAAAATGAAGAACGCCCATTTTTTCAACGTCATCACCTCTGTCCTTACTATACTTCACAATTGTGAAATCTGCGTGAAACTTGAAAGGTAAATTTATGACAAACTTAACCAGCAGAAACTACAAATTTTTATGTAGAACACTATAGAACAAGCACATATCTAAGCAAAAAATCTAAATTCACATATACTACAAAGATTATTGCAAGGAGGAATCACAAAATGGTGACAATTAGTTTATGTATGATTGTAAAAAATGAGGAAGAGGTCATTGGCAGATGCCTTGAATCGGTAAAGGATTTAGTAGATGAGATTAATATAGTAGACACAGGCTCAACCGACAACACAAAGCAAATTGTTGAACAATACACGGAGCGTATTTTTGATTTTGAATGGATTCAACATTTCGCTGCTGCCCGTAATTATTCATTTCAGCAAGCAACTAAAGAATTCATTCTTTGGTTAGACGCAGACGATGTTTTCACAGAAGAAGATCAAAAAAAATTCAAAGCACTAAAAAACTCTTTTCCCACTGATAGTGATGCCATTTCTATGAACTATAATTTGAGTTTTGATGATCAAGGAAACGTTAGTTCATTATTACGAAGATATCGTTTAGTTAGAAGAGATAAGCAATTTCAATGGATTGGTGCAGTACACGAATATTTAGAAGTTAGCGGAAAACTGTATGATAGCGATGTGGCAGTAAGCCATTTACCGCTCAGTCATGATCACACTCGAAATATTAGTATCTATAAACAACTAGTTCAATCCGGAGAGGCCCTTTCACCACGGGACACTTTCTATTACGCCAATGAATTAATGGATCATCAACATTATGAAGATGCAATATTTTACTATGAACAATTTCTAACGTCTAAATTGGGTTGGATTGAAGATAATATTCGCGCCTGCTTTAAATTAGCAGATTGTTACACTAATTTAAACGACAAGGAGAATAACCTAACTTCCATTTTGAGAAGCTTTGAATACGACATACCACGTCCAGAAGCGTGCTGTAGATTGGGCTTTCACTTTATGGAGCAATCTAAAAACTACGAAGCAATTTTTTGGTATGAGCAAGCGCTTGTGATTATACAAAAACCTAATGCACCCTTCCAAGAAAAAACTTACACTACTTGGTTACCGCATTTACAACTATGTGTCCTCTATGATCGATTACAACAATACGAACTAGCGAATGCCCACAATGAATTAGCAAGAACCTTCTTACCTAATGACGAGAAAATTTTATATAACAAAAACTATTTTGAGCGTATTTTAGAAAAGGATAGTTAGGAATCTAAACTGTCTTCAAAAATTAATAACCATGAGAAACAATACCAAATTACTGATGAGATGGCTTTAGCTTCGCTGAGTCATCTTTTTGATGTGCATCTTGTTATATTTGCATAGCCTAGTTCACTGCTGACCAACATTTGTATAGCTTTTAAAATGACCTTTTCCACTAACATTCTTAATTACTAAATTGTCATCAATGCATAAAGTGCTTCACTATTATCACTTCTGTATCCCATAAATCCCCTTATTTTAAGAGTAATCTTTCAATAATTAGTACTGTTAATCTGCTCTTCCAGCTTTTTCTTGAGAAGTAAGAAAGTAAAGTAACTCTTCCATGATATATATGGAGGTACTAATATCCTTATTTGCATATTTAGAGATAACAAATAGTTAATCATCCATTTCCTCTATCATCTATATGAATACGATATTTGAGAGAGGAGGTGAGAAAATGAAATTTCATGATTTTAATCTAAATAATATTTGTGGCAAATGTCTATCACATCCTTGTTGTTGTAATAATGGGCCAGTTCAAAGATGCCCAATTTGGCCAGTTAAACCTACTGGACCAACAGGAGGAGTTACGGGACCTACTGGCAGTACAGGCTCTACTGGACCTACTGGCGCTACTGGGGTCACTGGGGCTACTGGGGCTACTGGGGCTACTGGGGCTACTGGGGCTACTGGGGCTACCGGGGCTACTGGGGCTACTGGGGCTACCGGTGTAACTGGTACTACAGGTGTTACTGGCGCTACTGGGGTTACTGGGGTTACTGGGGTTACTGGGGTTACTGGGGTTACTGGGGTTACTGGACCTACTGGACCTACTGGCGTTACTGGACCTACTGGCGCTACTGGACCTACTGGCGCTACTGGACCTACTGGCGCTACTGGACCTACTGGACCTACTGGCGCTACTGGACCTACTGGCGCTACTGGACCTACTGGCGCTACTGGACCTACTGGACCTACTGGCGCTACTGGACCTACTGGCGCTACTGGAGCAACTGGTGTTACTGGACCTACTGGTGAAACAGGCGCTACTGGGGCTACTGGTACTACAGGTGCTACAGGTGCTACAGGTGCTACTGGTACTACAGGTGCTACAGGTGCTACAGGTGCTACTGGTACTACAGGTGCTACTGGTATTACCGGTCTTGCTGGAGCGACTGGGGCCACTGGGGTTACTGGGGCTACTGGGGTTACTGGGGCTACTGGTATTGCCGGTCTTGCTGGCGCTACTGGAGCCACTGGTGTTACTGGTACTACAGGTGCTACTGGTACTACAGGTGTTACTGGTATTACCGGTCTTGCTGGAGCTACTGGGGCTACTGGGGCTACCGGTGTAACTGGTACTACAGGTGTTACTGGCGCTACTGGGGTTACTGGACCTACTGGACCTACTGGCGCTACCGGTGTAACTGGTACTGCAGGTGCTACTGGTACTACTGGCGCTACTGGTATTACCGGTCTTGCTGGAGCGACTGGGGCCACTGGGGTTACTGGGGCTACTGGTATTGCCGGTCTTGCTGGCGCTACTGGAGCCACTGGGGTTACTGGTACTACAGGTGCTACTGGTACTACAGGTGCTACTGGTACTACAGGTGTTACTGGTATTACCGGTCTTGCTGGAGCTACTGGGGCTACTGGGGCTACTGGGGCTACTGGGGCTACCGGTGTAACTGGTACTACAGGTGTTACTGGCGCTACTGGGGTTACTGGACCTACTGGACCTACTGGCGCTACCGGTGTAACTGGTACTGCAGGTGCTACTGGTACTACTGGCGCTACTGGAGCCACTGGTGTTACTGGTACTACTGGCGCTACTGGTGTTACTGGTACTACAGGTGCTACTGGTATTGCCGGTCTTGCTGGCGCTACTGGGGCCACAGGCGTAACTGGTGCTACTGGACCTACTGGTGAAACAGGCGCTACTGGTATTGCCGGTCTTGCTGGAGCGACTGGAGCTACTGGTGTTACGGGGGCTACCGGAGCTACTGGTGAAACAGGTATTGCCGGTCTTGCTGGCGCTACTGGAGCCACTGGTGTTACTGGGGCTACTGGACCTACTGGTGAAACAGGCGCTACTGGTATTGCCGGTCTTGCTGGCGCTACTGGAGCTACTGGTGTTACTGGAGCCACTGGTGAAACAGGCGCTACTGGTGTTGCCGGTCTTACTGGAGCCACTGGTGTTACTGGGGCTACCGGAGCTACTGGTGAAACAGGCGCTACTGGTATTGCCGGTCTTGCTGGCGCCACTGGAGCCACTGGTGTTACTGGGGCTACTGGACCTACTGGTGAAACAGGCACTACTGGTATTGCCGGTCTTGCCGGAGCGACTGGACCTACTGGTGTTACTGGGGCTACTGGACCTACTGGTGTTACTGGGGCTACTGGACCTACTGGTGAAACAGGCGCTACTGGTATTGCCGGTCTTGCTGGCGCTACTGGAGCTACTGGTGTTACTGGAGCCACTGGTGAAACAGGCGCTACTGGTATTGCCGGTCTTGCTGGCGCCACTGGAGCCACTGGTGTTACTGGGGCTACTGGACCTACTGGTGAAACAGGCGCTACTGGTATTGCCGGTCTTGCCGGCGCTACTGGAGCCACTGGAGCAACTGGTGTTACTGGGGCTACTGGGGCTACTGGACCAGCATTCACTGAAGGGTTCTCAGCCTTTAATACTAATTTGAATGTTAACAGCTCTACTACAATTAGCAACTGGAGCGTAGCATCTCCTTATTTCACAACACCTGCCTTTAATCCAACTACTGGTGTATTCACTGTTCCAACAACAGGGAGATACGCATTTGAAGCTACCATCAACTATTCAACAGTTGCTGCATTAAGCATAAGTTTAGGGGCGGGTATAAACCCTTCATTTTCCATTCGTAGAAATGCTACTACAAATTTAATTAGTGGATTATTCCCAGTACTAAATGTCAATGTTGCGCTCGTATTAACTTTACGAGCAGTTCTAGGTAACGGTACTGTAACACTAGCAGGAGAAGTCAATTTAAATGCTGGCGATGCCATCGACCTATTTTATGAGGCTAATGGTTTAACTATTGCCCTTAACCTTGGAGGAGCTAACTCTGGTGGGATAGTATGGTCATGTCATCGTATTTCCTAACACATTAGTTCACATGCAACAAAGAAGTAGAAGGAGGTAAAAACCTCCTTCTTTTCTTGTGCATCATTAATTTTCTGATGATAGGTGGCTTTAAAAATAAAAGGCGGTTTAGTTTTGTCACCCAAATCTCTGAATCTATGTGCACTTCGAAGAAAATGAAAAGGTACAAACTTTCTGCTTTTGAACTTATCATTAGCATCAGTTTATACCCTATCACTTTATTCCTTTATATACATTGTTGTGTAAACATTTCAGTTAATAATTCAGTAGCAACTTTTTTCCCTTGTTGTACGCATTCAGGAATTGATATCCCTTCAAACGAGCTACCTGAGAGTTTAACGGTTGGGAAGTGTTCACTCAATTCATGTTTCACACGTTCAATTTTTGTTTCATGTCCAACTGTATATTGAGGCATTGCATTTTTCCAACGAGATACAACGGTTGTTATTGGCATTCCCTCGATAGCGATTGTTTTCCTTAGATCTTGTAAGACCGTCTTTTCAATCTCTGAGTCAGAAAGAGCTACAATGGCTTCATCGCCAACACGTCCAATGTAACTGCGTAACAATACATAATCCGTTGGTGTAGTATTGGGCCATTTGCGATTGCTCCATGTACAAGAAGTTATAGAAAAATCACTATTTCGTGAGACAAAAAATGACAGTGCGTCCAATTCACCAAGCTGCTCCTTTTTAAAAGCCATAGTGACCGTAGCAATTGTTGCAGCTTTCATAGAATTCAATTCTGTCAATATTTGATACTTACTAAACATTTTCTCCGCAACATGAAACGGTGTAGCAATAATGACAGCATCTGCTTTAATTTGCGAAAAATTATTTAACACAATTTGCACAGCTCCATCCTTGCCATGTTCTATCTCTTCTACTTTGACACCTTTTTGAACTGTCCCAGGAATCAGTGACTCTTCTAATTTTTCAATAAGTGTTTCTAGTCCATTCTCGAACGTTTGGAATATTCCCTTATCTTTAGCAATGCTGTTGTCACTTAAAAAATTCGCACCTGATTTTTTCATACCGATAAGTAAACTACGATATTTTTGTTCTAATTCATACAATTGAGGAAATGTTGAGCGCATACTTAGTTGTTCAATATCACCAGCAAATGTCCCAGCTAGTAAGGGCTCTACCAGGTTTTCTACAACCTCTGCTCCAAATCTTCTTCTAAAAAATTCTCCTAAAGGTTGGTCGTCATTCTGTGCAGACCGAGGGAGGACAAAGTCTCCCGCTGCACGAATTTTCCCGCTGAGTGAAAACAACCCTGATGTAATAAATGAGGAGATATGAGGTGTTGCTCCCGACATAAGACTACTTGGAATAGGATATAATTGACTACCAACAGCTACGTAAGTTGGGCCTGAATTGCTTGTGATTATCTCTTGTTCAATGCCTAAATCCTGTGCAAGTACATGAACATGATTTTCACGGTCAAAAAAGGATTCTGGTCCGCGCTCGATGATGAAGCCATCTTTTTTTAGTGTTTGGATTTTCCCGCCAAGACGCAATGACGACTCGACAAGTACAATATCTACGGGCAATTCTTTTGCGCTCGCTTCCTTTTGCATATAGAACGCAGCTGTTAGGCCTGTAATGCCACCACCTATTACAACTACCTTACGTCTTTTTTGAGTCACCAACATCATCACTTTCTTTTCGCTTAGCTTAATTTTTTATGAATGGCGTCTACCATCGCATCTATAAATAATGGATGCGTGTTTGGCATTGCTGGGCGATAGTAGTTTGCCCCTAGCTCATCGCACACAACTTTACACTCATAATCGTTATCGTATAAAACTTCTAAATGTTCTGTTACGAAGCCAACTGGTGTGTAAACAAATGAACGAAAACCCTTTTGCTCATAAAGATCACGTGTTAAATCTTGCACGTCTGGTCCAAACCAAGGCTCTGGCGTTTGTCCTGCTGATTGCCAGCCTACCTCTACATTTTTCACGCCAGAGGCTTCTTGAATCAAACGAGCTGTTTCAATTAATTGGTCTTCGTATGGATCACCCATTTCCTTAATTTTCGTAGGAAGTGAGTGTGCTGATACGATTAAGCATGCTTTTTCACGTTCTTCATTGGACATTGCATCAAATATTTCATTTACTTTGTTGTGCCAATACGCAATGAATTTTGGTTCGTCATACCAAGATTCAACAGCTGTAATCGTTAGTCGTTCGCCTGCCGCCTCTGTTGCACGACCGTTATAAGATTTGATAGAGAATGTTGAGAAATGAGGTGCTAGCACGATAGAGACCGCTTCTTTAATACCTGCTGCAACCATTTCTTCAACCGCATCTTCAATGAATGGATGGATGTGTTTTAAACCAATAAATAGTTTATATTCTACATCGTCTTGTACCTCGTTTAAACGTGCACATAAAGCTTCCGCCTGTGCTTGCGTAGCTGCTGCCAATGGTGATAAACCACCGATTGCCTCATAACGACTACGCAAATCTTCTAGGTGCTCATCTGATGGTCTACGTCCATGTCGAATATGCGTATAATAGGGTTCAATATCTTCTTCTTTGTAGGGTGTACCATATGCCATTACTAATAAGCCTTTAACTTCTTTCATTAATCTTTTCACCTCTATAGAATAGTTAAACTATGTTTTTTGTATGTTTATTGAACAGATTGTGACGAATGCAAGTGCCTGCCGCTAACATTTAAAAAGATGAAAGACTGCCCTCATAAGATTGTTTTACTTATAGTGCAGCATCTTTCATTAAAAACGTGCTTGAATTTGTTGTGCACTGTATTCATGAATAAGTGTAGTTAAACGTTTTAACACATCTGGATCGACTTCAGGGAACACACCATGACCTAAGTTAAATATGTGACCCGGTACTTCTAAACCTTGATCGATAATATCTTTCGTACGTTTTTCAATAACAGACCAATCAGCAAGTAATAATGATGGATCTAAGTTTCCTTGTACTGGTTTTGTAATACCTTTTGCTCGCGCTTCTTTAATTGGCAAGCGCCAATCTAAGCCCACGACATCAATCGGTAGATCATGCCATTCTTTTACCAGATGGCTCGCACCCACTCCGAATTGAATAATTGGCACATTTTCTTTTTTCAACTCGCCAAAAATACGAGTCATAACAGGTTTAATGAACACACGATAATCTTCGACACTTAAAGCTCCAACCCAAGAGTCAAATACTTGAATCGCTTTGGCACCCGCTTCAACTTGAGCTGAAACATCAGCAATAATCATATCTGCGAGTTTATCCATTAAAGCAAACCAAGCTTGTGGTTCCGAAACCATAAATGATTTTGTTTTATTATAGTTTTTAGAAGGTCCACCTTCAATCATATAGCTCGCTAGTGTAAATGGTGCCCCTGCAAAGCAAATGAGCGGTACATTCAATTGTTCTTCTGTTAATAGTTTTATCGTTTCTAATACAAATGGCGTATGCTCTTTTGCATTGAACTCACCTAGTTTTTCTACATCAGCAACCGTGCGAATTGGATTAGAAATAACAGGACCTACGCCTGCTTTGATTTTCACATCTATTCCAATACCCGGTAGTGGTGTAACAATGTCTTTATATAAAATTGCGGCGTCTACATTGTAATTATCTACTGGTAATTTTGTTACATAGGCACACAGTTCTGGTCTATGTGTAATTTCCTCTAAAGAATACTTTTCTTTAATCGCACGATATTCTGGTTGAGAGCGTCCTGCTTGGCGCATATACCAGACCGGTGTATGTTGTGTTCTTTCTCCTCGTGCAGCACGAAGAAGTGTATCATTAAATGTTGTCATGAATATTTCCTTCCCCTCAATATAATTCATACCGTAAAATTCTCTTGTTTATTCCATTATTATTGATATCCGTTTTCAATAGTAAACGCTTCCTCTGTTATTGTATAGTTTTCCTAGAGAAATGTCATAAAATTGTTCTTTCTGGTGTCTTCTTTTTTGACAAAGCGTTAGAGTTACACTTAAATGGAGATAATCACGCTATTATGAACATTCATAAGGAGGGCAAAGTTATGTATATTTATTTAACTTCTGGCACAGCTGAATTTATGGAACAGGTGAAAAAAAAGTATCCGAACGAGCACATGATGCTAATACACGGTGACGGTAACTCAGTTCTCATACATGAAACTGAAGGGAAATCTGTTTTTGCCACACCACGTAAATTTGAAGTTTTAGATGCTGTCAATGAATTAGAAGATCATGGCTTTTTTGTCTTCAATAATATTCCGGTTACTGAAGAAGGTCGACCTGTATTTGAACATCGTTTTTTAAATCGGGCCCGAGCTATCGAGGACGAACCTGGTTTCGTAGCATTTCGTTTACTACGCCCAATAAATGGCGATACATATATCGTCATGACACAATGGCATGGTCCGCACTCTTTTGAAGCATGGAAAAATTCCCAAGCTTATAAAACAGCACATGCTGAGCGGGCAGAGCCTACGGGCGTACAACAGCAAAATATCTTCTCTGCGGCTTCCTATGTTTCAACCTACAGTGTTGCACCAAAAGAAGAAGACGAAGCATAACTTTTTAAAGGAGCATTCATAGATGAAACCAAATTTACTTGAAAAGATCGATGCTCATTTTGATGAAATGGTGGCTATTCGCCGCCATCTACATATGCATCCAGAACTTAGTTTCCACGAGCAAGAAACAGCAAACTACATTATTCAATTTTATAAAAAACTTGGTGTACTGGTTGAACCGAAACTCAGCGGCTTCGGACTCATCGCACGCATAAAAGGAAACAAACCAGGCAAAACAATTGCCTTACGTGCAGATTTTGATGCACTCCCTATTCAAGATGAAAAGGATGTGCCATACAAATCAAAAGTTCCTGGTGTTATGCATGCTTGTGGTCATGATGGCCATACTGCCACATTATTAATCTTAGGTAAGTTACTTTGGGAAATGCGTGAGGAATTAGCTGGAGAATATGTGCTCATTCATCAACATGCTGAGGAAGCTGATCCAGGCGGCGCAATTGGAATGGTGCAAGCAGGTGCATTAAATGGTGTTGACGCCATTTTCGGTACACATTTATCATCTAACCATCCGACTGGCATGATTGGCTATCGTGTAGGTCCCATGATGGCAGCAGTTGATAGCTTTGAAATGAAAATTCAAGGTAAAGGTGGGCATGGTGCACACCCTCACCAAACGAAGGATGCCATTGTCATCGGCTCTCAGTTGGTTATGAACCTACAACAGCTAGTTGCTCGTCGTGTTGCCCCAACTGAATCTGCAGTTCTAACGGTCGGCTCGTTTGTAGCATCTAACGCCGACAATATTATTGCTGATACAGCCTATTTAAACGGGACTATCCGTACATTCAACAAGGATATACGTGAAACAATGGAACGTGAATTTAAACGGGTGGTGCAAGGCACAGAAATTGCCCATGATTGTACGATTGAACTTGATTACCGCCGAGGTTATCCAGCAATCGTTAACCATGAAAAGGAAACATTATTTGTACGGGATATTGCACAGGATATTTGTGAAGTGGTTGAAATTGAAGCAACAATGGGTGGTGAGGATTTTTCTTACTACTTAGAAGAGAAACCAGGTACATTCTTCTTCACAGGTGCCGCGCCTACTGAATACGCGCCACATCACCATCCTAAGTTCGATATCGATGAAAAAGGAATGCTGGTTGCAGCGAAAGTGCTGTTAACCGCTGCCCTAGACTATCAATTCGTGGAATAAAAAATGTAAAGCTCATTTTTCCCAATTTACTTGGAAAAAATGAGCTTTATTTCGTATTTAGAACTAGTGCCTGAGCGGACTTGGATACCCGAACGTCCTCCTATCTCATCTATGTGAAACTATCAACGCTAGTTAAGATTTCGACATCTTCGCTGTCAATTCACTTACGATAATGACTATTATAAATGTCACATAGAACATCGGCTGTGTCACACCACTTAGGCCCACAATAATGGCCTGAGTAATCATGGCAATACGTACTACCTGTTTGACTGCTATATTACGCGCATTCTCTGGCAGTGGATACAGCATGTCCATACGGAATTCTCCACTTGATAATAATGCCTGCTTTAACTGAATCGTTGTGGCAAAACTTAATGCACCTGCAACAATCCATGTAACCATTGGAATATCTACAAAAGCAGCAATAACAGCAGAAATCACCGTTAATCGGAGCCATAAATAAAAATGATCGTCTGTACGCACGAATGTACGGAACACCAAATACTTCTGAGTATTCCCCTTGGTATACGGTACAAACTTATAAAGCCAATCCAACCACGCTCTACGGCGAATACTGCCACGTAAATGCGGTACATCCGTAAAGTAATTGGCAAAGCGGTAGAAACTCATCATTCGATTTTGTTCTAACTTTACAAAATGTTCGTAAGCAACTGGCTGTCCTACAGATTTTTTGCGGAACACAGCTATATAAGCACAACCAATTACAGCAGCAATTAATGCTAAGATAAGCTTGGTCTGAAGGGCAAAATACATGGTTACGCCAAATACCACAGCACGCACGAGTCTATCAACCCAAATAAAATGTCCTCGTTCACTATATCGATAATTGAACTCCCCCTGCACACTGATATACTTCAGTACAACTATAAGGAAAAATACCGCCCAAATACCGACAGTAGTTAACTCTGTAACTGCCTTTAGTAAAGGAATACTGACAATATAAACAATCGCAACAATCCATACTTGTGACCAAAATGTCCATGCAAGAGCTTTCTTAAAATACTGAGACATTTTTGATTCTAATGGTAGTAAATAGACTTGGTCTGGCTCACGCAATAATGTCGTTGGTCGGCTAAACGCTAGCAACACACCAATTATTAAAGCAATTAAAGGCTCTGCTGGAAAATCAGCCTCTACGATTTTCAGCCATTCACTATATTGATAGCCCCCTGCCCCAACAAGAAATACAAGTACAATTGCTATATGCCCCGTAAAAATAAACTGCATATATTTTTGCACTTCACCTATATAATGCATGAAGCGCGAGGACCATACATCACGCAAGTTCTTCATGGTCCCGCTCCTTTGTCATCGCAATATATAGGTCATCCAGGGTCGCTTGTGGCATCCCAAAAGCCCTGCGTAAATCCGCCATCGTTCCCTGTGCACGCACGCGTCCTTCATGCAATAAAATAATTCGGTCGCAATGCTTCTCCGCTGTCGATAGGATATGTGTAGACATTAAAATCGAAGCGCCCTCTTTTTTCTTTTCATCCATTTGATCTAATAATGATTGAATGCCAAGTGGATCTAAACCAACAAACGGCTCATCAATTATATAAAGACTTGGATTGACTAAAAAAGCACACATAATCATAACTTTTTGCCGCATCCCTTTTGAGAAATGGGATGGAAACCAATTGAGTCGTTTTTCCATACGAAATTCCTTTAACAAAACTTCTGAACGTGCTGCAAGTGAAGCCTCATCTAAACCATAAGCCATCGCTGTTAACGCTAAATGTTCACGTAGTGTTAACTCATCATATAAAACAGGTGTTTCTGGAATATACGAGAACGCGGAGCGATACTTGTCCGTATCTTCTTGTAAGGTCACACCATTTAAACGGATGTCACCTTCTTTTGGTAACATCGTTCCAATAATATGCTTAATGGTTGTACTTTTTCCTGCTCCATTTAATCCAATTAACCCAACTAGTTCCCCTTTTTCAATCGTAAATGATAACTCTTTAATAACAGGCTTTCTTGTATAGCCACCTGTCACTTGCTGTAACTCTAATACCGACATGCCCTCACTCCTCTTCTTGTTCTTATTTTATCAAAAATTAGCAAATGATTCAGTTATGAGTATGATAGAATGAACTTACCTATATAAATAAGGGGGATTTTACGAATGAGCGATTGCCTATTTTGCAAAATTATTGACGGATCAATTCCGAGTACAAAAGTTTATGAAGACGACCATGTATATGCTTTCGCAGACATTGCGCCTGTAGCAAAAGGTCACACACTATTAATTCCAAAGCATCATTGCCAAGATCTTTTTGAAATGCCAGAAGATGTCGCACGGAATTTATATGCGGTAGCACCAAAAGTGGCTAATGCTATTAAGGCAGCATTTAATCCAATTGGCATGAATACCATAAATAACAACGGAGCTGCTGCTGGACAAACTGTTTTTCACTACCACTTACATTTTATTCCGCGTTACGATGAAAAAGAAGGCTTAGGCTTAAATTGGCAAACACAAAACTATACTCTTGAGCAATTAGCTGAAGTTGCAGAAAGCATTAAAGCCAACCTTTAATTTTCTTCGTCTGTGTATGAGTACTGATAGGCTATTTTTTTGCTATTCATTTTTTTGATATGCAGCGAAAGAATTAACTAAATTGTGTATTCAATGATCAGAATAGTATATTGCAAATCAATAATTTTTATCGTACAATCACAAATAAGTTTCGCTAACGGTCAAGAGGACACGTTAGGAGACAAATAGATTAGCATAGTCGAGGAGAGATTAGAAATGAATACAAAGAACTTAGTTTTGATGGCACTCTTAGTTGGTGTCGGTGCTGCACTTTATGTAGTCACACCTGGTATGGTAAATGGCATGAAGCCTGACTTCATGTTAACAATGATGTTTATTGGAATTTTGTTATTCCCTACAGCAAAAGAAACGTTCTTACTGTCTTTAGCCACAGGGGTGCTCTCCGGTTTGTTTACAACATTTCCGGCAGGTTTAGTCCCAAACATTATTGATAAAGCTGTAACTGGTTTTGTCTTTTTAGCCATCCTAATGGTGCTAAAAAAAGTGCTTAGCAATTTTGTAGGATCAGCTGTTTTAGTTGGTTTAGGAACTATTTTATCGGGTACAGTTTTTTTATCGGTTGCCCTTTTCGTGTTCAATGCAAACGTTGGCGCTACATTCGCAATGCTATTTGTAGGTGTTGTGTTACCAGCTGTCGCATTTAACGTTGTTGCTTTTGTGATTATTTATCCAATCGTCACAAAATTAGTGAAGCGTTCTAAATTCAAAACAGCCATCTCCCAAGCATAACATGGAACAGGGTTAAACGCTCGTCTCTCACAGTCACATTGATTCGTGAGATAAGCATTTTAGCGTAATCACTATTTTAAGAAGCTAAACCGTGATGCAAAATCACTCGTTTAGCTTCTTTTTTCTTTTTGTATTGGCGCATTTCATGGTTTAATAGAGGGTAAGATAACAAACATAGGAATGAGGGAATTAATTATGAAAGCAAAACCATTTTTAATCGGACTAACAACTGGCATCGTAGGTGGTACTATTGCTGTACTTTTTTCAACACCTCAATCAGGACGACAATTTCGTGCTACATTAGTGACAAATGCCGATTGTACGAAAGACAAACTACATGATATAAAATTACAAGCTAGCAATGTGAAACAATCCGTAAACATGCTTACAAACGAAGCCAAAAATAATATACCGCAAATAATAAATGAATTAAAACAATCCATTACGACATTTTCACAAGAAATCGAACCTTCCAAGAATAACCTGCAACAAGAAATAGAATCGTTACAGAATTCAATTAGCGAAATCGAGAAAAATATTGCACAATTCACGGATAAAAAGAAAAAACCGCAAGAAATCGAGTAGGACTAAAGTTTGTTATCGGTGATAAAAAAACTATTTTACTACCAAAATATATGATTATATTATTATTTTTTAACCACATTTCAATTTTTTAATTTTTCTAACTTTAAACTTTTTTTCTTTATTGCTATAATATTTTTAAAATGTTAAAGAAAGCAGTAGGTGATGGCTTTGTCAGAGGAATTATACACTCAAAAAGAAGCGATGCTTTATAGCCAAAGAATCGCACAATTATCAAAAGCCTTATGGAAAGCGGTTGAAAAAGATTGGCAACAGTGGATTAAACCCTACGATTTAAACATTAACGAGCATCATATTTTATGGATTTCATATCATTTAAAAGGAGCATCAATTTCTGATGTCGCTAAATTTGGTGTGATGCACGTTTCAACAGCCTTTAACTTCTCAAAAAAATTAGAAGAACGAGGATTCCTTAAGTTTTCCAAACGTGATGACGACAAACGGAATACTTACGTTGAATTAACAGAAACAGGTACAGAACTAATCATCGAGATGAATAGCAATTATCATAATACGTATCATTCTGTTTTAGAGGGTTCGTTAGCGCTAAAAGACTTATACGGTCGCTTCCCAGAATTTTTAGATGTTATGGCTGTTATACGTAATATTTATGGTGAGGATTTCATCGATATTTTCGAGCGTTCTTTCCAACACTTCCGTGATTCCTTTGACACGATAGAACAACGTCCAACTGTAAAAGGATAAAGTGAAATTTCGTTCACCATGTTTTTTATCCACTGTTGTCATAATTGGACCAGTCGAGCTTTATCGTCAATCTGGCTGACTCATTCTCAGCTTCATAAGGAAGTAGGCGTCTAACGACAGTTATTGCGTGGGATAAAACATGCTAAAAGGAGGCATTTCAGAAACAATTCTGAGATACCTCCTTTTTCTTGCATTCTCACATAATTCAATTTACATTAAATAGGACCCTTCCTAATTACGGAGTTGATATATCAATGCATTGTTGGAAAATTTTAAATCTCGAACATCATTACGGGACTACACGAATTAGTATCTTGGCTGTAATTGTTTTTTTAACGACTTTTTCAGTGTCCTATGTGACACTCAATTTGTTCCATGAAGAACAGTTTACAGATCATTTATTCTGGCTATTCATTATTGCCGTACTCGCACTGTATCCGATCCATAAATGTTTACACTTTCTTGCTTTATTTGACTTACGCCAGCATCTCAAATTACGCGTGCGTGTCCAATTTTACTTTATTCCTGTCTTGCATATGCGTATTCGTGAACCTTTATCGAAAAACCGCTATATTTTAGCATTATTAACGCCGTTTTTTGTACTAAATACAATTATTGTGCTAGGTACACTGCTCTTACCTGCCTATACGCATTACGGCACCTTACTTTTAGCGTATCATTGCAGTTTATGTTTAATTGATATACTTTACGTAAAATATTTATACAATTCACCCAAAAATGCCCAAATCGAGGAAACGCCTAAGGGTTATGAAATTTTAGTGCCACCAACAATTAACTAAATTGCTTGTACTTGTGTTCTATCGACGTTTTTTGTTATGCTGTTAATACTGAAAGAGGGGAGGAATAGACTTGCTATTAATGATTGTAGTTCTATTCTCGGTATTCTATTTATTTCAAATTAATCGCATGACCTATGCACTTTGCATGCGACGTGAAATTCCCGAAGAAAACCAACCAAAAATATTCCGAACTATCAATATACTCATCACAATTTTACTTGTCTCATTTTATGTTGAAATTTTATTTGCAGTATAATGAAAAAGAAAAGTGCATCCGCGCCCGTCCGCACGCGCGGAGGGAACATCTAAAATGATGATAGACCAATACTTTATTGGCCCCAACCTCATACGTGCGGCGCGAATGCCTAGAAATTGATAAGAAAAGCTAAGGACTTTGAACCCTTAGCTTTTCGCCATTTTATTAATTAGTATAGGAACGCTGCACCAACAATAATTAATAAAATAAAGAGCACAACTAATAAAGCAAAGCCTGAGCCGTAGCCACCGCCACCACCGTATCCTCCGTTGCTCATAACTTCACCCCCTTTCTTTTCTATATCCTATGCGCTTCGATTTTTGAAATATAGGCTATACTCAAGGGGGGGAACCATTTTGTTTTTAAATCGTTTATGTTATAGTAAAAAATGGACGAAATGAAAGTTAGGAGAGAATATCCATTATGAAAAAGACTGTTTTATCTTTAACATTAGCTGCCTCTATTTTAGCCCTTGGTGCTTGTAGCGGAGCAGATGACAAAGCATTAGTTACTTCTAAAGTAGGCGATATTTCAGTAGCTGACTTTAACGAAAAAGCGAAAAGCTTAACAGGCCCATATGTATTACAACAAATGGTGACTGAAAAAGTATTAGCTGACAAATATGAAGTAACAGACAAAGAATTTAAAGAAGCTTATGACACAACTGCCTCTCAGTTTGGTGATAGCTTTGCACAAGCACTTGCTGAAAGTGGCTTAACAGAACAAGGCTTTAAAGATTCATTACGTGTTCAACTTCTTCAAGAAAAAGCATTAAAAGATCAAGGTATTAAAGAAGAAGACGTAAAAAAACATTATGAACAAATGAAAACAGAATTAAATGGTCGTCATATTCTAGTAGCTGATGAGAAAACAGCGAACGAAGCCATCGAAAAAATTAAAGGTGGCGCTTCATTTGCTGATGTGGCAAAAGAATACTCAACAGATACAGGTTCTGCAGAAAAAGGGGGCGAACTAGGTTGGTTCTCAGTTGGTATGATGGTAGATGAATTCAATGATGCTGCTTATGCTCTAGAATTAAACACATTAAGTGCACCTGTGCAATCAAGCTTTGGTTACCACGTTATCGAAATTACGGACAAGCGTGACGTGAAAGATGTTGGCTCATTCAAGGACGAAGAAGAAAACATTCGTACGGCAATGCTTGGCAAGTTAAACCAAACAGGTGAAGCACAAACAATTCTAAAAGACATCATCGCAAAAATGGCGAAAGATGCGAAAGTCAAAACATCAGATAAAGATTTAAAACAATCACTAGAATTCTTCACAACTACAAGTGATGAGCAAGCAAAAGCTGCTGAAGAAGCAGCTAAAAAAGCTGCTGAAGATGAAGACAAAGCTGAAGATACTGATAAAGAATCTAAATAGTGATTAATTTACTATATGAAAAAGGGTTACGCTCATACAGGCGTAACCCTTTTTGTTTACTCAATAGTTGGTTTATAAAATGAGCGGTTATCAAGAGGAAATAGTCTCTCGGTAAATTCACCTGGCGCAGTTTTGCCAAGTGCGCGTGTGAGCATATTCATCTTGGCATCAATATTATCAATATAATGCAATATTTCTGCTTCTTGAATCATTGGTTTTTTGGGGCTACCCCACTCTTCTTTCCCATGATGTGATAACACCAGATGTTGCAAGAGCATAACTTCTTCGCCCTCAATCTCTAACTCTTCGGCGATTTTTGCAATTTCATTCACCATAATGGTAATATGACCAAGTAAATTTCCCTCAATAGTGTACATGGTCGCAACAGGACCAGATAATTCAACGACTTTCCCGATATCATGTAAAATAATACCCGCATATAACAAATCACGATTTAGCGTTGGGTATAAGTCAGCAATCGCCTTACCTAGTTTTAGCATAGACACCATATGATCCAGTAAACCGGAGGCATAGTCATGGTGATTCTTTGTCGCAGCCGGGAATACTAAAATAGCATCCTGATGCTTTTTAATAGCTGCACGTGTAATACGTGAGATGTTTGGATTTTTAATATCAAAGAAGAATTGCGTTAATTCCTCATACAGTTGTTCTTTTGGCGTTGCCGAAGAAGGAACTAAATCATTAATAGCAATCCCCTCCTCTGGTTTTGCAACACGAATTGTCTTAATGCGTAATTGATTTTTACCACGATAGTCATGGATTTCTCCTCCTACGCGAACAATCGCCTCTGCATGGTACATTTTTTCATGATCTTCATTTGTATCCCATAGCTTTGCCTCAATATCTCCACTCTTATCTTGTAGTAACAGTGACATAAATGGCTTTCCTACAGTCGTGACACCCTTTGTCGCCTGTTTAATTAATAAAAATTGATCAACTGATTCTCCTACTTGGAGCGTCGTAATACCTTTCATGTTGACGTCACTCCCCTTTCATTTGCTAGTGCTCCTAGATCGACAATTTGCTCTTTTTGCCAAAACTCGAGCATCGCTTCATGGCAAGTAAAATATAAAATTTGACGTTCATATCCTACTTCTTTCATTAATTGTACCATTTTGTTTGTACGGTTTCGATCAAAATGGACAAAAGGATCATCCATAATAAATGGGAAAGGCGCAGATGTTGCAAGCGTTTTCGCTAGTGCTATTCGTAATGAGATATAGGCTTGCTCCTTTGTGGCTTGTGATAATTCTGCTACATGATAACGCACACCTGAAACTGCCTGTGCCTCAAAATGACCTCTTTCACTAATTGAAAGTTTGTCGTAACGACCACCTGTTAACAAATTAAAAATAGCATTGACCTGTGAAAGGACGTGAGGTAATTTTTCCTCTCGCAGTTGGAATAATGTGTCATGTATTGCTGTTGCTAACGCCTTTTTTGCAGTCCATTGCTCAATTAACTGTTGTAATGCCGATTTTTCTTCCTCAAATTGTTGCAATAATTGTCCATATTTTTCATCATTGAGAAGATACTCTTTTTGCATTTGTAGTGCGGCTCTCTCTTCTAAGCAACGATCGATTTCTACTTGAATTGCAATGCGATGTTCTTCTAACACATGCATTTTCTCGCTGAGTTGCTCTTCGGTCATAACAGTCTCTTGATTGCTTACATTTAGGGATGCTAACTGACTTTGAATTGCTTGTAGTGCAGTATTTAATTGTTGTTGTTGTTCATACTGTGCAAATGTCTCGTAATATGCGTTCTCTGATTGTACATTTGCAGCACGCAATAACTGAGCAATTTCCTTTTCATAATTTTCTATAAGAAGCTGTGCTTCTTGCATGTTTGATGCGAGGTTAGTAAGCTGCTCTTGGATGTGTGCCATATCTTGTTGTTCCCGTTGTATAGTAAGATAAAATGTCCGCAGATGCATAAAAATTTCCTGCTCACTATAATGTTCCTGTAATAGCTTCTGTATTTGTTCATAAAGCGCTCTTTTTTCAGCTTGGATAGAATGAAGCAACTGGGAAGTACTTTTTTTCTTGGTTGCCAGCTCTTGTACACCGCGAATACGCATAAACAGCTCAGGTAATAAAGCTCTTGGCACATTGCCTTGTAAATGATAACGCCCTAAAAAACTTTGAAGCATTTGAGTAACTTCTACAGTCACCTGCTCTGCCTGCTGAATTTTATGCTCTAATTGTGCATATTGACGCTCCTTTTCCTGCTGTTGTTCTGTTATAAGCGTCCGGCGATCCTCAAGTCGTTGCTTTTTCATAAGTAAAGCTTGTACAATATTTTCCTCTTGCTCTAATTCCCGTAGTAATTGCCTATGTTGCTCGCTTGTAGGCTCGTCAGTTGGCCACACGTTTTTTAACAACAGTACAAAAAATAGCGACATCACTGCGCCACCAATGATAACTGCCATATTTTTTTGCCAAACACCATATAACAAAACGAACAGACAAATAACCAAAGCAAAAAATAGTAATGATGCCGGCTGTTTTTGCTTCGAACGCTGTAACTTTACGTGTCGTAATTGTTCAAGTCGTTTTTTACGTTGAGGCCACTGTGCTAAAATATGTTCTTCCTCAGTTGTTAATGACTCCTGTTCCAGTTGCTTTCTCTGTCGAGCTATACCATCTAGCTCCGCATGTATTTGTTCTATCGAATGCAGATGAAATTTCAGCTCTTCTTCAGTTTTTAATAAGATACTTAACTGATGCTGGAACTGTTCTTCCTGTTGTAATGAGACAGTTTTCTCAAGCAGGATTTTTTGTGCTTCCTGTTCTTGTACACCTAATAAGCGGAACTGTGCTTCAATATCTTGTTCGATTAAGAAAAGCTCATCAATAAAACTCTGCTCCTTGACGAGTAATTGATTCCATGTTGCCTCTTGGTGCATAAGTCTAGCCATTTCATCAATTACTGACTCATCTACCGTTAGTTGTAGCCTTTTTTGTAATGCTTGATATTGCTCTTCTAGCTGCGCCATTTGTAATGTTACGTGTGTGAGTCGATCCTTTAGCTGCTCATAGCGTCTTATCCCTTCAGCCGGGAATTCAACTTGTGCATAGTTTGTTAAGGTCTGCTGTAGCGTCTGTTGCTGCTGAATAAGTGGCGTTGCCTGCTGCATTATCGTAAGTTGTTGCCAGTCTTGTTGTAGTTCTTTTTGTTGTTTATTCAAATGTAACAGCTGGTGATCCAGTTGTTGTAATTTGCGTGACTTGTCTTCAAATGTTTGAATAGCTGTTTGCTCTTGTTTGATTGTCTTTTCAAGTTGCTTCATTTGCTCAATCTTTTGGTTAATGAGTGGTAGCTTACCAGCCTTTTTAAATAGTTCTCCAGCATCCTTGTCTAATTTCTTTTCAAGTGACGATAATTGATGAATGCCCGTTGTCCCAGATGCCAGTAATAAATGAGTCAGTTCTTCTTCTGACATTTTTTCAATGCCTTGCAGTTCATGAATAGAAAAGGAAAAAATAGCCTCAAATGATGCCCTTGTGTAGCCATATAATAATTTTGCTAAGAGCTCCTCATGACCCTTAGCACCGTCTGCCATATAAACAGTAACATCACCAGTTGCCTTTCCTTTGACTCGTTCAATTGTGCACTGGCCATAAATCGGATGCACTATCGTCAGCTGACCACCAAATTTTGTCGATGCTTTCGGTTCATATTTTCGCTGTGCTTGTTGCTTTGTTGGAAAACCAAAAAGAATTTGTAATATAAACTGTTGAATCGTCGTCTTCCCTGCTTCATTCATGCCATAAAAAATTGTAACACCATCTTGTAAAGAGATAGTGACATTTTCATGCTTGCCAAAGCCGTATATTTGGAGTTTTTGTATTGTTAGCATGTCTTTCACGCCCTTTGAATTTCATCTGCTAATAACGTTTGTGCGCTAGACTTTAAATGTTCGATATCTTGCTCAGTTAATGGCTCGACAAATCGTGCACCACCCGCATGCTGATACAAATCCCTTAGAATATCTTTCCACGCCGAAATGTCCCATTGCTCCATTAAATTTATCACAGATTCAGTTGCCGTAGTTGGTTCATAAGGTGTTGCCGTTCGATGATACATAAGTTTTTGTACCCAACACATCGGCTCGATACCTTCCTCTTCCTCTCGAATGGTTTCAAGCCAAGCTTCTACTGTAGCGTGTTCAAATAAGGCTTCTGCCTGCTCATCGATATTTTTCAAATGTAATTCTACGACAGATGCACCGTATTCTTGACGATTATCAGCTAGTGCCGCTCCACATTTTTCTAGTAATTCATTTGCGTGAAAAACTCCTGTACAGTCAACTTCTACTTTGCTATAAACAACTGCAGAAGTTGGCACAAACATCAATTCAGCCGAAATTTGTGATAATGTGACATCGTAAAAGCCCTTTACCCCTTGCTCATTACGATGGCGACTTTGAATATTTCCTGGATATACGATTGGCGGCTCCTTGTGTAAAAGCTGACGCTTATGAATATGACCAAGCGCCCAGTAATGGTAGTTTTTCTCTAGAAGTTGTTCTTTTTTAAATGGGGCGTATACAGCATGTGTTGTATCACTCGATTCACTGCCATGCAACATGCCGATATGAATAGCATGCTGATCATTCGCAGTAGGGTAACTTTCAATCATTGATTCCTTTATATGTCGTTCACTATAGCTAAAGCCATAGATTTTAACCACTTGACCACGTATTTTCAATTGTACAACACTTGTCTCAGCTGGTAATTCATACACATTACTAGGCAGAGCAAAGCGTGTCCACGAACCATTTAAGTGATCATGATTACCATAGCTCAAAATAACCGGTATGTTGTGCTGAAATAGTACTTCCATCGCGTCTTGAAAACGTCTTTGCGCTTGTAGGCTGCGGTGTTCTCCATCATAAAGATCACCAACTATTAGTAAAAAATCAGGTTTCTCATCAATTGCCTTGTGAATAATTTTCTCGAAAGCCTCAAAAGTACTAGAACGTATTTTTTTAAAATTTTGCTCTGGCAAACCAAATAAACCCTTAAACGGGCTATCCAAATGTAAATCTGCCATGTGGAAAAAACGAATTGCTGTCATCCAATCACCTCAAGTAATAGATAAATTACGCCTTGGCGTAATTATGGTAAGTATAAATTTTCAATTGTGCTGATACAATTGATTCCTTCTAAATGAATTTAATCTAATGTTTTCAGACCAACACTTTTGGAAATAGTCCTTGTTCTAAACATTGCCGAAAGCGAATATTTGTTCTATTTTATCATAATTCATGTCAGATGAAAAAGAATTCAGCGCTATTTCTTCTCACCATTGTAAAAATATTTCCACATTTTTTATAAATTATCAAAATATTCGCTAGTTATTCGTGAAGTTTATAATTCTTCTATGTATAATAGAAATATCTTCAAATAAAGGGTGGGGTTTAGTATGGAGAATTACCGCTTTACAGCTTTTGAAAAAACAGGAGAAACATTATTTGATGAAACATGGACATTTGAAAGCGATGAAGCCGCAAAAATAAGCGGTCAACAGCAAATTGAAGAAAAAGGTGTATCTGAAAAAACACATCGACTTGTTAATGCATCTGGAAAATTAATTCTATTTCATGTTTAGGCGTTGGAATAGGCAAAGGCACCTAGCAAACTATGCTAAGTGCCTTTTAATGTTGTTCATAAACTGAAAGTAAAGCGGCAACAAAAGAAATCATTTTGCCATGACTTGCTATTTATTTACCTGTAAAAACAGGCATTCTTTTTTCTATAAATGCATGGATACCTTCAACGTGATCGGTTGTTTTACGCATAGCCGATTGTCCTTCTGCTTCCATCTCTAAAATGCGCTCTAATTGCGGTAAATTTTGCGCATGTAGTATTTTCTTCGTTGTAATCATGGATACGATTGGAGACGCCAGCATTTTACCAACTAGTTGGTCAGCCATTGCAAAAACAGTACCCTCTGGGGCTACATAATCAATTAAGCCCGCTTCTTGCGCTTCTGTTGCTGTTAGCACTTTGCCCTCCCATATCATTTGTTTAGCCTTCACATTGCCAACACGTTCTTTCATGAAGAAATGACCGCCACCATCAGGAATTAAGCCAATTCCAATAAAATTCATAGCTAGTTTGCTATTTTCACAAGCAACAATGATATCTGCTCCTAGCGTTAAGCTAAACCCTAGGCCTGCTGACGCACCATGAACTGCTGCAATGACTAGCATCGGCAGTTGATAATAAGCCTTCACAATTCGCGTTAAATAGGTCATAGCCTCATCAATATCAAGTGGCTTATCTGGATCTACCATGGCCTTTATATCACCACCAGCAGAAAAGACTTTTCCTTCCCCACGAATAACTAAAACTTGTATTTCTTGCTCTTGTTGAAGAGCTTCAAAACACTCTGCTAATTCTCGCATCATTACACCATCCATCGCATTCATGGCCTGTGGTCGATTTAGCGTTAACGTAGCGCGGCGCTCTAATTTTTCTAATGTAATTGTTGTAAATTCCATGTACTACACCCCCGAATATGAATAGTCATTCACTATGTACTATTCGTGTTTTTTGTGAAAAATCCTTCTCTCCTACGCAAAATAACACTTGATATGCTATATTTAATGTCGAATATTGAATTAAAGGTGGTAAATCGTTGTGACTCAAAAAGACTATCGTGTATTACTTTTTTATAAATATATTGCAATTGAAGACCCTGAAGCATTTGCTGCAGAGCATTTAGCATTATGCAATGAACTCGGACTGCTTGGCCGTATATTAGTTGGTATAGAAGGCATAAACGGCACTGTTTCTGGTACTGTCGAGCAAACAATGGCCTACATGAATCATATGAAAGCTGATACGCGTTTTAACGATATTATGTGGAAAATCGATGAGGTAAAAGGACATACCTTTAAAAAAATGCATGTCCGTCCTCGTCGCGAAATTGTGCATCTTGGCTTAGAAAACGACATTAATCCATTAGAAATCACAGGGGATTATTTAACACCAAAGGAATTCATGACTCGTATGCAAGAGGACAATACGGTTGTCATCGATGCACGCAATGACTATGAATTTGACTTAGGACATTTCCGTGGAGCAGTGCGCCCTGATATCGAGAACTTCCGAGATTTACCCGCTTGGATGGAGGAACACAAGGAAGATTTTGCTGGTAAGAAAATATTAACTTATTGTACAGGGGGTATCCGCTGTGAAAAGTTTTCTGGCTGGTTAAAACGTGAAGGATATGGCGAAAGCGTCGGCCAATTACATGGCGGTATTGCCACATATGCAAAAGACCCTGACGTAAAAGGACAATTATGGGATGGTCAAATGTTTGTCTTTGACCGACGTCGCAGTGTACCAATTAATCAGGTGGAGCATGTTGTTGTAGGCAAAGATTACTTCACAGGCGAGCCGACAGAGCGCTATACCAACTGCGCTAACCCCGCTTGCCATAAATTATTGCTATGCGAAGAAAAACACGAGGGATTTTATATGCGCAGCTGCTCAGACGATTGCCGTCGAGCTGAACGTAACTTCTTCGTTGAAGAAAATGAATGGACAAAAGAGCAAGTTGAGGAACAAATCGCAAAAATTGCACAGGCTCAAATATCTGCAATCTAATTATGCACTGAGTACAGTCTGATAATGATTAGAAAAAAGCATCTCCCTAGGAAGATGCTTTTTTTGCACTTTAAATAACAAAATAGTGACAAGTTTTCTGTTTTAGAGCGACCCATACATCCAGTTGAACTTACAATGACTTCTTCTGAGCTGGGGGATCAGGGATCGCCTTACCTGAGCGGTACGGCACTATACCCGAGCAATACTCCTCTCCATCTGAGCGATACGGTACTTCACCCGAGCAGTAACCTTCCCTCCTAGTGAGATAAGATACTGCTCGCTATTTTAATATATTTTATTTATCAATGGCTAAATATCGTCCAACTTGTCGTCCACTAAATAAGCAGCCTCCCACAAATGTACCTTCTAATGCGCGGTAGCCATGCACACCGCCACCACCAAAGCCACTGACTTCTCCGGCGGCATACAATCCAGGTACGGGCTCACCATTCATTCCGAGTACGGCACCATCAAGATTGGTCTGTAAACCGCCTAATGTCTTACGCGTTAGAATATTTAACCTTACTGCAATCAGTGGCCAATTTTTAGTATCTAAAAATTTATGTGGTTTCGCAACACGCACAATCTTATCTCCCACATAATTTCTTGCACCTTGAATGGCAGTAAGCTGTAAATCCTTCGTGAACTTATTGTCCATTTCCCGGTCTCTGGCTAAAATCTGCTCCTTTATTTTCATAAATTCCAAGAGTTCATTGCCAGCAAGCTTATTCATTCCGTCGACTAAATCCTTTAAATCGTAAGCAATAACAAAATCCTCACCATGATCTTTAAATGCTTGAATCGCTGCAGGTGGGCCGGGTAATACACGTTTTAATACTTCACGAATACTTTTATTGGTTAAATCAGGATTTTGCTCAGATCCAGATAAAGCAAACTCTTTTTCTATAATTTTTTCTGTCAAAATGAACCATGAATAATCATACCCTGTTTTCTGAATGGCTTCTAACGTACTTAACGTATCAAAACCTGGGAAATTTGGTGCCCCAAAGCGATTACCCTCTGCATCAAACCATAATGAGGAAGGGCCTGGCAAAATACGAATACCATGATTTGGCCAAATAGGATCCCAATTTTTCAAGCCCTCAGTATAATGCCACATGCGGTCACGATTGACGACGCGTCCACCCGCATGCTCGGTAATCTCTAGCATTCGGCCATCTACATATGCAGGCACACCGCAAACCATATTTTTTGGAGGTGTGCCGAGACGCTCTGGCCAATTTTTGCGTACCAAATCTATATTTGCACCGATACCACCACTCGCTACAATAACCGCGGTTGCTTCATACGAAAATTCCCCGATACCCAGTCGGGAACTCTTTTCCCCACGCTGCGCAAAACTTTCAGCCAGTATTGTACCACTAATACCTGTGATTCGATTATCCTGTTGGATAAACTCATCTACACGATGCCGTGGCTTAAAGTCTAGAAAACCTGCCTTTATCGCCCTTTTCACCTTGTCAACAAAAGGCTTCACAATGCCGGGACCAGTACCCCAAACAATATGAAATCGCGGGACCGAATTGCCATGGCCTCCAGCTAATGAGCCTCCCCGTTCAGCCCAACCTACAACAGGGAAAAATTTAATGCCCATTGACTTGAGCCATTCATATTTTTCGCCAGCAGCAAAATCAACATATGCCCTTGCCCATTTATTAGCCCAAGAATCTTCATCTTCCAAGCGATCGAAGCCAGCAGTTCCTATCCAATCCTGCCATGCAAGCTCCTTACTATCCTTTATGCCAAGCCTTCTTTGCTCGGGTGTATCCACCAAAAATACGCCACCAAATGACCAGAAAGCCTGACCCCCCATTGAATTTTCTGGTTCTTGATCTACTAACAGTACTTTTTGATTTGCATCAACTAATTCACAAGCGGCAACTAGTCCCGCCAGTCCTGCACCAACAATTGCTACATCGTATTTCATGCCACACCCCCAAAAAATCTAACATTATTTACATACATTCTTCTCTTAGCATTGCTTTCCCTCTTATTTACTTCGAAAAAATGACAAAAGTGTGACAAGGTGAAAACGTTCGCATTCTCCATCAAAGAAAGTGAGTTTTATTCAGATAAACTAGATTATCCCAATTAATTCCCAGATTATTTTTCGCATTTAAAAGTCGATGAACGCCCATGCTAACTGTTTTAGTATATTGCGATAGCGCTTTCATTGTCCTCTCTAAGAAGACGAACAATATATAAAAATAAATATAAAATCGTTCGTGATTAGTTAATTTTCAGACTTTTGAAGTGAAGTTTTTTAATCTTTTTCCGAAAAAATATTGACAAAGGTGAACAATAGGGATTATGATGTTATCAAATTTAATCACACAAAAATATAACGACGGAGACACGCTAGTCGCAAGAGAATCCAAAGAGAGCTGATGGTTGGTGTAAATCAGTGATTTCTACGATATAGTTCCACTCCTGAATAGATAAGCCGAACATTCAAAGTAAGCTTATCCGTCACATGCACGTTACGCATATAGCTAAGACTGCAAGTCAATGTCAAACAAATTTCTGCAGTAATTAAGGGTGGTACCGCGAACCAATGTTTTTTCAGCCTTTCGCCCCTTACGACACACCGAGTGTGTTTGTAAGGCGCGGAAGGCTTTTATATTGTTTTCGAAAAAGAAGGGAGATTGTTTGCATGCTGTAAAGTGTATCAATTTCGCAAATTTCAGACTGTCGTATATAGAGTCCACCACTACTAATTTTATTTAAAGGAGCTAATTACAAATGACTACTGCTACAAAAACTATTAACGTATTTATCGCTGACCCACTAAGTGAAGATGGTATTTTCCCTCTACGCCAAGAAAAAGATTTAGATTTAAATGTTATTATCGACACTGGCCTAGCACCAGAGGAATTGATCGCAAAGATTGGCGACGTAGACGTATTACTAGTGCGTTCTCAAACAACTGTGACACGTGAAGTAATCGAAGCGGCTAAAAATTTAAAATTAATCGGTCGTGCCGGTGTAGGTGTAGATAACATCGATCTTGCTGCTGCAACTGAACACGGTATTATCGTTGTCAATGCACCAGATGGTAACACGAACTCTGCTGCTGAACATACAATTGCCATGATGACTTCTCTTGCTCGTCACATTCCACAAGCATTCAACACACTTAAAAACGGTAAATGGGATCGTAAATCTTATGTTGGGGTTGAGCTTAAAAATAAAACATTAGGCGTTGTTGGCTTCGGTCGTATTGGTGTAGAAGTAGCTTACCGCGCTAAAGGTCAACGTATGAATATTATGGCATATGATCCATTTTTAACAGATGAACGCGCAAAAGAGCTTGGTGTGACAAAATCTACAGTAGAAGAGATTTGTGCAGCCGCTGATTTCATTACAGTACACACACCATTACTACCTGAAACACGTAATCTCATCAATAAAGAGAAATTCGCGATGATGAAAGACGGCGTTCGCATCATTAACTGTGCACGAGGTGGGATCATCAATGAAGACGATTTGTACGATGCTATCGTAGAAGGCAAAGTAGCAGGCGCAGCGCTTGACGTATTCGTTTCTGAGCCAGCAACAGATCACAAACTACTTACTTTACCACAAGTGATTGCAACTCCTCACTTAGGTGCATCAACAATTGAAGCACAAGAGTCTGTAGCGGTTGACGTATCAAATGACATCATTAAATTCTATAAAACAGGTACTGTAACGAACCCAGTAAACATGCCTTCAATTCCGAAAGAACTACTTGCTCAGGTGGAACCTTTCTTCGAATTAGCAGAAAAACTTGGGTCATTCTTATCTCAAATAACAGCTGAACCGGTTAAAGAAATTAACTTATCATATGCAGGTGAAGTAGCAAACTATGATGTGCGTCCATTAACTTCAAATGCACTAAAAGGCTTACTTTCTAAAAATCATGGTAATCATGTCAATGACGTAAATGCTCGTTACCTATCTGAGCGTATTGGCATGAAAATTAACGAACACAAAACAACAACTGCAAAAGGTTTCACGAGCTTAATTACAATTGAAGTAAAAACAGCTAATGAAACACACACAGTTGCTGGTACATTATTAAACGGTCTTGGTGCACGTATTGTCAAAGTAGAAGAATATGTTGTTGACGTTGTACCACAGGGTCATCTTCTATATATTAAAAACACAGACAAACCAGGTGCAATCGGTCGTGTAGCAACAAAGCTTGCTGAAAAAGATATCAACATTGCCACAATGCAAGTTGGCCGTGCTCAAATTGGTGGAACAGCTGTTATGATGTTAACAGTCGATAATATTGTCACAGATGAAGACTTGGCATTCGTTTCACAACTTGAAAATATTGATGAAGTAAAAGCGATTGACCTATAAGTAATGTTAATTATTTCAGCAGAGAGTTTAGTGCTCTCTGCTTTTTTTTTGCCTAAAAGATACTTTTTTCAAAGTCATTCGTCTTTAAGGAAAAGGAGGTGCACATATTGTCAATTGAAGAGTTATTTTATTTACATAATCAAACGATTTTCAAATACTTATACTACTTACTCAATGATTAAAAATTAGCTGAGGATTTCACACAAGAAACCTTTATTCGTTACTTCAAATATGAACAAACAATTAAAGAAGGTGCAGAACTCGCATGGCTCAGGCGAACTGCACGTAACCTTGCCTACGACCATTACCGTAGAAAAAAGCTTATTCAATTTGTACCATTTTTAAATCAAGATGTGGAGCTTGAACAAAGCATTCCCCATACCCCACATCAATGGCTGATTCAACAAGAAGAAGCTAAAGCACTTTACTTAGCTATTAGCAAACTTAAGCTCGCTTATCGAGATGTCCTTATTTTACGTAAAATCGAGTGTCTATCTATTCAGGAAACCTGTGATGTACTGGGATGGAACGAAGGGAAAGTAAAAAACACATTAAAACGTGCGCTTCTTGCATTAAAAAAACAGCTTGGAGGTGAATTGGATGAAGAAGTATGAGGAGTCTTGGCAACATTTACGTAAGTTGAACCTATCAAAGCAACAACAGGATAAAATGCTGCAACATATTACAGCGCCTACAGCAATCGAATTTCAACCTACGAAAAAATCTTGGAAATTCTCTGCCGTGTCCATGCTCTTTCTAGCTGTACTTACAGTTTTAATTTTGTCGATATTACAGGAGCCTACCACTCCTCCACTCACAACAGATACGAAAAAAACAATTACCCAAGTCTATGCACGCACAAATGAGGATAAAGAAACGTTTATAGCAAAAGAATCCTGTCTTAATGTCCCTCAGCAGTGCTTTACTAATAAACAGTATTTAACTAACCTTCAACTGCAAATGGAACAAGCACCCACTGTCACAGTGTCAACTGAACAATGGAAAGCTAGTGATTATTTCTCACATGAGGATGTCCTTATTATCTATATAGATGGCACCACACAAAAATGGAAGGTTTTTTCCAATGATATTTTCTTGAATGTCCAAACACAGCAGGCAATACAACTCGAAAGAGGATTTGATGCCCTAGCATATTACTATGATCATTTACGTTCAAAAAAACTAGTTATAGCAAATATCTTCCTATTACTTTCACATCTATCATTATGGATCGCTAAGAAAAGGATGCCTCATACTGAACGACGATTTTTTGCTGCCACAGTAGCGCATGCCATCGCAAATGCTATCATGTTACTATTATTTTTAAGTATTTTATTTGGTATCTACCTGATGAATAATACCGTACATGCGTCAATTATTTTTTGTTTATTTGCGCTGTATTCCACGATGCAAATTTATTATAGAAAAAAAGCTGGCGAACCACGAGGTTATCTCATTGCAAGTGCCGTCGTTCAACTATGTTTTGGACTTGGTTTTACATTTATATACCTGACATTAAATGTACACTTTTAAATACCTGATGCTGTCCAATAACTATAAATTATTGGGCGGCTTTTTGTGCAACAAGACAGACTTATAGCACAAGTACCCCAGAAACACTTTTGAGATACCCCTACCGAATGAAATGAATGTTAGCCCTCACTTCAACACAATACAAATATTTTTTGCTTCAGTGAAAAATTCCAAGCTATGGTAGCCCTCTTCACGTCCTACACCACTCTTTTTGAAACCTCCAAACGGAGCACGTAAGTCACGCACAAACCAGCAATTTACCCAAATTGTACCTGCACGGACATCATGTGAGATTCGGTGTGCACGTTGTAGATTTTCTGTCCAGACAACTGCATTTAAACCTTACTCTGTACCGTTTGCAATCTCAAGTGCTTCTGCCTCTGTATGAAACGGAATAATTGTAACGATAGGACCGAAATTTTCCTCTTGGCAAATGCGCGCTTGCGGATTTTCTTGTAAATAAATTGTCGGTTGCAAATAGTAGCCCGTACTTAAAGGTGCTGGTAAATCAGGACGCTCTCCTCCGTAAATACGCGTCAATTTTCATATTCAGCGATGCTTAAATAGCTGGTTACCTTGTTATAATGTGTTTCACTTACGACTGGTCCCATATTCGTTTTTGAATCTTGTGGATCACCAACAACTAATGCTGCAGCCGCTTCTTTAAAACGTGTAAGGAATTCATCCAAGATGGTACGTTGCACTAAAATAGCCGCGGAAAATTTGAAATTTTTTGCTGACTTTATGGAACATGAGGGCGGCGAGGTATACCCAATGGATGATGCGTATTTAAATTATATGCGCTATGAACAGGTTGGGGTTGCTGCGTTAATTACACCTTGGAATTTACCTTTTATGCTAACAACGTGGAAACTCGGCACAACGTTCAGATAAAGGCATTGTTCGCCAAGGCCCTTTTTCGAAAGCTTGCCGCGCTGCTTCACAGGCACAATCCACGTCTTCAAAGCTTGCTTCATGAACCTTTGCAATTATTTCCTGAGTCGCAGGATTTTTCACCTCGAACAATGTTTGAGAAGAAGATTCGATATATTCCCCATTTATAAATAGCTTTACTTCCCTCAATTTATATCTATTCTTACAGCTACAAGACTAGTTTCTAAATATAAAGTAAGCGCTTTCTTATTATGAAGTAAATGAATATAATTATCGAAATTACTAAATTCAAAGTGTTTAAGTTTATAAATAATAATAGTATATATTTAATTTCAGACAATTTATTTTTCTTTAAATGTTTCCCAACACCATCAAAGAGTATCTATTGTTCAAGAAAAAAAGTACTGTTCCTAAAAGAATCAGTACTTGTTCTGTAAATAGTTGCTGTTAAAGCTCTTTCACAAGCTCTAATAATGCTGTTAAAGAATCTACTTCGAATGTTGGTGTTACATTCCCCGTTAGTTTGTTGTTTTCACGGTTAATCCAAACGTTACGAATTCCAACACGAGAGGAACCTAAAATATCAGTATTTAAGTTATCGCCAACCATAATTGCCTCGTCAGCTGTGATACCAGCCTTTTCTATCACATGCTCAAAGATGGATGCATCTGGTTTACCTTTACCAAAGTCTCCTGAAATAATGATATGGTTGAAATATGGTGCAATTTCCGGTGTAATTTCTAACTTTAAGTTTTGTAGGCTTGGTGCGCCATTTGTTAGTAATATGAGTTGATACTTATCTTTCAGCTCATCTAAAACTGCAAAAGTATCTTCATATAGAAATGGCGACATTTTGCGTTCTGCTACAAAATGTTCTCCCAGTTCAGCCCCTAGCTTCGCATCATCGATTCCAAGAGCCGCTAACCCCTTAGTCCACGCCTCTGTACGGTACCCTGGTACAAGCCCTTTCATCTTTTGGAAATTTTCAGTCGAATCATCAAATGTTCCCCAAAGCCCCTCGAATGGGTTAATGCCGATTAACACCGTATAATCATATGTTTCATAGCCTTCGTAAAGCGCACGTGCTTCTTTGCGCACCGCTTCTTCTAAGTCAGCTGGATTTACCGTATGTATCGTTGCCGCATATTGACAAGTTTTTTCAAATGCTGTTTTTACAGATTTTTTATCCCATAAAAGCGTATCGTCTAAATCAAAAATAATTGTATTAATTGACATTGTGTCAGCTCCTAGCTTCTTTTCTACTTGAACAAAAAGCATTCATACCGCTTATTTTAGCATATTTTCAGAATTGTTAGCATGGCATTTTGTGCATATTCCTGCTCCTTCAACCGCTTTGTTTTGCGAACTGTATCTTCAACAGACAAAATGTAAGTAAAACAACTACGTGTTCTACTCACATAGTATTTTAGTGTGGCATAGAAACTGACAAGCTAGTATCTTTCATAGAACCTTGAACTTTGCAGGAAAATTCATTCAACCATCAAGATGATTATTTTTTCTGCGTAATCTTTCCATTAAACTGTGAATTTCAGCCTTTTTTTGTGCTGTTTCTTCGTTTAAAACTTCAATATGGTATGTGTCACCGATTTCCTCTATAAGCACACGGTCACCAGCTTGAATTTGCTTATCAATTGCAGCTAGCGATAAAATTACTTGCTCTACCTCATCTGGATATTTTAAAAAAATAGCATAACCGTCTTCAATACGGTCTAAAGTATATTTAGTCGAGCTCACTGACAACATCCCCTTTCGCATTCCGTAATTGTGCGGTATCTCCATCATTTAGCCAAATTTGTCTAGTTGTCCATTTTAAATAATTTTGACCCTCACGTGCGTCTGACCCACTCGTTACATAAATCGTTTTACCAGGCTGTAATGTCACATTTGGAAAGTTGAAAATTTGGTTACCCTCAATTGAAACGAGCTGCCAATCTTTCAGTGCCACTGCTTCTATACCGTTGTTTTGAATAGTAACTACTTCATTTACTAAATCTTTGCTAATAAGTTCTACCGTAACATTGTGGGTTGGCGATGTTGTGGCAACTGTTTCCGACCACTCGTTTGCGCTTACATCATAGTTTCCCCCATCTGTTGATACGATAACTGACCCCGTCTCGGCAGTTGCATAAATTTTACTACCAATCGCTTGTAAACGCTCTACAACCTCAACATGTGGATGCCCATATTTATTGTCCTTACCATAGCTCAAAATAGTCACTTCTGGATGTACTGCTTGAATAAAACTTTGCGAGCTACTCGTATTGGAGCCATGATGTCCTGCTTTTAAGACCGTTGCTTTAACATCTTGCGCTAGCATTTCTTTTTCTAAAGCGACACCTGCATCCCCCGTTAATAAAAATGATATATCACCATAAGTAAGTTTTAATACAATTGATGCATCATTATTATCCGATGCAGTTTCATTGGCGTTTAGCACTGTCACATCTATTTTCTCATCAAGCATAATATGGTCGCCTGTTTTCGGCACATTATAAGGTATATTTTTTGTATCAATAAGCGTCAGCATATCTTCAAAAGTTTGGGATGTATGTATTTTCCCTGAATCGTAAAATTGCTCGATGTCAATTGAATTCAACACAGGGATTAAGCCACCAATATGATCGGCATCTGGATGTGTTGCTACTACAATATCAAGCTTTTTCACACCTAGTTCATGTAAATAAGAAACAATGTGCTGTCCAGCCCCTTTGACACCTCCATCTACAAGCATCGTTTTGCCATTTGGTGATTCTATTAAAATTGAATCTCCCTGACCCACATCAATAAAATGTACAAGCATTTGCTGTCCTGCTGTTACTGCTTTTTTTTCCGGTTCCACTGGCATCGTACAACCAGCTAATAAAAACATAATAAATAGCCCTACTAAAAAATTTTTCAATCTTATAACTTCCTTTCTATCATTCTATTATACAAAAAAGAGAGCATCCCAGAAGGTAGCTCCCTTTACTTATTAAACTAATATCCACCATAAAATCATCGTTACAAGAATTGTTACAAGTCCTTGTAATAATGTTGCTACTGTTTGTGCCTTATACGCCTGTGTAACTTCCATCCCACTGTATTGTGTAATAACCCAGAAAAAGCTGTCATTCACATGACTAACTGTCATGGCTCCCGCCCCAATAGCCATAACCACTAGTGCTAGCGGAACTGCACCCTCAATGCCAAGGGTTACTAGTATTGGTGCTACAAGTGAAGACGTAATAACAAGTGCTGTTGTAGATGAACCTTGTGCTGTTTTTAATGCCGCCGCTACGATAAATGGCACGAATTAAAACTATAGGTAGTACAATTGGTAAAAATGCTTTAAACGTTGAAGGCATTTTACCAAATGATTTTAGTATTTCTTCATAATCTAATGCTTCTAAGTCGTCTTCAGGTACACGAATTTTCGTTGCAACTTTCACCGACCATAAATAGCCAACAAATGTTGCGGGGATTGCTGCTAACAAACCTATAACGATCACTGTTCCTAGATAATTTGCTGCACCAATATTTCCTGCTGCCGCAATTGGCCCTGGGGTAGGAGGTACTAACACATGAGTTGCAAATAATCCTGTGGCCAAAGCAACTGCCATTGAAGCAATAGTGACATTCGCACGCTTTGCTAAAGATTTTTGTAAACTCGATAGAATAATAAAACCTGAATCACAAAATACAGAGATTGACACAATATAACCGATTAAGGACATTGCTAATTGTGGACGTTTTGGGCCAACTATTCGTAATACGACTTCCGCCATTCGATAAGCCGCACCTGATTTTTCTAAGATTAAGCCAATAATAGTACCTGCTACAATGACTAAACCTATGCTTGTCATCAACCCACCAAAGCCCGTATTAATACTTTCAACAACTGTTAGTAATGGCATACCTGATGCAATACCTACAAAGAATGCACTTATTAATAGGGCTATAAATGGATGTAACTTCAACTTGGCAGTTCCCAGCACAACAAATAATACCCCTATTAAAATAATGATGAACAACATTTACTCAGCCCCCATTTGTATATAATGTTCAAATATCTTTTTTGTTTTCAGGCGAATGAAGTGATAAGGCTCTTGTATGGCCTGCTGTAAAGTAGTATTTGTATCGACTAAAGATTCGACTTTAACGAAATGTTCAAGCAATGCCAATCTATCGCTTTCATCTATAGAGCCCGACAATAAAACCGTGGGCACACCTGTTGCTTTTGCAACATTTGCTACCCCTAACGGTGCCTTTCCATGTAATGTTTGACAATCGGATTTACCTTCACCTGTTATCACAAATTGTGCGCTTACTAAATGCTTTTCTAACTGCACAGCATTTATCACAATTTCAATACCTGCATGAAAAGTACCATGTAAAAAAGCTATTAATGCACCTCCAAGCCCCCCAGCTGCGCCTGCTCCCTTATAATCGTGTAAGCGAATATGATATTGTTTTTCAACAATGTCTGCAAAATGCTTTAAACAATTATCGTAATGGCTTATTAGCTGTTGTTTCACTCCTTTCTGTGGTCCAAAAATTGCCGTTGCCCCATGCTCCCCAATCAATGGGTTATCTACATCGCATGCAATAATAAAATTGGCTTCAGCCAAACGCGAATCCAAGTGACTTACGTCTATTGTCTTTAAATTTAACAATGCTGATACCCCATCAGCGATTGCTGTCCCGTCTTCCTTCTTGAATTGCAGACCAAGTGCTTTTAACATCCCAATACCAGCATCATTCGTTGCACTACCGCCAATGCCGATAATAAACTGTCTAAATCCTTCATCAAGAGCAGCCTTTATTAACTGACCTGTCCCATATGTTGTGGCTAGTTCAGGATTTTTCTCACTGTCCTGCAACAGCGTAATTCCAGAGGCCTGTGCCATCTCAATTACACATGTTTCGTTATCCCCAAGCACACCATACTGGGCCTCAATCATCCTTCCCAATGGATCAACGACATTTGCTGTAAAATATCGCCCTTTCGTTGAGGCAATGAGAGAGGCTAGCGTACCTTCTCCACCATCTGCTACTGGTAGAATGACAGTTTCAATCGATTGATTAACGTCCAAGATGCCTGCTTGCATCGCATTCGCAACTTCTATTGCCGACAAAGTACCTTTATAGGAATCTGGACTAATAATGACTTTCATTTCATACCTCCACTGTTTACGGCAATTCACATTTACCTAAATGTTATATTTACCAATATTCAAATCTTTGGTATTTTTTAATAAACCTTATGATATTAAGCGCTTACAATTCATTATAATGACAATAAATTCAGAAAACATTATAATTAACGTATAAATTAACTGTCATATAACAGGTGTTTTTTTATGCGAGGTGTATAAAATGTTAACAATAAAATTAGCAGAAGAAATTGTGCATCAAACAATGTTGCGGTTACATCGCAATATTAACGTCATTAGTCCAACCGGCGTTATTTTAGCCTCAGGGGATAAAATGAGGATTGAAAATATTCATGAAGGAGCTTTAGTTGTTGCAAAGACAAAAAATACACTTATCATTAATGAGCAAAATATAGACAGATACCCAAATACTAAACCTGGTATCAATATGCCAATTATGTATCAGGATGAAGTGATCGGTGTTATAGGGATAACTGGTCATTCGGAGGAAATGCTTGAGATTGCCAACCTAGTACAACTAACCACTGAAATCATGACACATCAGGCTATTGTAGAATCTAAAAGTGAATGGCAACGTAAAAATAACGACTATATCTTTGAAGCACTTGTCCATGGTAGTAAACTTGATGCAAATTTACAAGAACGCATGCAAAAGCTCCCATTCTCATTGGAAGCACCTTTCCAAATTTTACTATTGCATATAGAAGAGCCCTTCGATTCAGCTAATAGTATTACATTGTTTTTTGAGAATTTATTTTATAAACAACCTGTACTTTCAGGTCATAGTCAACTACACGAATACTACATATTACTAACTAACTGTAATAAAAATGTCCAGCAACAAATTTTCAAAGCTTTACGAAAAAAGAAACAGAAATTAGCTACATTGCAAATAGGTATTGGTCCTACTGTAAATAACCTGTCTCAACTCCCTCATAGCTATAATGGGGCCAAAACCGCCCTGGCATTTGCCAGTACAAATAACACGATGACTTATTTTGAAGATATTGAATTATTTTCACTCATGAAAAATCGAGATTCTGATGAAGTAAAAACCTTTCAGGAGCGCGTTCTCAACAACCTAAATACGAAGCAAATTGAAACATTACAAGCTTTTTTTGATTGCAATTTACAACTCAAGCTTTGTGCGCAACAGTTAAACATTCATCGCCATACCCTCAGCTATCGATTGAATAAAATTAGAGAGTTAACAGGTTACAATCCGCAATATTTTGATGACGCAGTGGTCTTAAAGATGGCTTGTTCCTTACGTTAATCATAAAGAGCTATCAGAAAAATAGTAGCCTACTGCACTGACCTAAAAATATGAGACAAATAAAACACCTTTCGTTGAAAAACGGGTATTGAATACCAAACAATCAACGTGGAGGTGTTTTTTCTATGGGTACAAGAGTAAGTTATCCAATTGAGATAAAAATGAAAGCGATTGAACCATTTGTGCACATAGGGGCGTGGCGAGAGCACCTTATACCGTTGACGAAAACAACGTGGAATACTGTCTAATAAAGATAGTCGAGATCAAGCGATTCGTGAAGCTTGTGCAGCCCATAAATATCGTTATGGCTATCGTAGTATCGCTACTTTATTTCCAGAAATCGCAGAAAAAACGGTACAAAGAGTGATGCAAAAATATAATTGGTCTTGTCGTGTCAAAGTGAAAAAGCGTACACGTACCGGTCAACCAGCGAACATAGCAGACAATACATTAGACCGTGATTTTAATGCAACAGCACCACTTCAGAAGCTCGTAACCGATATTACTTACGTGCCTTTTGGTCAGTCGATGTTATATCTTTCAAGCATCATGAATTTATACAACGGTGAAATCATTGCCTATACAGTCGGTGGTACACATAGCGATCAGGGCTCTGTGTATACATCATATGACTATCAAGCAGCAGTAAAAGAAAAAGGAATTACCATGAGCATGTCCCGCAAAGGCACGCCCGCTGATAATTCCCCAATCGAAACGTTCTACCTCGACGGAATACACAGCACGTCTAATGCTTGTGTGATTCGAATCTGCGAAGAATATATACACTATTATAACAATATTCGTATCCAAACGAAACTAAACAACCAGTCACCGGTAAAATACCGTCAACTGGCAGTTTAAAAGGTGTTTTCTTACTGTCTCAAAAAAAAGGTAGTCAGTGCCGTTTTTCTGATAGCTCTTTATTTTTAAGCATTATATAAATCATTTAACAGTTCGATTTTTTTTGCTGTTGCTTCTTCAAATGTCATGATATAGGCTGCAGGATCCTTAGGATTATGGAACTGTGTAATCTTCCCTGTTTCTGGATGTACAAATTTCGAAGATGCCCCACAACCAATTCCTAAAATGGTCTGTACTTCCTCCATTATAACGATATTATAGATACTTTCCTCTCCCGCTTTGCTATAGCCGACATTTTCCAAATTCCCTAATATATTTTTTTGACGATATAAATAGTAAGGTACATAATCATTATCCTTCGCCCACACCTGCGCCATCTGCATCATTTCGGCGACAGTATCACGGTCTGCTACCTTGTATTTATCTTTATTGCGTGTCATTTCTGATGCTCGCTTAAATGATAGCGTATGAACTGTTAACGACTCTGGTTGCATTTTTTCTGATTCATCCAATGAATGCTGGAATTCGTAAATCCCCTCATTTGGCAAGCCAATAATTAAATCCATATTAATGTTATTCATACCTGATTCACGTGCTAGCCAAAACTTATCAATGGTTTCCTGCACCGTATGATGACGACCAATTGCCTTTAACGTTTCATCCGTATACGACTGAGGATTGACACTGATGCGATCAATGCCCCATTTTTTCAGCACAGCTAATTTTTCTGGTGTAATTGTATCAGGACGTCCTGCTTCAACTGTCACCTCACGAATGGTTTCAGGATGAGGGAAAGATTCATACATCGTTTGATACAATGCATCCATTTCATCGGCCTCTATAGAAGTTGGTGTACCTCCCCCCCAATAAATCGAAGTAATTTTCATCTTATTTTCCGTCAACCATTTTCCCATTTCACGCAGTTCAATATGGAGTCCGTCTAAAAATGTAGCTACACGACCTTGCTTGCGGTTACTGCCAATTGCATAAGCTGGGAATGTGCAGTATGCACATTTCGTCGGGCAAAATGGAATGCCGATATAAACGCTAATTTCTTTACCGATGTTATCTAAGTCGGGAATTGTCACTAGCTGACGATCCACTATTTCCTTTAAAAGCTCAACCTTTTCCTGTGACAGGCGGAAATCTCGTATAAGTACCTCAGCAATTTCTGCATCGTTCATGCCAGCCTTTCGGAATTTATGATACAGTTTTGTTGGTCGCACGCCTGTTAATATTCCCCATTGTTGATGCATACCCGAATACTGTTCTAATACATCTAAAAATACATGTGATAATGCACGCTTCATCCGTATATTTAGCTCACGTCCCACAGCTTCAGTATCGTATTTAATATGATAATCATTCGTATATCGTTTGCCATCTACCTCTAGGATAGCATTCGTATATACAGAGAAATCTGCTTCAACGTGGTATGTAAAAGTAACCGCCATATCAGCTCCATGTGCTTCAACTTTTAGCTTGGAATCCTCAAAAAATAAATTCGCAATATGATTTAAAACTCGAATCCAATCCTCAGGATATTTTTGATCTATGTGAATAATTTTCATCTTTTTCGCTCTCTTCTTTCAATATTCCATTTTTACCGAAATGACCGATAATTGATTGCATCAATAGTTTAACAAATTTTGATAAGCTTACGCAAAGCTACTATGTTAACCACCTATAAAGACTGAATATTCTGAATAAAAATAGACATAAAGGTGGTGTTGATAATGGTCCTTATGAAAAAGCATTATTTTTCTTCCGTTTCAAGCTTCACCCACAAAATAGAAGTGACTTTCCATTATTTTGATTTACAATATTGTGATGATTTTTTATAACAGTTATACTAAAATATCAAACTCATCAGGTTCTTTGTGATTTTATATATATTTTAGATCATCCAGAGGTTTACGGTGCCATCTCTATCAACGAGCATTATGCAAATGCAAAAAAGTTTTTTGAACAGCATGTCCATCACACACTACTGTATTCTGATGAATTACTATTAGCTCAAAACTTTACGGATACACATTCCTTCAAAAAAACATCCGACAATTATCATTTGTTTTTGCCAAAAAAATAAAAAGCACACTACTAAAATTAATTAGTAATGTGCTTTGCCACATAAAATATTGAGCACTATAAACGGACTTTAAACAATCTAGCTTACTTTCAGATATAATGCTTATTAATTACTTCTCGTAAAAACACCATATTTAAATTATTTTAAATAAGTCTCTACAAATTCAACAGGTACATACGTTTTTTGATCCTCTAACAATGCTGGCGCTACCTCTAAAGGAAACAATGCTTTATTATAACCAAACATTTTTTCTCCACGAGTAATTGTGTACGATAAATTACCTTTTGAAATAATTGCGCCTTTCCCTGTTGACTCTACAGTGTAGCCAAGCTTTTCTGCAATCACACGTAATGGCACCATCTTCGTTCCATCTACTTCATAATAATCAGTCGCTAGTATTTCTGCGATTTCTGCTTGTACATTTGGAATTTCCGTAGTATTTTGTTTCTCATCATCAAGAACTATTACTTTCGAAGGCGTTGTTTGAGCTGGGATACTTTTTGTTGATGCTGTATAGAACACAACTAAATGTTTCTCTGCTAAGTCTTCCGCCGTTACTTTATCTCCCTTTATATTTAAAAGCTCAGTATTTTCAGCAATATTTAATTTTAAAATATCGTAAGTATTTGTTAAGTTTTCAAAGAAATAATCGACTTCTACAAAACCTGCTTCCTCTGTTTCAACTATGATAACATCAGGATTGAATTGTGGTGGGTAAATGGCTTTTTGAGGCTTGTTTGCAAATGTGTAAGCTACTACTTTATCGCCTTTTTGAAGTTCCACTTTTTTCCCTGTATTATCAAAAACAAGTGTATTTTTTGTTACCTCAAGAATATTCGATTGTTCACCGTCTTTTAACGTGTAATATGTAATGTTTTCACTCACATTTACATGATCGATTGTTCCATACGTGTTGTTGAAAATATGGACTGGATCAATTTGAATCTGTGGAATTTGCTGTTCTGCATTTGTCGAACTTCCTTCATTAGCTGAAGCAACTGGTGTTACTACTGCGCTTCCAAATAACAATGCTGTCATTGCTACGGGTACGAATTTTTTCATCTTCATCATAATCTCTCCTCATTTTTAAGTTCATGGAAGTAGTAGCTTTAAAATGGAAAAAGTTACAGCTTGCACAGGAAAATTTATGATGAAAAAGAAAAATACCAATTACCTAACACATTTAGATTTATAGGTATATTCACGTAAAAGGAGACCACTCAAATTTTGAGAAGTCTCCCATTACATATACTCGGCGCAACTTATTCTTTAACAAGTTCGCTCAAACCTGTAATATCAATGCCTTTTAAAGCTTGCGTTGCCAGTCGATCCGCTTCTGAATTATCTTTGCGCGATACTGGCTTGTATTCAGGCTGGATCCCTAGTTCGTTTAACTTTGCGTCAATTTTATCTGCCCAATTTGCTAGGTCTTTTTCTAGTGCTGGCCATTCTCCACTTAATTGATTGATAACAACTTGCGAATCACCCACAAAGCTAATAGGTAGATGATGTACATTTAATAATTCTAACTCCACTAAACTTAAATAGAGCGCTGCATATTCTGCTTCGTTATTTGATTTGAGTTCAGCGGAAGAGGCATTTCTTCTTAATCTGTATGGCCTACCATTCTGTTCATAATAAATGACACATCCTAAACCTGACTGATTTGTCGTACGGTCAAATCCCCCATCAAAATAGACCGTAATGTTATGTGGCTCAGTATCAACTTCTTTTAAGTATGCCTTTAACTCTTTAATCGACCATATTACATCTTGGCGATCGTTGAAGTGTAGTGACTTCACGCGACCTGTACGCTCCATATCCTCTGCTAATAATAAGGCTTGGGCTGCCGGCATTTCATTAGAGTGCAAAACTGTCCCCGCACCTTTTGGCGTTTTATAGGTCCATTCAATTGATATATGCATAACATTCCCTCCATTAATTTAAATAATTATACGTGCTCAATCATGGGCATGAATGGCATTGAATGATCATTACTCGTTAACTTTAAATACGCCAACAATCAGACCTGTTGAAGTTGTAGAAACAACTACTACATAAAGTTAAAACGTGTCTCGATTTACTGAGACACGTTTTCTACTTACCTGTTATATGTGCAAATATCCTTTTAATTATTCCTATAAAAGCGATTTAGCTAAATGCCAAGCTGACAATGGCTTAAGCTGATAGCATTTACAATATCGCCGGTCGAACCATCATTTTCGACGATTGATGAGAAAACCTAGTTACCTTTATTTATTGAATACCCTCATACAATGACTGTATTGGTTTTACTAAAATGCGGTTTACCTCTTCAATAACTTTGCTTAGCTTCATCTCTGCTTCAAGCATAGCGGAGATTTTTTCATTTTGCTGTGCAAGCTGTGCTGCTTTTTGCGCATAGACAAGTTCATCTTCTAGCAAATCTTCACCTGCTAATTGCTTTTTCTGTAATTCAATTTGAATTTTACGGAAATTTTTAAAAACATTTAACGCTTCTTCGTCTGCCTTGACAACTGCTACAGCCTCTTTTAAAGTTTCAAATTCAGGTGTTTTACGGAAAGTACCCTCTAAAGCATTAATTTCATTATAAATATTAATCATCAACATAATCTCCTTTTTAAATAAAATGAACAATTAAACCTTGCACAACCCCAATCAAACCACCAAGTACGGCACCAAGAACGGTAATCATTTTGAATTCTCGCTTGGAAATACCTAATACAAGCTCTTCCAGCTTGGCTACAGGGAAAGAATCCACCTGCTCGCGAACAACTTCCTGTAAGTTTAAACGCTTCAACACATCTTCTAATTTGTCTTCAGCCTGGATGAACGCTTTTTCGATTAATCGTGGAACAACACTTTCTTGCATCCATGAACTACCCTCAGGCCAATAATACGATATTGGATGATTTAATCGTTCTGCTACTGCTAATTGCTCTTTTACATAACTTTGTAAATTCGCTAAAATCGGTTCAAAGTTAATATCCTCTAAATAATCCATAGCTGGACGATCCTTTAGTTTTTCCCATTCCTGCATGAAAATTTTAGTTAACAGTGAATTCGTACCAGGAGTCTGTAAGAACTTCACAAGTTCACGTTGAACCTTGCCTACTAGCGATGAGGAATCGCCCAAAAACATATTAATCATGCCACCTAGAGATCCCTTAGAAGATAAGAAGTCATCGATCATAGCCTTTATTGTCAATTCACCTTCTGCTGATAAAAAATACTCTTCGCCCTTTTCCAAAATATGTCCAACTGCTACTGGAATTTTCGCATCAATTGTATTTTGAATGTCCGCTGATAACAGTGTACGAATTGATCTCGTTGATAATGTATTCTTGACTGATTCAAATTGTCCCACAACAATTGCTTCTACTTTTTGTTCAATTGTTGTTGGCATGTTAGAAAAGCCAGCTAAATTCAGCCAATCTTGAATCGTTTTATCCTCAGTAAAAATAGTTTCTTGTACTTTTGCTTGTACAAACTGCTCTACCTTGTCTTGAATATCCTTTGAGAAAAATTTCTTTCTAAAAGTTTCAGGCGTTAATAAATAATTTACAACCGTTAACCCTAGCTGCTTTGCTAATTCATCGCGTCGTTTCGGAATAAGACCCGGTGTAAATGGCACTCGCCAATTTTTAATATATTTAGCTTCATGGGGTCGAAATAGCATTTTTATTGCTAAGTGATTCGTAACACCACCAATTGCTGCCCCGATGATTGCCATAAATAATAATGTCCCTAGTAAATTGTCCATTAGCATCCTCTCATTCCAATCGTATTCACTTTGGCGTATTTTGTCGCCTGCTGCACTCATTATAGCAGAGCAATGAAATTCCACGAAAGAAATACCCCCATAAAAGTGAATAGTTGCAAATTAACCACTATCCTTGAATAATGATAAATAAATACAGATGGAAATGAGGATGTCTATGATTCAGCATTTTAGCTTTAAGCCTCTTTTTGAAAACACACAGCTCCCAGGCTGGGCAATATCGTTCTTCTACCTTCGCGAACGCTATGTTGCAGAATATTTAAAAGATGGTGAAATTCAATGGATTGGACCTATACCGCCAAATGAAGACGATGTTAAAAAAATGATACATGAGCTAATGCTTTACCATGTTTACGATTAAATAAACAACAATTTTTTACTCCTACATCTCATAAATATGCAGAAATTTCCCTACTATTCGGACTCTTATTTTGCAAATATTGCTTATTTATATTGAAATTCCTGTATTATTCTTATACATTTATTAAATAAGGTTATTTTTAAATGTTTTTATATGCAGGGGGCTATTTCAATGAGTAAAGTCACACTTTCAGATGACTTAAACAGTTACAATTCAAAAGTATTAATACGTGCTAAGGTAAAGGAACTTTTTTCTGAATTTTCCGCTAAAATTTTCGAATTAGCCAGTGATACAGGCACTATTGATAGTAAAGAATTTGAGATTCTTACTGGTTTTAGCAGTAATTTTTATAATGAATATTGCAGCCAATTAAAAGCTTTCTTTGATTCATCTACTAGCACATTGGGAAAACGTTCGATCAAGAATATGTATTTATCATATAACGGAAATAATTATGTTTTAACACAACAAGGGCTTACAGATAAAGCCCCTATTACAATCTCTGCGTTTTCCGGTGTACTTCCTTTAAAAGAGACTGTACACGATGTGGAAAAGGCTTGTCTTAAATTACGTTTCCAACAACAATAAAAACGTATGAAAAGTAAAGAACTATAAAAGGTTTTGTCGCTTTGTAGCGCTATATTCACGTTCGTACAGAAAAAGAGGTTATCTCACATGAGACAACCTCTTTTTTGTTGCATATTGAAAATAATTCATTTAAAAAAATCCGCAAGTAAAACTCTCTTGAGATTTTTGACGTGTCGTTTTATATGAGATATAACTGCTTCTTTCTCTAAACAAACTATCCTTGCTCCATATAAAGTTAGCATATTGTATTTTAATTTTCAATCATTTGTCATTTGAAATAAAGCTTTTTTCACCATGAAATGTCTTCTTTAATTCCATCGAAAAAGTGGTTGTCAATATTTGTGTTTTGCTACTAAATAATTTATGATTGAAACATCCAACAATTTTTTAAATCATAGGAGGTGTACACTTTGTTTACTTCCCTCATTTGGGCGGGGGCAAAGGAATTATTTGGACGGAGACATATTGGAAATAACCATAAGGTTGGCGGCATTCGCCCTACTAATTGTAATGACAGGATTTTTTGTTGCAACAGAGTTTGCTATCGTTAAAGTGAGAGCTACCCGGATTGATCAATTGCTTGCAGAAGGACATAAAAAAGCCAAAAATGCAAAACGGGTTATTTCAGATTTAGATGAATACTTATCTGCATGTCAGTTAGGTATTACCATTACTGCACTTGGTCTTGGTTGGCTTGGTGAACCTACATTTGAAATCATTTTACATCCAGTGTTTGAATTCTTAAATTTGAACGGTAGTGTAACATCTATCCTTTCATTCATACTTGCATTTTCAATTGTAACTTTTATGCATGTAGTTATTGGGGAATTGGCGCCAAAAACTTTAGCCATCCAAAAAGCAGAATTTGTCACATTAAACCTTTCTGGCGCATTAATTTTATTCCACAACATTACGTATCCCATCATTAAATTGTTAAACGGTTCTGCACGTGCTTTAACAGGAATGTTTGGGCTTAAGATGATGTCAGAATCAGAAGTAGCACATACTGAAGAAGAGCTACGAATGATTTTGTCAGATAGTTTAAAGGGTGGAGAAATTAATAACTCAGAATATGAATATGTTAACAGTATTTTCGAGTTCTCAGATCGTCTTGCAAAAGAAATTATGGTACCGCGTACAGAAATCGTTGGCATCGAGAAAGAACTGACGATTAAAGAAGTATTTGATTTAATGGGTGTAGAACAATATACTCGTTACCCAATTATCGATGGCGATAAAGACCATATAATCGGCTTAGTAAACATGAAACACTTATTAACGGCTTACATTAAAGATCCTGCAAATGGTGATAAACCTGTGCTTGACTATATGCAACCGATTATACGTGTTATGGAAACAACGCAAATTAATGATTTATTACTAAAAATACAGCGAGAACGTATTCATATGGCTATTTTAATGGATGAATATGGAGGAACGTCAGGTTTAGTAACGATTGAAGATATTATCGAGGAAATTGTCGGAGATATTCAAGATGAATTCGATGAAGATGAAATCCCTGAAGTACAAGAAATTGCAGATAATCATTTCATTTTAGATGCAAAAATGCTACTAGAAAACGTCAATGATATGCTAGGTACTGACATAGAAGATGATGATATCGATACAATAGGTGGTTGGTTCATGACGAAACGTTTTGATGCTGTTGAAGGTGATAGCATCGAGGTACAAGGTTATGAATTCACAGCTAAAGAATTAGATGGTCACCATATACTATACTTAGAAGTTCTGAAATTACCTGAACGTGATTTAGCAAATGAATTCGAAGAATTAAAAGACTCTAAATAAACATGCTAACACGACTCCCTTTCATATAAGGGGGTCGTTTTATAATGTCCTAAAGTTTTGCGAGGAGGAAACAAAATGGAGCTCTATACAAATTTACGTCAAGGGGAAAAAGGTGCTTGGTTATCCATCGGTACTTATTTAATACTGAGCTCAACTAAGCTGACAATTGGTTATTTAGGGACATCTGAAGCATTAAAAGCAGATGGACTGAACAATACAACTGACATCATCGCATCAATTGCTGTATTAATCGGCTTACGTATCGCGCAAAGACCACCCGATTCTAATCACCAATATGGCCATTTACGCGCTGAAACCATTGCATCACTAGTTGCTTCATTTATTATGCTGATTGTCGGCTTACAGGTGCTTATCAATTCTTTAAAGAGTCTCTGGGAGCCTAGTGGTACAACACCATCTTTATTAACTGCCTATGTTGCAATAGGCAGTGCCATTGTTATGTATGTCGTCTATCGCTATAATTTAGCATTAGCTAAAAAGATTCGCAGTGCTGCTGTAAAGGCTGCCGCTTACGACAATCGTTCAGATGCCCTCGTTAGTATTGGAACAGCAATCGGGATTTTCGGCGCTATTTTCGGCTTTCCGATTATCGATACACTGACAGCATTAGTAGTGGCCTTTCTTATTATTAAGACAGCCGTTGAAATCTTTTGGGAAGCGGTTCAAAGCCTAACAGATGCCTTTAATATTGATGAAGTGGAAACATTATCCGTATTAATACGTAATGTGGAGGGTGTGATTGAACTCTTGGATTTCAAAGGGCGTGCTCATGGCAATATGTACTTTATCGATGTAACGGTCACTGTGAATCCTTATTTAAATGTCTTTGAAAGTCACCGTATCACAGAAGAAATCGAACACACTGTGATGCGCGAAAATCCATTTTGCCAGGTGCTCGTGCATATTGAACCACATATTGAGATCATTAACTAATCATACAATAAACCTCCATTATCATTTTTAATGGAGGTTTCCGTATTATCTTTTTATAACACAATCATGCAGGTATATCATGCTCTAATTCATTAGTATATTATTATTACTTAACTTTATTGATTATGTTAAGTAAACAAATAATCCCAAGTTACGATAAATTCTTCGTAACTTGAGATTATTAATTAAATATTTTCAATTGTAAATCTACAATCTACCATAATTCTTTTTTTAGATATTAATAACCGTACATCGAGTATGCAAAATGATAGATGTTATCCACTACTTCAACACTTGGTTTATCTGTAACATAAACATAAACATCACAGTAGTCATAGTAATGAGTAGATGTTGTTATATATTGGGATATAGCACCAACTGCTGGTGGTAATGTAAGATTGACAGTGAATTTACCAGTATTATCTGTAGTTGCTACACCTGTTCTTACTGCATTATCCGCTGTTCCTGACCATGCATCATTTAGATAATTACCTGTCACACTTGTATAAGGTATACCATAAATGTCACCAGTTTCTTTATCTTTATAAGTTACATACCCTATTATATCCAGGAATCCTTTTGCTCTATAATGTTTTCCATAATAATACCCTGAAGGATAGTCATTCATACCTTGTTCCGAATTATAATCTTTAATAACTATATTTTCCGGTTTCATAATAGGCGTTAAACTTAATGTGTAGTTTTGAAGATCACTTGCATTAAAATTATTTATATCCCCACTATAAGTTACTCTGATGTAATATTTCCCTGTGTTAACAGAAATATCCCCAGAACCATTTAATAATTTCTTCATTTTCATATATCCATTAGATACATCTTCATACACTTCAATTTTGCTACCGTTAACTGAAGCAGATGAAATTGAAAAATTAACTTTATCATAGTTTCTAGTAGATGGTACATTAATTACATACCAATCGTTGTCTATAGGAGAACTAATATTTCTTGAATTTAAAAGCGCTCCTCCATTGCCATAAGTAAAATTCTTGGCTTTACTTGCATGTTCATCTGTCTCGAAATTATCATAAGGGTGACTAATTGAATAATTCAAAATAAAGGATTCGTTTATACTACCACCTTGAGATGAATGTACATAAATGTAATATGTTTGTGCAACATTACTTGTATTTATAACACCAACTGCCTCAGGAAGTGTTCCATCAGAATTTAAATGTGTATAGTGTTCTGACCCATCAAGAATAACACTACCAGTTGAATCAAAAATGTATAAATCATAATCTAATGCAGAATCACTTGGTTGCTTCATTTGTGCTTGTAATAATATTCCTGGATTAATGTTTATTGAATATGTTTTAGAATCTCCGGTACCTGATAAATAATCCGATATTGTTCCAGTTGCTACAGCCCTTGCTTGCTTTGAATTGTTTAAATCAGGTATATTCCCTTCTGAAACTATATCAGTAATTGTTTTTATACGATAATCATTTTCCATTTGTTTATTAAAATTAGTTGGGAAATCCGTAATTTCAGTTGGTGTTAACTCTTTAATTTCCAGTTCATTATCATAGATAACCTCTAGTCCGTTATTATCTATCATGGTTTCTTCCGCTGCATTAGCTTGATTTGGAGAATTTAAAAATAGCGAACTCAACAAGCAGAAAACAGCAATATTTTTCCATTTATTCATATACTACCTCCTAATATTTTAGTATTCAAAATACATATTTTTATATGATATTTAATTGATACACGTTTTAAGTTAGCTTACTCAACTAACTTTCTCTATAACACTCACTCCTACAGAACTGTATGGCATTGTTATTATAATAAACATACTTCAACTCGAGCTATACTTAGTTTACATGCAGTTATTCTAACTATTCCAGTGCGTGTTTCCGAATAAAAAGAGACGGAAATTCACACTTGACATATTCGTTTTTATAAGAAAATAGATATATTTTCTCTATTAAACAACCTAAAAAAACGACAATATACTATTCAAAGATAGCATTTTGCCGTTTGTAAGTGTATCTATAATTCATCTAAAAATAGCATTTTTCAAGAATTGAATATCTCTGTATAATCCTATATTAGAATAAGTTATAATTAATTTTGTTTCTATTAAGCTGTAGGATTTTAGATACCTAATAACTTCTTTTTTGGACAGCTAATTCACTCCATTTTATCGCCGCCTCAGCTCGTGATTCAACATCGAGCTTAGAAAAAATTGTAGTAAGCTCTTTTTCAATTGTCCGCTGACTTAAATAAAGCTCTAAAGCTATTGCTTTATTCGTCAATCCATTCCTTACTAGATCTAAGATTTTACGTTCTCGATCTGTTAAACTAACAGGCTTTTGACAACATAAATTATGTATTTTAAGTCGATTAAGTAACGAAAGTGAAATAATGATTTTCCCCTGTCTTGCATATTGAATTGTATCAACCAATTGCTTTCTACTTTCTGCTTTACTTATAAATCCTGAGATGCCCCTGTCCAATAAATCTGGCACATATTTTTCAATATTGTAACCTGTATAAATAATTGTGATTGCTCCTGGATGAATTTTAAGTAATAAATCTATAAATTGTATACCATCCATCCCTGATAAGTTAAATTCTATCAGGTAAATATCATAAACTACTTCGGTTAAATATTGTAAAGCAATACATGGATCCGTAAAAACCTCCACCTGACAATCAATTTCTTCTTGTAATATAGCTCGAGCTCCCTCTCCAATCGCAATATGATTATCTAAAACCATAATTTTCAATGCCTTCACCTATTTTCATAGATATTTTGATTGTAGTACCACAAGCATGGTACTGTAAAATTTCACATGTACCTTGGTAATATTTAGATTGCTCTTATCCCCTTCAGTCCCATACTTTGAATTTTATCCTACTGATATTCGCATTTATATACACAATATAATCTGATGCGATTGTGACTTTAGCTGCATATAATCATTTAGGTTTATATAAAGGAAATGCCTTAAAAATCGTATCATGAATCTTTATTGATAATCGCAAAACCCTCTAGTGTTTACTCTATTTTTTACTGAACTACTACCATGGTAAATGTAGGTAATCTAAAATATTAAATTTGGAATCATTCATTAGGAGAATTTTCAATAATACCTTGTTTATAACATAAGAACAATTCAAGCATTTATAAACTCTGATGGGTATTTATATGATGGGTATTTATATAAAGGGGTTTCTGCTGTTAATGCCTATAAAATTGTTAATTATGCACCACTATCTAACTATTTAAATTTAATAATAGATTATTTAGATAGTTTAAATTATTTAATTTTTAGCTAGTTCAAATAGTAGCTAAAACTGCAATCTAAATATTGTAAAAAGTTGTTAAACGGTGTTTAATTTCACTTAATAGTTAATAATTTTCCACAATAATCTTAATTGTTTGCTTAAACGTTCTCATTCTTCCCTACCAGAAATTTAATTCCAAGTATATACCATTTTATCATATTTGGTTATTATTGTATTAAAATTTAAATAATTGACTAAATTCTTTAATAATAGGATTTACGAGTAGTGGATTAGAATTTTTAACACCTATATAACCCATTAATTACAATAAAAAAAAGTCTCCTATCACTTATAGTGTAAGAAACTTGTTTTTTACATAATATACAAAGCTAAACATGAACATTACTTTGGTCATTTTTCGTATTCCTATTATATGGATTAAATACGTCCTGTAAGGATAAAAGGCTTGTTTTTACTTTTAAAATTGCCATCAAATCATTTTCACTTTTTTATTTTTACTTAATCGCAATATAGATATCAACTTGCGCCTCATTTGGATTGGCGCATCGTTCATCATACTTTTCGAAATCGCCAGTATACGTTCTATCTACCGCAGAGTTGGCAAACCATGCCCAAATATCTTGCCATGCTTTAATGACAACCTCAGTAACTGGGCCTATTTCCGATGTAAAGACAAGATACTTTGCGGCTGGGACTATCTTTGCCGCCATGCCTTTAGGAACTTCATCAATTGCTGAAACTTCCATACCAAGTGACAATGAATAAATCCCATTGACATCACTCTCGTAGTCACAATACAAACCATATGTTACGGCATGGTTCACATGATTTGCTATTTGTTGCCCGACATTTTGTTCATAAAATGCAGACCACAGTTGAGGTATTTTTGCTTGTGCTGTTAGCTCATTAGCATTACTTGTCCGCGTCGTAATACCTATCACGTTAAAAGAATCTTTCTCAATGACAACCGGTTCAATCCTTTCACTCTTTCTCCATCTCTTTAAGCTTGGTAAAAAGGTAGCTAACATTTGGCGTGCTTCCTCTTCTGTCATCCCCTCCTCTTTCAAATGGGGCACACATATTTCAATCATTTCTTTCATTGTCAGATCAGGTTGCTTAAATTCACCTTCTCCATAACAATATGTACAATACGCTACACTCACTTGTCCCTCTTTTTCGGTACCAAATAATGCTGCTTCCACTAATGGCATTCCACAACTTTGACAACAACTTTGCATGTTTAAATCCACCTTTCGTCTATTTGACATTACTTTAACAAACCAAACATGACATCTGTATGTCATCTATTGAAAGGAAATATTTTAATTTTCATTGTCTTTATATAATTTCACAATTTCTAGAGCTCGTTGTTGCACAATCTCACCTATATATGTTGGGTTAAGAATTTTTATTCGATTACCAAAGCTAAGTAAGAAACCGTATAGCCATTCATCTTCTGGTAGGGAGATGTGAACACTTAAATTTTCGATATTTACATTTTCAGTGCCAAACGTCTCTTCCATCAATGTCGCAACTTTAGGATCAAATGACAATGTAAGATCAACTAAGTTTTGAGGCTGAAACCAGTCTTCATTCCATGGAAGTGACGATAAATTAATTTCCTTGCGTTCAAAAGATATCATCTCTTTATTTAAATTCTTCATCCTCGAAACCTTAAATAAACGGAAACTTTCCCTTAGTAAACAATAGCCATACACAAACCAGACTTTCCCCTTTTGTACTAAAGTATGTGGCTCAATAAGACGTTCGGTTGTCTGTCCAGAAGCTGTAGAATAGGTAAAACTTACACAGAACTCATTTGCAATTGCTTTTTTCAATAGCGTAATCTGTTCTTTTAAGATGACGTTATGCCCCCAAGGACTAAGATCAATGAATAATTGATCAATGGATTGCTTCACCTTGTCATCTGCAACACCCGCTAATTTTTCAAGCACTGCCTCCGCATGGGCATCTTCATAGGAGGTCAGCGCGCTCTTGATAGCAATAGAAAGAGAAGCAAGCTCTTCCTTTGTTAACACTTGCTTATCCACTCTATAGCCATCTATTAAACTTATCCCTCCGTTCACTCCTTGCTGGCTCACAACGGGTACCCCAGCGAGACTTAGTGTTTCAACATCCCGATAAATCGTGCGCACCGACACCCCAAACAATTCAGCCAATTCGTGAGCCTTTACTTTTTTACGGTTAACTAAAATCATTGTCATTGTTAATAAACGGTCTAGTTTCATTTTCACCCTCCTTCTCTTTTAATTAAGTAGTTATAATTATCTTTTTTTTACTACAATATCCTCATTTTATTTCTTTTACCCATTTGTTATTAAGTATTATTTAAGTACTTTTTGAGTTTTTTTTAAGTCAAATGTACTATAATAACGCCTGATAAATTATTACAATCAATATGGTTTTTTGACAATAAAAGAAAAAAATAACTCAAGAATCTTGAATAAGTATTGAATGAGCTATTTTTCTATTTTAACCACGCTGTTTTTCGGTTTCATTAAAATAGTATGATAAGAAACGCTTATACAATTATTTCAATTCTCTTAACACAACATAAAAAAATTCTATCCTAATATATCAGGAGCCTTTTCAAAAGCAATGAACTAGAGTTTAATGGTCTTCAATTTAATTGTATAAAGGAGATTTTGATGTGATTAGAGCCGTTTTAATTGACAATGAACCTTTAGCTTTACACTATTTTCAAAATAAGCTACAAAACTTTCAACAAATTGAGGTAGTTCAAACCTTCACCAGTGTAAAACTATTCCTAAATAACCTTCCATCAATGGAATTCGAGGTTATATTTTTAGAAATTAAGTTAGATGAACTGAATGGGCTAGAAGTAGCGGATATTATAAAAACTGATCGTCCACATGTCAGTGTTATATTTATTACTTCGTATCGAGATTTTGCTATACAGGCATATGAAGTAGGTGGTCTGGATTATTTACTTAAGCCAATTAGCCTAGCACGCTTAGAAAAAACAGTTTTACGTATTGAACATGAATTTTCCATGCAACAACTAACACAACAAGCTTCTAATACAGTGTTAAATGTTCAATGCTTCGATCAATTTGCTGTTTATAGCAATAATAGCCTGGTATCTTTCAAAACTGAAAAGACGAAAGAATTATTCTCTTATTTTATTTTGCACCCGAACATGCCCATTCATCGCGATTATTTAATCGAAATACTTTGGCCCAATTTAGATTATGTACGGGCAAAATCTAACCTTCACACCGCTCTATCTTACTTGAGGAAAACCTTAACTAACATAGGGTATTCTAATTGTATTATTTTTTCCAATAAGTATTATATTTTTGAAAAACCTAATATTATGTGTGATTTATATGACTTCCAACAGTTTTATAGTGATTTTTCTAAATTAGAGTCCCCACCAATTTTTTTAATCAACCAATGCCTAACTATTTATAAAAATGGTTTACTAGTATATGATGATTACAGTTGGGCAACTACTTATAAAGATAAGCTTTATAAATCATACATAGATTTATTAGATAAAGGTTTTCAGGCTACTGTTTTAACTGATACTGAAACAGCAATTGATTATTTAAACACCTTGTTAGCATACGATCCTTACAACGAACAAAAACTTGAATACTACTTGCAAGTTCTCATGAATGCAGGTCATCATAAACAAGCACATAAAATACTTTTAGCTTATGAGCAAAAATTAAAAGAGGACTTGGCACTTTCACCAAGTCCCAATTTAAAGGAAATCTCTAAAAAATTATTTCAAAATAAATAAAATCCTATTTCATCAAAAACGACGGGCAACTACAAATTTGTAGGAACTCGCCGTTTATTATTTTTTTAGCATTGTTTTATTCATTTATTTTTTCATTACTAGTTATAAACCGCTACCTTCTGTCAATCCATGCTTTACAGCATAAAGAGCAGCTTGTGTACGGTCTTGCACCTGTAACTTCGTAAAAATATTAGAAATATGCGTTTTAACTGTTTTTTCAGTGACGAATAAAGAGGAAGCTATTTCTCGATTACTTTTTCCCTTTGTAAGCTCTGCAAGTACATCCTGCTCACGAGGCGTTAATGGATTTAACACATGAGGCGCGTTTTCTGATTCTTGTCGATCCATTTCAAGTGTAGACGTTGCTTCAGGATGTAATGTATTCTCACCCTGCATAATTCTGCGAATCGATAAAACTAATTCGTCTGGTTCAATATCCTTTAACTGATAGCCTGCTGCTCCTGCCTCCATAGCTGGCACAACATGATCTCTATCTGAAAAACTTGTTAGCATTAAAATTTGTATTTGTGGAAACTTTGCTTTAATGCGCTTCGTAGCCTGAATACCATCCATTTCTGGCATAACTAAATCCATTAAAATTATATCTGGCTGAATACTTTCAGCTAATGCCACTGCTTCAACTCCATTTTTGGCTTCCCCTACAACTTCAATATCCTTTTGTGTCTTTAAAAAGAATAATAATCCGCGACGGACTACATGGTGATCGTCTGCAATTAATACTCGAATCATTCTCGTTCCCCCTTTAATATGGCAATCTGATTAACAGCTCCGTTCCTTTGCCAATTTCACTAACCCAGTCAGCTGTGCCACCAACTGATTTTGCTCGATCTTTAATTGACTGCAAGCCCATTGACAGCAACCTGGCATTTTTATCAATGACAAAGCCTCGCCCTTCGTCACGAATAACAAGTAAAATATCTGTTGCCGTTACAGTAATATAAAGTGCCGCCTCTAATACGCCAGCATGGCGACGTACATTATTGAGTGCCTCCTGTGCTACACGAAATAACGTTTCTTCAATACGAGATGGAAATTGCAACACACCTGAAACCGTTATTTGGAGCTTTAAGCCAAGCATTTCCGCATAGACTTTAATAGCCTCTAACAAACCGTTTTCTAAGCCTTTAGGGCGCAGTTGCCAAATCAGGGCACGCATTTCTGTCAAAGCATCCTGCGTTAAATGCTGAATCTCCTTAAACGTTTCCTTTACATCACAATCATTACTCATTTCAATCCCTGCTCTAGCCGTCAATGTAACTGAAAATAGCAACTGATTGACAGAATCATGTAAGTCACGTGCTAGACGATTTCGCTCTTTGACAAGTGCCATTTCCTGCTCCTGTTTGGTTAGTAAAATGCGTTTAATGGCTGAACCCATTTGAAAGGCAACCGATTCAAGTAAAGCTAGTTCCTCCTCTGAAAAACGTACCGTATCTTTTGATGCTACATTGAGAACCCCGAAGCGCTCCTGCCCCGATTGCAATGGTACAGTTGCGTGGTGAGTGATACCTGCGTGATCACCAACATCTGCAGCTATAGCACTTTCAATACGTTGACATTCAATTATATTAGAAGCCTTTTTTAGTTCTTCATTGCGATAACGGGATACACACCAACAACCACCTTTTTTTAAATAATGACAATTGTTGTATTTCAGTGCCTCTGGTAAATTTTCATGGACAACGAGCTCTGGCCGGCCTTTAGCGTCAATAAAAAAAATCCAACCTGTTTCAAAATTTGTGCCATTTAAAAATTTCACAAGGGCGCCTTTTAGCATTGTTACGATTTCTGTTTCTTCATTTAGTAGCTCAGCGATTTCTTTTAAAATACTGATATTTGAGTGCTCGTTCTCTCTCACAACAACACCTCTTCTTTTTGGCATTACTAATTTTAATGATAACATTTCCAAGTCTGTAGCGTCTGTTTCAGCCATTCATACTTTAGACTGAATTTCATTTGATAGAAGTAGATACCACCATCCTAGCTAGTTAATTTACTTCTATATTCAGAACATCTATAATCGTACAAGTATAAGGTTAATATTAAGGGGAGTTTTAGTATGTCTAAAAAACAAGAAAACGGCTTATTATTCATTTGGATGGTCTCTGTAGTGGCAACATTAGGATCTTTGTACTTTTCCGAAATACGTCACTATGAGCCTTGTAAAATGTGTTGGATTCAACGTATTTTTATGTATCCAATTGTCATCATGACAACCATTGCGTTTATCCAAAAAAACACTCGTATTGCTGTAACAACAGCTGTATTTGCCATTATGGGTGGCTGTGTGTCACTATATCATTATGGTATTCAAAAACTAAGCTTCTTAGCAGATTCAGCCCCTTCATGTGGTGCAGTATCTTGTACAGGCCAATACATTAACTGGCTTGGCTTCATTACAATACCGTTTTTAGCGCTTACTGCATTTATTTTAATTGCAGGTGCAAGCTTCTATTTATTGAAAGCTACAAAAGAGGCAAAATAATTAACATGATACTATCCCTATTGGGCATAGGTGCTACAAATGAAATGTACTTTTTAAAATTAAAGGATAGCTACAAGAAAATTCGCGATACTCCTACGGGACAGCGAACCTAGCGAGACCCGCAGATGCCTTAACACCTGCGGGTCTCGCAAATCGCTATGGGAAATAGAGCGAATTTTTTATTTCCAAGTTTGATGAGTATACTCTAAGTAAAAAATAGATGAAGGGGCTTTTTAAAGCCTTCTTTTCCACGGAGGAAGATAGATGTTTCATTATCAAATAAATGAAAATAAGTTAACGGTTGAGGAGTTACTTCGCAATCATTGGAAACTAGGCAAAAAACTAGTACATGAATTACGTATGGCGAAGGCCGTCACAACAACTGACGGTGAGCCATTACTGTGGAAGGAACCACTTCAAGCAGGAACAATGATAAAATTTACATTTCCTATCCCCACTTCTAGCTATAAACCAACACCCGTATGTGCAATTGATATTGTATACGAGGACGATCACTGTTTGGTTGTATCCAAACCAAAAGGCATGTCCACACATCCAAATGATGCGCGTGATACGCATACCTGCATGAACCATGTGATGGCACACATCAAGGAACAGGGTGGTATGTATGCAGAACATGTTCATCGTCTTGATCAAGGTACACAGGGCTTGCTTCTTGTTGCTAAACATCCACTTGCCAAATCAATATTTGACCGAATGATAGAAGAAAAAACAATCATTCGTACGTATGCCGCTGAAGTCCAAGGTAATCTTCGTTCGACGACAGGAACTATTGCAGAATCTATCGGTAAAGATCGCCATCATGCAACGAGACGTGTCGTGTCAAATACAGGACAGCATGCGGTCACACACTATGAAGTTATAGCACGCTATAAACATTCTTGTGTTGTTCACCTGATTTTGGAAACAGGTCGAACACATCAAATTCGTGTGCATATGGCACATCTCGGTCATCCTATTATCGGCGATACTATGTATGGTGCACGTGAAACGGCTAGTGGTGACTACGAGCTACACGCCATCCAGTTAGAATTCGATCATCCATTTTTAAATAAGCTCATCGTAGTAAAGGATGAAAAACAATAACACTTTTCAAACAAGAGCCAGTAAATGAACAAGTACTCTTCAAGCCTTTGCTGGAGTCACGACCGCTTCCTACACAACAAAATATCTGTCTACGTTACACTTTTATGATGAAGAAGCCATCTCGAATGAAATTGGGATGGCTTTTTTCTTTTCAAATAGAAGTATCTATGTGAACCCGTTGCTTTCTGCTACGGCTGACGCTTTTCGCGGGCACGGCTTCAGTCTCCTCGTCCTACGCTTCTGCGGGGCCATCAGCTCATGCTTTTCCCGCAGGAAGCCTTGCTCTGTTGCGAAAGGTGAATGCCGTCAGCTACACTCGCCGCCTTCGCTCCAATCAACTTGTGTACGTAAAGTTGGCGACCAAGTATTTCTGTGCAAAGAATTTGGGTTAGTGCTGATAGATTTGTATGGTGACCATTAAATAACAACATATCCCCTAAATCAATTTACTTATAATTCTAAAAAAGTATAAATATATGATTTACTATTTAACTACAAATATTTTACAGTAAATTTAATATTGATTTTCCATTATTGGTAATGACGATGGATTTTTTTCATGATAGAATAAAGTAAATTGTCAGTCATCTGACGATATGAGGGAGGAATTCATGGATGAAATGGGTTAAAAGTATTGCAGCAACAACACTCGCTGCAAGTTTACTAGCTACACCAGGTTTTGCTGCAAATGCTGAAGAAACAACACCAGCAACTACGAAAGACGGTTTCAAATTAACAATTCTACACTCAAATGACACACATGCACACGTAGAAGCTGCACCCCAACGTGCAACAAAAGTTAAAGAACTACGTGCAGCAAATGCAAACTCACTTCTACTAGATGCTGGTGACGTTTTCTCCGGTACTCTATACTTCAATCAATTTACTGGAGAAGTTGATATGAAGTTAATGAACTTAATGGGCTACGATGCAATGGTATTTGGTAACCATGAGTTCGATTTAGGGTCAAGCCCTGAAGGACATGCTGCACTTGCGAAGTTTGTAAAAGGTGCTGATTTCCCATTGTTAGGAAGTAACTTGGATTTCTCAAAGGATTCCTTATTTGATGGCTTACAATTCCAAACAATCACAAAAGACTTTGAAAATGGTAAAATCTATAATGGTATTATTAAAGAAATAGATGGCGAAAAAGTAGGCGTTTTCGGTTTAACAACAGAAGAAACACCATCGATTTCTAGCGTTGCCAACGTTCAATTTGCTAACTATATTGATTCTGCGAAAAAAGCAGTAGCAGAATTTGAAAAGCAAGGTGTCAATAAAATTATTGCCTTAACACATTTAGGCTTCGATGATTCAAAAGAATTTGATAATGACCAATTACTAGCCTCTGCTGTAGAAGGCATTGACGTTATCGTAGGCGGACATACACATACAAAATTAGATAAAGCTGTTAAAGCTGAAACTTCATTTAAGAACCCAACGATCATTGTACAAACAGGTCAATATAGCGAAAATTTAGGCGAACTTGATCTAACTTTCAACGATAATGGCGCAGTTGTTGATTATTTCGGTCAATTACATGCCTTAAATGATAAAGAAAAGCCTGTTGAAGCTGATGCAGAAGCAACTAAACTTTTAGCACCCTATACTGAAAAAATTGCGGCTGTTAAACAACAATCTACAGGTAATACTGCCGTTTCGGTACTCGATGGAAAACGTGGTATTTGGGGCGTTCGTGCTGGGGAAACAAACCTAGGTAACCTCATTACTGATGGTATGCTCGCTGGCGCACAAAAAATTGACCCAGAAGTACAATTTGCCTTCCAAAATGGTGGAGGTATCCGTGCAAGCATTGACGCTGGGGACATTACTGTTGGTGAAGTAATGACTGTAATGCCATTCGGTAATGCGCTAGGGATTGTAAAAATGACTGGTGCAGAAATCTATGAAATTGCTGAACATAGTGTGAAAGACTTCCCGAAAGAGTTTGGGGGCTACCTGCACTTCTCTGGCTTGCAAGTAGAATTTGACGGTAAGGCAGAAGCTGGTAAACGTGTCACGTCTATTAAATTAAACGGTAAAGAACTAGATAAAGCAGCTACTTACAAAGGTGCTACAAATACTTTCACTGCTAAAGGCGGCGATGGTTTTGAAACACTTGAAAAAGTATATGCTGATGGTCGTGTAAGTGAACCTGGTACAATCGACTATGAAATGTTTATCGATCATTTAAATTCGCTTAAAAAAGTAGATCCTAAAGTAGAAGGTCGTATTGTAGCAACAATTCCATTTACAGATGTTGCAAAAGGCTCTGAAACAGAAGGCTACGTTCGTGATCTTTATTATCGTGATTTAACACAGGGCACTTCAGCAACAGCATATTCACCAAACGCTCATTTAACACGTGCACAAGCTGCTTCATTTATTGCGCGTGTATTAAAACTTGAAGCAAAAGGTGAAGCTACATTCTCTGATGTAACTAGTTTAGAAGAAGCTACACAAAAAGAGATTACAGCGCTTGCTGAAGCTGGAATTGTACAAGGCCAAAATGGCAAATTCAATCCTACTGCTAAAGTTACTCGTTCTCAACTTGCTTTAATGTTTGCACGTGCTTATAACTTACAACATGATGCAAAAACAGGTTTAACAGCAGACTTCAGTGATATTTCTAAATACAATGCTGAAACGCAAAACGCTATTGCACTTATGCAAGAATTAGAGATTGCTAGTGGATCAAATGGCAAATTTATGCCCGCTAACAATGCTACACGTGCACATATGGCTAAAATGCTTTCTAACTACATTCCTTATGTAAAAGAATCTAAATAATGCGATAAGAAAACCCGCTTCTCCTAATAGAGTGCGGGTTTTTATCTTTACTTAGTAAAACTTGACAATAATTCGATGTAAAGTGGCATTCACACCACTAGCCTGAAAAAGCCTTATTCTGTAGATCCAACACGTCCATCAGTTATCACAGTTTTAAAAAGCTATCATTAAAAATCGAATTTAAAGTTATCTGGGTCTTGTCCAAAGCGTTTATTGAGATTTAATGAAGCTATTTGTGTCATTTGAGCTTGCGTTAATTCAAAATCAAAAATCTGTGCATTTTCTTCAATACGGCTTGGTGTTACAGATTTCGGAATAATAATCGTGTCATTTTGTAAATGCCAACGAAGGACTACCTGTGCCGCAGTCTTCCCTAATTCTTGACCAATTTCGAGAATTGTTGAATTATCCAAGACACCACCACGCCCAAGCGGTGACCATGCTGTCAGTGCGATTCCATGCTTAGTACAATATGTCTTTAAAGCGTCTTGTTGCAGATATGGATGCACCTCTACTTGATTGACCATTGGCGCGATATTTTCTTTTGCTAATAGTTTTTGTAAATGATGCTCATGGTGATTTGATACACCTGTTGCACGAATTAATTTTTCATCATAAAGTCGTTCAATAGCTCTGTACGTTTCTTCAAATGATTGTGGCACTGCCCAATGTGTTAAATATAAATCCAAATAGTCCATATTTAACTTTTTCAATGATACTTCAAATGCACGTAACGTTGCATCGTAACCTTGGTCATTATTCCAAACCTTCGTAGTGACGAATATCTCCTCTCGCTTGATGCCAGCATGACGAATCGCTTCGCCTACCTCTGTCTCGTTGCCATACAATGAAGCCGTATCTATCGCCCGGTAACCAACTTTAAGTGCATAGTCGATTGCCTGCAATGTTTCTTCACGTTCTGTCATTTTATATACACCTAAACCAAGACGTGGCATTTCTACACCATTTGTTAATACTTTTGTTGATTGTAAATTCAAGAACTACAGCCCCTTTCTTTTCCTAGTTCCATTATACAAAAAATTGGATTTAAGAAAAATAGAGTAGTTCTCCTTCATCTGCACCATATTAAAGAGACTTTACTCCGGGAAGTATTATCACCTTGTTCCGGAATTACACATATTTCTAGCTTTTTACGTCACTGTTTCTTGATGTTGTCTTCCGGCTCATCTACCTGAATTGGATCTGTTATACGATCATCCTCTGCAAGCTCTAAACCATCACGCATACGCTCCATTTGCTTGCCAAGCTCTTTCACTTCGTCAAAATTCCCTGCCATTGTACCATTCTCAATACTCGGAACTTTTTTCTCCATTATCATCACCTCATCTATAGTTTTCCCGAAATACTTAAGACTGAACCATTTCTGACATATTTTCTTATTCATTGACGTTTCCTTTTCATAGTAGATAAGCTATACTTAAGGGAGATTTCTTTATAAACATGAGGAGGGTTCTTCCATGAGTTTATTATTAATTCTTGGTGTTACAGCTGCTTTCTTAGCTGCTATTTTCACGGCTGGTTACGAAGGCGACTACAAAGCGGACAAATAATACCTCAAGACAATCACTAAGTATGTTTTACTGCTTAGTGATTTCTTATTTTATTGAAGTACCTTTATGGTTACTTCTTTTTTTTATGGGAATTTTAAAACGAACTATGGCTAAAACTAGTTAAGCATGACACCGCTCCTTCATTCCTTCATAATTTGAATACGAGATAAATCCTTGACTTTCAATACTATATAAAATAAACTTAGTTACATAAAGTAAGTTGATAATTAAAAATAAGTAATTTTTGGAGGCAAACAATTATGCACTTTCATGAAAAACCAAACACATATGTAACAAATGTCGAAATTAAAGTAAGTGATTTACATCGTTCATTGAAATATTACCAAGATATTATAGGTTTTAAGGTTCTACAAGTAGAGTCACATAAAGCAACTTTATCAGCGGATGGCAAAACCGCACTGTTGACAATCGTTCAACCCGAAACAGTGGAAGAAAAAACGAGCTTAACAACGGGGCTGTATCACTTTGCCTTACTATTACCAACACGCCGTGACTTAGCAAATATTATTAGTCATTTCCGCAATTCGGGCGTTTATTTTGGGGCATCTGACCATGATGTGAGTGAAGCTCTTTATTTACGCGATCCAGATGAAAACGGTATTGAAATCTATAATGACCGTCCTGAAAGTGACTGGACTTGGCATTTCGATCAAGTGCATATGGTAACAGAACCACTTAATATTTCAGCCATATTAGATGAAGGTGACGGTGAATGGCAGGGACTACCTACTGACACAGTTATGGGACATATACATTTATCGGTTTCCAATTTAACTGCAGCAGAGGAATTTTACACAAAAGGCTTAGGTTTTGATATCGTCACACGTTATGGTGGACAGGCACTATTTATCTCAACAGGTCGTTACCATCATCATATCGGTCTTAATACTTGGTATTCTGAGGGAGTACCAAAGCTTGGCGAAAACCAAGTCGGCTTAAAAACATTTACTCTGCGATTGGATAATGAGACACAAGTGGCTGACATGAAAGAAAACCTACATGCGATTGGAGCAACTATTGTTGAAATTGATGGAGGTTTCCAGACAGTTGACCCTGCTGGTAATGTAGTGTTACTGAAATTTTAAGCTATCCGTCACTTTCATATTTCAACAAAAAAAGCAGTTCTCACATGTGGAGAACTGCCTTTTTTAATGTAACCCTGGGTAACCTTGCTGTCTCAAAGCTTCATAAATAACAATCGCAGCTGTATTCGATAAATTCAGTGAGCGTACATGTTCACTTTGAGGAATCCGCAAACACATATCACGACGTTCATATGCAAAATCCTTCGGCAACCCTGTCGTTTCTTTGCCAAACATAAAGTATATATCACGTTGCTGATTACTAAAATCATGTGTTGTAAATGGCTCTTCACTATATGTTTCAATTAAATACACATCACCGTTTTTCGAAAACTCGATAAAATCCTCGAGGGAATCATGATACACAACATTGACACTATGCCAGTAATCTAATCCAGCACGCTTGAGCATTTTATCATCCGTTGAGAAGCCAAGAGGACGAATTAAATGTAAAGAGGTATTCGTACCAGCACAGGTACGTGCAATATTACCTGTATTTGCTGGAATTTCTGGTTGATATAAAACGATATGCAATGGCATAACGGTACACTTCCTTAGCTAAAAAATTGTAAACCTTTATTAATTTCAACGAGTACTTCCCCGTCTAGTTCTTTGTCTTTTGCCACGAGCAATGCCTTTTCTGCCTGCTCCCCGCCAATTTTCCCTAATGCCCATGCCGCCGTTCCTCGGATAACAGGGCGATTATCTTTTTCTAGAAGAGACACTAAATCTGGCACTGCTGCTGCTTCTTTAAAATGTGCTAATGCTAAAATAGCATTGCGTTGAATAGGCTTTTTACCACGCCAAGAGCCTGAAACATGTCCAAATTTTTCTTTAAATTCACGGTTAGAAATGGTCAAAAGTGGTACAAGTAACGGCTTTGCGATTTCTGGGTCAGGCTTAAACTCTTCGTGAATCCAGTTAATCTTTCCTTTGTTTTTGGGACATACGGTTTGGCATGTATCACAGCCATACAGTCGATTTCCAATATGGGCTCGAAATTCATCGGGCAAGGTTCCCTTTGTCTGCGTTAGAAAGGCAATACAACGCTGTGAATCAAGCTGCCCTCCCTCTACTAACGCGCCTGTTGGGCAAACATCCAAGCATAAACGGCAATCCCCACATTCATCTTCCATCGCTCTATCTGGTGCAAATGGAACATTGGTAATGAGCTCTCCAAGATACACATAGGAACCAAACTCCGGCGTAATAATAGAGCAATTTTTCCCGCTCCAGCCAATCCCCGCACGCTCGGCTACTGCCCTGTCTACCAGTGCACCCGTATCAACCATTGATTCAATACGCACACCCTCTACTCGTGCTTCAAGCCATGCTGATAATAGTTTTAAACGCTCTCTTAACGCTGTATGATAATCGACACCCCAAGAAGCTCTACAAAAAATCCCACGTCTTGAGCCCTTTTTTCCAACAGGTGCATCCTGCATACGTGATGGATACGCTACTGCTATGGCAACTATGCTTTCTGCTCCTGCTAGTAGTTGAAATGGCTCAGTACGTTTTTCTATATCGCTTTCTTCAAAGCCTGATTGATAACCAAGCTCTTGCTGGCGACGCAGACGATTTTTTAATTCTGTAAATGGAGCTGCCGTTGTAAAGCCAATTTTATCAACGCCAATGGACATTGCATACGCCACAAATTCACGCTGTAGGTCATGTATGTTCATTTTATTTCCAACTCCTTACATGATACAATAATAGAAATAGTTAAAGTAGGTGATAATTTTATGAAAGTGTCACTCAATCCAACTCTCAATACACGATATCCTGAGCTAAAAATCGGCATTATTCATTATACCAAAATTGTCGTAGCACAATCGCCCCAAATGATTAAAGGACGAATGCAATTGTATCAGGAAAATCTGTATTTAGAAATGCAAGAGACTCCTGTTACACAACGAGCAGGTATTGCAGAATGGCGACAACTTTGGAAAAAGTTTGGTGCTGATCCAAACCGTTATCGCCACGCGGCAGAAAGCTTAATGCGTCGTATCTGTAAGCAAAATTATTTAACACCATTGCAATCTGGTGTTGATTTAAATAATTTCTTCTCTTTGCAATATGAAATTCCAATCGGCCTATATGATATAGCTTATCTTAAAGGAAATATTGAAATCGCACTTGGCGATGAAGGAATAGGATATGAAGGCTTGAATGGCCGCTTTAACTCGTTAAATAATATCCTCTATAGTCGTGACGAGGACGGTGCATTCGGTTCACCATTCGTCGACTCTAAACGAACAGTCGTCTCAGAGTCAACGACAGATGCCTTACAAATTTTCTATTTGCGTCCATCGCTTTCAGACAGTCAATCCGAAGCACTTCTCTCCTCCGCCGGTAAAATGTTCAACCAAATACATGGTGGCGACTATTCTACAACTCTATTAACAAATGTTGCACCAGCTACTACACTATAAAAAGGACGTGTTTTCATGATAAATCTTGCAGAAGCTGTTAAACTGAAAAGCATTTTAACAAAAAAAACTCAGGAACTTACGAGTGAATTACATCGAAGTGCCTTTGTAACTGTTGAAAAGGGACAAGCACCAAAAACGAGCAATCGTGCTATGACCGTTATTGAATCTGAGCTAGCACAAATACGTCTGGATGTACGTACTTTAGATCGCCTTGTATATGAGGCCAATATCAAAAACACAGTAGACTTTAAAGGTCAACAAATAGCACTAGTCGAGGCAATTGAACTTGCAACACAGCTTCGAGCAGAAGCAGAGCTTTGCAAACACTTTAGTACACATGAGAAGGAAAGTGTACGCATGGGCTATGGTGAAAGTACAATGCTCTATGAAATTGCCATGTACGAGCCCGATGAATACCGGGAACGTGCCCTAAAGCTCGAAAAAGATGCACACAAGCTTTCCAATTTAATTAATGCCAAAAATTATAGCATTGAACTTAACTTTGACGATTCTCGCTATTTCTAAGGTGGGACGGTGAAGCGCCAAACCTATCCTAAATTGGAAATATAAATACCGGTTTTATAGTTAATAAAAAAGATTGAAGCTATTTGCTTCAATCTTTTTATTTATAGCTCCCCTTAAAGAAGTACTATTCCTATTTGTCGTTGAACTAGACAACTTTAGAGATGCTTTTTTTTACTGTATTAAATCATAGTTAACTTCAAATTCCCCTAAATCCATATCAGCAATATGGAAAGTGACATTATAGTTAGAATCAGTATATGTATGAGTGTCTTTCTCTTCATCAAAAGCTTTACCAAGTTCTTCTTCATTTTTATCTAAATTCAATCCTATTGCATCAATAATTGACATAGCAGATAATAATCCTTCTTCCCATTCATCGCCCTCTTCACTTACTTCATTTATTGGACTTGCTTCTACAGAAATCTTATATCCAATTAATTTTTTATCCTCATTATATTTAGCGACTACTTTATAATGACCCTCATGTTTTTTAAAATCAGTTTCCAATAAAATTTGTGACAATATACCTTCCTCTTTATTCAAGTCATTAGTAATTGGTTCTGGAATCTTCTCTAATTCTATTGGTTCTTCTGTATCCTGTTTATAGACATCAACTCTGACATTGTATTTTTTAACAAACTTTTCTACTGTAGCTTTTGATTCAGCATCAACCTCTTCATATTTTACTGGAACGACCTTCTCTTCCTTTACGCTCTCTTCTTTTTTTACATCTTCTTCTTTATTCTTCTCTGTTCCCGCTCCGGAACACCCAACTAGCATCACAGCTAGTATTAATAATAAAGCTTTCTTCATTTCTTTATTCCCTCCGAATGCATACCATTAAAAATGTATGTTTTTTACTTTAGCAAAATACAATTATAATACAAACGACTACTATTTTAACATTTCATCACCTCAATTACAATTTTGACAAATAAAGGTGTTTATTGCTACAGTTATTATTCCCTATTTTTCGACATTGCAGGTGCTATAAAAAATTTGTATTACGTAGTGAACTACCTAAGACGGGTTTTATGAACGTCTTTTAAAAGCCCGAATTTTGTCGAAAAAAAATACTTAAATTCACTTAAAAAGTCGAGTTTCCCCGACTTTACTTAACCGTTATTTTTGTATGTATAACTCATGTTTTCTTTTTAAACTACTATTACTAAAGAAATATTAGTCCAGAGTTTTAGATTGTCATTCCCAATGTCACTATAACTAACGGGCAATTTAGTTAAACCCTTTATATACGTTTCAAGTTTTATAGAGCATTACTTTGTACAGGTAATGATTGTAACAATAAAAACATGATTAAAATTAATAAGAATTTATTGTAAAACAATAAACAACGTGTTAAATTCAAAGTGACAACAAATAAGTGAGGTGCTTTTTATGAAACGAGTATCAACACTCTTTTTAAAATTAGCTGTTATTCTTATGGGAATCCCCGTGCTAGCTTTGTGTATATTTTTGGTGCCTAAGATAGCGAATTTTGCAGCACAATTGTATCCAGATATGGCATATTTAAAATATCTCGTTTTTATCGATTTGTATGCAACAGCAATCCCTTTTTACTTTGCTCTGTATCAAGCATTTAAACTTTTAAGCTATATTGACAAGAATATAGCTTTCTCAGATTTATCTGTAAGAGCTTTAAAAAATATAAAATACTGTGCAATCACAATCAGTATCTTGTATGTGTTAGGTATGCCTCTCTTCTATCTCATTGCGGAGATGGATGACGCACCAGGTATCATACTAATTGGCATGGTCATGATTTTTGCTTCAATTGTGATTACAGTTTTTGCTGCTGTTCTTCAAAAGCTATTGAAAAATGCCATCGATATAAAATCGGAAAATGATTTAACGGTCTGAGGTGAAAAATATGGCAATTATAATCAATATTGATGTGATGCTGGCGAAAAGGAAAATGAGCGTAACAGAACTTTCGGAGAAGATTGGCATAACATTGGCTAACCTTTCTATATTAAAAAATGGAAAGGCCAAAGCAATTAGGCTTTCAACATTAGAGGCTATTTGTAAGGCTTTAGAATGCCAACCTGGGGATATTTTAGAGTACAAAAATGAAGAAGAACATTCGGATTGATTAAGCTTAAGGCTTGATCTTTTGGGGTCATGATAATTCAACAAACTCAAATGTTTAAATTAGCAACAACCTTTGAGAAAATAGCCGAACTGCAAAATTTATAATTTATTTTCATTTTCAATTTATTTTGACTGCTAAAATAAATGTTACTGTTGGAAATGAATGCTCTTTAATTTACAAAAGTTGGTATGGTAAATCAAGGCTTTTCATATCACTTAAAACTGTATACAATAGATTTATGGGGTCGATGAGACTCCATTACTAGATGGATGTGCTGTTTTCGAGGACTACTTTTACGTAGACAACTTGAATAAACCAATGACATGTGACCTGTTACTCTATGACCGATGACCCATAACCAACTATCGGCAAAGGCATAAATAATCTGTTATCATATGACTAATTCGAAAACGCCATCCAAAACTCTCTTGCACTATGTGTGTAAGAGAGTTTTTTTTATGTCTAGTTTGCCCCTATCACGGACAGAATGGCTGTATACCAAAGAAAGGGGTAATACAATGACAAAGCAAAATAATTCGCAATTTGAAAATGATGATATATTGACTAATCGACAAGGCCACCCAATTACCAACAATCAAAATCTACGAACAGTAGGGAATCGCGGACCAGCAACACTTGAGAATTATGATTTCTTAGAGAAAATAAGTCATTTTGATCGTGAACGTATTCCAGAGCGTGTTGTTCATGCGCGTGGTGCTGGTGCACATGGCTACTTTGAAACATATGGTAGAGTCGGCAATGATCCTATTTCTAAGTATACAAGGGCTAAGGTTTTTCAAAACAAGGGGAAACAAACACCTGTTTTCGTTCGCTTTTCAACAGTTATTCATGGTGGGCATTCACCTGAAACCCTCCGTGATCCGCGAGGCTTTGCCGTAAAGTTTTATACAGAGGATGGTAACTGGGATTTAGTCGGCAATAATTTAAAGATTTTCTTTATTCGCGATGCTATGAAATTCCCAGACATGATTCATGCTTTCAAGCCCGATCCGATAACAAATATTCAAGATGTTGAACGCTTTTTTGATTTCTGTGCGAGTTCACCAGAATCCTTTCATATGGTGACCTTTGTTTACTCACCTTGGGGCATTCCAGCTAATTATCGAATGATGCAAGGCTCCGGCGTTAATACGTATAAATGGGTGAATAGTGATGGCAAAGCAGTATTAGTAAAGTATCATTGGGAGCCATTACAAGGCATCAAAAATTTAACACAAAAAGAAGCCGAAGAAATTCAAATGAAAAATTTCAACCATGCAACCCAAGACTTATACGATGCAATTGAACGTGGTGATTATCCTGAATGGGAGTTAAATGTTCAAATTATGGAGGATGGGCCACATCCTGAGCTTGATTTTGATCCTCTAGACGATACAAAGCTTTGGCCAAACGACAAATTCCCGTGGTACCCCGTAGGCAAGATGGTATTAAATAAAAACCCAGAAGACTATTTTGCAGAGGTTGAACAGGCAACTTTCGGTACAGGTGTCCTAGTGGATGGTCTAGATTTCTCTGATGATAAAATGTTGCAGGGACGAACTTTCTCTTACTCTGACACACAGCGTCATCGAGTCGGAGCAAATTATTTACAGCTTCCCATTAATGCACCAAAGAAACGTGTTGCAACGAATCAAAATGGTGGACAAATGCTGTATAAGCGCGATTTAGCACCAGGCCAAAATCCACATATTAACTATGAGCCTTCCATGTTAAATGGCTTAAAGGAAGCATCACAATCAGCTAAAGAATATACACCTCTTGTGGAAGGTCATCTCGTACGCGAATCGATTGATCGTCAAAATAACACGAAACAAGCGGGGGAAACATATCGTAATTTCGAGCAATGGGAGCGAGACGAACTTTTAGGAAATCTTATTCGTGATTTATCGAGCTGCAAAATTTCTATTCAAGAAGCAATGATTGCCCTTGCACAAGAAGCGGATGAAGAATATGGTCGTCTTTTAAAAGAAGGACTGCAAAAGGCACAAAAAGACACTTCAACTGCTCGACCTCTTGGCAATATCGACGGTGACGATGCCCCTAACGATGCCGTTAACAAAGGGCATGATGCTGAGCCGTATTAAAAAAAAGCGTTCTGCATTTTCGGAACTGACCCCAAAAGTATAGACAAATAAAAAAAGCATCTTCGATTGAATTCGGGTTTAGATACCTAAACTTCAATTAGGAGGTGTTTTTTCTATGGGAACAAGAGTGAGTTATCCATACGAAGTAAAAATGAAGGCTATTGAGATGCGATTGGCTGGTATACCAACGAAGCAGGTTTTAATTGAATTAAATATAAGGCATAAAACACAAGTGGAAACATGGATGCGTTGGTATAGAAACGGAGAAATACACCGATTTGAACAACCTGTAGGTAAACAATATACCTTTGGTAAAGGTCCTGAATATGAGAATGAACAAACAAAATTAGTAATGGAGAACCGTTATTTAAAGCAACAAATTGAGGTTTTAAAAAAGTACGCAGAGTTGGAGAGGAAGTGGTTGGAGAAGTAGCTGTACAGTTAGTAGAGACGCTAAAAGAAACGTTGTGCGTGAAGGATATATGTGCACATTTAGGAATTGCACGATCTACCTACTATCGTTGGAAACAGGCATCTGCGGATGCAAGGTCTCGTCAGGCGATTGAACGACATATTGGAGAACTCTGTCGTGCGCATAAATTCCGATATGGTTATCGGAAAATTACTGCACTCTTACGCCAAGAAATACGCGTGAATCATAAAGTCGTGCAACGTATCATGCAAAAATATGGTTGGCAGTGTCGAGTAAAAGTAAAAAAACGGAAACAAACTGGACAACCCTACTATATCGCAGATAATTTATTGAACCGTAATTTTGAGGCAACTGCACCTTTACAAAAGCTCGTTACCGATATTACTTACTTGCCATTTGGTCAGAAACAATTGTATCTTTCAAGTATTCAAGATTTATATAATGGCGAGATTATCGCCTACTCGATTGGTGATTGCCAAGATACTGATTTTGTGTTGAATACCTTATCCCAACTAGGTACTTTACCCGATGGGTGTACACTACACAGTGACCAAGGTTCGGTGTACACGTCTTATCGATATCAACAGGCCGTAAAAGGGAAAGGCATTATCATGAGCATGTCCCGTAAAGGTACGCCCGCTGACAATGCCCCAATTGAATCATTTCATTCTGCATTAAAGTCTGAAACATTTTACTTAGACAATTTAAGGCGTACTACGACGGCAATCGTAGAACAAACTGTCAAAGACTATGTAAAGTATTATAACTATATCCGAATACAAGCGAAACTAAACAACCAGTCGCCGGTACAATATCGACAACTGGTTGGGTAAATGCTTTTTTGATCTCTGTCTTATATACAGGGGTCAGTCCCTTCAAACTTGCAGACGCTTCTTCTTTTATTTAATGCACACCTGGTAAAATTCTTAAGACTTTTTCCTGTGCATCTAAAATGGCATCTACCCCTAAAGGTATGGCAATGTTTGTTGTTTCATGTCCGATTTTAAAGCCAGCTACTACTGGGACACCTAGTTCTGCAAAATACTCTGTCATTAACGTTAAAAGCGCCGCTTCATCTGCCCCAGTTTGCGTAAAGGAACCAATAATAACCCCAGCCAACTGTTCGAGTTTGCGGGCTTGCTTTAATTGTTGCAGCATGGAATCAATACGTGGAATTGACTCGGCTATATCCTCTATCAATAAAATTTTACTCTCTGTACGAACTTCAAACTTCGTACCAAGAGTACTTACAAGTCGACGTAAATTCCCCCCTACAATTTGACCGCGTGCAACACCTGGGGCAATCGCCGTTAGAGGCGATATCATTTCCGTATATTGAACTTCCATCGGTGTAAAGAGCTGTAAAAACATTTTCTTCGATATATCATCCATTTTACTTGCAGCCATTAGCATCGGTCCATGGAAGGTTACTAAATCTGCAAATTCATGAATCGCACCATGCAAATATGTAAGATCTGAGAAGCCCCAGAAAATTTTTGGATTTTCTGCAAGTAGATCATAATCTATCTTTCCTGCAATACGAGCAGAGCCATAACCACCCTTTATACAAAAAATAGCCTTCACCTCAGGGTCCTTCACCATTGCATGAAAATCTGCAAGCCGCTCCTCATCACTACCAGCTAAATAGTCATGCTTAGCATTAATTGTATCGCCTATTTTATAACGTAGGTCCAATTCGTCAAGAAAGGCTAATGCTTCCCCAAGCTTTTCTGGCTCAACAAGGCTAGATAATGCTACAAGACCCACTGTATCACCTTTGACCAAACGTGGTACTGTATTTTTCACAATAACCCCTCCTATACTTTTCTTTATTCTAGCATATGTATAACTTTGCATCATTGATTATTCCTAGTATTATTGACTATAACTGATGTTGGATTCTGACAATTGTACTCCTGTTAGCATTAACAGGGGTCGCAGCATTTAATACGCTCGTCTATACTGGGCTACATTACACGACTTCCATAAATGCATCGCTCATGATTTCATCAACCCCCATTATGATTTATATGCTATCTTTTATTTTTTTAAAGGAAAAACTATCTAGGTTTCAAATTCTCGGAGCGACCTTATCACTTAGTGGTGTGTTTTTCATCATTTCTGGGGGCTCTGTTGCAAGCTTGGTGGATTTTACATTCAATAAAGATGACATAATTGTTGTAGTTGCCGTGTTCTGTTGGAGCATTTATTCACTCCTTGTAAAGCACTATGCAGTACGCTTACCATGGCAATCTACTTTTCTTGTAACAATCTTTATAGGAGCTGTTATGCTGTTACCATTCTATATATATGAATCTATGACATTGACGAACTCCATTCACTGGCAATGGTCAACGATTGCAGCGATTTTATAGGTTGGCGTTTTCGCATCCATTATAGCCTTTCTTAGTTGGAATAGCGGTGTCATCCAACTTGGTGCTAACAAAGCAAGCATTCACCTAAATTTTATCCCTGTATTTGCGTCAATTTTTGCTGTAATCTTTCTCAGCGAAGCTACATGGATTTCAGTTTATAGGTGGGCTTGCCGTCGTCGCTGGTGATATATTAAGTGGTAGAAAATAATAAACGTAGACTTCAAAAAATGGAGTCTACGCTTTTTTTCTTATTTTGTACCACCGTAAATAATAGTTACATTGGGGTGATTCAACAATTGGCTAGCTGGAAAATCTTCCGTCACAACACCACTTTTTAACTTTTCAATTGCCTCTAGTTTTTTCTCACCAAACGCGATTAATACAATTGCTTTAGCATTCATAATCGATTGAATGCCCATTGTAATGGCTTGCGTCGGTACGTCTGCTGGATCATCAAAATAAATAGCATTTTCAGTTCGTGTAGATTCAGTTAACTCCACAATATTCGTTAATGATGTAAACGATGTGCCAGGCTCATTAAAGCCAATATGTCCGTTAACACCAATTCCTAGTAGTTGCAAGTCAATTCCACCAGCTTCTGCTATACGGTCATCGTATGCAACACACTCAGCCGCTAGATCGTCCACTTTGCCATTTGGTAATTGAATATTTTCTTCCTTCATATCTACATGATTAAATAAGTTCTCGTGCATAAATGTCCAGTAACTTGCTGGACTCGATTGATCTAGACCGACATATTCATCCAGATTAAACGTTTTCACATCTTTAAAAGTAATATCTCCCGCTTGTTGGCGTTTGACTAATTCCTTATACATCCCAACTGGCGAACCTCCTGTAGCAAGACCTAAAATACTAGCAGGCTTTGCTTTCAGTTGCTCCGTGAAAATATTTGCTGCCACTGCACTCATTTCATCATATGAATTTACTTCTATCCACTTCATTGTGCTTGTCATCCATATACCTTCCTTACAATCATTATTATTAACTAAAATGGAAAATATTTTACTAATTAGTAGCTAATATATTAATTTTACAAGTTATCTAATTACTTTTCTATTATTTTCTTTATCAATCTTTATGCGTGTATTCTTTTAACAATTCGGTTATGTTAAATAGTAAGGAAGTGAGGCGATTTTTATAATTTCACAAATACAACAGTACTTACAACATATTAAATTTCAAGGTCCTTTAGAGCCATCCATTAAGCTTTTGGGGCACTTGCAAACTTGCCATCTCCATACAATTCCATATGAAAATTTAGACGTGGCGTTGAAACATAGTATCTCCTTCGCTCTCCCTGATCTTTTTCGTAAAATGATTGTTCAAAAACGCGGAGGTAATTGTTTTGAGCTAAATATTTTATTTAGCTGGCTCCTACGTGAACTCGGTTTTACTGTTACAAACCGCTATGCGCAATTTTGGCGTAATATCGAAGACGGAACACCTCCTGAAGAAGTCCCTATGCATCAGCTACTTCTCGTCACTTTTGAAGGTTTACATTATATTTCAGATGTTGGCGTAGGTGCACTCGCTCCCTGTAAGCCAGTACCTTTAATTGCTGGCCATCAGCATCGTGAAGGCAATGAGCTTTACAAAATTGAATGGGATGAAATATATGGCTGGATGCTCTATGAGCAAACTCCACATAAATGGCGTTTACTCTATTGCTTTACGGATGATGCTAACGATGCTAGATTTGCCCCACGGCTTTCTAAACAAACCAATAAAATTGCGATGATTCGTACCCCACGTGGACGACACACTATGCTCAATAATCAATTTCGCATATATGAAGGTCAATCCTTAACAACCTATACAACACATAGCGACAAAGAGTGGTTACAAGCGCTGAATCGTTATTTTCATATTTCACTGTTCTAAATAAGGATGCATCGAATAAATGCATCCTTATTCATATTAATTTTTCGAACGCTTTAGTAACTCATAAATAACTTCCTCGTCATGCAGCTCCTTTACTAAGCCGATACCATCTACAAAATAGTAGGTTTTCACTACATCACTATATATAAAGGTTTCTTCTAATATAGCGACGTTTTTATAGTTGACTCCGCCTGCTCGAACTGTCCCATCCGTCGTTTTAACTGTAATTCGATTACCATTTACAGGCCCATCATCATCTTCATGTACAATTACACCAATTCGCAGCGGCAATTCTATAAATAAATCATAATGCGTGCTAAAATCTGCAGCAATTGCTTGTCCATATACAGTATCGTCGCCATAAAGCAGTTCATCATTAAATGGCTCTTGCGTACTCCTATTTGTAACCGTCCATACGTCATTTTTATTATCGTTATGGCTATATTGATAATTTAATGTATACCTCATATCCTTATCAGGCGAATAAAAAGCATACGTGTATACATACGCAGGATCCTTTAAAAGATTCACTTTTGAAAGTGTTAAGGCTCGGGCCATAAATGCTGAAAAATGTGCTCGTGTTAGCGATAAATTTGGTTTAAATGAACCATCCTGATAACCCCTTGTAATATTATTATTCGCAATTGCTAAAATTTCCTTATATCCTATTGTCTTTTCTGTAACATCTGTAAATTGATACGAATTTGATCCTTTTAGTTTAAAGGCCCTTTGTAAAACAATCGCCATTTCTCCTCTAGAAAGCGTACCATCTGGTTTAAATTTCTTTGTTGCATCGAAAATTCCTTCATTTTGCGTAGCCGCTATTTCTTTAAAATAGATATGTGTTGTTGGTACATCTAGATATTTCGGATTTTTTACGTTCGTTGTCTTCAATCCTAGCGCTCGTGTTAACATTACAGCTACTTGTGCCTTTGTCACATAGTCATTTGGTTTAAACATGCCATTAGGATACCCCTTGATAATGCCTCTTTCTACTAAATAATCAATTTCAGTTGCTAACACATTTTCGGATGTTACATCTTTAAAACTGGCTGCATAAACCGGTTGAATTTGTAATATCCATACAGAAAGCACAGCCACACACAGAATCTTAGTAATTTTATTCATGTCATTCCCCCTATTTTTCTTTCATCCTTCTTATCCTATTCTCCATCAACAACAATTAGATATAATCTCCAAAAATAGCATAGCAATAACGTTGTTTATTATATTCTTTGATATTTCATGACATCCACCTATCCATTTGTATTACTTACCCATACCCATTGTCTTATCCTTTTACGCCTGAGAAATATAGGTGATTTTTTCTTCTATCTAGTCTGTAGCAAAAAAAAAACCTCTACTATAAGCTGTAGAGGGGGGCATCATTGTATTTTACATTCAATGACTTTATTAATTATTTCTTTTGTGTTAAACCTAGACCAAGTCCAGTAGGATCAACCAAATATGCCAGATAAAAATTATTAAACTCCATTTTATCTCAGACGATTATCGCACCATGTTCCTTAGCTTTTGAAATAGCATCTTGCATCATCTTCAATTAGAATATGAGTTCCATGAGGATAATCATTTGGTCCCTTTCCAATTATATAGTTCACGGTAACTACGCAGATTTCATCTTATCCTTTGTAGCGCTTTAGTAATTTTTCTTGATGGGCACTGAAAATTTCCTCAAGTGAAATATCATACTTATTGGCAATCACAATGATATTTCCTAATACATCGCCAAGTTCCTCTACTAATTCTTGTTTATTCTCTTCATAGGAACCTACCTTTTCATCTGGTCGGTCTCTTCCTATTTCAAGTGCTCGAATCGCACGTGCTACTTCTCCCGTTTCTTCGGCCAAAAAGCCGATCCGTGTAAAGATATTTAAGTCTGACCACCCTCGTGTTTCATAGTAATCTTTTATCCACAATTGAAAATCATTTAATTCCATAAACCTATGCCCCATTTCCTTGTTGTATAAATGAAATTATACTATAAAGCTTATAGCCTTACCTGATATGGATGGTATTCCCTGCAATCAAGTACAGATCAAGTTTATAAATAATTTTGCTATGCTACGAACAAAGAAAAAAGACCTCAACATAATCGTTGAAGTCTTGTAATTAATCATTTAATGGTACCGGTGGTCGGGGTCGAACCGACACTCCAAAGGAACACGATTTTGAGTCGTGCGCGTCTGCCAATTCCGCCACACCGGCATGAGACCTTAGAGATAAAAAAAATCGGATAATCCGATTGTTGTTAAAAAACATTATGGAGGCGGCAACCGGATTTGAACCGGTGATAAAGGTGTTGCAGACCTGTGCCTTACCACTTGGCTATGCCGCCATAAAAATTGGAGCGGAAGACGAGGTTCGAACTCGCGACCCCCACCTTGGCAAGGTGGTGTTCTACCACTGAACTACTTCCGCAATAAATGGCTGGGGTACCTGGATTCGAACCAGGGCGTGACGGAATCAAAATCCGTTGCCTTACCGCTTGGCTATACCCCAAAAGATAATTTTATGAAAATGGGGCGACTGATGGGAATCGAACCCACGAATGCCTGAACCACAATCAGGTGCGTTAACCACTTCGCCACAACCGCCATATTACTATCGTTTATATTAAATTAAATGGGGCGACTGATGGGAATCGAACCCACGAATGCCTGAACCACAATCAGGTGCGTTAACCACTTCGCCACAACCGCCATAATATGCATTGGCAGGGGCAGTAGGAATCGAACCCACATCAAAGGTTTTGGAGACCTCTATTCTACCGTTAAACTATGCCCCTATAAAAATAAAAACTGGTGGAGGGGGACGGATTCGAACCGCCGAACCCTAAGGAGCGGATTTACAGTCCGCCGCGTTTAGCCACTTCGCTACCCCTCCGGGATTACATGGTGCCGGCTATAGGAATCGAACCCACGACCTACTGATTACAAGTCAGTTGCTCTACCTGCTGAGCTAAACCGGCAAAAAAATATGATGGGTCAGGACGGAATCGAACCGCCGACACTTAGAGCTTCAATCTAATGCTCTACCAACTGAGCTACTGACCCATATTTTAAAAAATGGCGGTCCCGACCGGGATCGAACCGGCGATCTCCTGCGTGACAGGCAGGCATGTTAACCGCTACACCACGGGACCATTTGGTTGCGGGGGCCGGATTTGAACCAACGACCTTCGGGTTATGAGCCCGACGAGCTACCACTGCTCCACCCCGCGATAATACTATTAGAATATATAAATAATGGTGGAGGATGACGGGCTCGAACCGCCGACCCTCTGCTTGTAAGGCAGATGCTCTCCCAGCTGAGCTAATCCTCCATCTGGGTATTGAAAATGGTGACCCCTACGGGATTCGAACCCGTGTTACCGCCGTGAAAGGGCGGTGTCTTAACCACTTGACCAAGGGGCCCATTTGGAACTGTAATCCTAAAGTTTGCTGGCGGAGAGTAAGGGATTTGAACCCTTGAGACAGTGTTAACCGCCTACACGATTTCCAATCGTGCTCCTTCGGCCACTCGGACAACTCTCCAAGAATGGCTCCGAAGGCAGGACTCGAACCTGCGACAACCTGATTAACAGTCAGGTGCTACTACCAACTGAGCTACTTCGGAATGATATTATGTATAGCCTAGCGACGTCCTACTCTCACAGGGGGAAGCCCCCAACTACCATCGGCGCTAAAGAGCTTAACTTCCGTGTTCGGTATGGGAACGGGTGTGACCTCTTTGCCATCATCACTAGACTATATGAAAGACATTATTTATTATAACATATTTTATTATAATTACAAGTGTTTTATCATCACTTTTTTATTCTTTCAAAACTGGATAAACGGTGCATTGAATGTTTCAAACATTTTGGTTAAGTCCTCGATCGATTAGTATTCGTCAGCTCCATGTGTCACCACACTTCCACCTCGAACCTATCTACCTCATCGTCTTTGAGGGATCTTACTTACTTGCGTAATGGGAAATCTCATCTTGAGGGGGGCTTCATGCTTAGATGCTTTCAGCACTTATCCCGTCCACACATAGCTACCCAGCGATGCCTTTGGCAAGACAACTGGTACACCAGCGGTGTGTCCATCCCGGTCCTCTCGTACTAAGGACAGCTCCTCTCAAATTTCCTACGCCCACGACGGATAGGGACCGAACTGTCTCACGACGTTCTGAACCCAGCTCGCGTACCGCTTTAATGGGCGAACAGCCCAACCCTTGGGACCGACTACAGCCCCAGGATGCGATGAGCCGACATCGAGGTGCCAAACCTCCCCGTCGATGTGGACTCTTGGGGGAGATAAGCCTGTTATCCCCGGGGTAGCTTTTATCCGTTGAGCGATGGCCCTTCCATGCGGAACCACCGGATCACTAAGCCCGTCTTTCGACCCTGCTCGACTTGTAGGTCTCGCAGTCAAGCTCCCTTGTGCCTTTACACTCTACGAATGATTTCCAACCATTCTGAGGGAACCTTTGGGCGCCTCCGTTACCTTTTAGGAGGCGACCGCCCCAGTCAAACTGTCCGCCTGACACTGTCTCCTGCCCCGCTAAGGGGCATGGGTTAGAATTTCAATACAACCAGGGTAGTATCCCACCGACGCCTCCTTCGAAGCTGGCGCTCCGAGATCTCTGGCTCCTACCTATCCTGTACAAGTTGTACCAAAATTCAATATCAGGCTACAGTAAAGCTCCACGGGGTCTTTCCGTCCTGTCGCGGGTAACCTGCATCTTCACAGGTACTATAATTTCACCGAGTCTCTCGTTGAGACAGTGCCCAGATCGTTACGCCTTTCGTGCGGGTCGGAACTTACCCGACAAGGAATTTCGCTACCTTAGGACCGTTATAGTTACGGCCGCCGTTTACTGGGGCTTCAATTCGCAGCTTCGCTTGCGCTAACCACTCCTCTTAACCTTCCAGCACCGGGCAGGCGTCAGCCCCTATACGTCACCTTACGGTTTTGCAGAGACCTGTGTTTTTGCTAAACAGTCGCCTGGGCCTATTCACTGCGGCTCTCATGCGCTTGCACGCTCAAGAGCACCCCTTCTCCCGAAGTTACGGGGTCATTTTGCCGAGTTCCTTAACGAGAGTTCTCTCGCACACCTTAGGATTCTCTCCTCGACTACCTGTGTCGGTTTGCGGTACGGGCACCTCTCACCTCGATAGAGGCTTTTCTTGGCAGTGTGAAATCAGGAACTTCGTCCTTAAAGGACTCGCCATCACAGCTCAACGTTACAGTGTGCGGATTTGCCTACACACACGCCTTACTGCTTGGACGCGCACAACCAACGGCGCGCTTACCCTATCCTACTGCGTCCCCCCATTTCTCAAACGGTGAGGAGGTGGTACAGGAATATCAACCTGTTGTCCATCGCCTACGCCTATCGGCCTCGGCTTAGGTCCCGACTAACCCTGAGCGGACGAGCCTTCCTCAGGAAACCTTAGTCATACGGTGGACGGGATTCTCACCCGTCTTTCGCTACTCATACCGGCATTCTCACTTCTAAGCGCTCCACCAGTCCTTCCGGTCTGACTTCAACGCACTTAGAACGCTCTCCTACCACTGACATCGTAGATGTCAATCCACAGCTTCGGTGAATCGTTTAGCCCCGATACATTTTCGGCGCAGCGTCACTCGACCAGTGAGCTATTACGCACTCTTTAAATGATGGCTGCTTCTAAGCCAACATCCTGGTTGTCTATGCAACGCCACATCCTTTTCCACTTAACGATTACTTTGGGACCTTAGCTGGTGGTCTGGGCTGTTTCCCTTTTGACTACGGATCTTATCACTCGCAGTCTGACTCCCGTGTATAAATATCTGGCATTCGGAGTTTGTCTGAATTCGGTAAACCGGGATGGCCCCCTAGTCCAAACAGTGCTCTACCTCCAGTATTCTCATCACGAGGCTAGCCCTAAAGCTATTTCGGAGAGAACCAGCTATCTCCAGGTTCGATTGGAATTTCTCCGCTACCCACACCTCATCCCCGCACTTTTCAACGTGCGTGGGTTCGGGCCTCCAGTAAGTGTTACCTTACCTTCACCCTGGACATGGGTAGATCACCTGGTTTCGGGTCTACGACCACGTACTAATTCGCCCTATTCAGACTCGCTTTCGCTGCGGCTCCGTCTTCTAAAACTTAACCTCGCACGTAATCGTAACTCGCCGGTTCATTCTACAAAAGGCACGCTATCACCCATTAACGGGCTCTAACTACTTGTAGGCACACGGTTTCAGGATCTCTTTCACTCCCCTTCCGGGGTGCTTTTCACCTTTCCCTCACGGTACTGGTTCACTATCGGTCACTAGGTAGTATTTAGCCTTGGGAGATGGTCCTCCCAGATTCCGACGGAATTTCACGTGTTCCGCCGTACTCAGGATCCACTCAGGAGGGAATGAACTTTCGACTACAGGGCTTTTACCTGCTCTGGCGGACCTTTCCAAGTCGCTTCATCTAACTCATTCTTTTGTAACTCCGTATTGAGTGTCCTACAACCCCAAGAGGCAAGCCTCTTGGTTTGGGCTCTTCCCGTTTCGCTCGCCGCTACTCAGGGAATCGATTTTTCTTTCTCTTCCTCCAGGTACTTAGATGTTTCAGTTCCCTGGGTCTGCCTTCAAGACGCTATGTATTCACGTCAAGATACTACGCGATTAAACGTAGTGGGTTCCCCCATTCGGAAATCTCCGGATCAAAGCTCACTTACAGCTCCCCGAAGCATATCGGTGTTAGTGCCGTCCTTCTTCGGCTCCTAGTGCCAAGGCATTCGCCGTGCGCCCTTAATAACTTAACCTACGTCGGCTTCCAATACACTGCGTATTTCGTTGTCAGCTTCACTCGTTCAGTCAGTCACGTACTAAGGTACGCTCCTTTCCTCTCTCGCTTGCTTCCTAGAACTACTTGTGTCTTGAAACCCTACATTATCTGTTATTAAGCCTAAAAAACTTAAAAAATAAATGTGTTTGTTACTATTTCAATGTCGTTTTATCCAGTTTTCAAAGAACAAGTTTTGAAGTTATTCATTCAGAAGAATGAACCTTCAAAACTGAACGCAAAACGTAATCTTACAAACCCAAGGTTTGTATTCCGAAAATATCCTTAGAAAGGAGGTGATCCAGCCGCACCTTCCGATACGGCTACCTTGTTACGACTTCACCCCAATCATCTATCCCACCTTCGGCGGCTGGCTCCAAAAGGTTACCTCACCGACTTCGGGTGTTACAAACTCTCGTGGTGTGACGGGCGGTGTGTACAAGGCCCGGGAACGTATTCACCGCGGCATGCTGATCCGCGATTACTAGCGATTCCGGCTTCATGTAGGCGAGTTGCAGCCTACAATCCGAACTGAGAACGACTTTATCGGATTAGCTCCCTCTCGCGAGTTGGCAACCGTTTGTATCGTCCATTGTAGCACGTGTGTAGCCCAGGTCATAAGGGGCATGATGATTTGACGTCATCCCCACCTTCCTCCGGTTTGTCACCGGCAGTCACCTTAGAGTGCCCAACTAAATGATGGCAACTAAGATCAAGGGTTGCGCTCGTTGCGGGACTTAACCCAACATCTCACGACACGAGCTGACGACAACCATGCACCACCTGTCACCGTTGTCCCCGAAGGGAAAACTGTATCTCTACAGTGGTCAATGGGATGTCAAGACCTGGTAAGGTTCTTCGCGTTGCTTCGAATTAAACCACATGCTCCACCGCTTGTGCGGGCCCCCGTCAATTCCTTTGAGTTTCAGTCTTGCGACCGTACTCCCCAGGCGGAGTGCTTAATGCGTTAGCTGCAGCACTAAGGGGCGGAAACCCCCTAACACTTAGCACTCATCGTTTACGGCGTGGACTACCAGGGTATCTAATCCTGTTTGCTCCCCACGCTTTCGCGCCTCAGTGTCAGTTACAGACCAGATAGTCGCCTTCGCCACTGGTGTTCCTCCAAATCTCTACGCATTTCACCGCTACACTTGGAATTCCACTATCCTCTTCTGCACTCAAGTCTCCCAGTTTCCAATGACCCTCCACGGTTGAGCCGTGGGCTTTCACATCAGACTTAAGAAACCACCTGCGCGCGCTTTACGCCCAATAATTCCGGACAACGCTTGCCACCTACGTATTACCGCGGCTGCTGGCACGTAGTTAGCCGTGGCTTTCTAATAAGGTACCGTCAAGGTACAGCCAGTTACTACTGTACTTGTTCTTCCCTTACAACAGAGTTTTACGAACCGAAATCCTTCTTCACTCACGCGGCGTTGCTCCATCAGGCTTTCGCCCATTGTGGAAGATTCCCTACTGCTGCCTCCCGTAGGAGTCTGGGCCGTGTCTCAGTCCCAGTGTGGCCGATCACCCTCTCAGGTCGGCTACGCATCGTTGCCTTGGTGAGCCGTTACCTCACCAACTAGCTAATGCGCCGCGGGCCCATCCTATAGCGACAGCCGAAACCGTCTTTTAGTCTTTCACCATGAAGTAAAAGAGATTATTTGGTATTAGCCCCGGTTTCCCGGAGTTATCCCAAACTATAAGGTAGGTTGCCCACGTGTTACTCACCCGTCCGCCGCTAAATCAGAGGAAGCAAGCTTCCTCATCATTCGCTCGACTTGCATGTATTAGGCACGCCGCCAGCGTTCGTCCTGAGCCAGGATCAAACTCTCCATAAAAGAAATTTGATTAGCTCAAATTGTTTTGCTGGCATCAATTTTGATGTCCAAAATTTTGTTTCGTTCACTAACCGAAGTTCGTTACTAAAAACGTTATTGATTACGTTTTGCTTGTTCAGTTTTCAAGGTTCATATAAAGTCGTTTTACAGCGACTTCTTTATATTAACATTTCACTCGGTTTGTGTCAACTACTTTTATAAAAAGTTTTTTCTGTTTCTCTAAGTGGATTACTTTATGTCTTAGCGACAATTAATATAATACAATAGCAATGTACTTGGCGTCAATACTTTTTTATAAAAAAATATCGAGGTATTTTCTATACCTCGATTACTAGCATACTACAGACTTGATTCCAATTCTAGAGATTCTTTATTTACCTTATAATGTCGGTGGAATATCATTTCACTCTTAGCAACTACAGGATCTATAAGAACATAACCTTTGTCTACTAAATACTCAACGAATACTTCTAGATCAACAGAGTAGTTAACCAGTTCTTTATGATCGTGCAATTCTTGAATTGTCCATGACTCTTTCGCTTGCATTACTTCTAATATATGTTGCGCACCGTCCTGTGTGCGAGAGTGAATTAGGAATTCGCTCGCTAAAAATAAAAGCTCTAATCGCTTTTCAATTGGTTCATTACTCATGACAAGTTCTTCATATAACTTATAAATTGCTGGTTCAATTTTTTTTACTTGCGCCCAAACCGTTACTTCTGGATAGAGCCCACTATCGATAATTGATAGGCGCCCTAAATGATGTAATGAGTCTACTACATGATTATAAGCATCCAGATAGCTTCCCTTATCAAAATATTCTTTTCCTTCTAAGTAACGTCGAATTAGTTTGGAAAATTGAATGCCGGTTTTAATTTTACGACCATTGAACGGAAACTCCTGTAACTCAATTTTTAATTTATGAAGAAATTCATTGCGATCAAATAACACTTTGCCAAAGAAAATCCAATCGACCACCTTTTTGTTAGAGCCGATTAACAACCATTTGCGTAATAATTGCTCTGTAACAGTATGTAGGGCTACCTTATTTCCTTCATATAAGTAGTGTTTTGTATAAACAGGCTTCGCTGCTTCCTTCACGATTATTAGTAAGACCGTATCAAATGTATCGGTAACATTACTTTGCTCCTCGCGCTTTTCCACTAAAATAACGCCTAATGTATTCGACTGACTCGCACGTTCTTGGTATATTGGACGCAAAACTTGCTCCATGTTCAGTCCTCCTCTGTTCGTTTTGTGACCTCTTATTTCGTTAAAAATTCGACATACTCTAGAAGTATTCCTTCTTTCCTTATACTCAAAGCTAAAATACTTTGTCCTTATATGTTATAGTAGATTTTAGATTGGGAGGCAAGATGTTATATGAAACCTTATAAAAGTAAAATTAATAAAATTCGTTCATTCGCATTAGCACTTATTTTTATCGGCTTTGTAGTCATGTATGGGGCCATCTTCTTTAAAAATAATCCCGTGCTTGTACTAATCTTCATGACACTTGGCTTACTTTGTATAATCGGTAGTACAGTCGTTTACGCTTGGATCGGTCTTCTCTCAACACGTGCAGTCCAAGTACAGTGCCCAAATTGTCACAAATATACAAAAGTATTAGGTCGTGTGGATATGTGTATGTATTGCAATGAACCGTTAACATTGGATCCAACACTTGAAGGAAAAGAATTCGATCAATCTTATAATAAGACAAAAAAATCCTAGCCCTTAATTAGAGCTAGGATTTTTTATTGTACTTTTGCAGAAACAACTTTACATGATGGACATGTACCGTATATTTCTAGACGGTGTGAGTGCACATCAAAGCCAGTTACTTGTGAAGCAAAATGCTCAATTTCATCAAGACCAGGATAATGGAAATCCACAATTTTACCACAACATTCACAAATCATATGATAATGATCGTTCGTTACGAAATCAAAACGACTTGAAGCATCTCCATAAGTCAGTTCCTTTACTAAGCCAACTTCACGGAATACTCGTAAGTTATTATAAACAGTAGCTACACTCATATTTGGGAATCTCCCTTCAAGTGCTTTATAAATTTCATCGGCCGTTGGATGTGCCATCGATTGTATTAAATATTCCAAAATAGCATGACGCTGAGGAGTAATACGTACACCAGTTGTTTTTAACGTGTCAAGTGCATCTTGTAAATGCGTTGTAGACATCGTCATGCACCTCTTCTCATAAGTATTATTAATTTATAATTGTTATAAATAGTGTATCGAATAAAGCTAACATCTGTCAACAATTGCCCATTCTACTTATGAAAAATTACAACTCAATACCCTCTTGACAGATCCATCACATTTTCTAAATCCGTTTCCCCGTCAAGCCATTTTACCAAGCTTGGCTTAAATATATTTAAGCTACGTTCTACATAACGAGATGAATGACTTGATACATGTGGTGATACGATAACATTCGGCAATGTCCATAACGGACTATTCTCAGCAAGTGGTTCTTGTTCAAATACATCAAGTACTGCATAGCCAATCTCGTCGGCTTTAATTGCTCGGATTAGCACCTGTTCATCCACCAAGTTGCCACGTCCAAAATTCATGAAAATAGCATTTTTTTTCATCACTTTAAAATGTTCTTCTTTCAATAAATGCGTAGTCTCCCTTGTTTTAGGTAACACAGAAAGTACAATATCCGCTTTAGGTAAAGCTTCTAAAAGTTTATCGAAGCTCACCATAACATCCATATGCGGAGCTATTTTGCCAGAACGGTTGCAGCCAATTGTTTGCACGCCAAAAGCGTGAAGTAAACGACCTACTTCCGATCCAATTGCACCTGGTCCTAAAATTAAGGCCGTGCTATCACATAATTCGGTTTGTTTCCCTTTTTTTGACCATTCACATTTCTTTTGTTGCTCATACATCCACGGCAATGCACGCTTGATGGCTAAAATATGAGCAAGCATCGACTCTGCCATAGGTGTTTTATGAATTCCTCGAACATTTGATACTAAAATCCCTCGCTCAATGATTGCTTGAGCAGGCATTTTTTCCACACCTGCTGAAGCAACAAAAATCCATTTGAGTTTAGTTGCATATTGTAAATTTTCTTCATTTAAATCTTCACCATATGTAACCACCACATCTGCCTTTTGAAGTTCTTCTGTTGTTAGACCACTTTGAAAAACAAAATCAACTTGCGGAAACTCCTCTACTAATGGTTCACGTAAATCTTGTCGTGGCTCAAACGTAAAATAAATTCTCATTTCGTTGCCTCCTGCTCTGCTAAAAATGCATACACTTCTTCAATATGGTTTTTCACGCGTACTTTACGCCATGCCTTCACAAGATTGCCTTCCATATCGATTAAAAATGTTGAACGCTCAATACCCATATATTCTCGTCCATACATTTTCTTTAGTACCCATACACCATAAGCCTCTGCTACTGCATGATCTTCGTCCACTAGGAGGGAGAAAGGCAACCCATGCTTGTCGATAAACTTTGTATGCTTCTTTACATCATCTGGACTAACGCCCAACACAATTGCATTTAACTGACTAAAATCTTCATGCTTATCGCGGAAGTCACAAGCTTGTGTCGTACAACCTGGCGTCATATCTTTTGGATAAAAATACAAGATAACATTGTGCCCTTTAAAATCTGTTAAATGCACCTTTTGTCCTTTCTCATTTATGAGTGAAAAATCAGGTGCTTTTTTTCCTTCTATTAATGTCATACAATCTCCTCCTCAGTACTTCTTATTTTACTCTAACTAACAAATCAAGTCATATTCCTGATTTTCTTTGGATTTCTTACACTGATAGGTCTACAATAGATTAAGTATAATTACTTAGGAGGCAATATGATGAATCACTCAAAATCTGAAACAGTACACGCAGAAGCGCTCCAGCACATAGTTGGTGGTGTAAATAGCCCTTCACGTTCTTATAAAGCAGTTGGTGGGGGTTCCCCTGTCTCTATGGCTCGTGGAAAAGGCGCTTATTTTTGGGACGTGGATGGTAACCGATATATCGACTATCTAGCAGCATACGGACCACTCGTGACAGGTCATGGTCACCCACATATCGCTAAAGCCATTACACATGCAGCTGAAAACGGCACATTATTCGGTACCCCTACTGAATATGAAGTAACATTTGCTAAAATGCTAAAAGAAGCAATTCCTTCAATGGATAAAGTACGCTTTAACAACTCTGGAACAGAAGCTGTGATGACAACAATTCGTGTTGCGCGCGCTTACACAGGTCGTACAAAAATTATGAAATTCGCTGGCTGCTATCACGGTCACTTTGATTTAGTATTAGTGGCTGCCGGCTCTGGACCTGCTACACTTGGTACACCTGATTCAGCAGGTGTTACTACTGCAACGGCTGAAGAAGTGATTACTGTGCCATTTAATAATCCGCAAGCATTTACAGATGCTATGGACAAATGGGGCGACCAGGTTGCTGGTATATTAATCGAACCAATCGTGGGGAATTTCGGAATTGTAGAGCCAAATCCAGGCTTCTTAGAATTAGTACATGCAACGGCAACAGCAAAAGGTGCTTTAACAATTTACGATGAAGTTATTACTGCCTTCCGCTTCCATTACGGCGGCGCACAAAATCTTCTTGGCTTAACGCCTGACCTTACTGCATTAGGAAAAGTAATAGGTGGCGGTTTACCTATCGGCGCTTACGGTGGCCGCAAAGAAATTATGGATACAGTCGCTCCACTCGGTCCGGCCTATCAAGCGGGTACAATGGCGGGTAATCCCGCATCAATGCAAGCAGGAATTGCTTGTTTAGAAGTATTGGCTACACCAGGAATTTATGATGAAATGGACCGCCTAGGTGCAATTTTAGAAGAAGGTATTTTAGCTGCTGCTAAAAAGCATGATGTAACAATTACGTTAAATCGTTTAAAAGGTGCGCTTACGATTTACTTCACAGATGTCAAAGTAGAAAACTATGACCAGGCTGAAAACTCTGATGGGGAAATTTTCGGACGTTTCTTTAAATTAATGTTAGAACAGGGCATTAACTTAGCACCGTCTAAATATGAAGCATGGTTCTTAACAACAGAGCATACAGAGGCAGATATTCGTGAAACAGTAAAAGCTGTAGACTATGCATTTTCAAAATTATAATTAAATGACAATACGGAGGCGACTTTCTATAGAGAGTCGCCTTTTTCGTTCAGCAAAACACAAATCTATGTATTTTATAAGCACTTCCTTCTATAATGTAAAGAAGCTTAAAAATTTTAGACAGAAAGGACATCCATTTTCTATGAAATTAGGTGCCCGTGTATTTAAAACAGGTGTTGCAATTGTCTTTGCATTGTTTATTGCAGAATTGTTACATTTACCTTCACCAGTATTTGCTGGAATTGCTGCAATTTTTGCGATTCAGCCTTCCATTTATCGTTCCTATCAAACCATTGTCGAGCAAGTACAGGCAAATATAATTGGTGCAACGATTGCTGTTATTTTTGGTTTACTATTTGGCCACCATATTGTAGCTATCGGAATTGCCGTCGTCATTACAATTGGTTTAATGTTGAAATTTAAACTTGAAAAATCATTGTCTTTAGCTCTGGTGACAGTAGTAGCGATTATGGAGATACAAGGCGATGATTTCATTACTTTTGGTATCATTCGCTTTTCAACTATTTTAGTCGGAGTGTTGGCAGCTTTTGTCGTCAATTTATTTTTCTTACCACCTAAATATGAAGTGAAGTTGTTCCGAAAAATTTATTTTTTACAAGATGATATTATACGATGGACACGACTCGCTGTTCGTCAGGCTTCCGAACATACATCTACTAAAACAGCCATAAATAAATTCAGAGACCGTATGTTACGTGTCGATACATTGTATGATTTTTATAAAGAAGAGCGCAATTACATTAAAAATAAAAAGTTCGTCAAGGTGAGAAAACTTGTTGTGTATCGCCAAATGATTACAACGTCGAAGAAAAGTTTGGAGCTCTTACATCGTTTGCATAAACATGAAAATGAATTGGCCCATCTACCAACACAGTTCCATTTAATGATTCAGGAGCGATTAGATTTTCTCCTCACCTATCATGAACAGCTATTATTAAAGTACACTGGCAAATTAAAACCCGAGCATTCTGAATGGAGCAAGCATATTGATTATGTCCAACGCAATGAATTGATGGAGATTTTCATTAAACAAGTCTCATACGCTCATGAAGAAGGAGATACTGAATTTTCAAGCTATCACCTCCTGTACATTTTATCACGCATTTTAGATTACGAGGAAAACTTAGAGCACTTAGATACATTGATTGTGTCGTATCAAAACTACCACGGTCAGGAAATTAATCTAGAAATAGAAGAAGAGTTTATTTAATGTTTAGAACGACAAACGAAGGTAATTCTGTTTGTCGTTCTTTCGTTCTTCTTCCATTAATTTGTAAATATTTTGATAATAAAGTATAATTATCATAAATTTTATGTTTGAGGGGGGTTAATAAATGGTAAATTTAAGCAAAATTGAATTAACAAAAAAAGGCCAATCCATCAACTTAACGAAATCTCAACATCAAGGAATTGGAGAGATTCTAGTCAACTTAAACTGGAATCAACAATCTGTTAAACCTTCGGGCGGTTTTTTATCATCTTTGTTTGGTACTAAAGCACGCAGCGGAATTGACTTAGACTTAGGTTGTTTATATGAATTAACAGATGGTTCAAAAAGTTGCGTCCAAGCTCTTGGAAATGCATTTGGTAAGTTGCACTCTCCACCCTTTGTAGAACTAGATGGTGATGATCGCACGGGTATGGTAAGCGGGGGCGAAAACTTACGTATTAATGGAGATAAGGTAAAGGATATTAAACGGGTGCTAGTATATGCCTTTATTTATGAAGGCGTAGCTAATTGGTCTGAAGCAGATGGAATTTGACGATTAATTACGAAACAGGACCAAGTGTAGAAGTTCGTTTAAATGAACATCGTAATGGGAAAAACATGTGTGCAATTGCCATGATAGAAAATGTAAATAACGAAACATTTAAAGTTGAGCGCCTTGTTGAATATTTTAACGGCCATAAAGATATGGATGACGCCTATCATTGGGGTCTCTCTTGGCGTACAGGAAGAAAATAGATTAATTACTAAAATGCGTTTACTTCCAACAAAATATTTGCTAGCGTAGTCATCCAACTGCCCTTTGTAGTAAGTTCAATAAGTATCTCATATAAAAGCTGACACCATTTTACTTTCTAAAAGGTGTCAGCTTTCTTTAGGTTTCATTGCGCAATGCCATGAGTTGTTGCTCTGCTTTCATGCGCTGCTCCGTATGTTCTTCACGTAGCTTACGATAATTAGAAATTCCAGAAACAATTGTATCCCACATTTCTTCAAGTGTCTGTGGCTTTTCAGGTTGTTTTGCCATCATCGTGCTTAATTGCACTACATCGTTATGGGCTCCCCCAAATTGTTTCATGCGATTTTCAAAAGCCGCTGCGGAATCATTCTGTAGTTTTTGACGTTTCTCATTGACTGCATTCATAATACTCATTTTAAAGACAGGTATTGTTGTTATAAATGCACTATTAATTTGTTCTATTAACGCACTATTACCATTCCGAATCATCTCTATTTGAGGAGCCGCTAAAATTGCAACCATACGGGATTTCTCTAGTTCATCTATTTTTTGTGTCAGCATATCGGTAATCGTTTGCAATGTATTTAACTCCATTTTTGCAATTTGATTGCCTGCCTCACTCTGCTTTTTATACATCGGCATTAACGTTGTTGTCACTTCGTTTAATTTCATTTCTGCTGCTACAATATATTTTTCAATTTCTAGATAATAAGTCAAATCTTCACGATATAGGCGCGCAAGCATACGATTATCATTTGCTAACGCTTCCTCCATTAGCACAAATTGATAATGGATTTTCTCAATATCTCTACCAAGCAAATTATACTTCTCAAACAAGTCCTCATCTTTCTTGGGCGCACGCTTAAACAACTTACTAAAAAAACTTTGCTGCTCGATAACTTCCTTTTTATCAAATTTGATCATTAATGCTTCCAGTTGCTTCAGCAAATCACCTGATTCATTTACTTTTGATTTCGCCATCATATTTAAAATTTGGTCTGAAAAACGTGATAGCTTCGTTGAAGGTTCCTTACCAAGTGCCATTAAATCTAGTTGATTCTTGATATTAATACGATTTGCTATTTGCTGTACTTCGGCATGTTGACGTAATTGTAGCTTTGTCACTTCCGCTGTTTCTGGTGTCAGTTGATCAAGCGCAATGGGTACATTTGACATGGTGCGCCTCCTTTCCTAATCATCAAAAAAAGCGATTAAACAATTTTTTAATCATCTTATCTGGCGCAGGCTTTTGCTGCTTTGGTTCTTCGTATTGTAAATCAAATACCATATGTTCTAAACGATGCCCATCAAAAGTATCTTCTAGCAAATGCTTTTCCATATCTAACTTGCCTGTAGGGTTATAAAACACAATATCAATACCAAATCGATTTAAAAACGCTAGTAAAGCAACGTCTTCACGGGCTAATGCAGGCTGTTGAGGCGCTTGATAGAGCACAAGTTTAGGTACTTCCTGTGCATAATCAAAGCTTTGCAATAGACGTAGGATTTCTTTTGGAATCATGGCCATCTGTTTAAATAAAAATAACTGTAAATCATACTTTGATTCGTTTGGTAGTTGTTTCAGGAGTGGCTGTTCACAAGATGTTTTGATGGTATGTGCAATTGCTTGTTGAAGTTCTAATGACAATTCATCATACTGCCACCAGTCACTTTGCAAAATACGCTCTGTGGATAATTCTCCATTCACTAGACAGTGCTTATAATGGAAATGGAAATTGGCTCTACTCGCTTTCACATATGGAAACTCCTGCACAAATACGGTTTGCGGACTGGCAAGTAGCTTATGCATATAATGCCAATACTCTTCACGTCTACTCGCTACACCGCTAATTTTTGCAAAAATAACAGGAATCACCACTTCGTTCCCTATGACTTCAAATTTCGGACGTACCATCGCCTTTTCATTTGCATAAATAAAAATATCGTCATATGTCATTCGTAATGTTAAAGAACGGGGCATAAAATCTTTAAATTGCCATGGTCGATATACACCGGATTGTTGATCGTGCATTAACTGCTCAAAATGTTGACTGGAGCGATAGCCGACAGTTGCTTGACGGTCACGAAGCTTATCGGGGAATGGCTGTAATGTTGTTTGGCTGCCATAGACGTGTGTAATAGAAAACATATTCGTGATATCCACTTCTGCAAATTCATCGATAGCAGCGGGGTGGAAGATTAACACATCACATCCTAGTTCCATTAACAATAACAAGAAATATCGCTGACTAATCGTCGTTTCGCCATACCAAACAACCTTTGGAAAGTCATCCGTCGGCTTCATTGTCTGCGTCCATTGTATCCAATGGTTTTTTAGCCACTTCACCATATCAATTAAAAAGCGACGAAAATCATTTGCTAGTAAACCAAGTGATTGCTGGTCACGAAAACGCTCCACTAAGCGAATGGTTGCCAACTGTAAATGACGGTTCATTGTAACGTCATCATGCTTTGGAATAAGCTGATGGCCATACATCATTGCAATTAGTCGATTAATTGACAAGCCTTTGGGTGTTTGTTGGTGTTGCTCTAAAATACTTTGTAATGCCTGAAAATCCTTTTGTTCAATATGTTTATTTAATTCCTCACTTAAAATATGCACGTTTGGATTTTGAGACAATGTATATAATGAGTTAAAATAATCATCTTCTTCTATTGGTACACCTAATACTCGAACGGCAATGCGACTAAAACGAATTTGTTGCTCTGTCACCTCATAAAGTGCACGCAATTTCGGTGAATCTTGAAACGCTTGTAGCCAATCATAAGGATCCCGTTCCAACACTGATTCTATTGTGATTGATTGCATACAATACGTCACCTCCTTACATGGTCTTAGACAGTTGGTTGTTTTGCTGCAAGTCGTAAAACATCCTCCAGTAAACTTTGCGTAAACGCTTCACCACTATTAGCTGAATATATTGTATTCTTGAGCACTTGAGGTTGTTTATCTTTTAAATCACCGTGTGCTGGTGTAAATCCAATATCTGCCATAGCGAGCATACCGTAGTCCATAATGGAATCGCCCGCTGCTACATGCACATCATATGTACAATGTTCTTTTAAATAGGCAATCGCCGCTTCCTTCGTTAACACTTTCGGCAAAAAATATAATTTTCTTCCTTGTAAAAGTACATACCAACCCAGCACATCAAACTCCTGAATGATTGCCTGTACAACATCTTGTCTTAAAATTGATAGGTCTACATAATAAACATAAAAGAGTTCATCAACATAAAATGATTGTTGAAGCCAAGTGTCGGATCTTATCCCATCAAAACGTCGCAACATATCAGCATCTGGAATCGAGGAATCTTCAATACGCTTACGTAAAGTTTTTGCCCATGCTTCATTTGGACGACCCTTTTCTAGTATTGTACCCCCATTACTCGTAATTGCAAAAGTTGGACATAACTCATTTATTACATGAATGCGTTCATATTGATGCAAAGCACGAGTAGTTACCGGCACGAATAACGTTTGATCATGTACCTGATGCAATAATTTCGTTGTCGCTTCCGTCATCATGCTCATCACTTCACCGTCTTTTCGTTCTGCTCCGACAGTTGGTGTTATTGGTGGGAAATTTGCCATCATCCGCTTTGAATAAATAAGGGTACGGTCTAAATCCGATGTAAATAGTAGCATGTATTCTCTCCTCTATACTTCTTTTATTAAGCCGCAGCATGCATACGACATATTCGGATATTCTTCAATAGGTACATTCTTTTCCTTAGCTAATAACAGGATGTGTTCAAGTTCGTTCATGTATTTAGGATTAATTAAAATTTTCCAAGGTATTCGGCGAAGTAGCACACGCGTCGTTTCACCAACGCCAGGCTTTACGAAATGAATATTGGTAATCCCTAAATCCTGTTGAATGGCCTGCACGGATTTCAAGCCTTGCCATGTAACAGGAGACTGTGATTGCTCACTAATTTGCTGCGTGACATCATGTTGAACTTGTTTGAAACAAGCACTTACACGGTCGATATACACGTTTGATACATCAACATCCTCTAGCTCTTTATAATATTTAGCGCCATGAAAGTCATGTTCCTGCATAAACTGCAAATTCAATACGGTGCGACTCACTAACCCAGACACTGTGGAATTTAAACAAGCGGAGGGAATCAAAAAGTCTTCGCGTGTTCCATAAATTGACGTACAGTGCCCAGGATCAGCTAAAACAGCTAATGTAGAATCCAATTGTTGTACATTGTTTGCATTGAAAAGCTCACAGGATTGTTGCAATTCCTTTGTGATAGCTCCTTTTCCAGTCCAGCCATCAATAAATTGAATGGCTGCCAAAGGATGCTCTGAAAAGATATAACGAATGGCTGTCTCATCAATTCCACGGCCACGCAGTATTGAAATCGTGTAATGGGGCACTCCGACGTTATAACGCATTTTAATATACCGCTTAATCAAAATACCGATTGGTGTGCCTGCTCTTGCTAAACTAACGAGCACTAAATGCTTTAATCCTTGGCGCGCTACAATTTGTTCCGCCACAATCCCAACAGCTATTGCAATGCGTTGTGCATAATCATCTAACGTTTTATAAAAAAGTGCCATATAAGCATCTGATGGGTGATATTCAACTGGCAGCATTTCAGAATAATGTGTGCCCGATTGAATCAGACGCTCACGTTTTTCATTGGTTAACTCGAGTTTTATATTACTAATATCTCGTAGTAAAAAAACAACATCCTCAGATGAATAACTCCCCATTTTATCGGGTTGCATGACTAATCGCATTATTCCCCCTCCAATTCATGCATACAGATCACATAAATGTTTGCGTCACTTACAGATTGCAGTGCATGTACAACTCGTGCAATTACTTCTTTATTTGCTATACGTTCTACGACAAGAAAAAGTTCCGAATAAGGATGACTTTGTACATTGTATAAATAGTTTTCAACTCCATTATTTTCAGGACATTCAAATGCTATTTTCTCAGTAATTGTATAGCCTGTATCATGTGCACAATAAATCGGGCTACGAGTTGTCGATTGAATATAGACGTCCTCGCCTAAGTAACTAGCTATTTGCATCGGAACATACATAAATTCACCTGTACCAATAACAAGTGCTGGACCACCTGATCTAAGCTTTTTTAACTGCTGGGCAATCCTCTTTATTGTATTCTTTTGTACTGCCTGCTGTTCAGTTGTTAACATAAATCTTCCTGTTGCTAGCATATAGGGCGCTTTATTATCAATTCCGTTTTCCGCAATTGAACGATAATATTTTTGTTCAATACAATCCTTTGGTGATAGGATAGTCAGATCTTGAACCTCTTGTGTAGTGATCCCAACTTGTTTGCTAGATAAATACGGTTCTCCACTACAACTAAATTGTCCGCCCATCATTGCTACAAAATCAATCGTTACATCCCACTTCTTTTCCATTTGTTGAAAGACTTCATGCTGCTGGGCTGAACGCCAATCTAAAATAGATAACACTGAATAATGCTTAACATCCGGAAATTTTTGTCGCAGTGTTTCAATTATATTCACCACTGTATTTCCAGTTGTAATCTCATCATCTATTAACACGATACGTTTGGCTTGAAGTAACTTATCTGGTTGCTCACAATAAACGCGATGACTCGTTGCATGTGAATGCTCTTCTTCAAAAGTTACAAATGGTTCAAGTTCAGGTAAAAATTCACGTGTAGTATGAATATACATCGCCCTTGACCCAAAAGCATTAAATACGGCATGACCAAGCGCTGTAGCTGTTTCTGCGAAACCTATAAACAATGTTTCCTCTAAGAGCTCAAGGGGTTTTGCTTCTACTTGTTGTAATATTTCTTGCACATGTTGCTGTTCCTTAAGTGCCTGTACAATAGTTGGCAGTAATAATGCTTCCTCACCAACAAGCTTCTCATGATACATCATTGCCAGCAATGTTCCAGTAAGAATTGGTACTTGCGGTCGCACTGCTAAATGTTTGCCAAGAACGGTACTGACAAATAAAAATTGTCTTTTTTTATTAATACGCGTTGCCATTTTAAACAAATCTGTTATGGCAAAATCATACGGATTATTCGTAATCGAAATTTCAATTTCATAGTCCTGAAAAATATTCAACTTGCTCTTCAGTTGTGGCATCCATACTTCCCCCTGCTTCAGTATTCAATAAAAGGGACGCGAAATCTACAGATTCGTTGTATACACCATATACATGTGCTTGGCGTAAAATTTGTTGCGCCCACCTCGTATGAGGCTTCATTTCATTCATTTTATTAGCATAATGACTTTTTATCACACCTTTTTGACCATCATTTTGCTCTACAATGCTCAGTGCATCTAAATATTCTTCGTACGAAACTACATAAAGCGCATGGACAACACGTATATGACTAGGATGAATAATCGTTTTACCTAAAATTCCATTTTGTCTGTCCATTAAGACTTCCTTAATCAAACCATCTAAATAATCATCGAGTAATGCCTGTCGTGCGTGTAGTGCTCCTTTTTCACTAAACGGTGTCACTCTCAAAGCTGGCTTCAACACACGCTGATTACTGAAATATTCCCATACAGGCCCAGAAATAACAAAACCGTCTTCCTCGCGACCTAACACATTGACAATGTCTGCAATGCAATCTCGAATAACCGCTATATCGTAAATCGTCGAGTCTACACGCCGACGTATACCGTAAATCCCACAAAAATCAGTCGCACCAATGCGAACATTTAATACGCGTTCTCTGTATTGATGAAGCACTTCCTTAATTGCAAACAATGTTTCCATACGGGATTCCTTATGCAAAATATCACGACTTTCCAAAATCGGCATGCCAAATAGCTTAAGTTGATGCTGTTGAATTGTTTGTTCAAGCAAATTAAAATAAGCAGCTCCTTGCACAGCAGAAAATTTAGGAAATACATAGCCTGTTAGTACTTCTTGATATTTTCCTAAGACAGATGTTAAAAATGAAAATTGCTCGACACTGCGTACACGAATAAATATAAGCGGTAATTGTTGAAGTTGGATTTCATTATTTTCATAAAGTGTATAGAGCGTGCGAATATCCGCTATTAATTTTTCTTCACATTGCACTAACTCCGCATCTCCAACAGCATCTTCTAAATCGATGACAAACGAAGTCAAATCTTTATATTTCTGAGATTGCACCATATCTGAAATATTAGGCATCGATGCCGGCATATATAAAGTAGCACCTAATGTGTAGGATAAAATATTTGGGTTATCCAATTTTGTAAAAGGTTGTGGCTTTTTATAAAAAATAGTCTCCGTCTCCGTTGCAAAATGTTGCATCTACTTCTCTCCTTCATCAAAAGAATTATCATTGCGGAAAAAGGCACTGGATTAGCCTGCTTTTTACAGACCAATACAGTGCCTTTAGTTACGTTGCTTTCTTATTCAACTTATGTAGAACAAAAGTTAGTAAAAATGCTACGATTAAAATAACGAAGAAAACTTCGTGTAGTAAGCAGAAACCCAAAGCGGCATCAAATATTTCTAGGTATCTCGCTACGCCTTTTAACAGGTTAAGGACAGTATAGATTTTGAATGATTCATGCCCCATTCAAAATCTATACATTTGCCAAAATTCTTTACTATATTTTATTGTAAGCCGTATGCACTCACTAACGCACCAAGCCCACCTTGATAACCTGAGCCAACTGCTGCAAATTTCCACTCGCCGTTGTGACGGTATAATTCACAGAATACGACCGCTGTTTCAATACTGAAATCTTCCCCTAAATCATAGCGCAGGACTTCTGAACCTGATTCTTCATTCGTTAAACGCACATAAGCATTTAATACTTGTCCGAAGTTTTGATGGCGCCCTTCCGCATCATAAATTGTCACGGTCACTACTATTTTATCAATTTGAGGAGATACTTGTTTTAAGTTTACAAGAATTTTTTCGTCATCCCCATCACCCACACCCGTACGGTTATCACCTGTGTGCACGACAGATTGGTCTGAACTTGTTAAATTATTGTAGAAGATAAAATCTTGCTCATTACGACATTTTCCAGATGCATCAAGTAAAAATACAGAGGCATCTAAGTCAAAGTCATTTCCACCATCAAATTGTTTCACATCCCAACCTAAACCGATACCTACATTATTTAAGCCTGGATCTTGCTTCATTAAATCAATGCGTTGCCCTTTACTTAACTGAATACCCAATTAGAAAATCTCCCTTCCATTGTATTAATTTACGTTTAATCCGTAGTCACTGCAAAGTGCAGCTAAACCACCTTGATAACCTGCTCCAACTGCGTTGAATTTCCATTCTCCATTATGACGATATAACTCGCCTACTACTACAGCTGTTTCAATACTGAAATCTTCTCCTAAATCATAGCGGATGACTTCTTCATTTGTTGCCGCATTGACAATACGAATAAAGGCATTAGAGACCATACCAAAGTTTTGGTTACGTGCATCTGCATCATGGATTGTCACAGTAAAGGCAAGTCGTTGAACATGTGCAGGAATTTGTGTCAATGCAACCTTTACAACCTCATCATCGCCGTCACCAACGCCTGTTAAATTATCTCCTGAATGTTCAACAGAGCCGTTACCCCCAATAGTATTGTTATAGAAGATAAAATCATTTTGGTCTGCTACTTTCCCTGTATCAGCAAGTAAAAACACAGATGAATCAAGGTCAAAATCATTGCCGCCATCATATTTATTTGTGTCCCAACCTAAACCTACAATAACATTTGTTAACCCTGGATTAGTTTTTGTTAAATCAACTTTTTGACCTTTTTGTAATGAAATACCCATTTTTATAGTCCTCCTAGTTTTTAGTGTTCATTGCTATTTCAATGCATAACTATATCTGTCATTTCGCTTTCGCAATAAAAACTTGCGGAATGAAGATGAAATTATTGATATCTACGAGCTACGTCGCCAAGTTTCATATCATTCGTACCACTACCAACAGCCGCAAACTTCCACTCATTGCCATGGCGATAAATTTCACCACACACTAACGTCGTTAAGTTCGAATAGTTATCAGTTAAATTATAACGAATTAGTTCGGCTCCTGTCTTGTCATCATACACGCGAATATATGCATTTTGAATCATACCAAAATGTTGATTGCGCCCAGCTGCATCATATATATTAACGACAAATACCATTTTATCGTATTGTGCTGGTATTGCTCCTAGCTCGATTGTAATAACTTCATCATCACCATCGCCATCACCTGTTAAATTATCACCTGAATGTCGGATAGAACCGCAATTACTTGATAATTTGCCAAAATAAATTACATCATCGTTTCCTACTAATTTATCATTTTGGAGCATTAATACAGAGGCATCACAGTCCACATTTTTACCGCTACCGCCGCTGCCTCCACTAGAAAATAAACCCCCTAGGAATCCACCACTTTTTGTTTGGCTTACTGGATCCCAGCCCAAACCAACTTTAATTTTATTTAAACCAGCATTACCTTTTGTTAAATCGACACGTTGTCCTTTTTGTAAATTAATTCCCACTATCAACATCCTCCTATACCTTGAATGCGTTTCCAGCTGAAAACGTATGTAAATTCTTATTTAGCATGAAACGCAAACCCTATACGTTTATAAAAGTACCATCCAAATTTACACTACTCCTATAAAGATAAATTCAGCCTATCTCAAGTCTAAAATAACATGACAAAAAATTCAATTAATGGCCCCAAAAAGGTTTAATTCATTTAACATTATTAACAATTATTGTAAAAAGTAACAGTATACTAACTAAATCGTTCTATTCATAACATAAAAAAAGCCTTCTATTTTTTATAAAATAAGAAGACTTCTTTCACTTTTGTTAGCTTTTCATCTTCGGATCGAGTGCATCACGTAATCCATCGCCCATTAGGTTAAAGCCTAGTACCGTTAACATAATAGCGAGACCTGGGAAAATCATTGTCCACGGAGCATTCAATAAATAGATACGTGCATCCGCTAGCATTTTTCCCCACTCTGGTGCTGGTGCTTGGGCACCTAACCCAAGAAAACCTAATGCTGCTGCTTCAATAATAGCTGTTGCAATGGCCAGCGTACCTTGCACGATAACAGGCGTCATCGAGTTTGGTAAAATATGCGAAAATAGAATGCGTATATCACGCATGCCAATTGCTTTTGCAGCGACAATATACTCCTCTTCTTTTACACTTAGTACTTTCGAGCGGATTAAACGTCCGAAGTTTGGAATGTTTATAATCGCAATCGCTATCAATGCATTTTGTAGTGACGGCCCAAGTACAGCTACGACAGCGATAGCAAGTAAAATACTAGGAAATGCTAGCATAATATCAAAAACGCGTGAAATAATAGTATCAACCCATTTCCCATAATAGCCTGCAATAATTCCAAGTAAACTCCCTACGACAACTGATAGAATAACTGAAAAAAAGCCAACCCACAATGAAATACGTGCACCGTGGATAATACGAGAAAAAATATCACGTCCAAAATCATCTGTCCCAAACCAATGTTCACTTGATGGCGCTAGTAATCTTTTCGTTAAATCCTGCTCATTAATGCCTTGCGGAGCAATCAGTGGACCAAATACTGCAAGCACAATAAAAAATATGACAATGCCCGCGCCTGCTAGGGAGATTTTACTCTTTTTAAAGCTACGCCAGCCTTCTTTCCAAGGACCTACCGCACGATTTTGTGCTGCTTCTTTTCTTATATCTGCTGTTCCAGCCATAACCGCAGCTCCTCCCTATTTATATTTAATCCGCGGATCGATTACTGTGTACAATAAATCCACGATTAAGTTAATCATGATGAAAATAAAAGCGATAACTAAAATTCCTGATTGAATAACAGGATAATCACGGAAGCCAATTGCTTCATAAATATAACGTCCGATTCCTGGCCAACTGAAAATTGTTTCTGTTAAAATGGCACCTCCTAGGAGTAAACCAGTTTGCAAACCGATGACTGTTAACACTGGAATAATAGCATTCTTCAGTGCATGTTTATAGACAACAATAAACATCTTTTGTCCCTTTGCTCTAGCCGTACGTACATAATCAGAGCGCATGACTTCAAGCATAGATGAACGAGTCATACGGGCAATAATAGCCATTGGTATTGTTGCGAGCGCCAACCCAGGTAATACTAATCGCTTTAATACCTCAATAAATTGATCGAAACGTCCTTGAATGAGTGTATCAAGTAAATAAAAATGGGTGATGGCGGTGATAGGATCTCGAACATCTTCACGCCCGGAAGTCGGAAACCAGCCTAACTTAATGCTAAATGCCCATTGTTCCATCAGGCCTAACCAAAACACCGGTACAGATACACCGATTAACGCGATTACCATTGCCAGATAGTCAAACCACGAATTTTGGAACCACGCAGAAATAATACCGGCATTCACTCCAACAATGACTGCAATGATTATCGCAAATAAGGCTAGCTCCGCTGTTGCTGCTAAATACGGAAAGATTTCCTCAGATACCGGAAGTTTCGTACGCAATGAGACACCTAAATCTCCCTGCAAAACGCCACCCAAATAGCTAAAATATTGCGTATACCATGGCTTATCTAATCCTAAACTTGCGTTTAATGCTTCGACCGCCTCTTTCGTCGCCTGTTGTCCTAATATGACTTGTGCTGGATTACCAGGAATTGCGCGAATTAACATGAAGACGATAAAAGACATTCCAAGCAAAACTGGGATTAATTGAAATAAACGTCTCCCCATATAGTGAAGCATCTTCTTCACCTCTCTATTATTTTCTAATTATACTTTTGCCATGAAAAGCATCGAAGTCTATACACATACTGTAGAAAGGGCCTGCCTTCACCAAACGGTTATGACGTTTAGATGATTGTTCTTTCATACAGAAAAACGGGTTGTGACAAACATAGTCACAACCCGTTTCTACAACGATAGACAAAGCCTACAGCTGTAAAAAGCTTGTTATGTCACTATGATTAAGCGACATCCTAAATCCTACTACGTTTATTTTATATCTACTGCGTCTAAACGGTCAGAACCTGTTGGATGTGCAATGTAGTTCGTCACTTTTGTATTTGCAGCTAAAATAGGAGTTGAGTGCGCTAGTGGAACCCAAGGTGCATCTGCAAAAATCATTTCTTGTGCTTGCTTGTAGAGCTCATTACGCTTGTCTTCATCGATCTCTGTTTGAGCAGCTACAAACACTTCATGAAGTTTTGGATTGTCGTAGAATGTATAGTTATTAGAGCCAATATTGTCCCCATCTAATAATGTGTAAAGGAAGTTATCTGCATCTCCGTTATCACCTGTCCAACCAAGTAAAAACGCATCTGCCTCTCCGTTTTGAGCTTTCTCTAAATAAGTAGCCCATTCAAATGTAACGATTTTCGATGGAATGCCTACATCTGCTAAATTCTTTTGAATTGCCTCTGCCACTTTTTGACCATCTGGCATGTATGGACGTGGTACAGGCATAGCCCATAGTTCAATTTCCTTGCCATCATAGCCAGCTTCAGCTAATAATGCTTTTGCTTTTTCTGGATCATATTCATAACCAGTAATACCATCGTTATAGCCTGAGATAACTGGAGGCATTGGGTTTTTCGCTGGCTCAGCTAATCCTTCATAGAATGCATCTACTAAAGCTTGCTTATCAATTGCGTGATTGACTGCTTGACGCACTTTCACATTATCAAATGGTGCACGAGTTACAGTTAATCCAAGATAACCAACATTCATCGATGGGCGTTCAATTAATTGTAAATCTGCATTTGCTTCGATTGATGCTTTATCAGATGGGCTTAAGCCGTCCGCTACATCAATTCCCCCTGTATTTAAATCATTTAAACGTGCAGAGTTATCGGGAATTGAACGGTAAATCACTTTATCTAACTTCGGAAAACCAGCAATATAATAATCGGGGTTTTTCTCGATTGTAATCGATTCATTACGCTTCCATTCCACAAATTTGAATGGACCTGTACCTATAGGGTCTGTAGATAATCCTTCTTCATTTGCTTCAAATGCTGTTGGAGAAGCAATTGCAAATGGAGACATTGCTAAGTTTTTTAGGAATGGTGCCTGTGGTTGGCTTAACTTGAAAACAACTGTGTAATCACCCTCAGCAGTTACTGAGTCTATTATTTGCTTGTCACCCACCACAAATTGAGAGCTAAAGTAAGGGTGCTTATCGCCGCCAGCCTTCCAACGCTCTACATTTTTCACAACTGCTTCTGCGTTAAAGTCCGTACCATCATGGAATTTTACACCTTCCTGTAATTGGAATGTGTATGTTAAACCGTCTTCTGATGGCTCCCACGATTTTGCTAAACCTGGATGAATCGTTACATCTTGCTCACCAAAGTTAACAAGTGTTTCATATATGTTGGCCGTAACTGTGAATGATTCACCATCAGTTACTACAGCTGGATCTAGAGCGACAGAGTCACCTCCACGTCCGTATACTAATGTTTTAGCCCCGCCACTGTCGGCTGAGTCTCCACCTGCTGGCGTATCTTTAGAACCCGTATCCTTGTTATCTGCGCCACATGCAGCTAAGATTGTCGAGAGAACCAGGATCAGCATTACGCCTAATGACCAAAGCTTCTTTTTATTCATTAAATTTCCCCCTAATGTTTTTTATATCATTTAATGTTGCAGCGCATCATAAAGATGACAGGCAACATAATGACCCGATTTTACTTCTTGCATTTTAGGAACAACCTGTGAACACTCCTCCATTTTAAAAGGACATCTTGTATGGAAAGTACAGCCACTTGGTGGATTCGATGCGCTTGGAATATCTCCAGAAAGTATAAGCTGCTCGCGTTCAAACGTAGGGTCTGGCACAGGAACAGATGATAATAAGGCTTGCGTATAGGGATGAAGCGGCTCCGCATATAAATTCTCACTAGCTGTCAGTTCTACTAACTTCCCTAGATACATCACCCCTACACGATTACTAATATGACGAACTACCCCTAAATCATGTGAGATAAAAATATAAGTAAGTTTTAATTCCTTTTGCAATGTCTGCATAAGATTTAAAACTTGAGCTTGAATCGATACATCCAGAGCAGAGACAGGCTCATCCGCAATTATTAAGCGGGGATTTGTCATGAGCGCGCGAGCAATTCCAATACGTTGCCTTTGCCCTCCGCTAAACTGGTGCGGATAGCGTTTAATGTGATACTCATTTAATCCAACGATTTGAAGTAGCTCTAATACTTTTTGCTTTCTTTCCTTCGAATTCCCCATCCCATGAACAATGAGCGGCTCCTCTAAAATTTTGCCGATATTATGACGGGGATTGAGTGACGCGTAAGGATCTTGGAAAATCATTTGAATATCTCGACGTGCTTTGCGCATTTCATTATTTGATAATTCTGAAATCATTTTACCTTCGAATTCAATGACTCCTTCTGTCGGCTCAAGTAAACGCATTAATAATCGACCTGTTGTCGATTTACCGCATCCTGACTCACCCACAATACCTAATGTTTCACCTTCAAATACTTCAAAGGAAACATCATCAACAGCTTTCACATCGCCCACTTGGCTATTAAGAATGCCTTTCCGTATAGGAAAATACTTTTTTAACCCATCAACTTTCAATAACACTTTCGTCATGGTGCACCACCTCCTGTTCATCCACTAAAAAGCATCTCGATTTATGTTGCCCTGACATTTCGAATAATGGCGGTGTTTCCTGTAAACAACGCTCCATCGCAAATTCGCAACGTGACGCAAAACGACAACCGACCTTAATGAAGCCAGGTTTCGGTACACTGCCTGGAATAGAATAAAGATTATCCTTTTTATAGCGCATATCTGGCACTGATTTAATGAGCCCCTGTGTATATGGATGCTTTGGATTCGTAAAGATATCATGAATAGGTGCTTCTTCTACTATTTGCCCAGCGTACATCACAATGACGCGCTCGCATGTTTCTGCTACGACACCTAAATCATGCGTTATTAACAGGACAGCTGTATTCAAACGTTTATTCAAATCTTTCATGAGTTGCAAAATTTGCGCCTGAATCGTTACATCTAGTGCTGTTGTAGGTTCATCAGCTATTAATACCTTCGGATCACAAACAAGAGCCATCGCAATCATGACTCGCTGGCGCATTCCACCTGATAATTGATGCGGATAATCTTTTAGTAACTCCTCTGCACGTGGTAATCCAACAAGCTTCATAATTTCAATCGCTCGTGCAAATGCTTCTTTTTTCGACCATTTCGGATTATGAATTAATATTGCCTCTTTCAATTGATCACCAATTGTAAATAAAGGATTTAAAGAGGTCATCGGCTCTTGGAAAATCATCGCTACATCTTTACCGCGAATTTTCTGCATTTGCTTATCCGTAAATGCCGCTAAGTTTTTGCCATCTAATAGTATTTGTCCACCCGTTATTTTTCCAGGTGGTGATGGAATTAAGCCCATAATCGACAAGGATGTCACACTTTTTCCACTACCCGACTCCCCAACTATCCCTAAAATTTCGCCTTCATGAACCGAAAAATCAATATCTTCAACGGCAGGAATCTGTCCATCATCTGTGAAAAAGGTTGTCTTTAAACCTCTTATTTCTAACAGCTTTTTTCGCATATTCAATCGCTCCACCCTACCAATATTTTAATAATATTCTAATTTATAGAATATAATACACTAACTTTCTTTAAATTCCCTATTTTCAGATAATTCTAACTAATAATTCTCTCTCTTTCAATCATTATTATTCTGCAATTATCAATAAATTTCTACTTTTTTTGCATACTGTTAATTTTCTCTTATTTTAACGATAGTATTTTAGAAAATTAATAACAATTTGTTAAAGTTACATTGATTAAAATGCCAATATAAAACCTATTTATTTAATCGTTTGACAAGAAATTTGAAATATTTTTTGGGGTTGATTCATCTAGTTACTTTCTTCTAGATAAAGACACGCCAGAAATATTTTCTTTTAGGCAGTTAAATTGACCATAAAAAATACCCCATGAATGTTAGTTTATGACTAACATTTACGGGGTAGTTCTATTATCGCTTCTTCATTTTAATCTAAGTGTTGAACCTGAAATAAATTATAATATGTGCCTTGCTCTTTCATCAGTTGCTCATGTGTCCCTTTTTCAATAAGTTGTCCATGATCAATAACAAGAATTTTATCAGCATGGGTAATCGTAGAAAGTCGATGAGCAATAATAATGGTTGTGCGATCATGAGCAAGTCGATCAAGCGATTCTTGAATAAGTGCTTCACTTTCTAAATCAAGTGCCGATGTTGCTTCATCTAATATTAAAATTGGTGGATTTTTTAAGAATACACGGGCAATGGCAACACGTTGTTTTTGTCCACCTGATAATTTCACACCACGCTCACCGACTTTTGTATGATAGCCATCTGGCAAACTCATGATGAAGTCATGTGCATTAGCAGCTTTTGCTGCAGCCATCACTTCCTCATCCGTTGCACCCGGTTTTCCCATGAGTATATTTTCTTTTACTGAGTCACTGAATAAAATATTATCTTGAAGGACTATTCCAATTTGAGAGCGCAGTGAATGTAAAGTTACATCCTGTACATTACAGCCATCCACATAAACTGATCCACCCGTTGTGTCGTAAAAACGAGGGATTAAACTGATAATTGTCGATTTCCCTCCGCCGCTCATGCCAACAAATGCAACCGTCTCTCCAGGATTGATGGTGAAGTGGATATCATTTAGAATTGGCGAACCGTCTGCTTCATATTGAAACGACACATTTTTAAAGCGTACCTCACCTCTTACACGCGGTAACTCCAAGGCATTTTCTTTGTTTTTCACTTCATAAGGCTCATCAATCAACTCAAACATTCGATCCATTGACGCAATAGATTGCGTTAAAGTTGTCGATGAACTGACCAATCGACGAAGTGGTCCATAAAGTCTTTCAATATAAGCAATAAAAGCTACCATAGTTCCAACCGAAAGATCCCCATTTATGACCTGATAGCCAGCGTAGGCAATAACAAGTAGTGGTGCAACGTCGGTTATTGTATTGACAACTGCAAAGGATTTAGCATTCCACTTTGTATGGTCTAATGCCTTTTCTAAAAAGTCACCATTTGCCTCATTAAATAATTTTTGTTCATGCTTCTCAAGCGTAAAACTCTTAATGATACTCATTCCAGCTACACGTTCATGTAAATAACTTTGTACGCCCGCAAGAGCCTGTGAACGTTTACGCGTTAACTCACGCAGTTTACCAAAGAAATATTTCACACTTAACGCATAGAAAGGAAAGGCAACCAGTGCTACTAGTGTAAGTTTAATATCCATTGCAAACATAATAGCGATCGCGATAACAATTGTCGCTAAATCTAGCCATACATTCATCAAACCTGTCATAACAAATGTTTTAGTTTGCTCCACATCGTTAATGACACGTGAAATAACTTCGCCAGCTCTTGTGTTTGCATAATATCTCAAGCTTAGTCGCTGTAAATGTGCATAAATTTCCTTGCGAATATCAAAAAGTACTTTGTTACTTACATGCTGTGCAAAGTATTGACGATAATATTCTATTGGTGGACGAATGATAAAGAACACAATAATCGTGCCGCCTAGCCAGTAGAACAGTTCCTTCGTCTTTTCTGTATCCGTTAGATCCTCTGCACCGATAATATCATCTAGCACAATTTTTATGAGTAATGGAATAAATAACGGGATGGCAAATTTCACAATACCTATCAATACCGTTAAAATAATTTCCCATGTATAAGGTTTAACAAAACGCATATAACGCTTCATGCTACCCAATGTTCATCACATCCTTATTTGAAAAGCGCATTAATGCTAGTTCACGTACTCGTAGATAAAACTGATGCATTACCAGCATGAATGCATCGTTTTAGTCCATGCTGTTGAGGGGACCTAAATAGTTGTTTGAATAATAGAACCTCAAATTTATAGCAGAAATGTCTAGCACAAAAAAGAAAATAGACATTCAACAGTGAATGCCTTTACGTATTATAGCAATATTTCGTATGAAGTACAGTTAATACAACTTTTACGTGAACTATTTAAAGACTTTGACTTCTGTTAGTCCATGGACATCATCTTGCATCGAAAATTATGGATTGCCCATTAAAAAACCTATTAGGTAAACTAATAGGTTTTACTAATAATCATCTGCTTGCATATCGAGCTGAAACTTATAGCGATTCGTCCAAGCATCGATGAAATCCGGTGCAAAGGGTCCCCTTTTTTGTTGAATCCAGCTAATTAATTTATCAACATTACGCTTTAAAATTTTGTCGATAACATCGGGATAAGACATTTCCTGACGATGTTGCTCATACTCATCTTCATCTAAAAGGGTATACGACATATCAGGAAAAACTTTAATATCTAAATCATAGTCGATGTATTTAATCGCATTATTATCGAAAACAAATGGTGAGCTTAGATTACAATAATAATACACACCGTCTTCACGCAGCATGCAGATGATGTTAAACCAGTGCTCCGCATGGAAATAACAAATAGAAGGCTCTCTCGTTAGCCAAGTACGACCATCGGATTCTGTCACAAGTGTTCGTTCATTCGCACCGATAATGATATTTTTGGTTCCCTTTAAAACCATTGTTTCTTGCCAAACACGGTGGATGCGGCCATTGTGCTTATAACTATGTATTTGTATCGTTTCTCCTTCTACCGGTATTGCCATTTTTGAAGCCCACCTTTTCGTCTATGCTACCTAAATCTAGCAGTCTCTAGTATATTATAGCAATCTGTACGCGAAAGGTGTAGTTGAAAACCATAAATTTCATTGTGCCCTTTTGTTTATGTACAAATTTTCGTAATTTAAAAGCAAATTTCATCCTAACAACTTCTAGATTGGAATTTTTTTACTAAAGCATAACTGGTAGACCCTTAAGGACCAGAAACGACATGTCGCTTAGCTTCCTGGGCGCTTCTCTTTGCGATGCATCTAAGAGCGGTATCCCCGCTTAATTAATTTAAAGGAGCTGTCTTTTCATCTTTTCGATTGTAAGACAGCTCCTTTAGAAGGTAAATGCAATTATGCAGTTACAAAGTGATTATTCGCTTGCATTTTGGTTGTTGTTGTTAGTGTAGTTGCCTGAAGCTTGTGATTTTTTTTGCTCAGCTTTAGCGTTTTGCTTTTGCACTTCAGTTACGTCTGTTTCATAACCAAATTCTTCACTTTGACGTTGCATGTTTTTATTTGGTTGGAAATTCTGGTTGTTTTGATTTTTCTTCATCATTGATTCACCTCCACGCTCATTATTGTGTACCGAGGTGATTAATTTTATGCTTATTAATTTTTTATTTTATTTTTTGCCAAATTTTCAGCATCGGAACAGGCATTGGTAATAACTCAATTTGCTCGCGTGTCAGCCATTGACCATTTAATGTAGTCGTACACTTCATATAATAACTATTAATGTGCCATGTTAGATGGGAAAATATATGCTTAAACATTAAAATCTCTTGTTGCTCTTGTGCTTGCACACCATAGAGTTTTGTAAAAGTTTCAATGCAATCCTCTCCTTGTTCAATCATCGGAAACTGCCACATATTAGCAAGCAAGCCTTCCTCAGGGCGTTGCTCCATTAATAATCGACCAGTGGAATCTTCACAAACGAAGACATTATAATAAATATGTTTCATTTTTGTTTTTTTTGATTTTACTGGTAGTTTTTCCGGAAATCCTTCATGAAAGGCCGTACAGTAATCTCGCACTGGGCATAATAAGCACTTTGGAGATGTTGGTGTACAAATGAGTGCTCCCAACTCCATCAAGCCTTGATTGAAGGAAGATGAGTGCGCAGGATCTATCAAATCCTCAACTGCCGCTTCAAAAATTTTCTTCGTTTTCGGCACAGCAATATCATCATGAATATTAAGCACACGACTTAAAACACGCATAACATTGCCATCGACTGCATGTTCAGGCTTATTATAGGCAATACTTAATATAGCACCAGCAGTATATGGACCAACGCCTTTAAGCTTCGATATGTCATGGCGATTGTCTGGGACAATACCACCGTAGTTTTCTAAAACTTCGCGTACACCTGCTTGTAAATTACGCGCGCGTGAATAATAGCCAAGGCCCTCCCAATGCTTCAATAAATATTCTTGTGGTGCTTCCGCCAATAATTGCAATGTTGGAAAACTTTCAATAAAACGATTGTAATAAGGAATAACTGTATCAACTCGTGTCTGCTGAAGCATAACTTCTGATACCCAAATTTTATAAGGGTCCTTAGTATGCCGCCAGGGTAAATCTCGTTTCTCTTGTTCAAACCAATTGACTAAAGATTGTCGAAATTCTGTTACATATGGATAATTCACAGTGACCTCCAGTATTTTTACGATTTAATTTATGACAGAAAGGGTATACAATTAAGAAAAGCCATTCGTGCGTGACGGCAATTTATGTGCCGCCGAGCATGTGGCATGAATGCCATGACATCGATTACAAAATGTAAAAAGCATTACCATTATTGAAATATACATGTATGCAAATTGTACTCTTTTTTAATGCATACTAGGAGTGGATATTTTTGGATTCAGGCACACATTTCGTTATGGGTATAGCCCTTGGTGGCCTTGCCTTGGTTGACCCGGTGGTAGCCAACCATACAATGACCTTTACTGCTGTTATGGCAGGCACCATTATTGGTTCTCAAGCACCTGATGTCGATACCGTGTTGAAGCTGCGTAATAACGCTATTTATATTCGACACCACCGTGGCATCACACATTCATTACCAGCTGTAGCTATATGGCCAATCTTAATTACATTGGTTTTAGCTTTTATTATTCAAGACGCAAATGTGTTTCATTTATGGCTTTGGACATTTTTAGCCGTAGCGCTACATGTTTTTGTCGATATTTTCAATGCATATGGAACGCAAGCTATTCGGCCATTCTCAAGAAAATGGGTGGCACTTGGTGTCATCAATACATTTGATCCTATAATTTTTTCCCTACATTGTCTTGGCATATTACTTTGGGCATTTGGTGCAAACCCTGTTTGGACATTTAGCATCATGTATCTTATTATTGTGGGCTACTATATTTTACGCTTTGCAACACAAAGAGCCGTAAAAAAAGCCGTACACAATACCATCCAAGATGAAGATTATGTCATTGTAGCACCTACAATGCGTTTCTTCCATTGGCGTATCGCTGCTAAATCCAAAACCCATTATTATGTGGGACGTGCATATGGGCGAACTGTTAATATTTACGATAAATTCGAGATTAAACCGCTACCTAAAACAGCTACCGTTGAAGCTGCCATGAAAGACCCTAATCTCGATGCATTTATATCGTTCTCACCATTGTATCGTTGGGAAATTTCCGAGCTTGAAAATGGCTTAACAGAAGTACGATTAATTGATCTTCGATACCGTAGTGACAATCGCTATCCTTTCGTTGCTGTTGCTCACTTAGACGATGACAACGAAATTATTACTTCTTATACAGGCTGGATTTTCACCGAGGATAAGCTGCAGAAAAAATTACAAATCGGCGCCAGTAATTAAAAGGAAGAAGCTGGGACAAAAGAGAAAAAGTGTTAGATTGACTGATGTCTATCTAACACTTTTTTGCTGTGAACGTTGATGTCCACTACGGCGGACGCTTTCCGGGGGCGTGGCCTGAGCCTGTAGTATCAGGCGTCACGCTAATCCCCAGAGTCGCCGCCTCCGCTACCATCAACTAGTGCTCTCTTCTAATTTTTTTTATGCCAAAAGGAAGAACGTCTAAATTTTTCTTCATTTTAGATAGCAAAAAATTAATGATACCTTTGCTTCTCTTTCTTAAAATTTAAAGTTTTGTCCCAGCCTCTTATTTATTGCATCATATCATCACTTACATCAAGTAAATGTGCATATTTGGGATTACGGCCCGCAAATTCATGTAGCTTATCACCATAACTAGTAATTAATTGGCGCACTAAATTTTCCGTGTAATCGGCACCTCTATAGTCATAGCCAGCCTTTGCAGCAGTAGATTCAAAATCGCTCCATAAAAGCTCTATCCAAACAAGCGCACGACCTGCTGACATTTGTGGGTTTTTTGTAAGTAACTCTGCTGTAAGCTGTTCTATTTTTTCCTGCATTTACTTACCCACCTTTACTGGTGATAATATGGAAACTGGTAGAGCCTCCTGATACTTGTCTCCGCCTAAACGATGGCCCCAAGCAAAGCGTCCTTTTAAATAATCCACTTGGAAATAATCGTTATCAGAACCATCAACACGGTATAACTCACCAGGTACAATAGTAGCCAAATCCACTAAATAAGCAGCTGCCATTAATGCTTTACGCTCGTACACTGCAAATTCATTAATGATCCCTAACTGTTCTGCCTTACGTGCTTTTTCTTTTAACATTGCTACTTCTTCACGTAACTCATGCTCTGTCATTGCAGCATAGTTTTTTTCGTTCATTCTTCATTCTCCTTCTCTGCTATAAAACGATCTATTACTTCAACAGGGAATCCCTTTTGATAGAGTGCCTGCTTCGTTTTCATTTTAAGTTCATAACCAGTATACTTCGATACATACTTTTTCCAAACTTTTTCGCCTTGCACATCGAGTAACTGCTGCCATTCATCTTCCGCTTGTTCAATTTCCACATGACTAAGCACCTCATCCACAATATTAAATGAATAACCTTTTCGCATAAGAAAATCTTGAATTTTAGCCTTAATTTGCGTCGGCGTTTTCTTGTTTTCTGAGCGTATAACCTTTTCTGCCAGTTGAGTTGCGAGCTTCACCTGTTCCTCACGGCTATAAGTGTCTAGCACTTCATCTTGTAAGTTTTTATCAATTCCTTTTTTAATAAGATCTTGCCGAATTGCTCGAGGCCCTTTTTTCATCGTGGCCTTTTTCGTATCAAGCAATGCCTTAGAATAGGTTTCATCATCTAAAAAACCATATGATTTTAACTTTTGGATGGCTTCTAAAATAACTGCTTCCCCAAACTCTAAAGAGAGGAGTTTTTTCTTTACCTCATGCTCACTACGCATTTGATAGGAAAGGAAATTTAGCCCCTTATTAAAAGCCTTTCGAATTTCATCTTCGTAGGCTATTTCTTGAATATCGAATTCTTCAAGTATCTTCCCTTTTGTCAGACCAAATTGAATAATAATCGCTTCATCTACAGGAAAAGCATATTCTTCATTTACGTATATATTATAGCGATCTGGATTGTTTTTTTGACGCGCAATTTTTGTGATAACACGCATAATGAAACACCCCTTTATGTCATTCATTATAACATCTTTTTCTTTTTACTTAGGATTGTGTATAGTGTAGGTAGAGTATTGGAAATAGGAGGAATTCATTTGAATATCGCTATTTCAGGTGGTACAGGCTTTGTTGGGAAGTCACTTACAAAGCTGTTACAAGATAATGGACATCAAATATTTATTTTAACACGTAATAAATCCAGCTACGAAAACGGCATTCATTATGTACAATGGTTAACAGATGGAGCTAGACCAGAACTAGAGCTAGACAATATCGATGCAATTATCAATTTAGCTGGCACTTCTTTAAATAATGGACGTTGGACAAAAAAACAAAAGAAAGTCATATATACGAGCCGAATGGATGCTACGCTAGAAATTGTCCGTATAATGGAGGAGCTTCCGAAGAAACCTACTGTACTCGTAAATGCCAGTGCAGTCGGAATATACCCACCTTCTACCAGCGAATGCTATTCAGAGAACTTTAATGACTACGCGACAGATTTTTTAGGAAGGACCGTATATGATTGGGAGCGCCATGCTAAACGGGCAGAAAAATTAAATGTCCGAGTGGCACTTGCACGTTTCGGCGTTATTTTAGGACGTGATAATGGTGCACTTCCATCTATGCTACTACCCTATAAAATGCACGTTGGAGGCACAATTGGTTCAGGTGAACAATGGCTTTCATGGATACATGTCGAGGATGTTGCACGAGCAATTTATTTTGCTATTACAAATAAAACCATTCACGGACCCTTTAATGTTACAGCACCAAACGCTACAAACATGAAGGAATTTGGCAAAACAATTGCTGAAGTCATGGGCAGACGTCATTGGTTGCCTGTACCCAGCTTTGTGATGCGCCTCGCTCTTGGTGAGCAAAGTGTACTTGTCCTAGAAGGTCAGCGTGTGCTACCTTCTGTATTGGAAAAACAATATTTTGATTTTAAGTACCCTTTTTTGAAAGAGGCACTTGAAGATATATTATAAAAAATCTATAAAGCAAGGTGTTTTGTTGTCCTTTGATTAGGATAATTTTTTGAAAGTAACGCATCCTAAGGAAAAAGAAAGGATGCGTTTTTATGTGGAGACAACATATAGTAGGTGCAGTAATCGCAACTTTTATTATTGCCGCTGCAATTAGCTTCAATCCGTTTTTTGCTTCTGGTTCTGATGAATATCATTGGGGTTTTAAACGAGCGAAAGATGGTGAGCAAGCAGAGGCAGGAGCACAGTTAGATAAACTACTAAATCAGTATGGTGCTATCTATAAAGGAAAAGCTGACAAAAAAGTGGCCTATTTAACCTTTGATAATGGCTACGAGAATGGCTTTACAGAGAGTATATTGGATACATTGGAAAAAGAAAAAGTTCCTGCAACTTTCTTTTTAACTGGACATTATTTAGAAAGCGCCAGCGATCTTGTAAAACGCATGGTGCAAGATGGACATACAATCGGCAACCATTCCTATGGTCATCCGAATATGGCGAGATTAACCCGAGATGGCATGCGTGCAGAATGGCGGAAATTTGATGGAAAACTGCGGGAATTAACAGGTATTGATCGTACAACATATACTCGCCCACCTGAAGGTATATTCAATGCTAAAGTGTTAGAGGTCGGCAATGCCGAGGGCTATCGTCATATTTTTTGGTCGGTTGCCTTTAAGGATTGGTTAAAAGATGAACGCCGTGGAGCCGATTATGCGTACAATGCGCTAATGGATCAACTTCACCCTGGTGCTGTTATTTTAATGCACACCGTGGCACAGGATAACGCCGAAGCTTTACCAATGTTTATTGCAGAAGCTAAGAAGCAAGGTTATACGTTTTTATCGCTCGACGATTTAGTATTAGAATATGAAGATTTCCCTGTCGCTTTGCAATCGTCCACTCCTTAGTTATAATGGGGAGATGACATTCAATCACAAACGTCTTGACGTATTAACGTCCAGACTTTGAAATGACGATTTATCGATTTCAAAATCTGTGACATCCGCCGGAAGCTTAACTTTATTCAGCAGCTCTTTACCGGTAGTGAATTGAATACTGTGTGCAAAAATCTCTCTATAATAAGAGAGATTTTTGCTGAATAAGGTTAAAAGGACGTGGAACGCTTGACGCAACAAACAGCAATAGAAGTGGGACAAAAATTCCCATTAACAATAAAAAGACTGGGCATTAATGGTGAAGGAGTCGGCTTTTACAAACGCAATGTCATTTTCGTAAAGGGCGCTATTCCTGGAGAAGAAATTATTGCCCAAGTCACAAAAACACAACATAATTTCGCCGAAGCAGAAATTCTTACGATTCGTAAAACTTCAAAGTATCGTCAGGAAGCACCTTGCTCTATTTATAATGAATGTGGAGGCTGCCAGCTTCAACATATGACTTATGAAAAACAACTAATTGAAAAACGTGATATCGTTATCCAAGCATTGGAACGCTACGCAAAACCTTTAGCTGAGACTGTTGAAGTCCGCAAAACATTGGGTATGGATAATCCATGGAACTATCGTAACAAAAGTCAATTCCAAGTACGAAAAGAAGGCAAACGTGTGTATGCAGGGCTTTTCGCAGAAGGTAGCAACAAACTACTCAATATTAATGATTGTCTGGTTCAACACCCCATCACATCGAAAATTACAGTCGCAACACGTAAAATTTTGCAGAAGCTAAATATTACGATTTATGATGGTCGAACGCTTGATGGGTTAGTGCGTACAATCGTTGTGCGTACAGGAGTCCGCACTGGAGAAACACAGGTCGTACTCGTGACGACACGTAAGGATATCCCGCATTTGGCTGAGCTTATTACACGTATTAAAAAAATTGATTCGAGCATCGTGTCAATTGCGCAAAATATTAACCGTGAGAAAACATCATTGATTTTTGGCGATGAAACAATTGTCCTCAATGGTAAAGAAACCATTCATGAGGAACTTGGCGAATTAGCATTTGATTTATCTGCTCGTGCTTTCTTCCAACTGAACCCATCTCAAACCGTTCATTTATATGATGAAATCAAAAAAGCAGCGGTATTAACAGGCAATGAAACTGTTGTAGATGCTTACTGCGGCGTTGGTACAATCGGCTTATGGCTAGCGGATAAAGCGAAAGAGGTTCGTGGTATGGATGTCATTCCGGAGAGCATTCAAGATGCACGAAAAAATGCACGCAATCATGGCTTTAAACATACAAAATACGAAGTCGGTACAGCAGAAAGCGTCTTAGCAAAGTGGCGTAAGGAAGGCTTCACACCTGATGTTATTACCGTTGATCCACCACGCACAGGCCTTGCACCTGAATTTATACGTACTGTTCTTAAGCTAAAACCACAGCGCTTTGTATATACTTCGTGTAACCCTTCGACTTTGGCAAAGGATTTACAAGAATTATCGAAGCTGTATGATGTCGAATACATTCAACCGGTTGATATGTTTGCACAGACTGCACAGGTGGAATGTGTCACAAAGCTTGTGTTAAAGAGTAAGTAATAAAAAAGGGCGTCTCAGATAATTTGAGATGCCCTTTTAATATTATTAATCAATAAGTAACTGATTCAATTGTGTTGAAAATTTGAGTATAGATAGCTTGAATATTATCTTTATTATCTTTCAGTTAGTACCTCCATGTCTGTTCATTGTTCTCCCCACCTGCTCCTGTACCTAAAAATCCTGTTGCATAACTTTCCTGCACATCTGCAATACTATCATAGGTCGGATTGCATAAAAAATATTGGGATTTGATTTCCGCTCAGCTTTTCTGTATAATAACTTCTTAGGTGCCAAACCTACGTGGCATGGACGGAACATCCGTGTCACACCGAAAAACGCCATTACAGCACGGATTTGCTGGGCGTTTTTTGTTTTTATGAGCGGGAGATGAGCCCCGCTCTTTTTATTTTACATACAAAAGCGACCCTGACATTAAACTGTCAAAGGTCGCTTATTTTTATGTCTCCCGAATACGAATAAAACAAGTGCAACTGTGAACAATAACAGTGCCACCAGTAAAAGGAAGCTATAATCTTTTACGAATTCCAAATAAATGCCGCCTAAAAATGGCCCTGTTAAACTACCAATACTTAAGGCAATTCCACAAAGAAGGTTTCCGGTTGGTAGCAGTTCCTTCGGTGTTAAATCAGCCATATATGTAATGCCCAGTGAAAACATCGAACCGACAAGTGTCCCCGCGCAGAAAAATGCGATAGCCACTGCCATCTGTGAATGTTCTAAAAAACTTGCAATAGCAAATAGAATGGCTCCCCCAAATGATCCTGTCATCAGAACATAGCGCCGTCCGATTTTATCACCTAGTGCGCCAAGTGGCACTTGCGTTAAAATACCACCAAACGTAAAGACCGATAAAATTATCGGAATCATATCGACTTCAAAACCTTTACGCAATGCATATACAGGGAATAAGGCGTTCAATGAAGATTCTAAAAATCCATAAACAAATGGCCCTAAAAATGCAATCCATCCAAATAAAATTGCGGATTTATAGCGATTCCATCCCCTTGCATTCATGTCACCAGTTAAACGCTCTGGTTTTTCATTGCGTAACAAGAAGACAAATGACCATGCCAATAAACACAGAATAGATGACACAATGAATGGTGTAGCTTCTGCAATTTGGATAAGACGTACCATCAATGGTCCAACTGCAAAGCCCATACTAAAGGACAAACCATAAATCGCCATACCCTTTCCTAGGCTTTTATGATCAGTAGTGCTAGTAATCCACGTTTGGGTCGCATAGTGCAAGGCATGATCCCCTACGCCAATCAGTAAACGTAGAATAAACCAGAAAGTCACACTTTTCCATAAAGGAAACACAATGAGTGAGACGAAAACAAATGCCCCTCCAATTAAAATAATTGGCTTATAGCCCCATTTTCGTAAAGGTTGTTCGATAAACGGTGAAATCAATAAAGTTCCTATGTATAGACCTGTCGCATTTAAACCGTTTAATGCGGAGGATACACCATCACGCTCAAAAATAATCGAAATAAGTGGTAAAAGCATGCCTTGCGAAAAACCTGAAATAGATACAATTAACACTAAAATAGCAAATCTTTTTCTGCTGTAATCTGAGAAGTACGTCATTTTTTCCTCCAACATCAATTCATCTTCCACATAACAGCATACCAAAAAGCCTTAGCGCTCACCACATGTGATTTTACGCTAAGGCTTAACTAACACTTATCTCCATTCAACTTGTATAAACACGAATTTCGGTTTTTTTCACATCACCGATTACTTGTTTAAACTCCCTCCTTTTCGAGTTAGAGTACACCGTTTTCTTTAATCAGCCCCTTTACTATTTCTTAATACAAATTTAACACAGCATCTCAATATTGTAAATATTCTGTTTAATTATTTTTCAAAATAATTACTAAGTCCTAGGTGCCCGCCTAAGCATTGAAATTTAGCATAAAATCGGCTACTATGGAATGGATGAAATGAGGTGTATGCATGTCAAAGCCAATCACTGATAAAGAACAACAAGTGACCTATTTAAAAGAACGTCTTGAAATTTTCTTAGAAGTTTTAGATGCCATCGATCCTGAAACAACTGAGTTAGAGGATATTGATCGTTTAATTCAAATGATGGATGATTTAGAAGACAAAATGGAGCAATTCAACGCTCGTGAAAAATAATGCTAAAAAGCAAGCGGGTGTTATAGCCCGCTTGCTTTGTTAATGGCAGTCCCAATTGTAGAGAACCTTGCTAAAATCTTTTCGTTTCAGCTCATCTTCTGTAATAAAAAAGTTACCTACGCCGACATCTCCCCACATAATGTGATCTCCTTCACTATCCACCTGTAATAGTAAAATCAAAGAATCTGTATAATCTCCATATGCTCTTGGGTCTTCTTGTGTGAAAAATGGATACCCTCCGATTTTATGACCTGTACTATCCAACGTTTCATAAAACTCGTCTTCTACATCATCATTGTCTTCTATATCATTTACTATCGTTGCATACTGCGTATTGCTTCGGAAATCATTTGCAGATAATGGCTCATAGCCTGTTTCAAAAGACAAAGCCATTTCTTTTTCCACTGGGAAATACATGTCCTCTTTGTTCAAATCGACAAATGAGAAGTCTTGTATAAGTTGTGACTCCTCTTCCACAATTTGTTCGTGGAAGATGACACGAAAACCTTGTTGATTTTGGCCATTATCAAAATCCATTCCTAAAACATCATCATGTGCATCGATATAAAATTGTAAAATACCCTCTGTCGGAAAGTTTGGTACATGTTTCGGTACATCTGCGAAATTAATTTGCGCTAACAATTTTAACGGTTGCCCTTCAGCATTTTTCGGATATGCCATTGTCAGCGGGAAATAAGGCTCCCCTTCAAATTTACTTTCAAAGAAAGATGTTTTCCGTTGTTCCGTTTCTATATTTATAAATGGTTGAATCGTTTCTTCGATTACTTCTCTAAATTTTTCAAATGCTACAGGTAATTCAAGTTTCTTTACAGACATACACGTACCCCCTAAAGTAGATTTAATACCATTTTAGAACAAACGTTCTTTTTCAGCAAGTATCTTTTCTATGAATCCTGCTTATTTCCTAGTACTATTAGAAGTACTCTTTTTTTCATTAGTTTAAAAGAGTATAATGTAATGTGGAAATAATCAATTTTTTCTATGGGGGGCAATACCAAATGAATCTACAAACTTTGGAGAAAAGTCTTTATGATTTAATTACAGAAACGTCTACGAACTTACCTAAAGACGTGCGTCGTGCTATTAAAAAGGCCAAAGAAGCCGAAAATGCTGGCACACGCGCAGCAATGAGTTTAGACACAATTTCAAATAATATTATTATGGCAGAAGATAATGTATCACCAATCTGTCAAGATACTGGGCTACCAACATTCAAAATTTACACGCCTGTTGGGGTAAACCAATTAGAAATTAAAGAAGCCATTAAAAAAGCTATTAATGACACAACTGCTGACGCTAAATTACGTCCAAATGCTGTTGATTCATTAACTGGTGCAAACAGTGGTAATAATCTGGGTGATGGTCTACCTGTTATGAAGTTCGAACAGTGGGAAAAAGACTATATTACAATTAAATTAATTCTTAAAGGTGGCGGCTGTGAAAATAAAAACATTCAGTACAGCTTACCATGTGAGATTGATGGCTTAGGCCGTGCTGGTCGCGACTTAGATGGAATCCGCAAATGTATCCTTCACTCTGTATACCAAGCACAAGGCCAAGGTTGCTCAGCAGGATTCATCGGTGTTGGAATCGGTGGTGACCGTTCTTCAGGATATGATCTTGCAAAAGAACAATTGTTCCGTCATGTAGAAGATACAAACCCAAATCCAGATCTTGCAAAACTAGAAGAGTATGTAGTAAAAACTGCAAATACATTCGGTATCGGTACAATGGGCTTCGGCGGTGAAGCAACATTACTAGGCTGTAAAATCGGCGTTATGCACCGTATCCCTGCTTCTTTCTACGTATCAGTAGCGTATAACTGTTGGGCATACCGTCGTATGGCAATCGACATTAATCCTGAAACAGCTGAAATCATTAACTGGCACTACCAAGATGGTGAAAAAATTACATTTAAAGAAAATGAAGTTGCTGCAACAACAGAAGAAACTTCAACAGATGTAATTGAACTAACTGCTCCTATTACTGAAGAACAAATTCGTGCATTAAAAGTGGGTGACGTTGTTTCTATTACCGGTCGCATGTATACTGGCCGTGATGCAATTCACCATCACTTAATGAGTCATGATGCACCAGTTGATCTAAACGGACAAGTTATTTATCACTGTGGCCCAGTAATGGCAAAAGACGAAGAAGGCAACTGGACAGTTAAGGCTGCTGGTCCAACTACTTCTATCCGTGAGGAGCCATACCAAGGAGATATCATGAAAAAATTTGGTATCCGTGCTGTCATTGGTAAAGGCGGTATGGGACCAAAAACATTAAAAGCTCTTGGCGAACACGGTGGCGTTTACTTAAATGCAATCGGTGGTGCTGCTCAGTACTACGCAGACTGCATTAAAGGTGTAGATGGCGTTGACTTAATGGAATTTGGTATTCCAGAAGCTATGTGGCACTTAAATGTTGAAGGCTTCACAGCAGTTGTGACAATGGATTCTCACGGCAACTCTTTACATGCTGATGTGGACAAATCTTCTTTAGAAAAACTAGCGCTTCACGCTGAACGTATTTTCTAACTTTTAAATAAGCGATACTTTTTTATTCCTTTTTTCACAAATAGCTAATTGCTATTTATACACAAAATTTATAGGCACAGAATATTCCTAGTGAATACTCTGTGCCTTTTTCTATGCTGGACAAATTACAAAGATGGCTTTTCTATTTAATGAAAAAGCTGGTTAGAAAAACAATGAGTAAATTGCCTAACGATAATGTATGGATTGAGACGGAGAAATGCCCTCTAAGTTTAAGGCTGACTCCGGATGGCACCGTCGCAAAGCCTCAGCTGGAACAGAAAGCATCTCTATAGTTGTGGTAATGAATTAAATAAATGAATGTTTCATCACCAGCTTTTACAATACTTTCGAACTTCTTACTTTCTTTTTCCAATTCCCTTTGTTATAATAATTCTAAATTAAATAAAAGAAAGTTAAATTGAATTCTGACCATAAACAAGCATGTTATCTTTGTTTAATAAGGTTTTTGATATTGATTTTCATTATCAGGAGGGATAAAGATGGAATATACTAATCGAGAAAATATTACTCTAATTGAGAAAACAAAAGAACATGCTGAACTAATTGCTGCTATCGTAGCTGGATTATTCATTTTACTTGCATGGCGTTTAGATACGAACAACCAAACAACCGCTTCTGTTCTTTTATATATTATTGCATTTGCTGTTGGGGGTTTTGCAAAAGCAAAAGAAGGCATTGAAGAAACGCTCGCAGAGAAAAAGTTGAATGTTGAACTACTTATGGTGTTAGCGGCAATCGGCTCAGCAGCAATTGGATACTGGACAGAAGGAGCAATACTGATTTTTATCTTTGCTGTAAGTGGCGCATTAGAAACATATGCCATGAATAAAAGTCACCGTGAAATCTCTGCACTGATGAATTTGCAACCTGAGGAAGCTTGGCTAGTACGTGGTGGCTTTGAACCAATGAAAGTTGCTGTAACTACATTAACGATCGGTGACCATCTCCTTATTAAACCTGGCGAACGTGTACCAGCAGATGGTGTGATTTTCAAAGGGCAGTCTTCTATAGATGAGTCTGCTATTAGCGGTGAACCTCTCCCAGTTGCTAAACGTGAAGGCGATGAGGTATTTGCAGGAACAGTCAACTTAAACGGTGCCATTACAATGGAAATGACAAAGCCAAATTCTGAAACATTGTTCCAAAAAATTATTAGCCTTGTGCAAAGTGCACAAAGTGAAAAATCACCTTCTCAGCAATTCATTGAAAAGTTTGAAGGTACTTATGTAAAATTCGTCTTACTGACTGTTGCACTTATGATGTTTGTTCCGCACTTTTTACTCGCTTGGGACTGGACAACAACATTTTACCGAGCAATGGTTCTCTTAGTAGTGGCCTCTCCTTGTGCACTTGTCGCATCAATAATGCCAGCAACACTAGCGACTATTTCAAATGGTGCAAAAAATGGTGTGCTATTTAAAGGTGGTTTACATTTAGAGCATTTAAGTGTTTTACGTGCATTAGCAGTTGATAAAACCGGTACTTTAACACAAGGAAAACCAGTCGTAACAGATTTCATCGTTCGTAAAGGATTGGATAGAAATACGACAATGAGCATCCTTGCGAGTATCGAAGCACAGTCGAATCACCCATTGGCACAAGCAATCACTTCATATGCAAAAGCACAAGGTATTACGCATTATGCACAGACCACTATTGAAGACATTCCTGGTTGGGGAATAAAGGGCTTTGTCAATGACACGGAATATTTAGTGGGCAAACCAGATTTTGTAGGCATAGAAGAAGCCCACGCATTTGCAAATGGTGCTGCCGCGTTACTTGCCGCAGAGGGAAAAACAGTTATTTTCATCCGCGACAGCGAAGGCATCGTTGCACTCACAGCTTTAAAGGATACTGTTCGTAATGAAGCTAAAAAAGCCGTTACATTGCTAAAAGAGTTAGGCATTAATGTAGTGATGCTCACAGGAGACAATGAAAAAACAGCGAAGGTCATTGCGAAAGAAGCCGGTGTGAATGATTATGTAGCAGAATGTCTCCCTGAAACAAAAGTTACTGAAATGAAAAATCTTCTTCGTCAACATAAATATGTGGGCATGGTTGGAGATGGTATTAATGATGCACCAGCATTAGCCACTGCGACTACTGGCATCGCAATGGGAGAAGGTACAGATGTCGCTTTAGAAACTGCTGATGTAGTTTTAATGAAAAATGACTTATCTAAAATTGCCTACGCTGTTCGCCTATCGCGTAAAATGCAACGTATTGTAAAACAAAATATCATTTTCTCTATCGGTATCATTATCCTGTTAATAGCCTCAAACTTTTTACAAGTTGTTGATTTACCACTAGGTGTGATTGGACATGAAGGTAGTACAATTCTTGTTATATTAAATGGCTTACGTATGCTCAATAAAAATGTGTAATCGGAGCGTTCCCTGAACTCTAGTAATAGTATTCCTTTTACGAAAAACAGCCTCACATCACAGAACTGTGATAGTGAGGCTGTTTATATTTTTTTGCCATGTACGTTACTAATCATGTTGTTTTTGCAATGCTCTTTTTTGCATTGAGGCATTTAAAACGCCACCGAAAATCAAAATCATACCAGTAAAATACAACCAAAGCATTAAAATAATGACACCGCCAATACTACCGTATGTAGCAGAATAATTTCCAAAATTACTAATATAAAAAGAAAAACCGTATGTTAATGCCAACCAGGCAAGTGTAGAGAACAACGCCCCCGGCCACACGCCCATTATTTTCAAGCGCGGACTTGTATTCGGCACAAACCAGTAAATCCCCATTAATACCACAAAGATGAGTAATGGTGGCATGAACAAGCGTATATTATGCCAAAGTGATTGAAATTCTTCTTCTATTCCAACTATCGAAAACAGAAAATGACCGATTTGTTGTCCAAAAACCGGTAATAGAAGGGCAACAACTATGACGATTACAAAGGCAATTGTAAAGACAAGCGATAACCCTCGCTCTAAGATGCCTACCCTACCTTCCGTATCATAGGCTTTATTTAAAGCCCTGATCAATGCATTAATTCCCTTCGAGGCAGACCATATTGTACCAAGAACACCAATGGATAATAAACTGCTATTGCGATTTGTTAATACCTCATTTAATGTACTTTCAATTAAATTGTATACTTCATCTGGCACTATATTCACTAAAAAAGAATAGACTTGCGTCGTTTCTAAATTTAGATATGGTAACAGTGTAACGAGGAAAATAAGTAGTGGGAAGAATGATAGTAAAAAGAAATAAGCGAGTTGTGCGGCAAGGGCCGATATTTCCACGCGTTGTATACGTAAGAGTAAATCTTGTACAAAGCCCTTTGACGTCATGATATCTACAGAATCAACATTTGGAGAGACAAACGATTTCACAAAACCAAATGCTGTATTCGCTGATACTTTTTTCTTTTCCATGCAAATCCCTCCTTAACTACAACTTATTCTTTATTTGGTGAAGAGAAGGCAGATTTTGTATCACTAATCATACCCTGAATAGTGGAAGGTAATTCTTTAAATTCATCAACTTTTTCTGCTACCATGTTGACGTTTTCTGTAACACTTTCACAGAGCACTTGAGCAGCTAACACTTTTTCCTCAATTAAATCCTGTAATTCGCCACGATTCGTAGCGTAATACGATACTGCTGCAGTCACCTTTTTTGTAGTAGCTACTGTTTTTTCACGTGTTGCGCGATCAAACATGCTTAGTGCTGCACCGACTGTGGCACCGATAACGATAGATGCTAATAATTTACTTTGTCCCATATTAATAACCCCCTACTTGTGTACATGTATTCCCTTATAAATGACAAATAAACAACTTGCTACCTTTATTCTACCCAACAACAACATATTTTTAAAGCAATGCCCAAATTACAGTATTGACAATTTTTTTATTCAATGAAATGATATTTGCGAGGACTACGAAAGGTAGGTTTAAATGAATGGATTTATCAATAGCATCAAAAGAAAATGTTATTTATATGGTTGATCAAATGAAAGATAAACTTCGCATGGTAAATGTCGATGCGATGAAATCAGAGAATTTCGATGAAGCAAATTATGAAGATTTAGTCTATCTCTACGAAATGGTTATGAAACGTGACACATTTAGCCCAAGTGAAATGCAAGCAATTGTTGCAGAACTAGGCTCATTACGTAAATAATTTAGAAAAAAGCTATTAGTTATGAGCGCAAAGCGTTTCACTAATAGCTTTTCTTATTACTTATTGTGTATTTTTCGTAGCTGATCCATCTTCTGCAACAAGTGGTTGAATCAACACTTCTACACGACGGTTTTTCGCACGACCCTCAGCAGTGTCATTCGGAGCAATGGCTTTGTATTCGCCTTCCCCTTTTGCACTAAAATATCTTGGGTCTAAATTCGCATTACTCCCCACTATAATTTTCAGGAAGTTCACTGCACGCATAACTGACAATTCCCAGTTTGAAGCAAATTCAAAACTTGATTGCGGTACATTATCAGTATGCCCCGTAATTAAAATACTACGCGCAGGATCTGATACTAGTACGTCTGCAAGTTCTTTAGCAATCGGTTTATATTCTGGTTTAATCGTTGCTTTCCCTGAATCGAATAGTATACTATCACGAATTGTTACTAACAAACCTTCATCTGTCATTTCGGTAGCAAACTGACCTTCCATCTCGTTAACCGCGATGAAATTATCAACACTGTCCTTGATTTCCGCTAACTCTTGCTGATCCTTTAGATAAGCTGAGTTCTGCTGTGTTTGCTGTGGTGTTTCATCATTTTGGGCATCAGGCGTTTGAATCGGTGAAGGTTGTTCTAGAAAACTCGTTCCACCATCAAATACCTGACTGAATACTGCTGACATTTTTTCTAACTTCTCTTGATCGACCGAACTTGATGCAAATAATATTATGAATACCGCTAATAACAGCGTTAAAATATCAGCGTAAGGAACTAACCAAGACTCATCAATATGTTCATCATGCTTTTTTTTCTTAGCTTTCTTTGCCAAGGCCGCCCGCCCCGCTTTCACCAGAAATTTGACGACGCTCTTCCATCGTTAAATAAGAAGATAATTTTTGTTCAATAACACGCGGCGCTTCTCCTTCTAATACAGAAAGAATGCCTTCAATCATCATGCGTTTTTGCTTCACTTCAATGGCTGATTTACGTTTTAACTTATTAGCAAAAGGATGCCAAAGTACGTAACCGGTAAAGATACCTAATAATGTTGCCATGAAGGCAGCTGAAATCGCATGCCCTAGTTTTTCTATATCATTCATATCTGCCAATGCGGCGATTAACCCTACAACCGCACCAAGTACCCCTAATGTTGGGGCATATGTACCTGCTTGCGTAAAAATTGCAGAACCACTTGCATGACGTTCTTCCATAGCTTCTACTTCTTCAGTTAATACGTCACGTATATAATCTGCATTCTGACCGTCAATAGCTAATGTAAGACCATTTTTAAGAAACGGGTCTTCAATTTCTGATGCCTTACTTTCAAGAGCTAATAACCCTTCACGACGAGCTAAGTCAGCCCATTGTGAGAACATTTTAATAATCTCAATATCATCTGCTAATTTAGTTTCTTTGAAAAGAATTTTAAATAGCTTAGGTACACGCTTTAACTCCTTCATAGGGAAGGCAATTGTTACAGCGGAGATTGTACCGAAGATGATGATTAAGATAGCCGCAGGGTTATAAAAAGCACTTAAGCTTACACCCTTCATGACCATCCCTACTAATAGCGCTATAAACGCTATAATTAACCCTACTACTGACGATATATCCATTCCAGAACCTCCAAATCTTCTAACACTCTTATTGTCGTCTATTTTTCCATATTTTTAAATAAAGATATAATATAGTATAAATGTAATTCACTAATTTTTCGATGTAATAAATGCTTTTTATTCACATTTCGACCATATTTGATTATATTGAATTAAGAATAGTACACTAAATTGTCCATATTCGAAAGGAGCTAAGAATTTGTTATTATCATTTGACACAAATTTACTACGTTATGCCGAATTAGCCGTAAAAGTAGGAGTAAATATCCAGAAAAATCAATATCTCTATATGAGTTGTTCGACGGATAACATAAAACTAGCACAAAAAATTACTAAAATCGCTTATGAAAATGGTGCAAAACAGGTTTTTGTCGATATATCTGATGATGAGCTTGTTCGTACACGTTATGAATCAGCACCAAAAGACTCATTCGATTTCTTTCCACCTTGGAAAGTTCAAGAACGTGAATGGTTAGCAGAGCATGGGGCTGCGTTTATAAGTATCGTGTCGCAAAACCCCGACCTATTAAAAGGCATTGATCGCGAGAAAATTATGACCTTCCAAAAAACATCTAGCCAGGCTCTTGCAAAGTACCGTAGCTTACTGCAATCAGATAAATTTAGCTGGTCAGTTATTGCTGCCCCTTCAAAAAATTGGGCAGCAAAGGTCTTTCCTAATCTTCCTGAAGATCAACAAATGGATGCATTATGGGAAGCAATATTTGCCGCGACTCGTACCAATCTAGAAAATCCAGTAGATGCTTGGCGAGCACATGACCATCTATTACACGACAAAGCTGATCATTTAAATAACAAACAATACAAAACACTTCACTACACTGCAACAGGGACTGATTTAACTATCACATTACCAGCGAAGCATATATGGACAGGTGGTAGTAGTATCAATACGCAAGGGCAATCATTTATGGCAAATATGCCGACTGAAGAAGTCTTTACAGCTCCGTTAAAAACAGGAGTAAATGGTTATGTATCTAGCACTAAGCCTTTAAGCTATGGTGGCAATATTATTGATCAATTTACATTAACATTTAAAGAAGGCCGAATTATTGAGGTACAGGCAAAGCAGGGACAAGAAATCTTAGAAGCACTTATCGCAACAGATGAGGGTGCTCACTATCTCGGGGAAGTAGCACTTGTCCCACATCAATCACCTATTTCTCAATCAGGTTTATTATTTTACAATACATTATTTGATGAAAATGCCTCGAATCATCTAGCTCTTGGTAGCGCTTATGCATTTTGTATTGAGGGTGGCAAAGACATGTCTTCAGATGACTTACTTGCACACGGCCTCAATCAAAGCTTAACACATGTTGACTTTATGATTGGCTCTGCTAATATGAATATTGATGGTATCATGGAAGATGGTCAAATTGAACCAATTTTCCGTAATGGCAATTGGGCTTTCTAGAGAAATAGACACCGTTTTATAGTATTCTAGCCAAGGTATGTTATGGATGTCATAAATTATCCTTAGATTTTCATAGCAACCTATTGTATAATGAAAGTAAACAATTTAGTAGATTAATTAGTAGAGAGGAGCTTTTCAATGTTCATCACAACTGTACTTGGCTTTTCAGTCGTTTTATTAATTTCTGTAGCATTCTTCATCCACTACCTACAAGTTGGTTTAGATTCTAAATCTTCAGTAACTGTAGATCCAAAGCCAAGCGAAAAATTCTAAGCCTATTCAAAACAGCTACTTACCGTAGCTGTTTTTTCACATTTTTGTAACATCTTTATTTCGATTCGCTAAATAAATTACTAAACTCCTTTTTTTTATCATAAAATTACGCGAATATTGTCATTATTATTTGCATATTTATATTTTTGCTCTAAAATATTTCTGTAGGGAAGGGAGCAATCTTTCATGACAATGTTAAAAGATATTCTAGAGTTTAATGGAGATTTCGTTCAAGAGAAAAAATATGAGCCTTTTATTACAACAAAGTACCCTGATAAGCGAATCGTTGTTTTATCTTGTATGGATACTCGACTTGTAGAACTGTTACCTAAAGCTATGAATTTACGCAATGGTGACGTTAAGATCGTTAAAAGTGCTGGTGCTTTAGTTAGTCACCCCTTTGGTGCAGTTATGCGTAGTTTACTTGTAGCTGTCTATGAACTACAAGCAGATGAAGTCTATGTTGTAGGACATTATGACTGTGGTATGAGTGCAGTAGATCCTGAAGCAATGCTAACCAAAATGGTGAATCGCGGTATTAGCACAGAAACAATTAAAATGATGGAATATTCCGGTATAGATTTAAAAGAGTTTTTACGTGGTTTCGGCGACGTAGCAACAAGTGTGAAGAAAAGTGTCGATACAATTCGTAATCATCCACTTATGGTGAAAAGTGTGCCTGTTCACGGCTTAGTAATCGATCCAAATACAGGTCGCCTTGATTTAATAGAAGACGGCACGAATCAATAAAAATTTCTATGTCTGTGCAACATGGTGACTGACACTATTTTCGTCATATAAGAAATTTAATGTGCATAGTGTTAGGATTTACAGTCGCGTAGTCGTACACGGATAAAAATTTAAAAGATGTGTCTATCCGTCGAGATCTCGAATGATAGACACATCTTTTTCAATTTTCGTTAGGATTCATCTAAGCAGGCATACATATAGTGATCTACCCATTCCCCATTAATATACAGAAGCTTTCTTAAAAGTCCTTCTCGTTGAAATCCTGATTTTTCTAAAACACGGATAGACGCATTATTTTGTGTCGAAACATACGCCTCCACTCGGTGCAAGCCTATTTGTTCAAACGCAAAGCGCACGACCAATTCCACTGCTTCTGTTACGATCCCTTTCCCTACATAAATCTCATCCATCGCATAGCCAACAAATGCACTTGAATACGGTAAACGTTTTACAGCATAAAGCGCAATATGCCCTATTAGGTTATTTGTACCTAGCTCAAAAATACCGAAAGAAAACTCTCGTTTTGAATCCATTAAATACAAACTTTCTTGAATTTTTTTATATTGAGCATCTACTGTATAGTATTCAGGTCGTTGTAATGGTTCATATGTAGACCAAAAGTATTTATTGCGACTTACGAGACCAGTTAAATTTTGTGCATCTTGTTCTTGGAATGTGCGAACGTAGCATTTTCCCCCTTGAATCGATACCACATTTCCACCCTTTTTCCTCAATAGATTCCAAATTTTAAGCACCATATCTCCACACTAGCCTTCCAATAATAGTCAGTATATGTTCATCCCGCATCAACGGTCAATATGAGTCAGTTAGGTGAGCGATTAACTGACAAAAAACCGATGCTTCCACTACAATCAGTGGGGATGAAAGATCCCCGTTTTACTTTATTGTATGTAAAAAAAGATGCTGCTACAACTAATATTGTTCATGTCTTGTTATCACAGCATCTATCCGATTATTTAATTTTTTTCCTCTTTATCCGATTGCACTTGCAACATTTCCATACTAGAGGATTCAGTATCTTCTAAATAGGTTTTATCTAAAACATTTGTTAAATGTAAACCACGTTTTTGTGCTTCACGCTCAATATGTGCAATGGTTTCTTGTAAAACTTGAACCCTCGCATGTTTCTTATCATTGCCTGCCACTAAAATCCATGGGGCGTTCTTTTTATCTGTTTTATCGAACATATCATTTGCAGCATCTATATACTGTGGTGTTTTTTCACGATTTCGCCAGTCTTCATCTGTCAATTTCCATGCTTTATAAGGATCCTGTTCCCGTTCTTTAAAACGATTTAGCTGCTCTTCATCTGACACATGAAGCCAGAATTTCACGATAATATAATCACCATCTGTTAGAAGCTTTTCAAAGTGGTTAATCTCCTCGTATGCACGAGTCCACTCGTTGTTTGTTGCGAATCCTTCAATACGCTCTACTAACACACGACCATACCAGGAACGGTCGAAAATTGCGATTTGCCCATGCTGAGGTAATTTTCTCCAGAAACGTTGTAAATAGTTGTAGCGAAGTTCATGTGGCTGAGGTGCTGAAATAGGGTGCACGACATAGCCACGAGGATCTACGCGTTCGATTAGACGTTTTATAGCACCGCCCTTCCCTGCCGCATCCATACCTTCAAATACTAAAATAAGCCCGATTTTATTGTTTAGTAAAAACTGCTGGGCATTTAACATTTCATATTGGAGTACTTTTAATTTCTTTTTATACATTTTTTTATCTAGTTCAATCGATAGGTCAAGATTTTTTAGATTTTGAGTCATTAAAACTTCACTCCTTTAATTTAGCTATTCATATTGTACTAAAGAAATATATGGATGCCTATCCAAATGGTAAATTGTAGATAAATTTGACGAAACAAGACGATACATTATTGGCAATTTCCGCTATAATGAAAATAGAAAATTTGTGACAGTCCTATACTTATTTGTCTTTTCCCTATACAATTTAACAGGAAGGGAGAGGAAACTATGCCTCAATTTATTTTGATGACAATTTCTTATATTGTCGCACTCATCCTAACCTTTTCATCCTATTTCATAAAAATAAATGGTCAATCTACGTTAGAAATCTCTAATCGTTTTCCCGTTATGTTTGCGCCTTTTAATGTTAGTTATGTAATTTGGATTGTGGTTTACTTTTTACTCGGCTATTGGTTAGTTATGAATTTCAAAAAGACAACTATTAAACAGACTGTTCTCTTTAGTAGCATTTGTATATTGCAGGCGTTTGCCATTGTGTTTTGGCATCACGAATTATTTATCGTGTCACTTTGCAGTACGTTAATATTAGTAATTTATTTATTTTTACTGTACAATACGTATTCACTTAGCAATAATGCGCTAACAGGTCGAGTGCCATTTTCTATCTATCTCGCTTGGGCGACTTTTACTCTAATGACAAATGCAAGTTTTACATTAACATCGTATGAATGGAACGGCTTCGGTCTTAGCAATCCACTTTGGGCAGTTATTTTACTGACTATTGGAGTTGCCATAGCACTACATATTCGCTTTCATCACTTCGATATTGTGTATCCGAGTGTTTTTATCTGGGCCTATATAGGTATTGCGTTACATAATGGCTTTGATGAATTACTCGTGACAACAGCCGCCTTATTTTTATGCGGTGTGCTCCTTGTTGGTATACAATTTATTAAAAAAAATCCTGCCTACCAAAAATAACATGGTAAGCAGGATTTTTTTCTATTGATTATGCTTCATCTAATGTTGTTAAAATAATTGGTTTGTCTTTTGTAACAATAATCGAATGCTCGATTTGAGCAACTAATGATTTGTCTGGTGTAATGAATGTCCAGCCATCACCAGCTTCAACAATATGCTCTGCTTTTGCTGAGATGAACGGCTCAACCGCTAACACCATTCCCTCTTTCATAATTGTTGAGTCCCACGCATCGTAATAGTTTAAAATGTGATTTGGCTCATCATGTAAAGAGCGACCTAGTCCATGACCTGTTAAATTCATGATGACTGTTAAATCGTTCGCATAAGCTTCACGTTCAACAGCTTTCCCTATTTGGTTTAATTTAGAACCAGCTTTTACTTTCGTCATCGCACGTTCAAAAGCACTTTTCGCTACGCGGCAAAGTTTTTCTTTATCTTCATAACCTTCTCCGACTACGAATGAAATACCAGTATCAGCAAAATAGCCGTTTAGCGAACCTGACACATCAATATTGACAATATCCCCGTCTTGAATAATACGGCTTCCCGGTATACCATGTGCTACTTCTTCATTAACACTAATACAAGTGTAACCTGGGAAATCATATTCACCTTTTGGTCCAGAAATAGCTCCTGCTTCCGCAAACATACGGCCTGCAATTTCATCTAATTCAAGTGTTGTCACACCTGGTTTTGTAGCAGCCTTCATTGCTTCACGAATTTCAGCACAAATACGACCGATTTTTTTAAAGGCTTCAATCTCTTCTTGCGTTTTTACAATCATTTTTAACGTCCCTTTCATCTAATATCTACACTCTAATATATCACATCCACAAACCAATGATGAACAATACGCGCTAATTAGCTTAGAAAAGCCGCCTGTACCCTATAGGAACAGACGGCTTACACATTAAGATTTTCGTTGCATTAACTGTGGTGCTGCTGTGAATAAAAGAACACCTGCAATAGCAGTTAAGATTGTTGCTGGTAGCATATATGTTCCATTATAAATAATGGAATAAATCCAAGCGTTTTGATCGCCAGCATACTCTGCGAAGAATACAGCTCCTGCAACCGTATGCGACAAGTAGCGTAAAAATCCAGCTAAAACAGTGCCTATGATTATAAAAATAGCCATCTTCTTTTTGTTTACGTTCGCTGCAGCTTCGAGTACAGGCTTACGCACAAGCGCCGCTACACCAACTACTGTGAAAGCAACCCCATAATCCAATAAACCTTGAAGCCAGTGTACAATGTACGCACCGAACATCGTTTGCATAACGCCAATAAGTAGTCCTGTTGTCAGCCCTGCAAAAAGCCCCCAACGAAATGCCATTAAAATAATGGGAACCATCACGAGACTAACCGAGCCGCCTTGTGCCCATACTTTAAAAGAAACTTGATCGAGTACAAGACCCACTGCTGCGAAAATCGCAATCTCCACCAGCATTAATAGTCTTTTTTTGTCCATAATATTATTCTCTCCTTTGTTCCGATGTAGGATACAAGAGCAGGAATAGAAATCAGTTATTTAAATATGATGTGCTCAATCTGGCAATCTATTATGCCTCTGTTAATAGGTGTACAAATTTTGAAATATGCTTATACAACAATACCTTAGGCTGTAGCATCTTTACCAATGTAGCTACATTGCTACATCTCCTACGTTAAGATACCATCTTTAATTCCTTTCAAAATCCATAACACCCCTAGAGACTTTAGCTTCATTCTGTTGGCCTGTGAGCACCTACTAAAAAAGGATACTCCTCTTTTCTTCGCTAACCTAATTGAAGATAAAAAAACGATGCCAGGACAGAGCCTCACATCGTAAAAGTGTCGGTTTCTATCCACATCCCTACGCAAGCTTTAACTTACAGGTTCGAAGAGTAAAGGCATTACGTGCCCAGTCTCAGCTGACATCATCAGCTCCCCTTGTGGTCGTTACATCTTAATTTTGCTTGAACATCCTCATTGTACGCAAACACTTTTGTGATTACAACCATTTCTTCATTAATTTTTGAAACTTTTGAGTTTTTCATGCGTAAATTTTAAATAAGGAGGGACAACTATGGAGAATCAAAAAATATTATCTGCCTTTAGTTATCTCAGTATATTTTTCGCACCTTTTATTGTGCCGTTAATTGTTTATTTCGTGTCAAAGGATAGTGAAGTGAAGCGCCATTCAATCCGAGCGCTTATATCGCATTTAATTCCTTTTCTGTTCGGCATCATTTTCTTTATCGTCTTCCTGTTTTCGTCAATGTCATTCAATACGTTTGAACCTGATGCAACTGGCAGTACATTCATTATCATTTGGTTGGCTGCTTTTGCGATTTACTTACTCGTATCTCTTGGCATTATCATCTGGAATATTGTTCAGGCTGTACGCGTTATCCGTTAGTAATTATGTTTCATCCTCGAGTTAAACAGGTAGAACTAATAGTAAAAGGGAGCTGATATTCATGAAAGTATCTAAAATCGTAAAAACTGCTGTCAAATTAGCGCCTATAGTGATTCCAATTGTCAAGAAAGTGGTAGCTGCAAAAAAGGGAACAACTCCCAACCCAATGACTCGAAGAAAATAAAGAAAAGGCGTATCCTATAAGGGAACGCCTTTTCTTTATTTCACTTCAAACCGTGTTCTGCTATGTCCACTTAAGGTTTTTTCAACATGTAAAACAGCGGGCATAGAGGCCTTTAGTTCTGCAACATGGGAAATAACGCCAATCATACGACCCGATTCTTGTAGATCAATGAGTGCATCAATGGCTTTATTCAATGCCTCCTCATCAAGCGAGCCAAAACCTTCGTCAATAAACATTGTATCGATTCGAATATTCCCTTGAAAACTTTGAATGACATCTGCCATGCCCAGCGCCAGACTTAAAGAGGCATTAAATTTCTCCCCACCTGACAATGTTTTGACATCCCGAATTTGATCAGTATAGGCATCATATACATCAAGACCAAGTCCACTTTGTTTTGCATGCTTTTCCAATCGATCTGATCGTCGAAGCTCAAACTGCCCATTAGATAAATGGTACAGACGAATATTTGCGGCTGCTGTGATTTTGTCTAAGTAGTTTATTTGAATATAACGCTCAAAGGAAAGCTTTTTCACATTTTGCCCATTCAATAAAGCATGGAGCTCCTTCACACGCCCCGCCTCTTTTTCAAGTAATTGTATTTCTTTAGCCGTTTCTTCTACTTTCACGATAAAATCTCCACAAGCTGCAGCAAAAGCTTTTGTCCGTTGCAATGTATTAAATGCTACCTCGTATGTCTCACGTAGTTGTGCTAGTGATTCTTCTAATAGAGCTAAATTCTTTTTCTCTTTCCCTTCAAGCTGCTTAGCTCCTTCGGCAATTTGAATTTGTAATGTGTGTAGTTGCAAAGTGTAATCATTACAATCTTTCCGTAAAGTGTCCAATTGCATAATGCTACGCTTTGCCGTTTCATACGCCTGATAGCTTTCAAAACCCACTTCTTTCATACTTACTGAAAATTGCTCACGTTTTTCGTTTAGACTAGCGTGAATCTCTTCATAAGCTTTTTTAGCTAGTTCCTCCGCCATTACTGCGTTGCTCACAGCTTCTTTAGCAGATTGTAAATTTTGTTGACTAGCCTGCCAAGCTGTTTGTAGCGCTTTTTTTTGTACACCTACCTCAGCAATTTTTTGTTGTAAAGCTTGTAATGTTTGAATGTTTTCAGGTATATGCCTTTGTTGCTCTTCCACAATTATCTGCTGTTTTGTTAACACCTTTTGCTGTTCAGCAAAATACTGCTCTAACTGTGTTTGTTTCTCTTGTAGTTGCTGTGTCCTTTCACGCTGACTCTTTTGCTGAGTTCGTGAGACAGCTAATTGATCATTAACCACTTTTAACAGTGCCACTTGCTCCTCAACATATCGTAGTGAAGAGTTTAGTTGTGTTTGATTTGCTTGTGAAATACCATTGGCTTCCACTTGCTCAATTGCCTCTTGAAGAAGTATTTTAGCCGATTTTAAAGTTGCCTCTTTTTCAAAATAAGTGCGTTCATCTGACTGAGACTTCGCTCTTATTATTTCTAATTGTGCATCATTAATAGACTCTATTTGCTCAGTATGTGTAATTTGATGTGTCGTACTCCCACATACTGGGCACGGATCGCCTTCAATAAGTTGCGCTGCTAAAATACTTGCCAGATTTGCAATCCATTGTTGTTCTAACTGTTGTAATTCCTGCTTATTTTCCTGATATCGCTGCTGCGTTGTATTAACAGCCTGTTCTGCCGAGGCAACCGCTCGCTCATATTTCTCAACTTTTGTTAATAATGCAACTTGTTCACGGAGTTTCGGTAGCTGTTCCAAGTAGTCTGCAAAAGGCTGCACTTGTTCTTCGTATTGCTCGATTTTTTCGGTCACATACTGTAGCTGGACTTGTTCCTGATGTAAAATTGCAAGATTATCCGCAACCGCTCGCTTTGCAGTTCCAACACCATGCTCGTATATTTGTAATTGTTGGCGATTCCCTTCAAACGCTTCAAACGTCGGCAGAAGTGCTTGTAGCGTTAATTCTTGCTGTAAGACTTGCTGACGCTCAGGTTCTTTGGCTTCTACTTCATTGAATGATGCTTGAGCAACTTTATATTGTGTCTCTTTTTGTTGTATCGTTATTTTTGCTTGCTGATAGGTCTGTTCTTTACGATTTTGCTCGGCACGAAGGTCCATACACTGTTGTTCGAACATAACAAGGCGGTCTGCTTGCTCAGCAAGTTTAATTTCCTGTACCTTTGCATCATAAATATTATGCTGTTGCTCTAATATTTTCAGCCGTTCTTGACGGTTAGCATGCTCTTCAAATTGTTCATTGAGGGCCTTGGCCATACTATAATGCTCTTGCTCCTTTTGATGGTGACCATAGGCCTCATCATAACGATGTTGCTCAACTTGAATACTTTCTATATAGTAAGCTTGCTCCTGCTCAAGCGCAGTCATTAATTGGTGCATGTTTTCCGTGTTATTTGCAATGCAAGTAAACAATACAGATGATCGTTGTGGCAGTGCCCCAGCAATTTGACCCAGTAAATGCTCTTTTAATTGCTTCGCGCGTTCTAAATCTTTTTCGGCTTCCTTACGTTTTGCATCCAGTTTTTTTGTCATGTCTCCAAAGCGATCCGTTTTAAAAATTTTGCGTAAAATAGCCTCTTTGTTCGTAGAATCTGAGGTTAAAAGCTTGCGAAATTCACCCTGAGGAAGCATGACAATTTGGCTAAACTGACCCTTCGTCAAACCTACAATTTCCTGTAACTTTTTATCAACTTCATTGGTCTGTTGTTTCTCTACAATACTAAAGTCAAGTTTTCCCTCTTTAAATTGAGCCAACTCTACTTTCCTACCAGTAACACTTTTGTTTGTCGCTTTAATATGACCGGGTTGACGTGAGATTTGATAAGTTTTACCATGCATTTCAAAAATGAGTTCTACTGCTGTATACACGTCATCTTCGGCAAAGCCGCTTCTGAGCATAGCTGTATCTTGACGATCTTCGCCACTGCCTGAACCATAAAGTGCATAACAAATAGCATCAAAAATTGTCGTTTTCCCAGCACCTGTCTTCCCAGATATTGCAAATAATCGGTGATCACCAAGTTCTTGAAAATCAATGATTTCTGTATTTTTGTAGGGGCCAAAGGCAGTAATGGTTAACTTTAAAGGTTTCATTTTACTGCCTCCCGTTCCTCATCAAGTATTTCTTGTAGTATGTCGGTAAATAGACGCTCGGTCTCTCGATTCGGTTGTTCACTATATAAATCCGCATAAAATGCTCTAAATAAGTCGATGTCTTCTACTTGCTCCGTTTCAATCGCTTGAATTTCTTTGGATAATTCCTGGCGTACCGCCTTGCGTTCGATATGCAATGCATGTGGGAACACAGTACGAATACGTTCCATTGGTGAAGCGACGGGCGTATCATCAGTTAGGCGTACAAAAACATAATCCTCACTAGGCGTTAATTTTAATAAATCATCCATCAATCCCTCCACCACACGCAAATCACGTCTTGGCATAAGTTTTCGCTTTTCTACTGTTACTAGTCCTGTCTCATCTAACTCAACAATTAAATAGCCCTTTACATGCAAGTGCTCCGACAGTGAATACTTCAATGGTGAGCCGGCATATCGAATCGTTTCATTACGTACAAAATGTGCCTTATGTAAATGGCCCAATGCCGTATAGTTAAACTGTTCAAATAGTGATGCATCCACACAATCCGATCCACCTATTGATAGTGGACGCTCCGAATCACTTGTGTTCTCTTCCTCATGGCCATATTTGGTTACAAAAGCATGTCCAATGAAAACATTTCGTTGTGTTGTATCCATCGTTGGTGTGATGTGTTCAATGATTTTTTGCATCGCATCTTGATGGGAGTGGATCGTATCATCTGCCAAAATGGTACGCACAGCTGCAGGCTCTGCAAACGGTACAAGATGAAAATGCACCTCACCAAATTGATCTGTCAACACAATTGGCGCCTGATCTTTCCTAAATTGCCCCATTATGTGTAACCCACTATCACGCATTAAACGACTTCCGAAATTTAAGCGACCTGCACTATCGTGGTTCCCAGCAACCGCTAACACAGGAATTTTTTTATCAAGTACAATCTCTGCAAAAACATCATTTAGCAAATTAACGGCCTCTACAGGTGGCATAGAACGGTCATATAAATCACCCGCTATAATGATTGCATCAGGCTTTTCTTCATCAATAGCCTGCATAAATTGCTGTAAAATATAGCGTTGGTCCTCCGTCATGTACACACCTTGTACAAGCTTCCCTAAATGCCAATCTGCTGTATGGAATAGTTTCATTCGTTGCGCCTCCTGTCTGCTTTTTATTCTATCATGCCTTTTAGTGGAACGTACATTCTTGTTTTAGTAGGAAGTCCGCAGGTTGCGAGCAGTTCGCTTCTCTACCTGAGGGATACTTCTTCTTCACCTGCTCGGTGCACGCGAAGTATTCTTTTCCCCTGTTGTGGGCCATTGCGCAGAAAGGAGTTGTCTCAATGGTGAGACAACTCCTTTTCCAACGATATTTTCTCTAACGTAAAGTGAACCCCTTAGTTATACTGAATCTCTCTTGCTTGTTCGAGAGAAATGCTACATATCCGTTAAAGCCTTGAATACGGTGTACGATGGCAACTGACTCTTGCGTTGGTACAACTGGACTCTGTTTGGCTTTTGCTTGCTTTTTTACGATTTCCTCAAAGGTCATTGGGTTAGGCTTGGGTAGTTCTACAGATGATATCGCTAAAGCATCACTGCCACTATAAGCTTTCAAAAAAGCATTCGCCATTTGACGATAACCTTCGAAATTCGGATGTACGTCTGAGCTATTTGGCAAGTAATTCATTGCCTGTAATCCAAAAGCATCATACACATTAATATAAGTCGCTCCAGCCCGCTGTGCTTGCTGCTGTAAAATGGTATTTAATTTTACCAGTTGTTCATTCGTTCCTTCTTTTTGAGAGGCATGCACATTCGGATAGGCAAAATAGTAACCCATCACATAGACTTTTGCATGTGGTGCACGTGTTTTCAACTCAGCCAAAATCTCCCCCATATTTATCCGAGCAACATTTAATGCGTAATCTGTCTGTAGCTGAGAAAATGTTAATGTGCCTGCGCTTGGATTCACTTGCACAAGACGTAGTAAGTCATTGGCACCTGCTGAAATGGTAATAAGCGTTGCATTTGCTAATAACTCACTTGCCTCGGTTGACTTTACGCGCTGCAATACATCAATTGTTGTAAAGCCTGGGAACGCAAGCTCTTTTGTATAATGACCTATTTGACCAATCAATCCAAGCCTCATGGCAATTAAATCACTGTAGCCTGTATCAATTTCCTGATAGGGCGTTTGACCCGCTGCTAAAGAATCTCCGATAGCCACATAATTCTCAGTCTGTGCAAACGCAGATGAAACACCTATTGTGGCTGTCAGTACCGTTACACTTATTAAGTTCAATAGTCGTTTCATCCGCTCACCTTCCACTCATTGACTATCGTATATAAATTATAGGTAAAATGCTAATTAGCTTAAAACGCCCAGTTACCTTTACGGAAAATCGGCTCTACAGTCCCATCAGGTAAAATACCATCAATATCCATGTCACCGCTACCAATCATAAAGTCCTCATGTGTCACTGAAATATTGGCACCAAGCGCTTCAAGTTGACCGTTTTCTAAATCTCTACCGCCCTCTAGGCAAGTTGGGTATGCTTCACCAATCGCTAGATGGTTTGAGGCATTCTCATCGAACAACGTATTGAAATATAAAATCTCTGATGCTGAAATCGGTGAACCATGTGGTACAAGTGCTACTTCACCTAAATAGCAGGAACCTTCATCCACTGTAATGAGCTCTTGCAATAAATCATGGCCCATTTGTGCTTCCGCCTTAATAATTTTTCCATCTTCAAAAGTAAGCTTAAAGCCATCAATTATATTACCCTGATAGACCAATGGCTTAGTATTGCTGACAACCCCACTAACACCTTGCTTCATTGGTAATGTATATACCTCTTCTGTCGGCATATTGGCAATGAATACAGTACCATCAGGTGTTTTACTTCCACCAGTAAGCCATTTATGCTGAGGTGCTAACGCAATCGTTAAATCTGTACCCGGTGCTGTATAATGAAGCTTTGCATATTTTTTACTGTTCAATAAAGTTGCTCGGGACTCTAAATTCGCCACATGTGAATGCCAATTTTCAACTGCGTTGCCTTCTCCGATGTGCACTGTTTTAAAAATAGCTTCCCACAGTGCAGGGACTTGCTCTTCTACAACTAAATTTGGGAATACCTTTGCTGCCCATTTTGGAGATGGTACTGCTACGATAGACCATGCGATTAAATCTTTCATCACAGCATTTCGATAATTTTTCAGTGCAGCACCCGCGACTTTTTGATGTGTTGCCAAGCGATCTGTTGGAACACCAGTTAAAAGATCTGGATCAGCTGCGTCTATCCATAAAAGTGCGCCTTTACGCTCGATTAGCTCATCGCGCATTTTGACAATCCACTCTGGATAACGATTGAACTCTTCATCAGAAGCATGTTCGAAATAGGCACGCTCCATTTCACCATCCGAAAAATTAACATGCACACGGCCTGCTCCAGCTTTATAGGCTTCTTTTACTACCAAACGAGCAAAGTCTAATGCATCCACAGACGTGTTTACTAACAGATATTGACCAGGCTGAATATTGACGCCAACTTTTACAGCAAGCTCTGCATATGCTTGTAATTTCTCTTCAAAAGTCATATTATTTCCCTCGCTTTTGTCCAATTGTTTTTGAATTACCTTCTACTAGTTCTCCGTCATGCCATACTTTTTGAACTGGCTTGCCAGCAATTTCGCGTGTCCATTTTTTATAGGTTTTTTCATCGTGGTACGATAATAATGTTAAGACTTCACCATCTGCACCTGCACGTCCTGTACGACCTGAACGATGTAAATATTGCTCAATCGTGCGCGGTACGTCAACATGAATAACATGTGTTAAACCTGCGATATCTAAACCGCGTGCCGCAATATCAGTGGCAATTAAAATACGGGCATCACCTTTACGGAATGCATCTAATGCCTTTTTACGTTCCTCTTTTTTCATGTCAGAATGTAGGGTTACAATCGGTGCAGCACGATATTGCAATTTCGTTTCCTTCATAAGTAACTGGTCAATATTGTTGACAAAGGCTAGTGCACGTAAGCCATCCGTATGTGATAAGCGGCGCAGGAAATCCGTTTTATCACGTTCTTCTACTTTTACAAAGGAATGTACAACTTTGCCAAACTTCACCATATCCTCAGGTTTAATTTTGAAACGTAATGGCTCAAACATCATACGACTTGCCACTAGTTCAATTTCTTCGGTAATTGTGGCAGAAACGACCACTACTTGACGACCGTAGGCTGAGCTTTCGATAAAGGATTTTACTACGACGCGATATTCTCGGCTTAATAACTGATCACATTCGTCTAAAATAACTGTTTCAATTTCTTTCAGTTTTAATTTGCCCGAACGTGCTAATTCATTTAGACGACCTGGTGTCCCTACAACAATTGTCGGCTTTTTCTTTAATTTCTCGATTTGACGTGCAGAGTTTGCACCACCTATTAGTTGCTGAACAGTAATATCAGTACCAGCTGTCCATTCGCGAATAACCTCCACGATTTGCATTGCTAATTCCTGAGATGGGGCAACAATGAGTCCTTGTGTTTGTTTTTTCGATCCATTTACTTTGTTCAATAAAGGTAATACATAGGCTAATGTTTTCCCTGAGCCTGTTGGCGATTCTGCTACAATATCTTTGCCCTCAAGCATTGCTGGAATCATTTCATCTTGAATTTTCATTGGCTCTTCGAAATTCCATTTTTCTTGTAGACCTTCATTTAATAAATTTATTACTGACATGTCAATTCCCACCTTTTATCCTGCTTGACACTAGTTTAACATACTAGCTCTGGACAAGCATTTTCCTTCTGTCTATCAATTATTGCTCGATATCATTGTACCTGACGCTAAGCGTGTACAACATTCAATACATTGTTGCCGTTCCACTTTTGTAGCTTAAAACGACCTTCGCTGACACAATTTACACACCTTACGAGTCGCAGTGTCGATGTGAAAGGCTCACCTATTGCAAACAGGTGAGCCAAAAGTTACTCCACTAATTCATAGCCACATGCTAATATAGCACACTCAGCTAAAACAATTAGTGAATCGATATATTTGTCTTTTAATTTTAAATCTCGATTGACGATAGATAGCTCTGTACACCCTAAAACAATTCGATCGCAATCAAGTGCAAGCATCGCTTCTTCTATTGGCTGCCACTCTTCTTGCGTGACATCCTTACCAGCCTTTACATAATCGTAAATAATCGCCATGACTTTTTCCTTCATAGCTTCATCTGGTACAACGGGTGTAATGCCATAGTTCTCTAACGCATCCTGATACATATGCGATGTTAACGTACCTGTTGTCGCTAAAATACCAACACGCTTCGCCCCTAAATCATGCGCACGCTTGGCCGTTTCACGAATCATATGTAGCACGGGCACTGGAGAGCCTTCAGCTAATTCATCATAAAAAGTATGCGCTGTATTGCATGGGATGGCAATCATGTCTGCACCAACAGAAGCTAGTTTTTTCGCATCTTCAATTAAAATTGGCACAGGATTTTTCTTTGTATTATCTAAAATAAATGCAGTTCGATCAGGAATATTTGTATCATTATCAATAATTGTATGTACATGCTCCTGATCTTTTATAGCCTTCGTACGTCTTACAATCATTTCACCGATAAACATTGTTGCAAGTGGACCAACGCCACCAATAATACCTAAAGTTTGTTTTTTCATGAGTTCGACAGACCTTTGTTGTTAAAATATTTCTTATACTTTCGATAAAAGTTTAAATTTTCGAGCGTCACATTCAACCAGCGTTTTGCATTCATATCTTTATAATTAAAAATAGAATCTGTCGCAAAGCCTTGGCGAATAAGACTCTTTGCTTCCATCACTAGTTGTTCATTTAATACGTATTTAAATAATACACCGTTTGGCACAATCGTCCATAGATGCTTATTTTGAACGTATGTTAGCTGTTGTTTACTGCCACGAATGAAATCATCCGCTACATATTGCATTAAATTATAGCCACTTGCTGTCACATAATAATTTGAAAGTTCATTATGTAATTCAATACTTAATAACTTGTATTGACCATCGCGTTCATCATATTTCATATCGAACGTCGCAAAGCCTTGGAATTGTATTGTTTCCAGAAATACCTTCACAAGATCCATCAATGCTTTGTCATAGGCTGTTATAATGGCAACATAGCGACCGATACCATCGGGAGAATGTTCTTCTAAAATAGGGTTTCCTACAGATAGTAATTTAACTTCATGATCTTGTCCAACATAAGCATTTACTACACGCATATTGGCATCCTCGCCTGGAATATACTGCTGAATCATTAAATCATCACGATATGCAGACTCTTTATAAATTGCGTGGAAAATTGCATCCTTTTCTTCATTATCATGTGCAATATATACTTTTTTCTTACCTGGAAAAATACATGTAGCGTATTTCATCATATTCATGGGCTTTATCACAACTGGATATTCAAAGGGTATATCAAATTGCTCATAGTCATTCACTGTGCATATATGCATAGCTGGAAAATCGAAGCCATATTCCGCACAAAGCTGGTACATACTTTCACGTGTCAGAAGCTGATCTGCAAGTGTAGCATCAACATACGGGATTATGAAAAATTTGGACAGTTCTTCTTGATGATTCACAATCTTCTTCACATAAAATTCATCGCAGGCAAGCAATAGCAGTTTTTTTTCCGGGAATTCCTCCGCTATCGCTTGTAAAGCAACAACAAAACGTTCTTCGATATGTAGTCTTGGTACTTCACGAAACGTAAGTAAATCACTCTGTTGAATTTTGGCTGTGTTCGTATGATTTACAGCGAGTGGTTTCACGCCATAGGACTCGTAAAATGCTCTTGCCATGCCGTAAGCATTCATTTCGTCGCCCAATAAAATCGGTAAAAAAGTGTGCTCAATGGCCATTCTACTCAGCTCCCTTTAGCTATTTATAGTAGTGTAACATACTTCATCTTTTTTCTTGGATAGGCCTTTATATGGTGCAATTATATCCTTTTGGGATAGCTTTACGCTCTAAAACTCATTTATGAACTGCTACTGCTTGTGACCCTAACTCTTGATAGCTTTTAAAAAATTGATCGACATTATATGTAACAAAGCCTTTTAATGGGTCCATTACAACTACTTTATCGCCTAAATGCCCAGTTAAAACAACAGCATGCAAGTTCATATACGCGGCACGCGAGGCTGCCTCACCTTCATAGATCCAGCCCCTATCATTATTTGTTTTAGGAGTTGATAAATCCAATGTAACCCATGTCACAACTGGTACACCTTCACGGACAAGCTGTAAAATGTCATCCTGTGAAGCACCACTCATATTTTTGACACGTAAATCTGCTTGTTTATCTGCTATTACTAATTCCGCCGCTTTTACAATCGGAGCTGCAAAGACATACATACCTTCCGCTTTGTCACGCGGATTTCCAGCAAATGCATATGCTGGATCTGGTCCAAATCTTTGCCCACCGATTGTTTTAAAATTTTGCTTCGGTAAATACGTATCAGCCATTTCAAGCTTCGTAACATTCATACCATAATAATTTAGTACAGCTGTCAACGATGTAATTTCACAGCCATGTGGTAGTTCAGGATTTTGCATAACAACAGGCACATCTAACTCTTGTTCATCCCTTGAAAAATGAGTTTGCAGTCGATAATAGGGCTTTGACGTATCGTAGATAAACGTATCAATTGTTGTATAGCCATCGCCCCCCATACTATTTTCAAGTGTGGTTGCAGCAATTGTATATGTTTTACCCTCTACAAGTTTGGAGAATGTCGCCTCGCCCTCTTCAGAACCAAGTGCATCCTCAATTTCTTCACCAGTCTCCAAATCTGTCACTTTTATATAGAGATTTGGAATAGGTGCTCCACTATTAAATTCCACCGTTAACACGGTTAATTGATTTTTAGATTTATCTTGCTGCACAAGCTGATTACAACCTGAAAGTAGCATTATTATCATCAGACCTATTATAAAAAGGCGTTTATACCCCGTCCTCAAGGCAAAATTCCGCTCCTATCTTGTTCGAAGACAATGAGGCTATCTTCAATTCTATTATTACAATTAATTGTAGTCTCTATTATACGCTAATTTTATAGGTGTTCCTATTCTATCATGCTACTTTTTAATGAACTCACTCTTGTTCTCACAATATATTAAGTTGTTTTCACAGTAGGGCGTAATGTATGTTTCAGCACCTTGCCAGATGCATTACGTGGTAACTCTACTAAAAATTCAATTTCATGAGGCATTTTATATTTCGCAAGTTGTGTACGGCAATATGCTAGAATTGTCTCTTCATTTAAAGATTTCCCTTCCTTCAAAACAACAAACGCCTTTGGTACCTCACCATAAACTTCATGCGGTAAACCTACAACTGCGGCTTCTAAAATATCTGGCAATTGGTATAAAACTTCTTCCACTTCGATTGGATAAATATTTTCACCGCCACGAATAATCATATCTTTTTTACGGTCTACAATATATAAATAACCTTCTTCATCAAAGCGCCCTAAATCTCCTGAATAAAGCCAGCCATCTCGAATCGTTCGAGCAGTTTCCTCATCATTTCGTAAATAACCTTTCATCACCTGCGGCCCTTTCACACAAATCTCTCCAACCTCACCTGCTGGCACTGATTCGCCATAGCTATCAACTACGCGTACCTTGGTTTGTGCTAACGGTTGCCCAACCGAGCCAATTTTCGTCAATGCATCAGCATCTAGTAGAGAAGTAGCCGCTGGTGAATTTTCTGTTTGACCATATAAATTTTGAACCTTCACCTGTGGAAATGCCTCTTTGACCTGTTTAACAAGCTCATAAGGCATCGGTGCGGCTCCGTAACAAAGTAAACGTAAATTCTTAAATGTATGTTCCTTAAATGCCGGTGTATTTAAAATAATTGTATACATGGACGGCACGCCAAAGAAAATAGTCGCTTGTAAGTCTGCAAGCTGTACAAGCGTATTTGTTGGAGAAAATCCTTCCTCTATAATGACAGTCCCTCCCTTATAAAACATCGGCATAGCAAATACATGGAGTCCTGCACAATGAAATAGGGGTGTACATATAAACATGTTATCCTGTTTCTTCATGTTCATAGATGTTGACCAAATGTCTGCTGTCGCAACAATATTTTGATGGGTCAGCATCACTCCTTTGGGCTTACCTGTTGTACCGGAAGTATACATCACCACAGCTGTATCATTTGGTTCTAGTGAGACAGTCTTGCTTTGCCCTTCAAAACTTTGAATAATTTCTGCCATGTCTTTTAAACCTATTACATGTTGGAATGCATAGGGAATTTCTGCAATAGTATCCTCGATTCGTTCATCATAAATAAGACCTTTTACTTGTGAATGATTAAAAATAAATTCAACCTCTGGTGTAGCCAATTTTGTATTAATCGGCATGACAACAAAGCCTGCTATTTGAACTCCGATATAAGCAATTAAAAATAAATCTGAATTGAGCGTGTACAATGCAATAACATCATCTTTTTCATAACCTTGCGCTTGTAAATATGCTGCAAATTTACTTGCACGCTTATAAAATTCACCATAGGTCACATTGTCGCTGCCATACATTGTTGCAATTGCCTCTGGTTGTTGCTCTGCATAGTTCTGTAAAATATCCGTCATTAACATTGTCATTATAGGCCCTCCTAATGGTTTACGATTATTACACCAACATCGTGTAGTTTAAATTTTATGACTGCCGATAAAATACTATTCTAGTATCTGAATTCAGAAAATTTTGACTACATTTTATATTTTAACAAGCTATCAATAAGATGGCAATTTTTCTAAACATTCGAAAATAGCAATGATGTGTCATAAAATATACTTATACATTTTACTTTTCTATCAATTTCTGTTAGGTGTATGATACTTGTACAATCATTTTTTGAGGAAAGGCCTGATTAACATGCTGTACGCACTTTTAGGAGATTTACATTCTAGTATAGAAGATACAAAAGCAGTATTGACCCATATAAAACAAACAGCAAATGATGCTCAAATAATTGGATTAGGTGATTTATATGAATGTATCGTTAGTAAAAAAAGGGCGAAAGCAGTGTCTGACTTGCCGTTGCAAAAAGCCGTTATTATAGAAAAAGATTTTGAAAATTTACTAACGTTCCCCTCTATCCGAGGCAATCAAGAAGAACGTATTACACAAGTGACCGGCATCAAGCGTTTTATCGAACTACCTGAAACAATGGAAATTGATGGAGCAACACTTATGCATGGTCATCAATTTAAATGGAGTGTTACATGGCAACCTACTTTTCCGACAATCGAAAAACAGCTTCTGTTTTTCGGACATAGTCATGAGTCAGGTCTTTATCGTCGTAATAAAAAGTTACCCATTCGGATTCATTTTGGTCAACCAATTACTTTACAAGAAAAACAATATGGCATTAATGTTGGTTCTGTTGTCGACCATCGTGAATGGTGTCTCTATGACAGTGAACAGCGTACAGTAACGTTTATGTGCGCAACATTCACTTCATCTCAGGAAGAATCACGACTTTCAATGGTATTGGGTAACCGAAATTAGCAATCTACTCTGTACTTTCGCGTTCGAACTGAGCGTAGCGAAGGAAGATGCACCGCAGAAAGCGTTCGCCAGTAGTGGGAATCCACGGCCTCATCCATCTATATTTACTGTAAATGAAAAAAGACAAATACGAAAACACGCATAGCATGGACGTTAACTCTTTAGATAATATTATTTTTTTGTACACGCAATAGACATCAATTTTTTGCAAATTGTTTTCTAGATAACAAAAAACGCTAAAATCACCACCGATTTTAGCGTCTGGTTCTTAACAATCCTGCAAGCCTTCCAGTAATTTTTCCATCTCATCGATTTGACGACACATTGTTTGAATCATGCATTGGAGAATTGGTATTAGCTCTTGGCAAATGCAGAATCTTAAAACATTTTGTGCCAATCGTACGCCACCTTGATGATGGACAATCATTTCTTGAATATAATTTACATTGATACTATTTGAAATTGGCGGCGAACACATTGCCTGGAACATGGCTTCTGTTATTTCTTTAAATGCACACATATATTCATATAATTCATATTCTGAATTTTGCACGATACAACATCTATTTTGTATTGCTTCTAAATTTTCCACTATTTCAGAATGAGTTTTTATAATTTCTAATGCGAAGTTTTGAACAGGTATATTGGTTGTATAACGTAAAACATTTTCTGACATTTTAATAGCAGCTATTTGATGTGGAATTATTTGTTTAATGAAGTTCTCTGAAATGCTACATGTAATCGTAACATAGGTCATACCCTGCATCATTTTATTGAGGATTTTTTGATATTCCTCTAAATATGCCTGCGTTACATTACTAAGTTCAATTGGTTTAGACATTAGACACACTCCTTTCAGAGTAATGTATGCCCTATAGGTTGTTGTGCAATAGACATTTGTACCAACAGATTCTAAAAACTACACACCTTTATATGTATTTAAGCACGTTTGACAGATACATTTATGAGGTTCCTCAGTTACTGCTTCGAATATGCCTTCTGGAAAACTTTCCTTCATGCACCAACAAGTATTTTGACCTGCAACAAGCTCACAACCGTTTTTTTCTCCACATAATGGGCAACATTTTTCATCGGTAGACAATTACTTCCACTCCTTTCTACTAATGATTGTACTGGACAATCAGAGAAGCACGAAATAAGATAGATTTCGCACTCCTCTTGAGCCATTATTATTTATGCTTATATGTTTGATTTTCCTTTTTCACTTCTTGGACGTTCGTATCACTATAGATTGCTGTACCCTGTCCGCCATTTTTAGCTAACAGCTCTTTTACTTCATTGTACGATAACCTAGACGCAGCATTTTGTCTTTTTACTTCATTAATATTCGTACCGGAAGAAGTGAACTGAGCTTCATGATGATTGTTCATACTAATACCTCCATTCCTATAATTCATCAGGTTGCATTTCAATCAGTTCATCGCCTTCTCTTTTTACCCTTTTATTGAGCTCTTCAATTGGTATACTATCCACTGTTTGCATGTCTTCGTGCAAATCAAAAATACTAATTGTATCCGAATCAACCATGTCGGGTTTATCTTTGCTCGCTAAATTCATAAACATTTTTTTGTCATGGGGTACATTTTCTTTGTCCATCATTTCACTCTCCTTTACCTATAATGTGTGTAAAGGTGAATATATTATGTGTCTACAGCGTTTTACTTTTATTCCGTAAGACTTACCGATTAAAGCTTCTTTTTATCTACACGATGGTATTCCGAGATTTGAATGACTCGGACATGCCTTGTATGCAGTTCATGATAAATTCCTCTACTATCTGTAAATGAAATATATTGATCTCGCTCACTTTGAACTAATTGCTCAGCTTTTTCTTGCGATTCCATATGAATAAATCTCCGGACATAATGCATTTCGTCAAAAAAATAAGTTATTTTAAATTCCCTCATGATGACATGCTCCCCTAATATCAGATATTCTTTGCGCTTAACTTAACCGCTATTTCTTCATTTCATCCTTTGCAAAATCACTTTCGGCACTTTCTCTCTAACATGCATAAAATACACTATAACAACTAAAAATCAGGAGGTGATTACAGTGATTCACACAGTCAAAGCAGGCGAAACATTATCTCAAATTGCTAGAGATTATCGGACACCCTTGTCTTCAATAATCGGGGCTAATCTAGGCATTAATCCAAATGTTCTTTATATCGGACAACAAATTGTCATACCGGGTTTTCCAGATCCAAATACAATCCCTTATCAAATCGATATTTCCACTGAGAATCGTTGGTTACGATTATTCAAAGATGGAATTCTTCAAAAACAATATCCTATTGCCGTCGGTAGAATGTTACATGATACACCTGTAGGCAGTTTTATTATTATTAATAAGGCACCTAATCCAGGTGGACCTTTTGGATCAATGTGGATGAGTTTATCTAAAGAACACTATGGTATTCATGGTACCAATGATCCTCGTTCTATTGGTCATGCCGTTTCACGTGGCTGTATACGTATGCATAATCATGATGTAGAAGAGCTTGCTAGCATCGTGCCTATTGGTACAGCAGTTTCTATCCATCCATAACATCCATTACATCTAAATGCTTTGTCTGTCTTAGAATTGGCAGAATAATTATCATCAAACCGAAAGTAAACGCCTATGCAAATTATTTTATAGCCACAGTCTTTATATAGTGTTAAGAAACAACATGGTCTAAGGAATCTTCGTAAATGTTGTACGCTTTAAATGGTCGTTGATTGGTCACGATTACTCCAATCAATTTTATAGTGTTTTCAACCACATGAAACAACTATGCAATTTTTTTATAAGCATAGTTGTTTTCTTTTTTCTTTGATTATGCATCAAAAGTATAGGATACATCACCCGAAGCAATACTAAAAAGTATTGTAGTAAGTTAAAAATAGGAGGACATAACATTGGCTATGACAGACAATACATTATCCATTTTTGCCTTAGGAGGCATCAATGAAATCGGTAAAAATATGTATGTTGTACAATACGGAAATGACATGGTGATTATCGACTGTGGTGCTAAGTTTCCAGATGAGAGCTTATTGGGCATTGATTTGATTATTCCCGACATTACTTATTTGCAGGAAAATAAAGATAAGGTAAAAGCACTGATTGTGACACATGGACATGAGGATCACATTGGTGGCATTCCTTATCTCTTAAAAAAATTAAATGTTCCTATTTATGCAACTCGTTTTACACTCGGATTAATTGAGCTAAAGCTAAAAGAACATAAGCTTTTGCGAGAGACAGACTTAATAGAAATACATTCCGATTCCACGTTAAACTTCGGACAAGTTGATGTTAGTTTTTTCAGGACGAACCATAGTATACCTGATTGCTTAGGCATCGTTTTTCATACGCCTGGAGGTAATGTTGTACACACTGGCGACTTCAAATTCGATCTAACACCTGTGAACAATCAATATGCAGATATTCATAAAATGGCCGAAATTGGTACACAGGGTGTGCTTGTTCTGATATCTGAAAGTACAAATGCCGAACGACCTGGATTAACACCATCAGAAAAACTTGTCGGTGGTCATATTGAAGAAGCTTTTTTACATGCAGAACGTAAAGTCATTATCTCTACATTTGCCTCTAACGTAAATCGTATTCAACAGATTGTCGACGCAGCAATTTCCACAAACAGAAAATTAGCCTTGCTTGGGCGTAGTATGGTGAATGTGGTAGACGTTGCTTTACAACGAGGATATTTAACAATACCAGACAATATGCTAATCGATGCACGCGAAGTAAAGTATCTCCCACCAGAAGAAGTGGTTGTTTTATGTACGGGTAGTCAAGGGGAACCTTTAGCAGCGCTTTCTCGCTTAGCTAGCGGAAATCATCGCGAGGTTAAAGTGTTACCTGATGATACGGTTATTTTGGCCGCTTCTCCTATTCCTGGAAATGAGAAAGGCGTATCACGTATTGTCAATAATTTATTTCAGCTAGGAGCAAAGGTAATTTATGGTTCTGCTAGTAATACGGGGATGCATGTTTCTGGACATGGTTATCAAGAAGATTTAAAGTTAATGCTGACCTTTATGAAGCCAAAATTTTTCATACCCATTCACGGGGAATTTCGTATGTTACACCAGCATCGGTTGTTAGCAGAAGCGGTAGGCGTCAAAAGAGGTCATACCTTTATCATGAAAAATGGGGATGTCGTTGATATAGAAAATGCACAGGCTCGGCAAACTCGCAAAATTCCATCCGGTGATACTTATGTTGATGGCATTGGTATAGGTGAAGTGGAAGGTATTGTATTACGTGACCGTAAACAGCTGTCTGAAGATGGAATGCTCGTTATTGTGTTAACGCTAAGTAAGGTAGATGGCACGATTATTTCAGAACCTGACAAGATTTCACGTGGGTTTGTTTATGCAAAAGATTCGGAAACACTGTTAAGCAAAGTAGATGTTCTCGTAAAAACAACAGTTAATGAATTGCAGGAAGAAAATAAACAGCAAATATTCGTCTTAAAAAAAGAAATTAAGAAAGTAGTGGGCCAATATCTCTTTTCTCAAACGAAGCGAAAACCAATGATATTGCCAATTATTATTGAAATCTGATTTGAGATAAGAAGAGGCTTTTCGTTTGCATAAAGATCCACAAGACATTTCACATGCAAGAGTATTTGTTTATTATCGCTCAAATATAGCTAAAACAAACAGTCGGTGTAGGAGCTACTTGTCACCTCTTGCACCGACAAATCTTTTGTTACTTCATTTCACACAGCCTTTCAATCGAAAAGTGTGTTTCTTGGATTTCTTTAAAAAAATCACCTTTAAAAACTTTATGAAGCAAAGAATTATAACAATTTTGAGCTTGATTAAATCCTCGATGTAAGTCGCTAGTATGGTTTTCTACCTGTAATGAAATATTGCTAAAATGCTGGGGTAAACCTTCTACCGCTGTTATTAAGGCTTCCTTATTTTTCATTAAAAGCTGCAGGGCATTTAAAAACTGCACGATTTCCGTTTGCACTTCAATTTCAGGGAGATCTACGGTTGCATAATACAAATGTTGCCAATCGTTACTTAACTGGTACCATTTGAGAAAATACAGTAGGTAATCACTCAAAATGATGCTTTCATCTGGGATGATTGCTACGATATCATTTTTAATGCAAACTTCTGTTTCACATTGGTAGATATTTTTTTCTGTGCTACTCATGCCATTTTTAGCAAGAATGATTGTCTTAGCTGGTACTTTTACATACTTAAAACGCTTTATATTTGAGAAATAATGCATATTTGGTGCTGATAATCCGGCAACAATTAAAACTATTTCGTTTAATCTATAACGTTTTATCATGTTTGTATCCCTCACTTTTATTTGCCTAGTCTACAACATATTTTTTGAATTTTTTTACATATTTTTATGTATAATTGTTAAATCTCACACGGATAAATTATTCCCCCTCTCAATTGTACCACTTTAATGAAACTTTTTCTCTATTATACAAATATAATGGTATATGCATTTTAAATGTTTTTCTCTAGCTTTTTACATAGAGGTGAATGATATGTCAGACTTTTTAAAGCTAGTAGGCGAACAACTCCGTATCATCAGATTATCTAAGGGTCTTAGTCAAGAAGAAGTTGCAGAAAGAACGGGGAAGTTAGGTTTTAGTAAAGGTCGAATCTCAAATATTGAGCATGGTCAATCTAATATCACATTAAGCACATTAGAAATGCTTATGAAAGCATTAGATATTGCACCTGAAGAACTTTTTAATTTTCAAAAATTATCTGGTGCTACCGATATTGAAGAGAAAAATCTTATGCTCGACATTCATCGCTCATTACTAAGAGAGCGTAATTTAGATGAAGTAAAATATGTTGTACGCATAACAAAGGATTTTTTAGATACTGTCGATGCACAATCAAAGAAAAACAGCCCGAATGGATAACAATTCCATTTGAGCTGTTTTTCGTTTTATATAAATATTCATAATGCTTTTTATGGCAACACTGCTCATGAGATGTATCGGCTTATGTCGATAGAGTTAGTTATTCCATGCCAAATTTTTGACGATAGCCGCATTTTCTACATAGTTCTTCGACCGCTTCTCGTCTTGAAAAACCATCAACAATATTAGTCGCACGTTCACCCTCGACGATATCTGTAAATGATGTCTGATTGACATTACCTAAATTGATAATACCCTCTCCATCAAGGCAACACGGCACAACAGTACCATCCACAAGAATCGCAGCTTGGCTACGTAATGCATGACAAAAACCTTTGCCCTCATCCTCAGGCGCAAGTAGACTAGGCCATCTAAACTCATGATCCTGATTCAAATAAATATTGTTGGCAATTTTCACGCCTTTCCCCGGTTGAACCTCTTCCTCAATACGATAATCAAGTTCATATTCATTTTCTAAGATTTCCAACGTCTCACGATTGCGTCTCGCCGCAATATCCGTTACATGTTCCTTTTGTAAATTCCAGAGACGATATGAAATGATGGTATTAAAGTCTTTTGCATCACGAACAAAATCTAATATGTCACCTAAATATTTCTCACGATTCTCTGAGCCCTCATGACCATCAAAGCTATGTAATGAGAAATTGATTTGGCGTAGCGCAGGTTTTCCTAATAATTTTTCACGATTCTTTTTAATCAATGTCCCATTGGTTGTAATATTGACCTTAAAGCCCTTGGCATGTGCAGCATCTAATAACTGATCAATGCGGGGATGCAACAGTGGTTCCCCTTTGACATGCAAGTAAATATATTTAGTATGTGGTCGTATTTCATCAAGGATTTTATTAAATTGCTCTACCTTAATCAGCCCTTTTGCACGTGCAGTCGGCGGGCAGAAACTACAGGCTAAGTTACAGACACTCGTAATTTCTATATAAACCTTTTTAAATGTTCTCACCGTTTTTCACCGTTCCAGTTCTATGTTATTCAAATAATCTTATTCATTTTAACAAATTTTCACGATAGCGAGCAGTTATTCATCATTTATTTCTCGTAGGCTAGGTTTTAATATGACACTTACTTTGAAATATTTCTATGTCAGTACAAGGCTACACGTACAAGTAAGTTCAAGTTAAGTTAATACGTTAGTAATATACCTGGATGAAAGGAGTAAGCAAACGATGGGATATAAAGATTTCTCGAGGAGAAATAATTCATCAGAAGAACCGGAAAGAGAACATTCAAAAAATCACGCAAAAGATAATATCACGATTCATCTCACGTTTAATATTGGAAATACGGATATCCATTTTGAACAAAGAGCTGAGGGTGGTGGACAGATTAATAAAGATGTGGGGACAAATGCCAACCGAGGTGGGCAAAACGCTTTAAACGGTAGCCAAACAAGAAACCATAATTCTCAATTCGCTGATGGGAATGGTAGAAGTGGCATAGCAGGTAATGACAATGACGAAACCGGTGGATAACAAGGAATAAAAGTACGTGATAGCTCAGTAATCGATAGCGACATACATTCAAGTTCCAATCAAAATCAAGAAGAAAACCAAGATCATTTAAAAAGAAACACCAAGAAAAAAGAATAAGCGTTCACCCCATTGAATCTAACTAGTAAAACTTCTATCTGCGGGATTTAACTTATCTCTCCAACCGATAGAAGTTTTACAATTATACAGAACGCTTATAATTTTTAGTCCCATCATATGAATATAGTACAGGCTTCGCATCAACACACGTTTCCAAGTGTACTGGGCGCCCCCATAGTTGATAAATGTAGGGTAATACATTCTCTAAATAGTGTGGATCAAGCTCCATCCCTTCGTAGCCATGCACCAAATATAATTCACCATTCCGTAAGTAGTCGCCATTTTTTACGACGATATATGGAAATCCACCATTTACTCGTATGGATACGAGCTGATCGCGCACCATTTCATGGTCTTTATCTGTAATGCGGTATTCATTGCCTTTTTTCTGGAACAGATAAAGATCCTCTTGTTTTGCTAAATCCTTCGTTAAGTAATTACGAATAAAAGAAATATCCGATTCAATCTCTCGCACCTCAAACATTTTCTCACGACCAGAGTTCGGTAGTACACCCAGCTTTGTCATTTCTTCTGTTGGATTATTATAGCGTTGTTCAATATCCTCAAAAATCTTCAGTCCCAGATAGTAAGGGTTAATAGACGTTTTTGATGGTTGCACAACGCCTGCATTTAATTTAGCATATTCAATCGTTTCTGTTGTAGTGAGCTTGAGCTCACGCATAATTCGTTGGTGCCAATAAGATGCCCAGCCTTCATTCATTATTTTTGTTTCTAATTGCGGCCAGAAGTACAGCATTTCCTCACGCATCATTGTTAAAATATCGCGCTGCCACTCCTCCAGCTCTCGACTATGTTCCTCAATAAATAGCAATATATCTTTTTCTGGTTTTGACGGAAATGGCTTTATCTTTCTTCGAATCGGCCTATGCTCTTTTTCCTTTTCATCCAAGCTCCAAAGATCATCATATGGTGACTTTGACGTAATCATTTCTTCTTCGTACTCATCCTCATCATCCTTAAACAGCTTAGGTCGTACTATGGATGGATCGATATGCTCTTGAATAGCTAACACTGCATCTAAAAACTGTTCAACCTCTTCCTTACCGTACTCACTTTCATAGCTTGCTATTCGTTCAGCTGTTGCTGTCATGCTCTCGACCATATCTCGTCTTGTGTTGGAAAAGCGCACATTATTTTTGAAAAAATCGCAGTGGGCCAATACATGGGCAATGATTAGCTTATTTTGTGTTAATGAATTTGTATCAAGTAAAAATGCATAGCATGGATCCGAGTTAATGACCAATTCATAAATTTGACTTAACCCTAAATCATATTGCAATTTCATTTTATGGAATTGTTTCCCGAAGCTCCAATGCGAAAAACGTGTAGGCATACCATATGCGCCAAATGTATAAATAATATCTGCTGGACATATTTCGTATCGCATCGGGTAAAAATCTAAACCGAAACCTGTCGCAATTTCTGTTATTTCATCAATCGCTCGGTGAAGCTCATTCTCCATTTTCCGCTCCCTCCTTTGGAATAATACTCAGTACCCTCCATCACTAATCTATAAATTAAGACTCACTTTTCTGGAAAAAACTTTTTAGGGCATCATAGACATCGCCCTTTTTTTTCAAAATATGATACCTAAATTTCTCATCTTCGATTTTTTTGTAAGTATACATTAGTGTAGAAAAACGGTTATGTTGATTTACTTCACCGTATCCAAACATACTTGAAACATCCATTAGCTCTCCAACTAACTTCAAGCACTTCTCATTATCCATCGAAATGTTTTCACCGTCCGAAAAATGTACCGGGTAAATATTGTAGCGAGAAGGATTATACTTTTCTTGTATTAGTTCTAGGGCTTTTATATAGGCAGATGAACAAATAGTTCCCCCACTCTCTCCCTTAGTAAAAAACTCCTCCTCGGTCACCACTTTGGCCTCCGTATGGTGTGCAATAAATTCAATTTCCACTGATCCATACTTTGAGCGTAAAAATCTCGTCATCCAAAAGAAAAAGCTTCTGGCACAATATTTTTCAAAGGAACCCATCGAACCACTGGTATCCATCATAGCTAGGACTACTGCCTTCGATTCTGGCTTTTCTACCTCATCCCATGTTTTAAAGCGCAAATCATCATTATGAATCGGCGTAATTTCTGCTTTCCCCTGCATTGCATTCCGTTTCAGTGCATTTAGGATAGTACGCTTCTTATCGACATTGCCCATAAGCCCTTTTTTTCTTATATCATTAAATTCAATTTTTTCGGTTTTAATATCTTGTTTTTCTTTTTGCTGTAAATTTGGTAGCTCTAACTCTTTAAATAACACATTTTGTATTTCTTCTATGGTTACCTCTGCCTCATAGTAATCATTACCAGGCTTATCACCTGCTTCTTTGCCTTGGCCATTACCTTGATTTCCTCTACCTGGTTCACGTGCGACAACATCACCTACATTACTGTCCCCTTGTCCTTGGCCTACATGTTTCGAGTTATCGTAGTTATATCGAATCTTATATTCATCCAGAGAACGTATAGGTATTTTAATAACCTCGCGGCCATTGGACATCACAATACTTTCTTCGCTTACTAAATCTGGTAAATTATTTTTAATGGCATCTTTAACTTTTTCCATATGCCGTTGTTGATCTTGGTGCCCTTTACGATGGAGGGACCAATTTTCCTGAGAGATGACATATCGTTTATTCTGATTTTCAGTCATTTTCATCCTCACCCATCTATCAAATTTACTTTTTCTATACTATGCTTGTAATCAGCTATATTGCACTTTTTTTAAAAATCAATTACACATTACACCTTATTGAAATTTTTGCTGGCACTTCATTTTCGCACACATAAACAATGCGTCTGTTTTTCAAATGATGCTCAGCTGCTCGAAGGAAGTCCCTCATGATGTCGGTCCGGTCGCTAAAGACTCAGGGCGCGGCAAGTTTAGCCTATGCTCCGCTACTTCATTTGGCTTCCTCAAAAATGAATGAAGATAAAAAGAGTGCCCTAAAAATGGGACACTCCTATTCAGCCTTTATCGATTCAATAGACTACCTACATATTGCAATAATTCATTTGCGGATGTTGTATTATAACCATGTTCGTCAACAAGTCTTGCCACAACTTCATTAATTTTCTTCAACTGCGATTCATCTGGCATTTTAGAAGACGTTGTAATTTTCACAACATCTTTTAAGTCTGCAAATAGTTTCTTCTGAATCGCTTCTCGTAATCTTTCATGAGAATTATAATCAAATCGTTTGCCATTTCTCGCATACGCAGATATACGGATTAAAATTTCCTCACGGAATGCCTTTTTCGCATTTTCCGAAATGCCGATTTGTTCTTCAATTGAACGCATCAATTTTTCGTCAGGATTCATTTCTTCACCAGTCAAACGATCAAAAATTTTGTTTTTATTACAAAATGCCTCAACATTATCGAGGTAATTATTCATTAATGTTTTTGCAGACTCTTCATACGAATAAACAAATGCTTTTTGCACTTCATTTTTCGCAATGTCATCGTACTCTCTTCTAGCAACTGCAATATAATTCATGTATTTCTCTCGGTCTTCCTGCGAGATGGAAGCATGCTGATCCAACCCATCCTTCAGTGAACGCAGAACATCTAACGCATTTATAGATGGTATTTCTTTGCGAATAATGGCTGAAGAAATCCGATTAATAATATACCGTGGATCAATACCGTTCATGCCTTCGTTTGGAAACTCTTTTTTAAGCTCCTCTAAGTCAACGGAATTAAATCCCTCCACATTTTCTCCGTCGTACAAGCGCATTTTTTTAATAAGATCCACACCTTGTTTTTTCGGAACTTCCAGTCTTGTTAGGACCGAAAAGATTGCTGCGGCCTTCAATGCATGTGGTGCAATATGAACATGAGCTATATCGCTTTCCTTAATCATCTTTTCATAAATCAGTTCTTCCTGGCTTACTTTCAAATTATAAGGAATCGGCATGACAATAATTCGAGAATGTAATGCTTCGTTCTTCTTATTAGAAATGAATGAACGATATTCGGTTTCGTTTGTATGTGCCACAATTAACTCATCAGCACTAATTAATGCAAATCTCCCCGCTTTAAAATTACCTTCCTGAGTTAGTGACAATAAATTCCATAAGAATTTCTCGTCTAATTTCAGCATTTCTTGGAATTCCATCATTCCTCGATTGGCCTTGTTCAGTTCCCCATCAAAGCGATAAGCGCGGGGGTCTGATTCTGACCCAAACACACCAATTGTCGAGAAATCAATGCTGCCCGTCAAATCCGCGATATCCTGCGATTTTGGATCAGAAGGTGTAAAAGTTCCGATCCCTACTCGTTTGTCTTCCGAAAAAGTAATACGCTCAATGATGACATTCTCAATACGTCCATCGTATTCCTTTTCAAGACGCATCGTATTTAAAGGCGATAAACTACCCTCTATCCGTATACCATACTCCTCATAAAAATCTTTGCGTAAATGATGAGGAATCAAATGTAAAGGGTCTTCATGCATTGGACATCCCTTAATTGCAAAGACCGCTCCCTCATCCGTTCGCGAATATTGCTCAAGTCCACGTTTCAGCAAGGTTACAATCGTTGATTTACCACCACTTACTGGCCCCATTAGTAGCAAAATTCGTTTCCTTACATCCAATCTTCGTGCTGCAGGATGGAAATACTCCTCCACCAATCTTTCAATTGCTGTTTCAAGCCCAAAAATTTCTTGACCAAAAAACTGATACATCTTTTGCCCGTCGCGTTCCTCTAAACCTGCACTTTTGATCATATTGTAGACGCGTGAATGGGCAGTTTGAGCAACTTCAGGTCTTTCCTTAATAATGCTTAAATAATCTGCAAATGTACCTTCCCACTTCAGTCGATTTTCTTCTTCGCGATAGCTCATCACTTTGTTTAAAATGTTGATAGCCTTCCCTCCATTCAGGGCTTGATTTATAACATAGTATGAAATAAGAGACATTATGATACCCATTACTTTTTTGCATTCTTTAAATAATCCGATGCATAGTGTTTGAATGATAGCCAAACTACACTCCATACCTAGGTTAGTTCCAAGAACACTTCTGCTAAAAAATCCACCTTGCTTTTTAGTTTGCCTTCAAACTGTTGTAACAAGTGAATCACTAGATGATCGTACTTCGTTGGACAAACTATACTTATGAAATAGTTAAATTCGGTTATTCTAACTGTAGAAAGGAGGTTCATTTATTGAGTCGTCGTCATGTTATTTTCCTTTTAACATTGTTGTTCATATGGAGTTTTACTCTACCTATTGTTACATTTGCAAATGAAGAGCACTCTAAAGAGGAGATTTTACAACAACGAATGTCTTATTATGTACAATTTGATGAATTATTGATTCCATGGCACTTCTTAGCTGCCATCGACCAATACGAACGAAATTTACAGTCGGTCCGCTCAGACATACCAAAGCGTGAAAGTTATATTGCTATTCAATTTTCTGACGAATATTGGTCAGGTGCATTGAATCCTGTAAAGGAAGATACAACCCCCGAAACCATTAGTTATTTCGGAGGGATGGGGCTTGATGGCGATGGTGATGGTATTGCAAGTCCGAAAGATGATGAGGATGTAATATTTTCCATGGCCAGCTATTTAAGTAAGTTTGGTTCGACGGATGAAGATTTTAAATTAGCGTTATGGGAATACTACAGAAGTGAAGAAGCCGTCAATCAAATCACAACAATATCCACCTTGTATAGGCATTTTAAAACAACAGACCTTGATGCACATACCTTCCCAATCCCTGTCCGTAACAATTACAGCTTTAGAGGAACTTGGGGCGATAATAGAGGCTGGGGCGGACGACGAATACATGAAGGAACCGATATTTTTGCCGGCTATGGTACGCCTGTGCTATCTACTTCCTATGGTGTAGTCGAAGTAAAAGGCTGGAATCAATTTGGTGGCTGGCGAATTGGCATTCGGGATAATCATAATTCATATCATTATTATGCCCACCTAGGTAGCTTTCATAAGGATATTGAGATTGGAGACATTGTAAAGCCTGGAACAGTTGTCGGTTATGTTGGAAGCTCCGGCTACGGCAAAGAAGGGACATCCGGAAAATTCCCACCACATCTTCATTATGGCATTTACAAGTTTAACGGACGCACGGAATGGGCATTTGATCCATATCCTTCATTACTTCAATGGGAACGACAAGCAAAAAAAGCAAAGTAATAAGGAAAACTTTTTTAAGGTTGTTCAATAAGCATGTTCTGCTTATTGAATAGCCTTTTCTATTTACATAAAAAATCATGGATTGTTTATCAACAACTAAAATGTAAAAATTTAACTATGCAACGATTTGAAATTTCTCTATACTTGTAATAAATAAATAATTTTAACTGGAGAATGGATATGATAGTGAAAACAAAACCTTTAAAAATCCAACTTAAACAAACACAAAATCCTCTCGAAGATTTTATGCTCATCAATAAAAATAATCTTGATTCTGTTAGCAAAGAAATTCTTTTCGTAAGATATATTGGCCTTCCGAATACCATCGAACATTACGTTGAAAATATCATTAGCATAGACCAATATTTTACTTCAAGCATATCAACTACAAACTACTTACGTTTGAATGGACTCGAAGCAATAACAGATAAAAATGATATTAATTGATTATCAACTGTTTGGCATCATTGGCAGACGATCGTCGATAATCCGATTATTGATGCTTATTCACTCTATCAAACACCTCTTTGCTGTCAATTAGATAACGATACTCTTGAATGGACTAAAAAAATCAACTTTATTAAAATCCTTGAAATATATACAAAAACCTACCCTAATTCAAATGCGACATTATTAAAAAATTTTGTCGTGAAATTTTTACACTGGATAGAAATCTATTTACCAAAGCTTTTTAAGCCTATCAATATGTCTCCAAAAGTTATTTTTATCGGAGATATTAAACATCATGAATTTTTATTTTTGTATTTCTTATCTAGTCTTGGCTGTGATATATGCTATATGAACCCGAAAGAGGACATTGCCAATTTGTTTCCTGACATAGCCACATACTCAACATTATATAAATGCACAACCTTATATTCAGCTGAAGTCAGCATTCCTGAATTTATAGCTGCAACAGAAAAAGAGCAAGCCATATCGCCTTCCAAACCACATATGATCTTTCAATCCCCGCCGTCTAATACTGCCAACCGAAAGCAAAGTCCGGTTAATGCTGGCGAATTAAGCTATGAGCAGTTAGCGGGGCTATCGAACGCCGTTGTCATGATCAAAGTGTACGATGAAGAAAATAAAATTATGTGCGGTGGTTCAGGCGTTATTATCCATAGTAGTGGTTATATTTTAACGAATCTACATGTAGTTGGAGGAGGGCATTACTACTCGGTTATATATGAAAACGATACGCAAGAATATCTTACAGATAAATTCATTAAGTATCATCAGCTGTATGACTTGGCAATTATTAAAGTGGATAAAAACTGCGCACCACTCACGCTAAAAACTGATGACAATTTAGTTAGAGGTCAAAAGATTGTTGCTATAGGAAGTCCATTAGGGTTATTTAATTCCTTTTCCGATGGCATCGTATCAGGATTCAGAGACATTGATAATATTCCGATGATACAATTTACTGCCCCTATTTCCAATGGTAGCTCTGGTGGTGCACTGTTAGATATGTTCGGAAGACTAGTAGGTCTAATAACTGGCGGTTTTGATAAAGGGCAAAACCTAAATCTAGCAGTACCTGCCGATAAAATATATGAATTTGCACAAAACTTCATTGAACATTCGAACTAACTTATAGTGCTATAGCAGTCGTAGCTTATGCAACAACTAAATATATTTTTTTCCCTTTCTATCACTAGAGGTGCTGTCCAATAAACTTTGGACAGCATTTTTATTGAGAAAGTAGTCATTAAATCCTGTCCATTCATCTACAATTGGAAGTGATAAATTTCACATTCGTTTCTTTTTGAAAATTAAAATTAAAATATACGTACATACATTTAACTAGATGGTGGAGGTTAGCGGCCTTAACTTTCTACAGCCTTATACTAATAAAACTATTTTTAAAATTCCGATAAAAAAGTCTTATTTTTCTTTTAAAATAGATATAAAATAATAATTGTACTATAACAATTAACATTAGAGGGCTGCTCATTTATGGGTCAATTAAAGGATGGGAAAAATGAAAGGTTTATTTCAATTTAAAACACTTAAAGCTCGTATTTTAAGTGCATTTATCGTCTTGCTAGGTTTAGTTATTTGTTTTACAGCCTATACCTATATTTCTAATACTAAGATGGAACAACAAGCTAAGGGACTTGTTGAAGAAGATCTAGCTGTATTAACTGCCAGTAAAAATTTAGCCATGTCTACAAGCGTTCGACTATCTGCGGCTTTAAGCTATGTTGTAACAGGAGAGGAACAATACATAGATACTTTTAATGAGTATCGTCAAATTGCTGAAGAGAACAACAGCATTGTTGAACAGTACGACAATAGCACTGAGCGTGCAAAAATTGTAGAAATGTCACGCGAATGGAGCAATCGAGTAAATAGTGAAGTATTTGATGTCTATAAAAGTGGCAATAAACAATTAGCATTAGATAATTTAACTGCTATTAATAATCTTGTAACTGAAGTACGAAAAGGCTATGAAGGATTATCAACTAAACGCGCTGAGGATATTACAGCCATCGGCAATGAAGTTGTCTCGACAAGCTCAAACAATAAAACAATTGGCGTAATTGTCAGTATACTATTGACAATAGTAGGAATCCTAATAGCCATTAGTACAGCAAGCCAAATTTCAAAACCTATAAAAATCGTCTCACAACGCATGAAAGAATTAGCTGACGGAAACCTCCGAAACGAACCACTGCCAATTACTCATCGAGATGAAATTGGCCAATTAATGCTTTCGGCAAATGACATGAGTGAGCAACTAAACCAAACGATTAGCACGATTCATGCTGTCTCAGAAAATGTAGCAGCTAGTAGTGAAGAGCTAGCTCAATCTTCAAATGAAGTGCAAACAGGGACAGAGCAAATTAGCGTTACAATGCAAGAGCTAGCTACAGGGACAGAGACACAAGCATCGACTGCTAGCGATTTAGCAGAAACAATGACAACTTTCCGACGCCGCATTCAGGATACAACACAAGAAGGCATGGAATTAAAAGAGCATTCAGGTCAAGTACAAAGTTTAACAACAACAGGTAAGGACTTAATGGTACGTTCAACACAGCAAATGGCTACGATTAATGAGATTGTATTAGATTCAGTGAAGAAGGTAGAAGGCTTAAATGAGCAATCTGCTGAAATTTCAAAGCTTATTTCAGTCATTGATGAGATCTCAAACCAAACAAATTTACTTGCACTAAACGCGGCAATTGAAGCAGCACGTGCAGGAGAACACGGAAAAGGCTTTGCCGTTGTAGCCGATGAAGTGCGTAAGCTAGCAGAACAGGTGCAGTTCTCTGTAACGGATATATCAACAATCGTCAATCGTATCCAGAGTGAAACAAGTAATGTGACAAATTCTCTGCAATTAGGCTACGAGGAAGTAAAAAAAGGAACCTCCCAACTGAATCAAACAAACGAAACATTCGATCATATTTCTGATGCTGTGACAGAGATGATTAATAACATTACTGTCATTTCAGGCAATCTAAACGAAGTTGTGCAAAATTCCGAATCCATAAATGTTTCTATTGATGAAATGGCCTCTATTTCACAGGAATCTGCTGCTGGTGTGGAAGAAACAACAGCTACCGTAGAACAAACAGCAGCTACCATGGATGAAATTTCAAAAAGTGCAAACCAACTGGCTGATATGGCTGAAGAGCTAAACATACAACTACAGAAGTTTAAAATTTAGAAACGAGGCTGGGTCAAAAGAGAAAAAGTGTTAGATTGACTGATGTCGATCTAACACTTTTTTGCTGTAAACGTTGATGTCCACTACGGCGGACGCTTTCCAGGGGCGTGGCCTTCGATACCATCAACTAGTGCTCTCTTCTAAATTTTATTTATGCCAAAAGGAAGAACGTCTAAATTTTTCTTCATTTTAGATAGTAAAAATTTAATAATACCTTTGCTTCTCTTTGTTAAAATTTAAAGTTTTGTCCCAGCCTCGTTTTATTTTTTCACGCAATAATAGTCAATGCCAATTTCGAATTGGGACTCTCTCAAGTTCATATCGCTTAATAATGATACTTATCTTTCGATACCATTGCTCACATAACTCTAATGCTTCACTATATGCGTCCTCTTCTCTGGAAATCGGTTTGTTATTTGCCATAAATACATATTCTAAGATGGGTGTAGATAAATTATCAACGACTATTTTTAAAGCTATTTGTGATACTGTATCATCTGTTTCTTCTTGTAAATCATTAGCATCTGGTAAAGGGTCTTGCTCTCCATCGATTAATGATCCGCTTAACAAACCATTTCTAGTACTAGCAATTATAATATTGTCATCTTCTACTATAGATACTTCGTATATTTTTTGAAACTGTATTTCTTTCTTTGTCACTTCAGCTTCCCAATCTGCTCTATTAGCAAGCAACAGCGTATTAGTCGGTTCATTTAATAACAATGCATGTAAGCAGTCACTAGAAATTGTACATTGGGTATGTGGAATATTCATTAGTTCCTCTTCGCTTTGTCTTTTCAATGCTGCGTTTCTGCTGAAAGATCTGTATTTCCCCTTAACATAACGGAAAATCCCTACCGTCAATAATCCTAATCCAATATAAAAATATATACCTCTTACTATAGCTACTTCCATTGCATTTGCTAGCATCAAATAGATAATACCTAATAACAGTAGAAAAAAGGTTTTCACAAAAATCCCACCTTCAGAAAAATAATAGATAGGAAAATATCTATTTACTAGAAATCTTATTCAAGAGAAACACTTTTCATGCTTAATTTATCTGGAGATTAAAGGATAAAATAAAACAACACAACAACATCACATACTGCAATGTTGTTGCGTTACATAAATTATCAGTGTGTCCTAATAGACTATCGTCAATTAATTTGATTGTTCCATTAGTTCATCTTTACTCCCCACATCATCTAACGTTTTATCTTTTTCAATTTTATGCATATCAAGCACATGTTGTGTAGGAGGGATAAGAAGGCTCACAACAATAATTGTTATACCTGATATAACTACACCAGAGAAAACAGGTGCTAACCATAACTCACTTAATAAACCTAGGAAACCTTCTGATTGTACATTAAACCCAGGCACAAACGTTAGTGTCGTAATTATATAATAGACTAGTCCTACTGAGATACTAGCCCATACTGCTGGCGTGCTTACACGTTTCCAAAACGGTCCTAAAACGATTGGCCAGAAAATCGTTACAAATATAACATCCCATGCTAAATAAGCTAAATCAATGACTTTTTGAAAGCTAATCGCTAGTACTAAACCGAGTAAAGCACTACATAGAATCACTAACCTCGAAAATCTTAATAGGTTTTTAGGGTCAGGATTACGATTAATGAAATCTAGGTAGATATTCTTTGTCACAATACCAGAAGTTGCAACATAACATGCTGCTACAGTAGACATCCCCATCGCTGCCATGGCAGTTAAAAAGATAGCCGCCAATAACGGTGGGAAGTACCCTTGGGCAAAAGTAAGCATTAGCGTTTCTGGATTTGTACTATTAGGGTAAATCGTTTTGAAAGCTTCACCTAACATACCTGGTATCCAGCTAATCGCAATGATGACTGAACCTGCAATAATCATACTACGCTGTGCTACCCTTGGACTTTTGGCAGCTGCAACCCTTTGTCCTAAGTCCACTGCTGGAATGTCACCAAGTGCAAGTACAAGATAAAGTGTCCAAAATTCTGCACCAGCCTTATTGAATAACTCACTGATATTCCACCACTCTGGGTTAAATGTAACGTCAGGATAATAGAATAGAATAAAGATAGTAATCCCTAAAATGCCGGCTACTGCAAGTGCCCCTTGTACAATTTCAGTATATGCTACGGCCCATAAACCACCAATTACTGAATAAAGAGCCGTTAAGGAAACAAATAGCAGTGCTGCCGGAAGAAATTCAATTTGCAATAGTTGCTGTATAATGTATGTTCCGCCAACAGTTAAGGCAGCAGCATTAAAAACACCAAATGCAATTGCCATGACGATTCCGGTGTATGCACCTAACTTTTTACTACCATATCTTAAACCGTAGTAGTCCGCTAAAGTCCAGCCCTTTAATCTTCTCAGTGGTTTTGTCCAAATCAACGCCCCTAGAATCATACAAGTTCCTAAGCCACCCATTGTTGCAGAACCTTCAAAGCCACCACTTGTATACCCCGAACCTACAGCGGCAAAAAAGAATGGGGCTGCTAATAATGCAGCAATTAAACTTCCTGTGACCACCGATAGTGGCATACTCCAACCGGCCACTATCAAATCTTCTGCTGTTTTTACACGTTTGTAGCCTTTATATCCAATATAATAAATAAAAATTAAGTACAAGCTAAAGACGATTATATTTAACATTTTATTGCTCCTCAGTTATTACATTATCCATTCATCACGACTCCACCATTAGGTGTGAGTACTTGACCTGTATAAAATTCAGCATGATCAGAGGCTAAGAACAATACACTTTTTGCAATTTCCTCCGGATGTGCCAATCGCTTTAATGGATATTTCGCAGACTCTTCTTCAATATAATTTTCACCAAATTCTTGTAGAATGTCAGTCAGCGTTCCACTTGGAGCTACTGCATTGACCAATATATTGGGTGCTAACTCTCTTGCCAAAGCTTTTGTGAAAGCATTGATAGCACCTTTTGCTGCCGAATAATGCGTAAACTCTTCACAGCCTAAACTACCAATATCCGAGGAAATATTAATAATTTTTCCGTTGTTGCGTTCTTTCATTCTTTTTGCGGCTTCTCGGCAATTGTAAAAACATCCATATAGATGAACTTTAATCATTCTGTCCCATTGTTCATCTGTTAAATCTGTGATACTAGAAGACTGTGCAAACCCTGCATTATTGACGAGAATATCAATAGCTCCTAGGTGATTGTCCATGTAAAGGAACATATCTTGTACCTGCTGAGAATTAGAGACATCCGCAGTGTACTTTAATGCATGAACACCATATTTTTCCGCCTGCATACGGACTGCTTCAGCCTCATTATCATCACCGATATAGTTAATCAATACATTGGCTCCTTGCTTCGCAAATGCTAAGGCAATGGCTTTCCCTATGCCTTTGCTGGAACCGGTAATTAGCACATTTTTTCCTTTGAAATTAATTTCCATCATGATCATTCTCCAATTTAAATTTGGCTACCAGTGCCTGCAATTCTTGTGCAGTCTGTCCTAAAGAAGTAGATGCTTCTTTAACATCTTGCATTGTTGCCAATTGTTCTTGTGTGGCTTTCGATACATTTGACGAGAACTCTGATGATTGTTCTGCCGATTGCTTAATGTTATTGACAGATGCCGAAACTTCCTCTGAGGATGCAGAGATTTGTTGAGATGCTGCAGAGATTTCTCGTATCTGGTTTGCAACTTCTTCTGCTGAAGTAAGAATTTCATTAAATATCTTCCCTACTTCATTTGTGAATTCCATACCGACTTTAACATCTGCTTTTCCTTTTTCCATCACCGTAATAGATGCGTTCGAATCTGATTGAATGGTACTAATCAGATTGTAAATCTCCGTTGCCGATTGTGATGATTGTTCAGCTAATCGTCTTACTTCATCTGCAACTACTGCGAAGCCTTTGCCATGCTCTCCAGCTCTTGCTGCTTCAATAGCTGCATTGAGTGCTAGCAAGTTCGTTTGATCTGCTATTGCCGTAATAATACTCACAATATCACTAATCTTTTTCGTATTGACATGTAAGCCGTTTATAGTCGTACCAATTTGTTCAACTGAATTATTAATTAATTGCATTTGCGCAATCACTTGCTGAACAACATGATCGCCACGTTCTGAAGCAAGGGAAGCTGCAATAGACGATTCGGCAGCAGTATTTGCTGAATCAGCAATTTGCTGAATACCTGTTGCGGTTTCTTCCATTGCAGCAGCGGTTTCTTCCGTCATAACCATAGACGCTTCGGCATTTAGCGTTATCTCGCTCATATCTTTAGCGATATTAGTTGAACTATTTAACGTTTCACCTGCATTGACAGTCAGTTGATTGGCTGCAGAAGAAACATGATCTGATGTATTTCTTATATTCAGAATGATATGTTGTAAATTTGTAACCATTGTTTTAATTGATTGAGATAGATTACCAATTTCATCTTTTGTAATTTCTAAATCCACATCTTTCAATTCACCATTGGCTACTTGGTTTGCAACATTTACTACTTTCTTCAAAGGTTTTAGTAGTCGATCAATAATTATGTAAAGTAAAATTAATAAAATAACAAGTCCAATTGCCGCTATAGCAATTTGTTTAATAACACTTGATTTAATAATTGTATTAATATAATCTGCAGAATAATCAATCCCAAGTAATGCAATCAAATTGCCACTATCATCTTTAATAGGACTAAAAACAGTTCTCCATGAGCCAAAAGGATCCTCGAAAATATCTGTTACTTCTGTCTGATTATTTTCAATCGCTAGTTTAGCTGTTTCAACATGTTCATCCGCTAAATCTTTAAAGATTTCACCTGCTTCATATACCTCATTCAGATTCGATGTATAACCTATCGGATTAACACCACCTTCATCTTGCACATCCCAAATATAACTCCAACTCATAGTACCTTGCTGTTCTTGTATCAGGTCTAACTTCTCTTGAATTTTCTTGAATTCTGCATTATTTTCCCCTTTTTTTGATAATAATTCTTTAATGTCATCACTATCAAGATTCATGGCTGTTAATAAGCCAACGCTTGTCAATTCTTGTTCAAGATCAACGTTCATTCGGTTGTTTAATTCAGTAATACTTTGCGTAGTAATAATGGAAATGAGAACTAATACAATAATCGAAACAGTAAGTAACAGTTTGTTCTTTAAGGATGCATTTTTTAAAAAGCCCATGATTATTTCCTCCTCCAATGTTTAAGTGCAAAAAAACCTATTTCAAAAGAAATAGGTTACTAAAGAATATACACTAGCAATAACTTCTATAACTAGCAATCTTCGGCAACCCAGCCGCCATAGCATTAATGCCTTAGACCTGTAGCTTTGCGTCTCTACTTTTCAGTAGATTTGCCTATCTTTACACCCTCAAATTAACACAATGGGTAAAATCAGTCAATATTACTATGTAAAAGTGCACATATTTTATCACTATTTTACTACAACTTTACAAACTATGAGAACATTACTATTGAATCATTCGGCCTTGACTAATCAAAACAAAAAAAGAGTAGCTAAAACGCTTTTTACAATCGTTCCAGCTACCCTATTTATTTTTACATTTCACTTACCCCTAAGTGATGAATCTTGTTTCATAAATTTAGACATTTTGCATGACTAGTAAGACGGATGGTATGAAGGATAATGCAAAAACAGATACATACCATAACGAAGTTCGCCGTAATGAAAAACGAACCTGTTTTTTTTCAGCATAGAAAATATCCAATATAACCGCAACAATTAATGGTGTACTTACACATGCAATAGCAATTAAGAAAATATCAAAATAGATCATAAAGCACCCCTCTATTCGTGAACATTTTACTTTCCCTTTTGTGACAATTTTGTGTCAAATTAATTGTACACAATTCCGTCACAATTTGTCAACGGTCTAAAACACAATTTTTTTTAATTTCATTGTTCTTAAAACGACATTCAAATGGATTACTCTGTCTTTACGACTTCTCTACTTACGTTCTTATAGAATATAAGATATCCACATTTACCATATGATGGTTATAATATACTAAATAAGTCTAAGCAGGTGATACAGTTTGATAAAACGAAATTTTTTTGAAAGAATCACATTTACACTAAAAGATACTGAAAAATTAAAGAAACCCATTGTCGTAAAACAAGCTTCTGACATCAAACTACGGGATTTACAAAATAAACTTTATGCAACAAAGGATGATCGTATTCAACATAACATTTCGAAGGATATACAACTTTGGCAGTTAGGTGCTAAGGGCGAAAACAATGTTTTATTCGAACTGAAAAATTCTTATTTACCTTTACATATTCTACATGATATAAAAATTGCATCTGAGGAAAACAAAGCACAATTAGACTTTGTAGTTTTAACAAGAAAATTTATATTAGTAATCGAAGTGAAAAATTACTATGGTAACATCAAAATAAATGATAAAGATGAATTTATTCGCAAAGTCTATAGAAATAAACACTTACAATTCGAGGAAGGCTTTTATAGCCCTATTCGTCAAGTACAAAGACAGGCTATTATTTTAGAGAATGTGTTAAAACAACATGAAATAATTAATAAGACACCTATTAAACATGTCGTCGTATTTACTAATCCAAAAACAATCTTAGATATGAAGGAAGCGAGTACTGAAGTACGTCAAATTGTACTTCGTGCAGATCAATTAGTTTCCTACATCACTAAAGAATTAAAGCAAAAATCTCCTGTTCATTTTCTTGACAATAAAATGCAAGAAATTAGTAACGGCATACTATCCCACCATCAAGAAAAGACTTTTTTACATAAAGACGATACCATCGATCACAAATTATTAGAGGAAACATTAGAAACAGACATTAAAGATGTGCAAGCTCCTGTGAGGACATTAAATCATTCTGAGTTAGAAGAGGCTTTACGTTCTTATCGTAAACAACAAGCCAACAAAGCCAATCTCAAAGCTTTTCATATTTTTTCTAATCAAACATTAGAACAATTACTTCAACACAGACCCATTACCTTAGCCGAGTTAAAAGCGATTCACGGTATAGGTGATAACAAGGTAAATGCATTTGGTGAAGAGTTAATTTCTATTATTCAACGTTATAGTTGTCGTTAACTTCCTATTTATAACCACGCAAAAGGAGCTGTCTCAATGGATGAGATAGCTCCTTTCTAAATTGAATATACAATAAATTTCCCGCTCAACTGAGTTGATACATCCGGCTGAGGGTCTTTTTAACCTCTATATTTCATCGTTAAACCTTTTAAGAAGTTTCTCACAAAGCGATCGCCACACTCTTTGTAGTTGCGATGACTTGGATTTCTTAAAATAGCGCCTAATTCACCTTTAGATACCGTGACGCCACCTTCATATAAAATCTCAAGCATATCTTCACTTGTTAGTGCTAGTGCAATTTTGACTTTCTTTAATAGCATATTATTAGGGCTCTCTGTAGTCTTAACAGGTACCGTTGGACTTTCTGCTTGACCAGGTTTTGGTTGTTGAGGTCCTCTTTTAAAAATAATAAAACCGTTTAAAAATGCTTCGAACATCTTATTATTACATTTAATGAAATGTTCGGGTGCTTCTTCCTCATCCTTCACTTTAATGAGCATGTTCAATACATCCTCTTTTGTAAAGCTCATACCGCCTAGTTCAAAAATTTCTACCATCTCTGTATTTTTTATATCTAATGCGTATCTTAAACGAATCAACATATCATTATCCGTCATCTAAAACCCTCCTGATTTTTCCATTGAAACCGCAATTTCACTCTATGTGAAATGAATACTTGGCTTAATTATAACAGAGGTAATTGCATTTTTAAGCTAACTAACTATTTTAAATTCACGCAATTAGATATTACCTAGCTTTCGTATTTAGCTTGCGCATCTATCTCTTTTTTAAATGTATGAAAAACAAACAATCGACCATTCTAATATCACAAGGAGGTGAGAAATATGGCTACAAATAATCGAAGCTCAAATAAACTTCAAGTTCCAGGTGTACAAGAAGCTGTTAATCAAATGAAATATGAAATCGCACAAGAATTCGGCGTACAGCTTGGGCCAGAAGCTTCTTCTCGCGCAAACGGTTCAGTAGGTGGAGAAATTACGAAACGACTTGTTGAAATGGCTGAAAGACAATCAAAAGGCAAATTTTAAATATAAAAGGTTTTAAAGTAAAAAACGAATACTAACCCCTTTAAGTAGATAATGTTAAAAAAACTACAGTACGCTGTAGCTAGCATCATACTTAAAGGGGATTTCTATACCGCATGAGGAGAAAAATTGGAGAAACAACCATATTTGTGAACGATTGCCTAATTCATCATAACTACTTGCAATCCAATGGTCATACTGCCACTCCTTGACCACTTGTCCAGATGAGTCTCATTCTAGCTTTACGGTCATTTGCTCATTCTTAGTCTCAATTAACAAACCATTTTTGTCATAGTCAAACGTCTCCCAGGTATCATCATAATAATCAGCTCGAATGACATTCCCTAGACCATCATGCTGATACGCTGTCCAACGATTATCTGAACGAACAATCCTCTGCACTAATCCTGCCTGACTTCGTTCATACGTTTTGGTTAGCTCATCAAAGCTGATTTCCTTGATGATATTGCCTTTCGTATCACGTTCAAACTGATACGTTTCACCTTTTTCATTGATGACAGCGGTTAACTGCTCCTCTGTATCATAGTTGAATTTGACGTTCTTGCCACCTTGTTCTCGAGCCATCAAGCTGCCAAGAATGGTGTAATCAAAGGCTACTTGCGTATGGTTATCTTTCGCAAAAACAATATCGTCATAGGCATTATACTTTAATTGAACGTCGTTACCATCTGAAAGATTGGCCCGTACAAGGCGATTCAAGTTATCATAACGGAATTTCTCTGTGGCCCCTAGCGGATTTGTCGTTGTTGTGCAGTTACCACAACGGTCATACGCCCATGTCGAACTCGTCCCGTCTGGCAATGTTACTTGATGCAAATAGAGCGCCTACCAGAAGAGCACCAGCTACTGATACATTCAGATCAAGGTTGACACTATCAAATGAAACAATAACGCCATTCGCTTCAATCGAGAGTTATTTAACAAAGTATGTCTCGTAAAGGAAATTGTTACGACAATTTCCTTATGGGGAATTTCTTTGGCATTTTAAAGTTATAATTTCTATACTTTTAAGAGTTTAAAAGTGTAGCGCATTTTAAAATTGAATTATAAAAATACATAACGTATTAGAATACAAAACGAATTAAGGCCCACGTTAAAAGACATGAGTCCGATACAATATCGAACTCATGCCCAAACCTCTGCCTAATGAAATAACTCTGTCTAACATTTCGGGGTCACTTCATTACCAAGGGGAAATTTACTATTCTTTTGCTTTGCTTACTCAACTAAAAATCGGTATCGACTAATTCAATATAATGCAGACCGTTTTAAAGCTTGTTTACATCAATAATTTCAATTTTCGAATCGAAATAATAAAACATTGCTAAATAGATGGGGGAATTTGCACTATCATTGACTAACATAAAATATTTCATAAAATTACCCCAATCGTTTACAAGCTGGATATTTTTTTGAAGGAAGGGGCTTATCGTTCGTTCCTTACAAATGTTTTGCAATAAATTTACTGAAATTAAAGTATTTATTTTAATAACATAATTTTTTGATTAACTACTTTTTAATCTTTTTATTACGTCGGCTCTCTAAACATAACTCAAAAACTTTAGGAAGGATATTTACCTAATTTTTTACTGGACTAATTAAAATCACATTCTTTGAATTGAGAACCTCTAAACAATTGTATTTTTGATTTAAACTTTCAATTGTTTTGCCATACTTCATAAGTGTGATATCTTGGATAACCAAAAAAGGTAAACTATTCAGTTTTTCTCTAATATCGATAATAGAAAGTTTTAAATTAAAACATTTTCTTATTTCCATAATAAACTTGTTTGCATCATTTGGTATTCTGACAACATTCACTTTTACCTCATCTATCAAATCAAGTTCGTCTGAGGGAAAATCTTCTTCATCTATAACTGGATTATTTTCAAGCCAACTAAATAAATCAATATCTAAAGAATAAAAAGGCGACGACAATGCACCCAAATCTTGATAGAATACGTTTAGTTGGTCGCTATTCTTTTTTAGAAACACTCCTTGTCCCCCACCGTCATCCCCTATCAAAATATAATCAGGTGCGTAAGCACTTACTTCATACAACCTGTTCCTTTCCACTGCAATGTCAAAACCATAAATATTAATTCCGTTTTCAAATGTAACTTCCTCGAAATATTTCCAAAATTCAATCAGTCTCGAAGGCGTATTAGTTTGAAAACTGATATTGATCTCATTTGCATCAATGTTTCTTTCTGTTCTAGCGATTAAAGGTAACGACTTAAAATTTAAAATCATTGATTTCCTCCAATTAAATGTGACCTAGTCCATTAAAGTATTTATAAGCTTCTTTTGCAAGCCTTTGAATATGCTTTTTGGGTACACCCGCTTGTACCATTTCTCTATAAGCAATATTAAATTCTGATTTTAATGAATTATTATACCCTGAATTAGCTCTCCTTAGATTTTGCAATCTACTAATTTGTGCGTGTGGTTGTCCACTAGATGACCTTACTAATATTGCTGGTGAATTTCTATTTATTTTACTAGCACCTTTTAAATTTTGTCTTACCCATTCCTGCTGGATAAAATGATGTGATTGAACCAAATTATCAGCCGATTTGTTAGCATGCCCTGGGGCTCTATTTTTCTGAGGAGAAAGATTTTTATGTTCATCAACGTCATTAGTTTTGTATCCGCCTGGTCTTTTACAACTTAAACCTAGCGGATCTATCCATATACTCGGATCACTCACATACCCATACAAAGTAGGATTCCCACCCGCAAGCCCAAATCGGGTCTATTTGAGTATAATTCCCTTGTTCTGGGTCGTAGTATCGGAATCGATTATAATACAGTTCATACTGCCCTTGATAACGGAATGATGAAATCTTGTTCACCTGTAAATTCTTTTACTCTGCCATAAACATCAAGCTCAGCCGACCAAACCTTTTTACCTTCTTGATCATAGGCTTCTACCTACAGGCGTTCCAAGATAATCACTAATAATACTGTAGTTACGTTCACTCGTAATTTTAGCTGAAGGTACAAATCCATCATTAAATACCCATGTGACTAGATTATCATTTTCTAGTTCAACTGAATCATTCTCCGAACAATACTCATGTAGAATAGTATTCCCATCCCACACGAATCTCATAGTTCTCTCGTCAGAACGCTTCTCTATTCGTCTACCTAGTGAGTCATACTTGAAAGTAACTTCTGTCTTATCTGGTTTGATGACCTTTGCCATCATGCCATTGCCGGTATATTCGTACTTCCACGTATCGCCATTCTTCTCAACTTTCTGAATCAGATTACCTTCCTCATCATAAGAGAATGTTGCATCTTTCGTTTCAAGCAATCTACTGCCGACACCATAGACACGATCTGTCTTTTCTTTTGTTTCATACAAATTCCCGACGTCATCAACACTGCGATATAAGAAGTCAAATTGACGACTGTCTTGATTGGCCCACACGAGGTTACTGAATTCATCGTAACCATAGGTAACCCGAACACCCGTTAACTCGTTGACCATGCTTCGTAATCGATGATTGACGTCCCAATTATAGACGCGTCTTCGTGTATCGCGGTTTTGTCTACTTTCTCGATGCTGTGTTGGTCTACCGGTCACATCATATTGCCATTTGCTGATAACATCTCCTGGTAAGATTCGCTCAATCTCTTGACCAAGTTCATTGTATTGCATCGCTGCTGTCCACTGTTCTTGCTCTGAATGAGAAGCTGTGATTTGCGATACATTTCCCATCACATTACGAGCGACATCGATTTTTGCACCTAAGCTACTTTTAATCTGTAAACGATTGCCTAATTCACCATAAGTACTCGCAATCCAATGGTCATTCTGCCATTCCTTGTTTACTTGTCCAGTATCGCTAAAGCTTTATGGCCACATACTCCTTTTCAGTCACAATTAACAAACTACTTTTGTCATAGCCAATCGTCTCCCTGCTGCCCAACGTCTAATAATAATTATTCTTTGGAACATTAAATCTCTTATAACATATAATACCATTTAATGCGATTTTATAATATATAAGGTGTATTACTGAATTAGTATCATTAAACGAAGGGAGATTTCTTATGCTTCTTTCATCCTTGCAATACGGTATCTATTAAATGCACCCGGAATTTAAATAATAGATTTTACGCATTGATTGAACTAAAGGGTTATACTCTGATGTTTTAAAATCTAAACAAAGGATCTAAACAAAAAAACATATGTAAAGAAAGAGATTATGACTTTTCTTTACATATGTTTTAGAATTATGTAATTAGCTTTCATCAAAATATTAAAGTCATCCCACAATCCAGCTAATTATTATCTTTTTTGCTTTTTCAAATTATCACTATTTAATGTACAAACTATTACTAATTCATTCAGAGTACCTTTGGCATCAACAGTACTATTTCTCCATGAGGTAAATACGTCCCCATCAATTGGATTTTCTTGAATAACCCTTATTATCCTTCCATCTTTTTTTGATCTCACTGAAAATATTGGGTTCCCATCCATCACTTTTTTCCCATTACTGAACGTGGTTTTATAAAATGGGCTTAACCAATCGCTATTATTAATATTTTCTGTATCTAGCCACATAAAAAATTCCAATATCTTTCTAAAGCATCATATCCCTTTTCATCATCTAAATAATAGTCAAAGCAGTGGCTATTTTCTTCTTTATCCAGGACAATCAGCTCCAAACCTTTACCCTATAGAACTAACCTTTAATGTGCCATTCCCTTTACTAGAAAAGCTTTTTAAGGACTCAGATACAGTTGACGGACTAATTTGAGACCATGGAATAGACTCCTCAAATTTAACATCCTGTCTTCGAATCCTATCCCTATTCAAATAGTTCTAAATACAAAAACCAGTTCTAACGCAAAAAAATATGTAAGGAAGGAGCTCTTACGTCGGCTCTTTGAACATAATTCAAAATCTTAAGAAGGCTATTTTCCTAATTTTTTACTGGACTAATTAAAGTCACATTATAGAAATTGAGAACCTCTAAACAATTGTATTTTTGATTTAAACTTTCAATTGTTTTGCCATACTTCGTAAGTGTGTTATAAATGTGACTAGATTATCGATAGTGGGAAGTAAATATAAACGGATAAGACGATTCTGGTTCTAATACAAAAAAAATAGGTAAGAAGGGCTTATAGCGTCTTCTTACCTATGGTTGAACTTTATCATCAGAAAAATACTATGAATTAAATTTTATTATCACCAAGATTCTGCTTCTTTCATCCTTACGATATGGTATGCATTAAGTGCATCTGGAATATAAGTTATAGATTTTATAAATATCGCCCCAGCCAGCTCAACCAAATAACAGAAGAAGATCACCAAACAAACTATATGATAATTAATCCTTTAAACCAACAAAGGTATTTTTACTATTTTTATCAGGAAAATCATTTGGAAATATAGGGCAAACAATACTTTCACTTAAAACATCATGTAGAAATCCAGTCATAGAGCCTTTATATTCAAAGTAATCACCTGATCCATCATCTATCAAAATAGCCCAATCACCTTGATTAGTATCCACAATCCAATTTAATGTATCTCCATTTTCAGTTCGTCCCCAAGGCAGTATTCCCCCATTTGTTGGGAATACTTCATATGGATAGTCCTCAGGGAAACTCACCTTTAAAGTTAGATATGCATCTTTATTCAAATTTTGTTGAATAAAAAAATTCATATTTTCATTTTCTGTAAAAGGAGAGTATATCATTATAAAGTTTCCAATAATACCTGAACCATATAAAGTGATAAAATCTTTATAGTCTGAAGGTAATACTACCCCTAATTTATTTTCAACTTCACTCCAATTTGAAGAGTTATCTGAAGAAATTGCTAAATTAGGTACTGGTAGAATTGATTTTAATTTTTCTAAAGACATTGTTTCCTCCTAATATTTTACTGTTTGCATTTGTGTACAACGCTGACATCTAAAGAGAATCCACCGCTCCCTCTAGCATGCATCGTTATTCCTATAGGCTTAGGCTTATTTCCATCATATATAGGTGTTACTTTGTAAAATACAGTTTCTCCAGACTTAACTGCATCCCTAACACTCATTTCGAATCCTCTCATTACTGGTGAATTAACAGGGATATGTGTTATTGTCACAAGATTTCTGACATCAGTACCTGAACCACCTAAAACTTTTGCTAATAAATGACCTCTGGCATTTCCATGTCCAGGTGTTGTATCCCAACCTGGTGGATGAATGGAGCTGCTTGCTGCAGTACCAGTATTTAGCATATTAGATGTGATTGTTGCTGACACTCCTGTTGGTCGATTTAAATGATCCAATGATCCATAATTTATATTCAGACCAAAGATGTCTATACAGATGTTTGGATCACCCACATACGCGTACAAAGTCGGATTCCCGCCTGCCAAGCCTATCGGGTCAACCTGCGTATACATACCCATATCAGGCGAGTAATAACGGAATCGATTGTAATAGAGACCTATTTCCTCGTCTTCATATTGCCCTTGATAACGGAATGGAATAAATTCTTTCTCACCTATAAACTCTTTCACTCTGCCGTAAACATCAAGTTCTGCTAACCAAACTTGATTACCTTCTTGATCATAGGCTTCTACAGGCGTTCCTAAATAATCACTAATAATACTGTAGTTACCTTCACTCGTAATTTTAGCTGAAGGTACGAACCCATCATTAAATACCCATGTGACTAGATTATCATTTTCTAGTTCAACTGAATCATTCTCTGAATACTCATGTAGAATAGTATTCCCATCCCACACGAATCTCATAGTTCTCTCGTGAGAACACTTCTCTATTCGTCTACCTAGTGAGTCATACTTGAAAGTAACTTCTGTCTTATCTGGTTTGATGACCTTCGACATCATGCCATTGCCGTTATATTCGTACTTCCACGTATCACCATTCTTTTCGACTTTCTCAACGAGATTCCCTTCCTCATCATAAAAGAATTTGGCATCTCTCGTTTCAAGCAATCTGCTGCCGGCACCATAGACACGATCTGTCTTTTCTTTCGTTTCATACAAATTCCCGACGTCATCAACACTGCGATATAAGAAGTCAAATTGACGACTATCTTGATTAGCCCACACGAGGTTACTAAATTCATCGTAACCATAGGTCACTCGAACACCTGTTAACTCGTTGACCATACTTCGTAATCGGTGATTCACATCCCAATTATAAGCTCGTCTTCGTGTATCACGGTTTTGACTACTTATTCGATGGTGTGTTGGTCTACCAGTTATATCATATTGCCATTTGCTGATAACATCCCCTGGTAAGATTCGCTCAATCTCTTGACCAAGTTCATTGTATTGCATCGCTGCTGTCCACTGTTCTTGCTCTGAGCGAGAAGCTGTGATTTGCGACACATTGCCCATTTCATTACGAGCGACATCGATTTTTGCACCTAAGCTACTTGTAATTTGGGAACGGTTGCCTAATTCATCATAGCTACTTGCAATCCAATGGTCATTTTGCCACTCTTTGATTACTTGTCCAGATGGATCTCGCTCCAGTTTAACGGTTACATGTTCATTGACAGTCTCTATTAACGAACCATTTTTGTCATAGCCAAACGTTTCCCAAGTGTCATCATAATAATCTGAGCGAATGACATTTCCTAAATTGTCATGTTGATACGCTGTCCAACGATCACCAGGACGTTGAATCCTCTGAACCAATCCTGCTAGACTTCGCTCATACGTTTTTTCCATCTCATCAAAGCCGATTTCCTTGATGATATTTCCTTTCGTATCACGTTCAAACTGGTACGTTTCGCCTTTTTCATTGATGACAGCGGTTAACTGCTCCTCTGTATCATAGTTGAATTTGACGTTCTTGCCACCTTGTTCTCGAGCTTTCAAGCTGCCGAGAATGGTGTAATCAAAGGCTACTTGCGTATGGTTATCTTTCGCAAAAACAATATCGTCATAGGCATTGTACTGTAATTGCACATCGTTACCATCTGATAGGTTCGCCCGTACAAGGCGATTCAAGTTATCATAACGGAATTTCTCTGTGGCCCCTAGCGGATTGGTCGTTGTTGTGCAGTTACCACGACGGTCATACGCCCATGTCGAACTTGTCCCGTCTGGCAATGTCACTTGACTCAGGTTCAGATCAGCATCATAAGCTAAGCTTACCATATGGCCTTGCGCATTCGTTACCGTTTCAATTAAATGATGCTCATTATACGAGAATTCCGTTTTCGTGCCATCTTCTAAAATATTTTCCTGTAATGTCCCATCTTCATTATAAATCCACTGATTACTTCCACCCTCTGCGCTAACAGCTTGAATCAGCCTATCCTTGTCATCATACTGTGAGGATAAGGTACTGCCATCTGCACGCGTAATCGTCACTGGATTTGCCCACTCATCATAGCTAAATGTCGTCACACGACCATCTTCATCTACTGCTTGGAGTAATTCAAAGTCCTCATTATATTCATAGCTGACTTCACTACCATCTGGATGAACGATTTTCGTACAGAGGTTATCTTCGTTAAAATAGTAAGTACTCTTATGGCCTAAGCTATTCGTAATTTCGTTATAGCCTTCATGATACACAAGCTCACCTGCAAGGACATTGCCATCTCCCCATGTTTTGATGACTCGTGCACCTGTAGTTGGCCCATCATAGCGCCAGAAGAAGGTATTTTTATTTCGATCCGTTTTTTGCATCATTAAGTGATTGTTATATTTTATATGCGTACTTTGCCCTAATGCATCTTGGATTTCAACTAAATCTTGTCCATCATTGTAAATATATCGGACCAAAACTTCACGACTCATCTGATTACGTAAGGCGACTTCTGTCATTCTGCCTGCCTCATTAGTAGTAACCTCGAGCACTCTACCCACACTGTCGGTTACTTGGGATAAAAAGCCTTTAAGGTTATACGCAAATTGAATATGATGGTCTTGCTCATTTCTTACTTCTTTTAAACGGTATTTTGTCTCTGTTGTTTGTTCAAATACATAGATCAATCGTGTATCATGCTCAAACAAATGATACTCCTCACCTGTATTTGTCAGGGTCATTCTATCTTTTTTATTAAAATATGACAAATTTATTGGTAAAATTGGAAAGCCAACTGCGCGACCATCTGTCACCACAATCCCAATCAGGTCTTCTTCTTCAAATATCTCTAAGGCTAGATCGTATGTAAAGTGCATACCATGACCTGACAAGCCAACCCGACTACTATCACTGTACCAAGCACGTTCCCATGCTAGGGGGATCGGTCCAGGTAGTTCGAAGTCGACACCTTCATATATCATACGCCCTGTGATTAAATCAACGGGTTCAAAACCTTTTTTACAGAATTTATCACTTAACCCTTTTGTACAATTAAATTTCTTTAATACCCCATGATTAAATTTCGTTAGCTCCGTTTTCGCCATAGCCTTCATTCCGTCTACTGCCTTCGAAACAGCTAGCACTTCATCCATCGAGGAGATGACTTTATCTGCTGCTGTCTTCATGCTCTTAGATCCTTTGTTGGCTAGCCCCGTTACTGTATCTAGCGTTTTAGAAACTTTCGTATAAGCTGCTTTCATCCCTTTTACTGCTTTTGATGCATCCACTACCTTATCCGCAGCTTTTGCGGTTGTAATGGCTGCATCTCCAATTTTTGCCGCTTTACCGGCCTTATAGGCTGTTTTTGCTGCATCTCCAACTACTGGGACTGCACCTACTATGTTCATAGCTGCCCCCATGTAATCTCCTCTTGCCAAGCTAATTCCTGCATTCGCAATATCTGCAAATGTACCGATGACAGGAATAAACCCAGCGACATCCAGTGCTAAACTTACGCCATCTACTAAACTACTAAACCAGCCTTTCTTCTCTTTCTTCTCTTCTGCCTTTTGCGGGAAAATTAAGTCGACTTTCGACGTAGCTTCGATTGCTTCTTCATTTAACTTCGGTGGTTGACTTTGCTTCTCCGTACCTTCTTGCTCAATGAGCGTACTAATTAACTGTGTGTCAGCTGCAAGAATCACATGACTTTGCTCCTGCGCTGATACAGCAATCCATTCTTCCGCCTCCACAGCTAGCTCTTTCATTCCACTAATTTCGAGTGTTTCATCTGCCGCTAGCATGATGGTACTGTTGCTAAGAAATGTTATGCCTTCTCCATCATCCATTTTTAAATCCAATACCCCATCTACTGCACTAAAGGTAATATCTCCAACACCTAATGTCATGTCTTTCCCAGCATTGGTCGCTAATGACTTAACGGTAGAATCAGCCATTTTCTTCGTTGCCTTTTGTCCACCCTCTGGTGTGACTGGGTCAACACGCACCGAGCTGATGACGATGGCCTCTTCTTCAACTGCACTCGGAAAATGCAATTGAGCACGTGCACCTATTTGTGGCATTAAATACATAACGCCATTGGCATCTGCGGAATAAGCAAACCAATGTGCTTTTTCTTTACCCTGGTTTTTATCTATATCTAAATGAATTTTGACTGTGTTCTGCGTGACATCAATAATCTTTCCTGTAAATGCTGCACCAATGAGATCTAAATTGCGTACCAATCGCTGACGAATACTTTTCTCTGGTTGGGCAGTATATTGAAACTTCAACACACCCCCATCAAGATGGGTTTCCCTAGCCGTTACGACATAGGATCTTCCCTTGAATTGCACCAACGTGCCCAATTCATGAGCTTCCGTACTTTCAAACTCACAAAAAGTATAATCGGCTTCGCTCACATCCGTACCATCGTTTTCAGTAATCAACCGGTACGCATCGACATCCATACGTAAGACAGAAGGTAGATGGTCGATGGTTACACTTTTCCTACTTTGAGGTGTACCAAGCCAGAATCGAGCACCCTTTCCTTTTAAATCAGGAAAAACAACCGCGTGCAAACGGGAGGCCATTCTTTTAATAAATGCCCAATCTGTTTCTAAGTATTGAATCGAAATACTATCCATGGCTTGACCGTTAGAAGCCTGGTCGATGTAATCCCCATTAGGATAGGCGCTCACAATGTTATTGATTAACTGTACATACGTCATGCTCACATCTTGAAAAGAACGTGAGCGCTTCTCAATATCCATATTTGCCGTAAACGATACAGCCTCAACTGAGACATAATGCACGCCTTGTGATGCCTGCAACTCCGCATTTTCAATTCTTCCTGAGAATAATATGTCCCTCTCTCGCCCAAATCTCACTACAACTTCATCTGTATGACTGACCCGCTGAATATATTTTTGCGCTTGCTCCTCAGCAATCATTCCTGTGAAGTACAATTTCGCATGGTCATTGCCCTTATGTTTGATTGTTAGTTTATCTAAATGTATAAGTGGATAAGGCCATTCGAGCACAAGATCTTCATACGTACTAATCATATGTACTTTATTTTCTTCTAGCGATTTCATTACTTGCCTCCTTTCAATGAACCACTTCTTTTAAAAACCTTGTATCGGTATTTCTAATTCCTCTTGCCCGTCATGAACAATATCGATTTTGCCTCCACCTGCTGAGCATTGAGTATGACAGCGGTTTAATAACGCTTGCTTCCCTTCGACATTGACATTTTCCATCCCTTCCAACCAATCAATGGAACATACTGGCGTACAAGGTTTTTTCAACTGTAAGCACACACCAAAGGTTGGAATATTTTCAGGGTTTCGATCCCCTACATTCATCACGGCCTTCCCTTTGATATATACGCCATGATCTTGCGGTAAGTTTAAATAATTAAGATGGCTACCATGCTCACAGGAAATAATTGCCCCATGTACCACATAACTAAATTGCTCCTGTTCCGTACTTTCTGTCTCCAAATTTTCCACAACTTGAGCCATTAGACATACTTCCTTTCGTATTCGTTTGTGGTTAAATATCGCTTCAACACTGTCCAACACTACATGCAACAGTGCTTTGGAATTTATTTATCGTCTTTCTAGTCTTACTCGCTGCAACTGGATCCCGAGAAAGGGTCTGCGCAACATACTTTCTGCCACATCTAAATTGACTATGGTGAAAGATTGCTTTTTGCTATCGACTTGAAAAATACAATCCAGTTCCACTTTCTTAGGGTCGATCACGAGCTCCTTCATTTGTCCGTCTGGATAATAAGTTGTCTCATGGGAAATACAGTTCTTCTTCACAATGTCCATAAGCCAATATACGCGCTGTGTCCCTTTCTTCATATCCGTAAACACTATGGCAGTAAAATCTAAGTTATCCTCGTATTTCGCTAACAATGCTTTCAAATCATCAGACACAATTCTTCGAGGCTTGTCCAAATAATCCAGATATAGCGCATTCTCTTTCTCTACCACTTCCCCGAATACAGATGAACAGACAAAGTTATCATCGAGGTCTGTCTTCAACGGAATGATTGGATTTGTAATACTTTGATCTTGCCGAACAATAAAATACTCCATCTTTTCCTCCTGTAACCATCATTGCTGTATCTCATAACTTTTGCACATGACACCAAAGTTAATAAATCCAATGAATGTCTTCTATCTGGTCTGGGCTAAATAAACATTTCTCTTGATCGCGTTTAAAAAAGGTGGCACCTTTTAAATTGGCACCTGTAAAATTGGCACCTGCGATCTGCGCAAACTCAAACCTTGCATTTTCCAAATTTGCATTACTGAAATCAGTACCTAGGTAACACGCAACTTCATCATCGGAAAGCATCAGCGTTTTTCCCTGTGCATGCGTAAAATCAGCGCCTGCTAAATTGGCATTTCGAAAATCAGCATCTTGAATGACTGCATAAGAAAAATCAACTTGCACTAACCTACAATCTACAAAACTAGTACCCATGCAAACACTTCGTTTCAATGAAGCACCTTCTAAGTCACTGCCATTGAAATTCGCATAGGAAAAGTCTATTTGGTTGAAATGCTTCTGCTGTAATTGAAGGTTTGAGAAATTTTCAAACGTATACGATTTGTCCGTCTCTTCTTTCTCTAACCATGCGAGAAGATTTTTTTCTACCCGTTCCCGTTCATCAATGATCGCAACATCTTCACTAAACCCTTTATATTCACCGACACGAAATCGTAAGCACGCTGTTCGTTGAAAATCTATTTCAGGCACGCATTCTTGTTGATAGCGAAAAAGGTAGCGTACCAATTGAATGATATACTGATGAAACAGGGCCACTGTCTGTTGAATGATCCCTCGAATATCAGCTGCTTGGATGGAGAGATATGGCTTTCTTTCTTTTTCAAGCGTTTTTTGTAAATCTATAATCGCCTCACTAAGCCATTCTGCTTCATACTGTGCCGTGCATTCTACCCAATCGTAGTACCATGTTTCTCCATATGCTTCTAGCAAATATGTACACTTGTTTTCTAGTAATGATGTTCGCAATAATGAGAAATGTATAAAGCCAACTGGCGCTAGCTTTTCCTGATCTTGCTGATCTCTAATATTCGCAAACAGCTGTTCAAGTGCGTCAATGATTGGTTGTAGCAATTTTTCCTTCTCTTGGCGAAACTGTCGATCAACCTTCTCCTGCAACCGGCTGACATGAACTGACACGCATTCATCCATAAAATGCTGTAATGCTTCTTCTCGTTTCATGCATCCACATCCTCACTAATTTGCTCGTACTTCTGTTCCTTTAATCTCCATTTTGTCTTCCATCTTGATTGAATTGTCTTTACAAGTCATCTCAATTTTCTCAGTCGCATTAATCATTATTTGTTTTGCATTGATGACGACTTTCTCTGCTGCTTGTAAGTTAATATTTTTATCACTTATTATTGAAATTCCATTATCATCCATCAGCGAAATCATTAACCCTCCACCAGATATGACAATCCGATCAGGTGCAAGTAGAATTTGTTTACCATGCTTGGTTCTGAGTGTTTTTACATCTGGGTCGGCCATCCGCGCTGGATCTTGGCGACCATCCTCTGATGGTGCAGCACTTGATTGACCGCCACCACCTTGACTGGCTGGATTACTTTTTGCTAACATCGCACCAGATTGTGGAGGCGCTTTTGATACGGAACTAATCGCAATCCCTGCATCCTCACGATTGCTTGGGAAGTAGATTCTAACATTATCAGATAATTCTGGCATAAAATACCATCCCGTATTATCTGCTGATGCATAGATCGTTGAATATGGAAACCAATAGGCCTTATCTTTTTCTTGACCCTCATCGAAATCGACATGAATGCGAATTTTGTCGCCTGCAACATCAATTACTTTTCCTTGAATAGAAGCACCAATAATGGCTTGATTATAAGTAGTGTGGACACTGAAACCGTTCTGAGGTGTTAACGTATAGATATGCTTGAATAAACCATCTTTTAGTGTCGAGATGATGTTATAGACATACAATTTTTTTGATTGGAAAGTAACTTCATTGCCTATTTTGAATAGTTGAATCGATTCTACTTCATAGTACATATAGTCACTATCGGTAATACTGTCGAGGTGATTTTTACTGGAGACAAGGAAGTTGCCAATCGCTTTTTTGACGCGATAATTAATGGCATCCATTTTCTGCGTGTTGCCGGCTTGAAATGGAACACCGAAGTAAAACTTTGCGGCTGAGTGAACAGTGTCTGGCACCAAGCCTGTATGAAATCGTGATGCCATTCGTTTAAGAAACTCCCAATCTGTCTCTAAATATTGCATCGTGAAGCTACCAAGACCAGCGCCATTTGTGACATAATCCATGAAATCTGCACCTTTTTGATCGGCAATACAGACATCTATTAATTCACTATAGGGCATACTCGCATTTTGATAGGTTTGGTTTTTCTTCTTAACATCTAACACATACGTATGCGAAACGGCTTTAACTTCCAAATAATATGTGCCCATAACTGATTTCACTTGCACATCTAACGCTAGCCCATTAAAAATAGGAATAGTTTGTCCATCACTACCGATTTGCAATACTTCAATAGCCGTTTCTGCATCTGTCATATATACATAAGAATCTTCGAGCTCATCTGGAATCACGCCCGTTAAATGCAATGTAGCATGCTCATTCATTTGTTGCGTTATTTCGATTTGATTGACGCGAATATTATAGGGCATCACAATCATATCTTTATACGTTAAGGCTGTTTCCTTTTTCATCAGATCCATCAAACAACACCTTCTCCATCTAATAATTTGTTTTCAACCGAGATAGATTCCATCATGCCGTAAGCAATGGGTTTCCAAATATTCATCTCTTTCTGCAAACAATTAATCGAGCCCATCGTCACATTCTCGCCTACTCTAAACAAAAACATTAAATTATAAATCTTGTTATCTAGAGCTGGCATGATGAAATCAAAGTAACCAATTTGTACACCGTTAACTTCTTCCATGTCGATATCCAACATTTTTGCAGTTGGCTGCGTTTTTTGAAGTATATTCATCATGGTCTGTGTGAAATCTTCCAATTCCTCTGCTTTTATCTGTTGTTCCATGATTTTCATCGTGACGTTGATTGACGTACTTTCGCTTGTATAGATATAATCTGGTCTACGACTTGATGGATATTTAATATCCATTAATTCAGGTTCCATCACGTCAAATGATGTAGGCACGCACATCCGGATTTGATCCTCATAAAAACTAATTTCTGTAAAGGCAATCGTTTCATCTTCGATCATTAGCTCACCATCTTTAATCGCTTTAACAATATCAGTATGTAATAATTGGTTTTCGATGTTCTCCATTCGTTTCTTCTGCCTTGCATGTTTCGTCATTTCAATCACTTCTTCATCCATGAAATCCATTTGTTCACGCTCCTTTATTTCATTTCTATGTATTCGTTCTATCTCATAACCTAATAAATTGATGCCTTTGTTAATAATTTACCTTTTTTACCACCAGGATAAATTTAATTACATATATGGTAATTAACTAATCAATTGGTTATTTTTATCTGTAAACATGCTAATAAACCATAGTTAAAAAGTCAACATCAATCTTCAATATTAATGAGAATAGACAAAAAGTATTCCTATAGGTCGGAAAAATTAGATTTTTAGTGGTTAAATATACAGTGTGAAAGAAGGATAAAGTGAAACTTTTTTAGTGGGGGCTATCTTACTTTTATGGGCGGTTAATGCGGGATAACGTAAAACTTTACTCAGTTCATTGCTTTCATTGAACCTTGGGTGGGAGTCTTACTGCCTGTTATAATATGAGACTTTAGTCGCAGGAACCCTCACTGATTATTAGTCTTCAAAAATCGAGCTTCTACGGTAAGTTCATGCAGGATAAAATCAGAGGACGGTAAATAACTAAGCAAATTACAAAAGAAAATGGTACGGAAGATATTTCCGTACCATTAAAAAACTAAAGCAAGCGCTTCTTAAACTTAATATTAAAATCAATAACCATTAAGCTAATCCTGTTTTAATTTAATTATCTGCTACTCTTATTATAAGGCTTTCATTTCTTTCAGCCTCTTAAAACAGCTTTACATGTGCAGAGTGTATGTGGCAACACAAGGGTGTTAGTGGATTCAATACCGCATGCATTGCTGCCAATTTATGGCTTAATAAGCTCTAACTTTTTTGCGGTTACATCAGTCTACCGTCTATCGTCAATCAACATTGTTTGATTCAAAGTTATCAAGCAATGCACGCACTTCATCTGTTGATTTCGTGTTCATCAATTGATTTCTTAATTCACCTGCTCCACGGAAACCTTTAACATAAATTTTGAAAAAGCGATGAAGCCCTGTGATTGAACGTGGTAGTGCTTCCGCATATTGATCTTGAAGATCAAGCTGCAGTCTTAAAAGATCCAGGTACTCCTTACTGCTGTGCTCCTTTGGCTCTTTTTCAAAGGCAAACGGATTTTTAAAAATACCGCGTCCAATCATAACCCCATCAATACCATATTTCTCAGCAAGCTCCTGCCCAGTTTGACGGTCAGGAATATCTCCATTGATGGTTAGTAGCGTATTTGGCGCGATACGGTCACGTAATTTTTTGATGTCCGGAATTAGCTCCCAATGCGCATCTACTTGGCTCATTTCCTTTCTTGTACGTAAATGTATAGAAAGGTTTGCAATATCCTGTTTTAAAATATGCGTTAGCCACTCCTGCCACTCATTTACATCGTCATAGCCAAGTCGTGTTTTCACGCTGACAGGCAGTCCGCCTGCTTTTGCCGCTTGAATAAGTTCTGCCGCAACATCTGGACGTAGAATAAGGCCACTACCTTTCCCTCTCGATGCCACATTCGGTACAGGGCAGCCCATATTAATATCGATGCCTTTAAATCCAAGCTCTGCCATACCAATGCTCATTTGACGGAAATATTCGGGATTATCGCCCCAAATATGTGCCACCATTGGCTGTTCATCTTCTGTAAATATTAAACGGCCACGCACACTTTTCATGCCCTCTGGATGACAATAGCTATCCGAGTTTGTAAACTCTGTGAAAAATACATCCGGTCGACCGGCTTCACTTACTACGTGACGAAAAACAACATCCGTCACATCTTCCATTGGTGCCAGTACAAAAAATGGTCGTGGTAAATCACGCCAAAAATTATCTATCATGTCAAACTCAAATCCTCTCACTATGGATACAACTTTAAACTCTCGGTCAAAAAACATAAAGCCAAATGTTCCACTTCTTTTACACTTATATCATGCTTAATAACTTATTATCAAATGTGAAAAACTATTGTGAAAATCAGCAATGTTTATATTAACGAAAATCGGTCCTGAATGGTAATTTATAAACAAAAAAGCAGATGTATAGATTTTTTCTATATCAACTGCTTATTATTAGTCCAACTCCAACCGAGTTACCGCTTCACAATGTTCAGAGTGTATGTGGCAGCACATGGGTGTTGGTGGGTTTACTTCTTTAGTTCCTATCCAAATAACATATAAAAAAGGCAGTTCAAGATAACGGTAAGACATCATCAAGCAATCGGATCATACACTCTTTGATTTCAAACACATTTTCTTGAACTGCCCACCAAATTTCAACAATTAATTAGATTCTACATGCGTATCTTTAAAGTAATTGTACTGGGAAGGATCAACTGGCGTATATTGTGGTGGCGTATAGAATCTCAATAAGTCACCATTCACAACTTTGTCAGAAAATCCTAATTTATGTTCTACTTCATTTTTGATAGCATTTGCCAACTCTAATTGACTATCATCTAGTGGTAAACCTGTTTTATTATCATAAAGTTTTTCATTAATTGAATAAATTGTAGGACTGACAAAATCGCCATTTCTAAATGGCACAATTTCATTATGCTCTTCTGATAATAAATCTGAACCTGATTGTATAAAGTTTTGCGTATCAATTCCCAGTAAATGTAATACCGTTGGAAGAAGGTCTATTTGGCCACCATAAGTATGGTTAGTTTCACCTTGCATTCCTGGAACATGTATTAGTAATGGCACACGTTGTAAATTAGTACTTTCATATGGCGTAATGTCTTTTCCAATGACTTGTTCCATCGCTTTATTATGATTGTCTGATATACCATAATGGTCACCATAAAGAACAATCATCGTATTATCATATAAGCCTAATTCTTTTAATTGATTGAAGAACTGTTCGATTGCTTCATCCGCATAACGTGCTGTTTGGAAATAATTATCAACACTTGCATCTCCAGTATCGGCTTTATCAATTGTTACTAAATCTTGATTCATTTTATATGGATAGTGGTTCCCTACCGTAATAAATTTCGTATAAAAAGGTTGCGGTAACGAACTTAAAAGACTTTCAGATTGTTCAAAGAATGGTTTATCTAACAAACCATATTCAGCCATGTCTTCTGAAGAGCTCGTGTCATAATAACTAGCATCAAAGAAGTTATCGTAGCCAAATGATTTATAAATTACATTTCGATTCCAAAAGCTTCCGTTATTACCATGAAAGACAGCTGATGTATAACCATAATCTTTTAAAATACTAGGAGCTGCTTGGTACATATTTTGTGCTTTTGTAATAAATGCAGACCCTTGTGGTAACCCAAATAAAGAATTTTCTAGCATAAATTCCGCATCGGAAGTTTTACCTTGACCTGTTTGATGGAAGAAATTATCAAAATACGCTGTATTGTCATCTTTTGTTAATGAATTTAAAAATGGTGTAACTTCTTCACCGTTTAATTTATAGTCAATAATAAAGTTTTGGAATGATTCTAAATGTAAATAGATGACGTTCATTCCTTTTGCTGCACCAAAATATTTTGCATTAGGGTTGGCATAGTTAGATTTTGTATAGTTAATCACTTCTGTAATATCACTACTATCCGCCAATGCTCTCTGTGATGATGCTTTCATAGTTTCTACTGAGTCATAAATCGTATAGTTATACATTCCTAGATATTTGACAATATAGTTTCTATCAAAACCTCGAGTTAATAGTTGCGGACGACTAGATTCAGCTAGTCCTAAATTTAGGATTGATACTACTAATGCAAAAGCAATAATTGCCATTGCTTTTTTATTGCCAAAACGATTGGTTTCTTTTTGTATTTTTCTTGAGAATCGTAGGTAAAACATTACAAATACATCCACAAAGAACAAAATATCATAAGGTTTTAATAAAGAAAGAACACTACCACCTAAATCTCCGAAGTTCTGCGTTTGGAAAATCGTGGGCAATGTGATGAAATCACTAAAAAATCGGTAATAAACAACATTAGCGTATAAAAGAATAGACATAAGAGTGTAAACTACAACGAGTGATGTATATTTTCTCTTTCCTCTAAATAAAAATGAAAATCCTAGAAATAGCATTGCTGAACCTAGTGGATTTATTATTAAAAGGAATTGTTGAAGGAATCCTTCTACACCTAATTCAAATTGTGCTTTTTGCGTGATGTATGTTTTAAACCATAACATCAAAACAGCAATTAAATATATCCCTAAAAAGTTGTTTAATAGGTCATCTTTTTTACTTACTAGATTTTTCATTTTTGCACCTTCCTTTTACTTACTTAAATTTAAATCTAGATTTATATTAATTTAGATTATAAGTATTAAATTCGAAAAAATAAATGTACTTTCACAATAGCTTTTTTCGCAGCTAATGTAGCTTACTCCCCATTTAGACTTCTGTCAAGTTGTTAAATACAAGAAAGATATTTGTATAGTTTCTTTTATTTGTAAATATTGTCATAAAAACACCCCGCAAACGTTAGTTTTTTAACTAACATTTACGGGGTATTTCAAGCCATAACTCTTGCTCTTATATCTAAGTTAAGTTTAACCACGCAACCGCTTCGCAATGCGTCGAATGCGGGAACATATCCACAGGTTGAATCTCCTGTGTTTGATAGCCCCCATCCTCCAAAATACGGAGGTCACGTGCTAATGTAGCTGGGTTACAGGATACATAAACAACACGTTTTGGACGTTGTTCTAAAATCGTATTGAGAAGTGCTTCATCGCACCCTTTGCGTGGTGGATCCACTACAAGCACATCTGCTTCCTTGCCTTCCTTATACCAACTTGGGATGACTTCCTCTGCAGGTCCAGCTTCGAAATACGTATTGGTAAAGCCATTTAATGCAGCGTTGCGTTTTGCATCTTCAATAGCTTGCGGTACAATTTCAACACCCATAACAGCTTGTGCTTTTTGTGCAAGGAATAAGGAAATGGTACCGATACCACAGTAAGCATCAATTACTCGTTCATCCCCCTGTAAGTCAGCGTAGTCTAGTGCTTGTTTGTATAGCACTTCCGTTTGCTCAGGGTTAACCTGATAAAATGAACGAGCTGAAATTTCAAAGCGAACATCGCCAATTGTATCAATAATAACGTCTTTGCCCCATAGATTTACAGTTTCATCACCAAAAATAACATTGGTTTTAGCACTGTTAATATTCTGCATAATCGATGTGATGTTGGGTACAAGTTTTTTTATGATGGCTACAGCTGTTTCTTTTTGAGGGAACTTTTTCTTTTTCGTAATGAGGACAACCATGACTTCACCAGTCGCTCGTGCTTTACGAATAACTACATGACGTAGCATGCCTTCATGAGTTAGCTCATTATATGGTTGAATACCACTCGCTGCCAATTCCTTTTTCAATCCAGCGAGAACGGCGTCGGCTTCTCCCGTTTGAATTAAACAACGCTCCATATCTACAATGCTATGCGTTTTCGTTTTATAGAAGCCTGCAATGGCTTGTCCTGCTTCATTTATCGACAAAGGAATCTGCGCTTTATTACGATAGTGCCAAGGTTCTTCCATCCCCTTAACCGGTAAAACTGGTGCATTAATTTTGCCAATACGTTGCATGACATTTCGTACCATATTTTCTTTCCACTTCAGCTGTCCCTCATAGGATAAATGTTGCAATTGACAACCGCCACATTGGGCGAAATATTCACAAGGTGCGTCTACACGGTCTGCTGAGGGCTTTAAAATTTCTATGACTTTGGCAAAGCCATAGTTTTTTAATGTTTTTAACACATGCACCTCTGTCGTTTCGTTGGGAAGAGCGCCTTGAATAAATAACGGATAGCCATCGACTTTAGCCACGCCATTACCATCATGTGTTAAATCTTCTATATAAACTGTGAGTCGATCATTCTTTTTTACGGGTGCTGACATTCGAACATCCTCCATTTCAATCTCCTTATTGTAGCATGCAGTGGCGGATGAAAAAAGAACAAGACTTGAATTTCTTAGGTATAGCTGGAAAGTAAATCTAACGACCTGAGCGTTATGAAGCTCTACCCGAGCGGTCCCCACCATCATCCGAGCAGTGAATAAGCTATACGTTCATTTACATAACTAGAGCTAAAAAAGAGCCGCTATTCGCGACTCTCTCCCACGTTTTTCGTGGCATGGCGGTCTTTTGGTGCCCACCAAAAAGCAACTACAATGCCGATAATAACGACTATAAACGGAGCATAAAAAATAATAAACTTATCCATAACCACAACCTCCTATGCGTGATTGTCTTCTTTTCCTGTTACATAATTTTTGTTGAACAAGAATAGTTTCAACAATAAATACAAGGATGGAATGAGCAGACATAATCCTAAAATAAAGGCAATGATTAATGCAATCGCCATTTGTGTGCTCGTAAAGCCATCATAAATTGTTAAGTATGGATACAGTAAATAAGGATATTGAGCAATACCGTACGCAAAGAAGGCCACTGCAAATTGTGCAATTAAAAGCCCTACAGCAAGCCCGTAATTTTTACGCATCCATAATAATCCCACCGTAATGATAAATAGTATCGCTGAAATAGCGAACATCCACCATAAATTTACCATATGGCTATAACTTTCTGGATTGATGGATTTCATTTCATACATGATTCCAAGTGCACTAATCATTAAAGGAAGGGCCCAAATAAGGGCATATTTTCGCATTAAATTTGTTGCTTCCTTATCATTTGCCTTATGGGCGTACCACGTTAAGAACACGGCTGATATATACAATACCGCGGCAATACTCAGGACAACGATGCTCCAAGCAAATGTACTAGTATACAATGTAAAATAATTCAGCACTGGTTGTTCATTGACAATATCCACATAGCCACCCCCTGCAATCGCAAAGACAACAGAAAGTGAGGCGGGAATGAGTAAACCTGCCACACCATACGTTAGTGTGTAACCGATATGTCCACGTGAACCATATGCCTCAAACGCATAGTAGGAGCCTCGAATTGCTAACAAAACCAACGAAATACTAACGGGTATAAGTAATATTGTTCCATAATAGAAGGCTGTTTGTGGGAAAAATCCGACGATCCCAACAAAGAAGAATACTAAAAAGACATTTGTAACTTCCCACACCGGCGATAAATACCGTTTAATAATATTCGTCAAAATGTGATTTTTCCCGATGAGTAAACTATATGCATTAAAAAATCCTGCGCCAAAATCTATTGATGCAACAATCACATAGCCAAATAAGAAAATCCACAATACCGAAATTCCTAGTATCTCTAGTGTCATAGAATATCACCGCCTTTTTCAGAATGGCGATCTTCAATCTCACGTTCGATTGGGTTCTTTTTAAACATACGAATCAATACGACGATACTCCCGATGCCTAAGACAGCATATACGCCTGAGAACAAGAGCATCATTAGATCCACATGATCGCTTGTTGTAGCGCCTTCTGGTGTACGCATCAATCCGTATAAAATCCATGGTTGACGCCCAACTTCCGCAAGCCACCAACCCGCTTCAATCGCAATAATTGACAGCGGACCGCCAGCAACGATAATCCAGCGATACCATCGTGCATGGATGAATTGCCAACCACGTGCTTTCCCTAACACATAAAGTAGTGATACTAACATCATAAACATGCCAATAAAGACCATGATATTAAATAAATAGTGAATATACAGCGGAGGGCGATCCTCTTCTGCAAATTGATCTAAGCCGATAACTTCTGCCATTGGATTATTATGCGCTAAAATACTTAAAGCATAAGGTACTTTAATGGCATATTTAACTTCCCCATCCTGCATTATTCCAAGTAAGATAAGTGATGCTTTATCTTCAGTTTCAAAATGCCACTCAGCTGCCGCTAATTTTTCTGGTTGGTATTCTGCTAAATACTTTCCTGAGAAGTCACCGATAATGGCTGCTGCTATTGAGAAAACTAAACCAACTTTCATAAGTAATAACAATGCTTTTTTATGATATATATGATTCGAACCTTTTAACATACGATAACCTGCAATGGCAGCTAAAACAAATGCTGCTGTCATATATGCTGTAACAAGTACATGGGCTACCTTTGTTGGCATAGCTGGGTTAAACATCGCTATAAAGGGTTGAATATTAACAAGCTGCCCGTCAACAATGTCAAAACCTTGTGGTGCGTTCATAAACGCATTCACAATGGTAATAAATACTGCCGACATGGAAGCACCAACTGCAACTGGAATCAGTAACAGCATATGCTTTTTCTGACTGTCGAAGCGATCCCAAGTGTATAAGTATATGCCTAAGAAAATAGCTTCAAAGAAAAATGCGAACGTTTCCAAAAATAGAGGTAAAGCAATTGTTTGGCCTGCTAGTTGCATAAAATTCGGCCATAGTAATGATAATTGCAAGCCAATCGCAGTTCCTGTTACGACTCCTACTGCAACTGTAATAACGAAGCCTCTCGCCCAACGTCTCGCCAGTAAAATGTAATGCTCATCATTCTTTTTATATCCAGTCCATTGCGCAATCATGATCATTAACGGTACTCCTACACCTATCGTTGCGTAAATAATATGGAACGATAAGGTTAGTTCCGTTAATGCCCTACTCCAAAAGACTGCTGATTCATTCACCATTTCTTTGCCCTCCTAACTTCCAAATACTTTGCCAAGTATAGAAAGTAGCATTATAATTGCAACGCCAAAACTTAACCACATAAGCTTTTTTTCTTGTGACTTATACAAAGGCAACACTTCCTTTCCCTTTCCCTTACCCACATTTTCCACTATTGCAACGAAAAAAACCTTTATAATGGACCGAAATTTCGGCCTATTATAAAGGTTTCAAATATTGTTCATGTAATATACGCACATTCGCCAAACATTTTTCTTAATTCGTTCACAATCCCCAATTTATAGAGAATTGATGATGTCTTGCTGTATCTTTACCTGTCGTTCGGTACTTTGCATTGATAAACAATGAACCAGATATTATGGTTTAAAGGACTTTTTAGGCAGCCCCACTGATAAATTAAATACGGTCTTCCTCACGAATATCTTCTATAGGTACAAATATTTCAATATGGCGCTTTAAATTTTCAAAAGTTGCAGGCGCATCTCCACCATATTCCCCATCTAGGTTTAAATGAACTTCATTTTCAGTAGTTACCTTAACGACACTTGCCTTTTTGTAAATAACACGATCATCATTTAAATGTTCGCCTCTTAATGCCATTGCGGCGAGCTGAATAAATTCAGGTAAACTCACCTTTTTCAATACAAGTAATGTGAAATATCCATCATTAATGCTCGCATCAGGTGCTAATTTTTCAAAGCCACCTACTGAATTTGTTAAGCCACATAAAAACATCATTGCATCTCCATCAAATACCTCACCATCATATTCGATGCGCATATGTGATGCTTTAATAGATGGAATCATTTCAACTGCTTTTAAATAATAAGCTAGTTGCCCTAGCATCGTTTTCATTTTGCTTGGCACTTCATAGGTTAGCTCTGTAATACGCCCACCTGCAGCAATATTGATGAAATAGCGTTCTCCATTTAGTAATCCAACATCAACCGGTAACGTATCGCCTTTAATAATGATTTCAACGGCTTCATCAATATTTCTTGGAATATGCACGGCACGCGCAAAATCATTGGTTGTGCCCATTGGAATGAGACCAACTTTTGGGCGTTTTTCAAATTGACTCACACCAGAAACAACTTCATTTAGCGTACCATCTCCACCAACAGCTACAATAATGTCAAAGCCGCGTTCTACTGCGTTTCTTGCTGCATGTGTTGCATCACCTTCGCATGTTGTTGCGTGACATGATGTCTCATAGCCAGCTACCTCAAGTTTTTCTAATACTTCTGGTAGATGCTTTTTAAACGCTTCACGTCCAGATGTAGGATTATAAATGATTCTTGCTCGTTTCATAACATACCTTCCTGCTTCATTAGATTCTATTTCATTCAACGTATTATTTGTTGAAATGTTGCATTGCTTCTTCTAGAAATAACGGCTGTTAAAATACCTTCCATCACTCTAGATGAAGCTATTGTAAGCTACGATTTTAGTTACTCTTTATTGCAATGCTGCTGTAACCTGTTTTTTAAAATCTTCGTAAACAAATGACCAAAACGCCTTGTTTGTCATACTTTCTTCACGAATTTCAGCATATAGCGCTTTTTGAGCTTCCTCAAATGTAGGATCTTCTTTGTCTGGTAAGCTAGCGCGTTTGTTGACAACATTGTCCTGTAATTCAGGCGCACGTGGTCCCCATTTGCCAATAACTTGACCAGCATCGTTTAATAATACATACATTGGAATCGCACGTCCACCATTTGTTAAATAACGGTCAATTAAATCTGTATCTGCATCACGTAATACCGCACGCATGTCTAATCCTGCTGCCTCAGCTATACGGCGAATAATTGGATTATTTAACATGGCGTCCCCGCACCAATCTTCTGTAATTGTTAATATCTTTGGTTGCTTGTCCTTCAGTAGTTCGATAAATCCATCATTAGGCGGCACCTCAAAATTATCATAAATGCGGAAGCTATCATCTTTTAGTGTATCCATATTGTCCATATATTGTTGAATTGTTATTGCTTCATTGAAATACTGCTGTTCAGTTTTCATGGATTTAAGTCCCCCTAATAATTGTAATGTTAATCTATTCTATATTTTGCTATGAATACTCTTTTTAGACAACTATTAAGTGCTACTTTTATTAGTATGTACATTTTTTGCATATAAAAAGCCAAGAAAGCTATTATACTCTCTTGGCTCAGTGTAACAACAAGTAATTAACGTTTTGCGATTTCTTGTTGTAATAATTTATTTACCATTGGTGGGTTCGCTTGACCTTTAGTTGCTTTCATAATTTGACCAACTAAGAAACCAATAGCACGGTCTTTACCATTTTTAAAGTCCTCGATTGATTGTGCATTGTTATCTAACACTTCTGACACAATAGCTAATAATGCACCTTCATCAGAAATTTGCACTAATCCTTTAGCTTTAACGATTTCTTCCGCAGAGCCACCGTTTTCTACTAATTCGGCAAATACTTTTTTACCGATTTTAGAAGAAATCGTACCATCAGTAATTAATTTCACCATGCCTGCCAGGTTTTCTGGTGTTAGCGCAGTATCTTTAAGTTCCTTCTGTTCTGCATTTAAGTAGGCAGAAACATCACCCATTAACCAGTTTGCAGAAAGCTTCGCATCTGCTCCACCCGCCACCATTGCTTCAAAGAAGTCTGATATTTCTTTTGAAATAACAAGGACACCGGCATCATAAGCAGTTAAGCCTAATTCTGATTCATAGCGTGCTTTACGCGCATCAGGAAGTTCAGGAATTTCTGATTTCACACGCTCTAACCATTCGTCATCGATTGACAGACGTACTAAGTCTGGCTCAGGGAAGTAACGGTAATCATCTGTTCCTTCTTTGACACGCATAAGAATTGTTTTACCTGTTTTCTCATCGAAGCGACGTGTTTCTTGCTCAATCACACCGCCTGACAATAATACATCCGCCTGACGTAATTCTTCATGCTCAAGACCACGGCGAACGTAGTTGAATGAGTTCAGGTTTTTAAGTTCAGTTTTTGTACCAAACTCTTCTTGACCATAAGGACGAATTGAAATGTTGGCATCACAACGTAGTGAACCTTCCTCCATACGAACGTCAGAAACACCTGTATATTGAATGATTGATTTTACTTTTTCAAGGTATGCATAGGCTTCGTTTGGTGTACGAATGTCCGGCTCAGAAACGATTTCCACAAGCGGTGTACCTTGACGGTTGAAGTCAACTAATGAATGATCGCCTGCGTGAGACAGTTTACCAGCATCTTCTTCCATATGAAGGCGTGTGATACCGATGCGTTTTGTGTAACCATCTACGTCAATATCAACCCAACCATTTTTACCGATTGGCTTATCAAATTGTGAAATTTGGTAAGCTTTCGGATTATCTGGATAGAAGTAGTTTTTACGGTCGAACTTCGTTTCTTGTTCGATTTCCATGTTTAACGCCAGTGCAGCGCGCATTGCATAGTCAACAACATTTTTATTTAACACTGGTAATACCCCAGGGTAACCAAGGTCAATTACAGATGTGTTTGTATTTGGCTCCGCACCAAAATGGTTTGGTGACGCAGAGAAAATTTTCGATTCAGTTTTCAACTCAACGTGAATTTCTAAACCTATTACTGTTTCAAAGTTCATGTTATTTTCCCTCCCAAATTTGAGGAACTTGTTTATGGAACTCCGTTGCTTGTTCAAAAGCATGAGCTGTGCGGTAAATAGTAGCTTCATCGAAGTGTTTACCGATAATTTGTAAGCCTAGAGGTAGACCATTTTCAGAGCCGCAAGGAATTGAAATCGCTGGTACACCTGCTAAGTTAATAGGAATTGTTAAAATATCGTTCGCGTACATTGTCATTGGATCATCTACATTTTCACCAATTTTAAATGCTGGTGTAGGTGAAGTTGGTCCAATAATTACATCAAAGTCTTCGAAAACTTTGTCGTAGTCTGCTTTGATAAGTGTACGTGCTTGCTGTGCTTTTTTGTAATAAGCATCGTAAGTACCTGCGCTTAGAGAATAAGTACCAAGCATGATACGACGTTTTACTTCATCACCGAAGCCTTGTGCACGAGTTTCTTTGTAAAGGTCCATTAAGTTTTCAACGTTTTCAGCACGGAAGCCGTAACGGATACCGTCAAAACGTGAAAGGTTAGAAGACGCTTCAGAAGAAGATAAGATATAGTAAGCAGCAAGTGCATATTTTGAGTGAGGAAGAGAAACTTCTTCTACTGTTGCACCTAAGCCTTTAAGTACTTCTAATGCATCCAGAACAGATTGACGAGCTGCCTCACCAACACCTTCACCAAGGAATTCCTTCGGCACAGCGATACGTAAGCCTTTTACATCGCCTGTAAGCGCTGCTGCAAAGTTTGGTACTTCTACGTTTGCTGAAGTTGAATCGTTTGCATCTAAACCTGAAATTGCTTCAAGTAAAAGTGCATTGTCTTCAACGTTACGAGTAATTGGCCCAATTTGATCTAAAGAAGATGCAAATGCCACAAGACCAAATCGAGATACACGACCATATGTAGGTTTCATCCCTACAACACCACAATAAGCTGCTGGTTGACGGATTGAACCACCTGTGTCTGAACCAAGTGAAAATGGTACTTCACCAGCTGCTACCGCTGCTGCAGATGCGCCTGAAGAACCGCCTGGTACGTGGTTTAAGTTCCATGGATTTTTCGTTGTTTTATACGCTGAGTTCTCATTTGAAGAACCCATCGCGAATTCGTCCATGTTTAATTTACCGATTGTAATCATACCGGCTTCACGTAATTTTTTTACGACTGTTGCATCATAAATTGGCATGAAACCTTCTAGTATTTTAGAAGCACATGTTGTTTCTAAACCTTCTGTTACGATGTTATCTTTAACACCAATCGGAAGGCCAAAAAGTGGTCCGCGCTCTTCAAATGGTACTTTGTCCATTTCAGCTGCTTGTGCAGTTGCTTTTTCTTCGTTTGAAGCTAGGAATGCTTGAACATCGCCATCCAGCTTTGCAACACGTTTATATGCTTCTTTTGTTAAGTCAGCGATTGTTAAGTTACCTGCTTTTATATCAGCTTGTAGCTCCTTTGCTGAACGTTCAAATAACGTCATGAGGAATCCTCCTATGTTTTAGTATTACATGATAGCTGGTACTTTTACTTGACCATCTTCTTGTTCTTTTACGTTTAACATCATTACTTCACGGTCTAAACCTTTTGTTGCCACGTCTTCACGCATTACGTTTACTAGTGGTAATACATGAGTTGTTGGTTCAACATTTGTTGTGTCTAGCTCATTTAATTGCTCTGCGAAGTCTGTAATTTTCCCAAGTTGCTCAGCAAATTTTTCCGCTTCTTCTTCAGTAATTGCAAGACGTGCTAAATTCGCAACGTGCTTAACCTCTTCTTTTGTTAATTTTGCCATTTTTCACACCTCCGAATAGTAATCAGATTCATTGTTTTTATTGATAACAATAGGGCTGAATAAAGTTAACCATGCCCATTATCATAACATTTTTCGTATTAAAAATCACAACTTTCACCAAAAATATAGAAACTTTCACTACTGTGACAAAGTGTTGTCAACAGATGTCACAGTATGGAAGAACAAAGCAAAAACTCCTAGTGAAAACTAATTTTTAGCCAACTCAGGCAATGATTCATTAAAATTGAATATTACCTCATGTGGTTTGGTTAATCCTGTTGCGAGCCTGAGCGTTGCTGACACAGAGCTGAGCGTTGCTAGCCCGGACACGAGCGTTGCTTGACCCAAAGCCGAAAATATCATACTTGCTCATAAAAATATAGCCAGCACAAGGGCTGACTATATTTTAATCATAAATATGCACATAAGGGTCTTTATCATTAGCATCTTTCATAATTAATGCCTCTGGACCATTCATCGATGTAACACTCACTTCTACGTTTATATTATCAAATTGATTGATAAGTACACCAGTCAAATATTGTGTAAAACCTCTAACTTCAGCCGCACCAAAAAATTGGATTGGAATTTCAACCGTTAGTTTTTGTATTTTCTTATTTTGATAGAAGCCCGTTCCAATAACGCTAGTGTAATTGGCAAAATATTTATCCACGTCTTGCTTGAAATTCTTGAAGTTATTGCTCACATCGCGATAGATATCCTGTGAATCATCTGTTGGGAACATGACATATTCTTCATCAATGGCTTTCCAATCGCTTAAATCATTTTGTCCTTCTTTCGCTACACCATAAGTGAAATAGGCGCCTGGAATTATTTCATTGCGTGCTTGTTGCTTAAACAACCCTACAACAATTGGCACATCCTTTAGTTCTTCACGTGAACGCATACGTGAAACAATTTCTGCAGCCATCTTTTTTCCTTGCTCTACCAAGGCAGCTTCTGGAATTGGTTCTTCATAATATTCACCATATTGCTCTTTTTGATAATAATAAATAGAGTTCAAGGCAAGCCCTATCGAAATACCACCCAGCCTTACTTTATTATCATCTGTTTTTGTTAAATAATTTTGCTCAACAATATGGGCTAAATAGACAGGTGCTTTGGTTGCACGTTCCTCTGGTGTCATAGCATCAGTTGTTGGAGGATTTAAACCATCTTCCGTTTGCGAACTACGTGCTAGCCAAGAACTCACTGTACTTTCAGCTAAATATTGACCTTCTTGGAAGTAGTAGTTTTCTGTATCAAATTCATTTTGAGAAAGTCGCATTAAACCTGTTTCAACTTCCTTCATATCATACTTCGTGTAAATATTTGAAACGACTAATCCTCGGCTTGCACTTTCTTTGTAAGGAATTAGCGTTCTATAAAAAGATTCATCAATCTTTAAGCTTGGAATAATCGTTGTTTCCGCCTTTTCCTGTTGCGTCTCCTGTGTAAGCTCTGTCTCCTTCTTATTAGAAGGCACACAGCCGACTAGCATTGCAGCAGCTACTATTGCTGGAATGAGTCGAAATGACTTCATTATTTTAGTACCCCTTTACTAATAATCAATTTTGTACGAAGATTTTTTGTTCAGTTACATTAGATTTTAACTCCTGAAGAAGGAAATATCTTTCCCTACTGAATAAAGCTAAGTTGTTCGACTAGGCGTTCTTCATTCCAAACTTCAATACCTAATTGCTCAGCCTTTGTCAGTTTAGAACCTGCATCTGTCCCAGCAATAACAAGGTCAGTTTTTTTGCTGACACTTCCTGTGACAATTCCACCTAACTCTTCTATTTTCGCCTTTGCTTCATTCCGTGTCAATTGCTCAAGTTTACCAGTTAAGACAATTGTTTTCCCCGCAAATGGATTGTCACCTACTGCGACTTCCACTTTTTTACCTTTATAGGTCATATTAACGCCGACTTCAGCTAAACGAGCAATTACTGCCCGTGCATCTTCGTTCGCAAAATACTCAACGAGTGAGGACGCCATTTTATCCCCAATTTCATGAATTGCTACGAGTTGTTCCTCAGAAGCAGCCATAACCGCTTCCATTGTCTCAAATTCCTCTGAGACAATTTTTGCAGCCTTTTCACCAACATGTCGTATACCTAAACCGATTAATAGGCGTTCCATCGAATTATCCTTAGATGTTTGAATGGCGTTTACTAAATTTGTTGCTGATTTTTCCCCCATACGCTCAAGCCCCACAAGCTGCTCTACTGTTAAGTGATATAAATCAGCTACATCATGAATGAAATCGGCTCGCAATAATTGCTCAACAACCTTCTCACCAAGACCATCAATATTCATGGCGTTCCGTGACACAAAGTATTTAATGCTCTCTGCAATTTGTGCAAAACATGCCGGATTCACACAACGTAAGGCCACTTCACCTTCTATACGAATCAGCTCACTATCACACACTGGGCAATTTGCAGGCATTTCATAAGGTACAGAATGCTCTGGCCGTTGCTCTAATAATACACCGACAACTTGTGGAATAATATCGCCAGCTTTTCGAATGATGACCGTATCCCCAATACGAATGTCCTTGTCACGGATTAAATCTTCATTGTGTAGCGAAGCGCGTTGTACTGTCGTACCAGCCACCTGTACAGGCGTTAAAATCGCAGTCGGTGTGACAACGCCTGTACGCCCTACAGTTAAATCAATATCAAGTAATGTTGTCACAACTTCTTCCGCTGGGAATTTATAAGCGATAGCCCAACGTGGACTTTTTGCCGTATAGCCAAGTTCATCCTGTTGTGCATAGCGATCCACCTTTATAACAATCCCATCAATTTCATAGGCTAAATGTGGACGATTGTCAGTCCACTTTTCGATAAAGGCTAGCACTTCTTCAATCGATGTACAATGCTTTCGCTCTTTATTGGAAGGGAAACCAAGACCCTCTAAATAATCAAGCATCTCCCCATGCCCATCAATACCATATGCCTCGCCGTCTCCACCTATTGAATAGATAAAGGTTGATAATTGGCGACTCGCTGCTATTTTAGGGTCCAGTTGACGTAAGGAACCAGCAGCAGCATTACGTGGGTTTGCAAATAATTCTTCCCCATTGTCAGCTCGCAGTGAATTGAGCTTTTCGAACGATCTTTTCGGCATATACGCCTCACCACGTACTTCAATTGTAATTGGCTCTTTCAAACGTAGTGGCACCGCACGAATTGTTTTTAAATTTGCTGTTATATCCTCACCAATAACACCATCACCACGTGTCGCTCCCTGCACAAAAACACCATTGTCATATTTTAAAGAGATGGCAAGACCATCAATCTTCAGCTCGCATACATATGAGAATTGGTCACCGATTGCTTGACGAATTTTTCGGTCAAACTCACGTATGTCTGCTTCATTAAAAGCATTTGATAAGCTTAACATCGGATAATCGTGTGTTACCTTTTTAAATCCTGCCACGACTGCACCACCAACTCGCTGTGTCGGTGAATCAGGATAGATTAGCGATGGATTCGCTTCTTCTAATGCAATGAGTTCATATAATAATTGGTCATATACGCTATCTGCAACGATAGGGTTATCCAGCACGTAATACGCATGCCCATATTCATGCAATAATTTGTTTAACTCCGCAATGCGCTGTTCAATTTCGTTCATTTAAGTTCCTCCGCTTACGCTTTTTCAATAGGTGCAAATTGAGCTAATAATCGCTTAATCCCAACTGGCTGTGGGAATGCGATATCAAGCTCTGTACTATCACCCTCACCTTTTACGCTCACAACCATACCTGTTCCCCATTTTTTGTGAACAGCCTTATCGCCAGCTTTCCAACCAAACTGGTCGCCCCCTGTTGATTGTAAACGGGCAGTAGCTGGTTGTGTTTGTTGTACGGTACCTAGTGTACGTTTTTGATAGCTGCCAGATGAACGATTACCAGTTGCGAATGGTACTTCCGGTTTGGCACCACCTTTGGATATTGATTGCGTAATATCCTCTGAAATTTCACGTAAGAAGCGAGAAGCGTTGTTAAAGCTCGAACGTCCAAAAATCGTACGAGATTGTGCACAAGTTAAATACAAACGTTCCTCCGCACGTGTTATACCTACATAAGCAAGACGTCGTTCTTCTTCCATTTCATCCTGATCATCTAGTGATCGAGAGTGCGGGAAGATATTTTCCTCCATTCCAATAATGAAGACTACAGGGAATTCTAAGCCTTTTGCGGCATGCATCGTCATTAAAATAATGCTTCCCTTTGATGTATCGTCTTTATCGAGTGAATCAATATCTGCAATCAGTGCTAAATCCGTTAAGAAGGCAATTAAGCTATTATCATCACTACGCTCCTCAAATGCTTTTGTTACAGATAAAAATTCTTCAATATTTTCTAAACGACTTTCTGCTTCAATCGTCTTTTCATGTTGAAGCATTGCACGATAACCAGATTTCTCTATAACCTGCTCCACAATCTCTGTCACAGATAAATATTCTTGCATTTCTGTAAAGCCTTTAATCATCGCATAAAAGTGCTCTGCTGAAGCTGCCGCTTTACCCGTTAACCCCATGAAAACGAGATCATTCATCGCATCGAAAATAGATCGATCTTGATCAATCGCATAGCGTGCCATTTTTTCAAATGAAGTAGCGCCAATACTACGCTTTGGCTCATTAATAATTCGAGCAAGCGATAAATCGTCATCATTGTTGGCAATGAGTCGTAAATACGCTAGTAAATCTTTAATCTCTTTACGATCATAGAATTTTGTGCCCCCAACGATTTGATAAGTCATATTAGATTTAACAAGCATTTCCTCCATAACACGAGACTGTGCATTTGTTCGATATAAAATGGCAAAATCATCAAACGTACGATTTTCATTTTTCATAAGCTGTTGGATTGTTTGGATGACGAACTGTGCTTCTTCTTGTTCGTTATAGGCTTTGTATAGGGCGATTTTTTCACCCTCTAAGTTTTCTGTGCGTAGTTCTTTTGGATAACGCGTCGTATTATTTTGAATGACGTCATTCGCTGCTTTCAGGATGCGTTTCGTGGAGCGATAATTTTGCTCTAACATGATTACCTTAGCGTTTGGATAATCTTTTTCAAACGAAAGAATATTTCCGATATCTGCGCCACGCCAACGATAAATCGATTGGTCAGAATCCCCTACGACACAGATATTTTGAAATTTCTTTGCAAGTAGTTGCACGAGTAAATATTGGGACTTATTGGTATCTTGGTATTCATCCACATGAATATATTGAAATTTATTTTGATAATATTCGAGTACTTCTGGTACCCGTTTAAATAATGTAATTGTCGTCATAATCAAATCATCAAAATCAAGTGATTGGTTACGACGCAAACGTTTTTCATAGCCTTTGTATACAAGCGCAATTGTTTTCTCATAGGGATTATGTTCATTCATATTAGCTGTATATTCATCAGCAGTGATACATTCATTTTTGGCCGAGCTTATTGCATTTAAAATAGCACGGGGTTCAAATCGCTTAGGATCGATATTTTCATCCTTTAAGACATTTTTCACGACCGATAACTGATCAGTAGAATCTAAAATTGAAAAATTACGTGACAAACCAAGCTGATCGATATTACGACGTAAAATTCGCACACACATCGAGTGGAATGTCGATACCCACATGCTGTCGCCCGTGCCATTACCCAGGATTCCATCAATACGTTCTCGCATTTCACGTGCAGCTTTATTTGTGAACGTGATTGCTAGAATTTTTGATGGATATACTTCCTTTTCAATCATCAAATACGCAATACGATGCGTTAATACTCTTGTTTTCCCAGAACCGGCACCTGCCATAATTAGTAGTGGGCCTTCTGTTGTTTTTACTGCTCTTTCTTGCTCAGGATTCATTCCTGCTAATAAGTTTTTAGTTAAATGCTCCATATTGCACCTCCAATCAAATTCCCCATGGCGAGCTTTCTACAAAATTTCGAATTATGCTTAGTCGTACAAAAAGGCTTGGACACAATGTTCGTTTTACCGCAATGCTTTAGAACGGCGCTTTAATGATGCAATGTTATGAGCCTAATCGTCGAAGCGATGTTAGTAGGATAAGCTTTTTACACTAACTACATGTCGCTATAAATTCACGCGTAGTGTATCCAAGACACTCGCCGGAGACTGTCATTTCATTAACATAGTGTTGAAATTGCCACTGAATAAAATTACTCAAACGTTTGTTCTTAATTATAGCGTATTTTTAACTACCTTAACAGTCGCAAGTGCAGCTTTTAAATCCTCATAAATTATATTGCCAACAACTACCGTATCCGCATATTTTGCCATTTCCTCAGCCTGCTTCGTAGTGGTAATGCCACCGCCATAAAATAGCTTTGTATTTTGCAATTCATTTTTAACGGCACGTACAATTTCAATATCACCATACATCCCACTGTATTCTACATAAAATACAGGTAGTTTAAAGAAGTTTTCCGCCATTCGTGCATAAGCAACAACATCATCTATCGATAAATCTGTTTTCGCTCCTGTTACTTCAGCTACCTTGCAGTTTGGGTTTAAAATACAATATCCTTCCGCAACGAGCTCTTCCCAAACCATAATATCGCCGTATTCTTTAATGGCTTCATGATGTAAATTTTTAATCCACTTCGGATCATCACTATTTAACACCGTTGGAATGAAATAATAGTCATAACCCGGTGTCACTGATTCTACCGTTGAAATTTCAAGTGCTATTGGTACTTCAAAGCGACGAACACGCACTAGCAAGTCTAATACACCATCTAAAGTTACGCCATCTGTGCCGCCAACTAAAATTACGTCTGTTCCTGATTCGCAAATTTTTTCGAGTGCCTCATCCGAAATTTCCTTAGCCGGATCTAGCTTGAACACATGTCTCCACGCTAAATAATCCATCTATTTTACCACCTATCACTTTCTATCTATTCGTTTACAAGTATAGCTTATGACTGTCGACAAAAAAATGAAAAAGACTGAGCAGAAATTCTACTCAGCCTGTTACCTACTATTCTTTTGGTGCTTGGAATGGCTTTTCGTCTGGATACAAACGACCTAACATTTCATCATATGTATCATTCCCATAATCAAAGCAACGACGTACACGTGAAATGGTAGCTGTACTTGCACCCGTTTCCTTTTTAATGGATTCGTAGGTTTTCTTTAAACGTAATAAATGTGCAACCTCAAAACGTTGTGCTAGCGATTGAATTTCACTAATCGTACATAAGTCATCAAAAAATTTATAGCATTCTTCGATGTCTTTTAGCTCTAACACTGCTTTAAATAACTGATCTGTTTGATGCCCTCGAATTTTTTCGATTTGCATGCAATTTCCCTCCCTTTAAGGCTGCGTTTTCACCATTGCTTGTAACCCCGGTGAAGATGGTACGAAATGAATCCAAGACTTTCCTGGTACTAACTTTACTAGCTCACCAGACTCTTCAACAGCCATTGGTAGTCCATCAATATTAGCCCATTTGACTTCTCTCATATAGCCATTTTGAAAAACATACGCATTTCCACCAGATGTTAAATCAATATCTTGGCGACCTACATTATCAATTGTTTGATGTTTCATCTCAAAAAATAAAACATTTGCTAATGTTATTGCTTCGCCTGTTAACATATCCTTTGTGTCAACGCCAGCCGATTGTCGTCCATAACGATTGTTTTGATGATCATACACATACGAATTGTGGAAATACTCATTATTTCCATAGTAAATGTCAACTTGACTTGTTTCAATGCCTATTTTACCACGTTCTTCGGCTTCATAAAAAGCCTGACGTACTTTTTCACTGTAATTCATTGAAGCGCCAACTTTTTCTGCACCATTTAATATATTTTCTGCAGTAATATATGAATTATGAGGTGCAACACGCTCTTTTGAACGTTTGAACAGTGTGCCATCATAATTCATGCCATTTATATTGTCAACTACATTATTGCTAAGCATGGATTTTGCCTCTGGACTATAACCGTGTGCAACATAAAATGCACCAAAGCCCTTCGCCATATCAACAAAGTAAGAACGTGCACTACGTACTGGTCCCACATTTTCTGGTAACTTACTTTGATAGACTGCTAATAAGCGAGTAACATTACCTTCTGCTAACATTTCATAAAACATATCTGCTGCTGCTAAACCCGATTGCGGACGAGCAGCAGGGTGATTATTAATCGTCACAATAATTGGACGTTGTGTTACTTCTTCAGCGACAGCTTCACCTGTTAATGGAGCAATTTCTACTGCTTCCTTCACAGGCTCATCAATTACTGATTCTTTTTCAGGTGTCGCAACCTCTTCTTCCGCTTCTGATGCATCTTTTGAACATCCTCCGATGAACAAAGCGCTAAATGCTAATGCCATAAATAACTTCTTGGATTTAAACACAACTATTCCCCTTCCTCGATTAACGCATCACTGCTGGTAATAATATCTTATTCTTCATTACATCAAAAATACCTTTTGGCGTAATGCGAATATAAGGCAAGTGGGTGGATTGTAAAAATAATAGAGTATAAATTGCATCACCTAGGTGATAGCCTCGGTCCTTAAGCGTTTGCTTTAAAACACGTTCCTGTTCCATTAATTCCTCAAAGTTGCTTTCTGACAATAGGCCGTTAATGGCCAACGGAATTGAAGCAATTGCTCCTTCCTTGTCAACTAAGACAATTCCACCTTTCATCTTTTTAAATGCAACAAAAGCTTTTTGCATAGCATGTATATTTTTTCCGATTAAAATGAAGTCTCCTGTATTGGAATACGAAGAAATCAATCCGTCAATATTTGAAGCAAAGCCCTTGATAAAAGTATTAACACGCCATTTGCCGTTGCGATCCACAAGCATTAAAAAACATTCATCTTTGTCTCCAATAATTTGACCGTCTACTACTTGAGCCGTAACATTATAGGGCTTCGTAATAACATCGTTCTCAAGTTTTATGCCCAACGGCGTAGAAAATTGGAAATCATACTCTTCCATATCAAAGTTTACTTCAAAGTTTTTCTCTTCTTGCCAATCAACTACATCGAAAGTATAACTCTTTATACCATCACGCTTCAGCCAAACTCCCTTGGATAACACACTTTCAGGTGTCGGTGTAAATTCATTTTTCAAAATATTGAACGTCGCTATTCGACCTGTCGCGATGATACCTTGATAATGTGTTAAATCATAGTAACGAGCAATATTATAGGATGCCATTTGATAGGCATCAATTGGTGATACCCCTGCATCCAAAGCAAGCTGAATACACTGATCCATAACGCCCTTACGATAAAAACTCGGCGTTGAACCATCAGTGGTCATCATTAGATGATCAAAAATAGGAAGCTGTTTATCTAGCACACCTTTTAACATGCTCCCTAAATCCTGCCTAATAGAAGAATGGCGTAATGTCACTGCATATCCATGTAAGATTCTTTTTTCCACATCTTCAATAGTCATTGCTTCATGATCACCATCTGCACCAATCAGCTTCATCTTCGCCAATGTGTTTGAAGAGGCGCCTGGGAAATGGCCTTCAATCTTTTTATTCATGTGCTTTGCTTGTAAAATCCAATGTAGCATTTGATTATCACCCTGTAGTAAACGTGGCCATCCTGTTAATTCGCCACCTAATAATACGTCTGATCTATCTAGCCACTGATTTACCGAGGATGTTGTAAAAATTTCTTCTTCATTATAAATTTCAGTTTGGGCATCAAATCGCACCCACCAATAGAAAATGAATGGCAGTGTATTTAATTTCCCTATCAGTGAAAACGCTTTCTTTTCTTTTAACATTAATAAGAGTGTTAAATTATCTGCAATAAAAGTAGTGGTGCCTCCTTGTGCAGCGTGGTCAGCAAAAGACTGTGGATTATATAGCTGAGTTGGATGTACATGGGGTTCAATATATCCAGGCACAATTACTTTATTTTCTACATCAATTATTTCTGTCCCATTCACATTTTTTGGCATTTCTTGCCCAGTATAAACAATCCTATCTCCACTCACCCATATATTACCTTTAACCCACTGTTTAAGCATACTATGTAAATAGCGAGCATTTTTAAAAACAATATCTGGATTATTTTCGCCATTAATAATATTAATATGATTTCTAACATCTTTTATTTTCCAATGGTAATCCATTTTTCTATACTCCTCTCTTAAAGAGTTTTGATATCTATATCGTAACATTTCACTTTGCCAAAGCAAGTTTTATTATTTTATAATTTACTATATTTTAACAAAATAATACACCCCCCACATAAAATTTAACTAAGAGTTTGTTCTTATCAATATTTTCATATAGCTTAACCAAGCGAATACTTCCATTGCTTTCACACTACTTTCCACCTTTTTTCTAGACAGATTGGACATGGGTTCTCATGAAAACTACATATACTGTTTGTTAAGACGGGCAATATATTTCCTTGTTGTTTTGAACAGGATTTTATTGCCATACGGAGCATATATATTCAGGTTTAGTTATTCATATGGTACACATACTACTGTTGCATAAACGCATACAATAATGCTTTGTGCAATGTTCTTGTTTCAATCGTAACACCCCGCTTTTTTCCACTATGACTAAGGGAGGATTTTAATGATGCACCAAGCAAATTTAAGTGATAAAAATGCGTTTTCACGCTTTGTTCTTGGCACAAGTATGACGGCATTTGGCATTGCCAAAGTGTCTAGAAATCCTGACTGTACAAAAGGTCGATTGATGATCGCATTAGGTGCCATGAAAATGGCTGAGGGGGTCTTTAAATATTGTCCGACTAAAGCCTTGCTGAGCTCCAATATGCAAAGTGCCATGAGCACCTCTATGCAAAGTATGCTCAGTGGACAAAATTCTATGTCCTCAGACCAAATCAATAAGCTGATGCAAGATTTCTCCTCTGCTATTTCTGGTAATACGTCACAAACTAATTCGGCTTCTAAGCCCGCTGACAACAGTGCTTCTCAAAAGCAAAATTCCTCAAACAGTAATAGCACCACAAGTAACGCACAAAATCCTTCTTAGTCAAAAAAACCGTCTCAACCACATGTTGAGACGGTTTTTACTGTAGGGTGACTATAGCTCAGCCATATTTAGTGTTAGAACAACGAACAACTTAGATACAATTATTTAAAAGTACGCCATCCGATATCTTGGCGATAGAAAAAGTTATCCCATTTCTCTGTTGTGATTCCTGCATATACTTTTTCTTGTGCTTCTTTTAAAGTAGGAGCTTTTGCACCAATAAGTAATACACGACCGCCATTCCCAACAAACTTTCCATTTACTCGCTTCGTGCCAGCATGGTATACAGCATGTGAAGTCGATAATGTCTCTAAGTTCGGTAATATATTTCCTTTCTCTACATCACCAGGATAACCATCAGCTGCAATTACAACACCTAACATGGCATCATTTGACCACTGTAAATCAAAAGGTTTTTCATCCATTAATGCTGTCATGAACGCACCAAAGTCAGAAGTCATACGCGGTAGCACTACCTGTGTTTCCGGGTCACCAAAACGGGCATTAAATTCAATCACTTTTGGACCTTTTTTCGTTAAAATAAGACCCGCATATAAAATACCAGTGAACGATACACCATCTGCATCCATTCCTTTAACAGTTGGTTCAACGACTGTTTTGTACGCTACATCCACTACCTCTTGTGAAATTTGAGGTACTGGTGAATAGGCACCCATGCCACCTGTATTCGGTCCTTTATCGCCGTCATATACACGTTTATGGTCTTGTGCAATAACCATCGGATATATTTGTCCCTTATGGACAAATGACATAAATGAAAATTCTTCCCCATCAAGGAATTCTTCGATGACCACGCGAGATGATGACTCACCAAAGCGCTGATTGCCAATCATGTCTTGCACTGCTTCAATAGCCTCTTCTTCAGTCATGGCTACAACTACACCTTTACCAGCCGCTAAACCATCCGCCTTAATAACGATTGGTGCACCTTGTTGTTTAATGTATGCAATAGCCTTTTCTGCTTCTGTAAACGTTTCATGTGCAGAAGTTGGGATATTATATTTATTCATGATATCTTTTGCATATGATTTACTACTTTCAATTTGTGCTGCAGCCTTTGTTGGGCCAAATACTCGTAAGCTGCGATCAGTAAAGAAGTCTACAATCCCTTCAGCGAGTGGCTGCTCAGGACCTACAAAAGTTAAATCTACTGCATTTTCCTTTGCAAATTGTGCAAGGCCCGCGAAATCCATTGTATCAATTGCAACAACTTCGGCGTCACCATGCATCCCATCATTTCCTGGAGCTACAAAAACTTTATTTACAGATGGAGAAATACTAAACTGCTTAGCAATCGCATGTTCACGACCGCCACTTCCAATTACCAATACATTCATTATTAGGAAATCCTCCTTTTGTGAGTAAGACCGAGATGAACCACCATCTCGGTCTAAGTGTCTGTATATTTTTTATGAAGGTTTTTATGTTACTTCGGGTATTTAATCTTAATTAATGCTTGAAATGACGTACGCCCGTAAATACCATGGTAATACCGAACTCATTCGCTTTATCAATTGAATCCTGGTCTTTAATAGAGCCGCCTGGTTGAATAATCGCTGTGATACCAGCTGCAGCCGCTTCTTCTACTGTATCGCTCATTGGGAAGAATGCATCCGATGCTAATGCTGCACCTTTTGCTTTTTCACCGGCTTGCTCAAAGGCAATTTTTGCTGCACCAACGCGATTCATTTGCCCTGCTCCGACACCTAGTGTCATTTGTGCATCTGTGACTACGATTGCATTGGATTTTACATGTTTCACAACCGCCCAGCCAAGTTGTAGCGCTTCCCATTCTTGATCAGTTGGTTCACGATCTGTGACAACTTTGATATCTGCGTTGGCAAAACCATAACGATCTGGCTCTTGTACAAGTAGGCCACCTTCAACAGATACCACATTCAATTTATCTTGCTTCACTTGCTCGAATGGAATCGTTAATAAACGGATATTTTTCTTTTGCGTTAAAATAGCAAGCGCTTCTTGAGAAAATGATGGTGCAATAATAATCTCTAAGAAAATATGACTAAGTTTTTCAGCAGTCGCTACATCTACTTCCCTGTTTAAAGCAATAATGCCACCAAAAATAGATGTTGAATCTGCTTCATATGCTTTATCAAAAGCTTCTTCTAAAGTTTTGCCAGTACCCACACCACACGGATTCATATGCTTAACCGCTACTGCAGCAGGTTTTTCGAATTCTTTTACAATTTGAAGGGCTGCATTGCCGTCTTGAATATTATTGTATGATAATTCCTTGCCATGTATTTGCGTTGCATAAGCTAAAGAGAAATCAGAACCAAGACGTTTTTGATAGAATGCCGCTTTTTGATGAGGATTTTCACCATAGCGTAAATTTTGTTTTAATTCATATGTCATCGTTAAGCTTTCTGGGAATTCTTCTTCCGTTAAGTGATTAGAGATATATGAATCATAGGCTGCTGTGTGACGGAAAACTTTAGCAGCTAGCTTACGGCGTGTTTCAATAGTTGTTGCACCATTTGCTTGTAATTCCTCTAATACGGTTGCATAGTCATTGCTATCCACAATTACTGTAACATATTGATGGTTTTTCGCTGCAGATCGTAGCATTGTTGGACCACCGATATCAATATTTTCAATGGCATCATCCCATGTTACATTAGGCTTTGAAATTGTTTCAACGAACGGGTAAAGATTGACACATACAATCTCAATCGGTTCAATGCCATGCTCATTCATTTGTGCTTGATGAGAAGCATCGTCAAATTTTCCTAATAAACCACCGTGAATCATTGGGTTTAAAGTTTTCACACGGCCATCTAAAATTTCCGGGAATTTTGTTACCTCATCTACTGCTGTTACTGCAACATTATTGTCTTGTAACATTTTTTTCGTACCACCAGTTGATAAAATTTCATAACCTAATGCCACTAATTCCTTAGCAAACTCTAAAATACCATCTTTATTGGAAACACTGATTAATGCACGTTTTGTCACAACGAAATCCTCCTAATTTTATCTCGTGTTTAGCCACGAAAATGTCTCGCTTACCTTGATTGTACACAGTTAAATCGTTATGGAATAACAACATTACCGGTAGATTATCTACCACTTAAAGTAAAGCCTGCGGAGAATGGAGCCAATACTCCGCATTTATTAAGCGACTTAACTACCCATAGCAACCGTTTTTTCACTTAAATAATTGTTGTAATGCCTTTGTATATAACAAATGTTCTTCTTTATGAATAGCTGTTTCTGTCGCCTCTCGATCACCCTCGACCACCGCTACAGCAGCTTGTGCAATTATAGGCCCTGTGTCCATGCCTTCATCTACGAAATGCACAGTCACACCGGTTATTTTGACACCATGCGCAATCGCTTGCCCAATGGCATCCTTCCCAGGGAAAGAAGGCAACAATGATGGATGAATATTGACGATTCGTTGCGAGTATGCAGCCAGTAATACTCCGCTTATTAAGCGCATGTAACCTGCAAGCACAATCCATTCGACTTCCCTTTCATGTAAAGTTTCGATAATCGCAGTCTCGTAATCTGCCTTCGATGCAAACTCTCTCGGATTCAAAGCAAGCACAGGAATATCAGATTTTTTAGCACGGGTTATAACAAATGCGCCGGGCTTATCTGTGACGACTAGCTCGATTTTGGCATTTAATTCGCCATGTTCAATCGCTTCTTGAATAGCTTGAAAATTACTACCGCTGCCTGAAGCAAACACGGCAATTTTGGTAGGTGCAGCCATCACACTAAACTCCCATCATGAGTGCCATTAAATACAACACCTTCGCCTTTCACAACGCGACCGATTTTGTATGCTTTTTCACCATTTGCTTGTGCTGTAGCAATTACGTTATCAGCCTCTTGTGCCGGCACTGCTAATACGAAACCAATCCCCATGTTGAAGACATTATATAAATCTTTGTCCTCTAGTTGACCTTTTTCTTTTAAGAATTCAAAAATACGAAGCACTGGCCAAGAACCTAAGTCAATTTCTGTTGCTAAACCTGCTGGCATCATACGTGGTAAGTTTTCATAAAAGCCACCACCTGTTACATGCGCACAACCGTGTACATCCGCTGCCTTTAAGGCTGCAAGTACTGGTTTTGCATATAATTTTGTTGGCACTAATAACGCCTCACCGATAGGACCAAGGTCTTCGTAGCCTGCTACAACTGCATCCACTGCTAAATCATTATCAGCAAAGACAATTTTACGAACTAATGAATAACCATTTGAATGCACACCACTTGAAGCAAGGCCTACAAGTACGTCACCTTCAACGATTTTTTCACCTGTTATAATGGCTGATTTTTCGCAAGCGCCTACAGCAAATCCTGCTAAATCATATTCGTCTTCCTCGTATAGGCCTGGCATCTCAGCAGTTTCCCCGCCGATTAATGCTGCACCTGATTGAACACAGCCATCCGCTACCCCTTTAACAATTTGTTCGATTTTCGCTGGCTCTGCCTTACCAAGCGCCACATAATCTAAGAAATACAGTGGTTCAGCACCTTGTGCGACGATATCATTTACACACATTGCGACACAGTCCACACCAATCGTATCGTGCTTGTCTACCATAAACGCTAATTTTAATTTTGTCCCAACACCATCAGTACCTGAAATAAGAACAGGTTCTTTTAGCTTTAGTTCTGACAAGTCAAACATACCACCAAAGCCACCGAACGTACCCATTACCCCTAGACGGTTCGTACGCTCAACATGAGACTTCATTCGTTTAACGGCTTCATAGCCTGCTTCAATATTTACACCTGCTTGTTCATATGCTTTAGACATGCAGAGATCCTCCTTTTAATCGAATTCGCCTTCGCTGAAGCATTTGTACTGTTGCTTCGCTTTCATGCAAAAGTCAACTGTGACATCTGCTAAAGGCACGCTAAGATTGCTTGTGCATAACCTTAACGAAGTAGTTCTTTTTCATGCGGTAAGATTGTATCAGGAAAAATTTCAGTTGGATATTTGCTTGTAAAGCATGCTAAGCAAAGGCCACGATTTTCATCTTCATATGGTCGTGCAATAGTCTCCACCATTCCTTCAACAGAAAGAAATGTAAGCGAATCTGCACCAATCGCTTCACGAATTTCATCTACATTATGACTAGATGCAATTAATTCCTCATGTGTGGAAGTGTCAATGCCATAATAACAAGGATCAGTCATCGGAGGTGAAGAAATCACAACATGTACTTCTGATGCACCAGCATCTTTTAACATTTTTACGATACGACGTGATGTTGTGCCTCGAACGATAGAATCATCGACCATCACTACTCGTTTACCTTTTACTACTTGCACAACAGGTGAAAGCTTCATTTTCACACCGCGTTCACGTAATTCTTGAGTCGGCTGAATGAATGTTCGACCTACATAACGGTTTTTAATCAAACCTAACTCATATGGAATTCCACTTTCTTCAGCAAAACCAATTGCTGCAGAAATACTAGAATCTGGAACACCTGTTACGACATCAGCTTCGATATGAGCACATTCTCGTGCAAGTTGTTTCCCCATACGCTTACGTGCCATATGCACATTAATGCCATCAATATCCGAGTCAGGACGTGCTAAGTACACATATTCCATTGCACACATTGCACGATTTTCCATATCAGCGAAACGATCAGACTTTACGCCCTCATCGTTAATAATTAACAATTCACCTGGTTCTACCGAACGAACAAACTCTGCGCCGATTAAATCGAATGCACAAGTTTCAGAAGCAACGACCCAACCATCTCCAAGCTTTCCTAGAGAAAGTGGACGTAAACCATGTGGATCACGTGCAACAAGCATTTCATCTTTTGTCATGATTAAGAATGAATACGCACCCTTTAATAATGATAGGGCATTTTTCACCTTTGCACGGAATGGTGAATGAGAGCTTTTCTTAATAAGATGCGCCAGCACTTCTGTATCAGAGCTAGAATGAAAAATACTACCTTGACGCTCTAAATATTGTTTTAAGTGAGTCGCATTGACTAAGTTACCGTTATGAGCAATTGAAAGGCTACCAGTTGATGAATGGAATAGTAATGGCTGGACATTTTCGATACCGCCACCACCAGCAGTTGTGTATCGAACGTGGGCAATTGCCGCTTTTCCATCGACTGCTTTTAATTTATCTTCATTAAATACATCATTAACTAGTCCTTCGCCTTTCACCGCGCGAAGGTGCTGACCGTCAGAAACGACGATACCAGCTCCTTCTTGTCCACGGTGTTGAAGAGCGTGTAGCCCGTAATAACTAAGATGTGCTGGATTCGGATTCCCCCAAATACCAAACACCCCACATTCTTCGTTTAAGCCTCTGAGTTCAGCAAGCATGGGATTGCTCCTTTCCAATTAGAACGGAATTCCTCCACTGTACCTTCTACAAGCACACCGTTGTCCCCGTTGATTTTAACCAGCGCATTGTTTGTTACGACACCGATTTTTTGTGCATCTTTGACAGTCTCGACAAATGCAGCAACATTTTCTGCTTTGACTGTTACTACAAAACGAGATTGTGTTTCACTGAATAATACTGTTGTTGCAGAACCAGTTAATGTCACATCAACACCTAAACCTTTAGCTCCAAACGTTGTTTCAGCAAGTGCTACCGCAAGACCTCCCTCTGCTACATCATGTGCAGATTGTACAAGTCCGGCTTTAATTGCTTTTAGTAATGCTTGTTGACGAGTTGCCTCAACCTCTAAGTCGATAGCTGGTGCTTTTCCTGAAATCACACCATTATTTAATAATTTTTGAAGTTCTGAGCCGCCAAATTCTGTGTTTGTATCACCGATAACAAATACAACATCGTCCGCAGCTTTCACTTCTTGTGTAGTCACATGTGCTAAGTCTTCGATTAGACCTACCATCCCGATTGTTGGTGTTGGGTAAACAGCTTCCCCTGAACGCTCATTATAAAGAGATACGTTACCACCGATTACCGGAGCATTCAGTGCTGTACAAGCTGCTGAGATACCATCCGCTGATTTTTCAATTTGCCAGAAGATTTCTGGTTTCTCTGGGTTACCGAAATTTAAGCAGTCTGTAATTGCAAGTGGTGTACCACCAGTTGCTACAATATTACGAGCCGCTTCTGCTACTGCAATAGCACCGCCCACTTCTGGATCAAGGTAAATGTAGCGAGAGTTACAGTCTGTTGTCATTGCAAGCCCTTTGTTTGTTCCACGTACACGAATAACTGCAGCATCTGAGCCTGGTGCAACAACTGTTGACGTACGTACTTGGTAATCATATTGATCGTAAACCCACTCTTTAGAAGCAACAGTCGGTGCTTTTAACAGTGCATTTAACGTCTCTTTGTAATCTGTTACGGCTGGTTCGACATTTTTAATTGCCTGGAATTCTGCATAGTAAGCAGGCTCAACAGATGGCTTATGATAGACTGGTGCATCTTCTGCAAGGGCATCAGCCGGCACATTCGCTACTACCTCACCGTTATGAAGTAAACGAAGCATTTTGTCATCTGTAACAACACCAATAGCCACCGCATCTAAATCATATTTATCGAAAATTGCTTTAATTTCATCTTCGCGACCTTTTTTCACAACTAATAACATGCGTTCCTGAGATTCGGATAACATCATTTCGTAAGCTGTCATACCCGTTTCACGTTGCGGCACTAAGTCTAGATTCATTTCAACACCTGAGCCAGCTTTTGAAGCCATTTCAGCAGATGATGACGTAAGACCAGCTGCACCCATATCTTGAATACCGACTAATGCATCAGATTTCACAACTTCTAAACATGCTTCCAGTAAAAGCTTCTCCATAAATGGATCGCCTACTTGAACTGCAGGGCGTTTATCTTCTGAGTCTTCCGTTAATTCTTCTGATGCAAATGTCGCACCGTGGATACCATCACGACCAGTTTTTGCGCCTACATACATGACTGTATTGCCGACACCTGCTGCAATACCGCGTTGAATATCTTTATGGTCGATTAAACCAACACACATCGCGTTCACAAGCGGATTTCCTTCATAGCAAGGATCAAATTGAATTTCGCCCCCTACCGTTGGAATACCAATACAGTTACCGTAACCTGCGATACCAGCAACAACTTCTTCAAATAAGTATTTACCACGTGCTGACTTCAACTCTCCAAAACGTAAAGAGTTCAACATTGCAATAGGGCGTGCCCCCATTGAAAAGACGTCACGGATAATACCACCAACACCAGTTGCTGCACCTTGATAAGGTTCAATTGCAGATGGATGGTTATGGGATTCCATTTTAAATACAACTGCTTGTTCATCACCAATGTCTACGATACCCGCACCTTCACCAGGCCCTTGTAATACTTGAGGACCTTGTGTTGGGAATTTTCGTAATACTGGTTTTGAATTTTTGTATGAGCAGTGTTCAGACCACATTACTGAGAAAAGACCTGTCTCTGTCCAGTTTGGCAGGCGGCCTAAAATACCTTCTACCATTGCAAATTCTTCGTCTGACATCCCCATACCAGCGTATAGCTTTTCATCTTTAATTTGCTGTGCTGTTGGCTCAAACTTAGTTGTTGACATGATTTTCCCTCCACTGCTTCACAATTGATTTAAATACTGCTAGACCGTCTGCTCCGCCCACAAGTGCATCAACAGCTCGTTCTGGGTGAGGCATCATACCTAATACATTGCCGCGCTCGTTAATAATCCCTGCGATGTCTGCTAAAGAACCGTTTGGATTTTCTCCTGAGTATGTGAACACGATTTGATTGTTATCTTTTAGTTTTTGTAATGTTTCCCCGTCACAGTAGTAGTTACCTTCACCGTGGGCGATTGGAATATTGATTACTTGACCTTGCTCATATTGATTTGTGAATAATGTATTGTTGTTTTCAACCTTAAGCTGTATTGTACGACACATGAATTTTAAGTTTTTGTTACGAAGTAATGCACCAGGTAATAAGCCTGCTTCTGTTAGAATCTGGAATCCATTACATACACCTAGCACAGGTTTACCAGCATCTGCTGCCTTTTTAACCTCCGCCATAATGTTTGACTGGTTTGCCATTGCACCACAACGTAAATAGTCACCATAAGAGAAACCTCCTGGAACTAAAATGCCATCAAAGCTACTTAAATCGGTTTCTGTGTGCCATACATATTCTACTTCTTCACCTAGTTCATCTTTAATTGCATGATACATATCGATGTCACAGTTTGACCCAGGGAATACGAGTACTGCGAATTTCATGATTAGTTAGCCTCCTCGACTTCGTAACGGTAGTCTTCAATTACTACATTCGTTAAAACTTTTTCACACATTTCTTTTACTAAAGTGTCGATATCACGCGCTGAATCACTGATTGTAAGCTCTAGATATTTACCAATACGTAATTCTTCTACTTCACCATAACCCATTTTAGCTAAAGAACCTTGTACTGCTGAACCTTGTGGATCTAGAATACTCTCACGTAATGTTACGAAAATTTTAACTTTTTTCATTGTTATTTGCCTCCGAGTCTAGAAAGAATAATAGTATATACTTCAGTTAAATTACCAAGGTCTCGACGAAAGACGTCTTTGTCCAACTTTTGTTTTGTTTCTGCATCCCATAATCTACATGTATCTGGTGAGATTTCATCAGCTAGCAGTACATCGCCATTTGTATCACGTCCAAACTCTAATTTAAAATCAATTAAAGTAACGTTTACATCTGCGAATATTGGTTGCAGTACTTTGTTAACAGCCAATGCACCTTCATACATTGCTGCTACTTCTTCTGGTGCTGCAAGTTCTAGTACATCAATATGCTCCGTAGTAATGAACGGATCGCCCAGTTCGTCGTCTTTATAATAGAATTCAACGATTGGACGCTTTAATGGTGTGCCCTCTTCAAGGTCAAGGCGGTTAGCTAAGCTACCAGCCGCAACGTTACGTACTACGACCTCAATTGGAATAATGTCGACCTTTTTCACAAGTTGTTCTGTATCAGATAATCGTTGTACGAAATGTGACGCAATTCCGTTTGCTTGTAATTTTTCGAATATTAAGGAAGTAATGCGGTTATTTAGAACAGCTTTTCCTTCAATTTCTTCTTTTTTCTCACCATTAAATGCTGTTGCACTATTCTTGTATTCTACTAGGAGTACATTAGGTTCCTCAGTTGCATACAATTTTTTTGCTTTACCTTCATACAAAAGTTGATCTTTATTCATTTCGTCATTCCCCCAGATTATTATGAAATACGCCTCAACATTGTGATGTTCGGATTTTGAATCGTACAAGCAATTCAAAATCCGTAACATCCGTCAACGGCACTAACTTTATTTCGTCGAATGATTGAATAAAAGTTAGTTTAGTCCAAGACGATCAAAAATCATGTCTACATGCTGTAAGTGATAGTTGTAGTCAAAGCACTCGTCCAATTCTTCTTTCGTTAAATACGCTGTGATTTTTTCACTTGCATCGACTAACGTACGGAATTGAACTTGCTCGTCCCACGCCTGCATTGCTAATGGCTGTACTGTATCATACGCTTCTTCACGCACTAAGCCTTTATCGATTAGTGCTAATAAAATGCGTTGAGAGTAAATTAGTCCAAATGTGCGGCCCATATTACGTTTCATGTTTTCAGGGAATACTGTTAAATTTTTCACGATGTTACCAAAGCGGTTTAACATATAGTTCAGTGTGATTGTTGCATCCGGTAAAATCACACGCTCTGCGGATGAATGTGAAATATCACGTTCATGCCATAGTGCTACATTTTCATAAGCAGTTACCATATAACCACGCATTAAGCGTGACATACCAACCATATTTTCAGAACCGATTGGATTGCGCTTATGTGGCATTGCTGATGAGCCCTTTTGTCCTTTTGCAAAAGCTTCTTCTACTTCTCGTGTTTCGGATTTTTGCAACCCGCGAATCTCAGTTGCGAATTTTTCAATTGATGTCGCAATTAATGCTAATGCACCTAAATATTGTGCATGGCGGTCACGTTGTAGTGTTTGTGTTGAAATCGGTGATGCAGCCAACCCTAATTTGTCACATACATATTGTTCAACACGTGGGTCGATATTTGCATAAGTGCCAACTGCTCCAGACATTTTCCCAGTTTCAATTACTTGTGCTGCTGCGTCAAAACGTTCTAGGTTACGTTTCATTTCTTCATACCACAAGCCTAGCTTTAAGCCAAAAGTTGTTGGTTCTGCATGAACACCATGTGTGCGTCCCATCATAACCGTATGTTTATGCTCTTTTGCTTTCACTGCAATAATATCAATAAAATTCACAATATCACGTCGTAAAATATCATTCGCCTGTTTAATAATATAAGAAAGTGCTGTGTCAACTACATCCGTCGAAGTTAAGCCATAGTGTACCCATTTACGTTCCTCACCTAGCGTTTCAGAAACTGCACGCGTAAAGGCTACTACGTCATGGCGTGTTTCTTTCTCAATTTCCAATATACGATCTACATCAAATGAAGCATTATCACGAATTTTAGCTACATCTTCCTTTGGAATATCGCCAATTTCTGCCCAAGCCTCACATGCTAAAATTTCGACCTCTAGCCAAGCTTGGTATTTATTTTGTTCTGTCCAAATTGCGCCCATTTCGGGTCTTGTGTAACGTTCAATCATTGCGTATCTCCTTCTATTCTGACCAAATGCCAGAATGCTCGATTTCTTTTAAAGTATGGTCCAAATCTTTTGTCATAATCGTTACGTGGCCCATCTTACGGTTCACCTTAGCTTCAGCTTTCCCATAAAGATGCAATGACCAATCAGGATATTTTGCAATCGAGTTACTTAGTGGCACCACATGTTGCCCTAAAACATTCACCATAATTGATGGTGCCCATAGTTGTGGTTTGCGCAGCGGCCAACCACAAACAGCACGAATATGCTGATGGAATTGTGATACATTACATGCTTCTATTGAATAGTGACCTGAATTATGAGGTCTTGGTGCTAATTCATTAATAATAATGCCGCCATTTTCTAATACGAACATTTCTACCGCTAGTGTGCCTACTAAGTCTAGGTAATCTGCAATTTTCAAAGCCTCCTGTTCAGCTACTAACGCTGTTTCATCTTTGATACGCGCAGGTACAATGGTTTCATGCAAAATATGATGAACATGAATATTTTCACCAACAGGCTGACAATAAGACTCTCCATTACCATTCCGTTGTACAATGACAGATACCTCTTTCACGAATGGTACAAACCCCTCAGCAATACATTGTGAGTGGGCGAAAAGCCCTTCCACTAATGGTAGATCAACTGCAGATTCTAGAAGTTGCTGTCCTTTGCCGTCATATCCACCTCTTGCTGTTTTCACAATGCAAGGATATCCTATGGTATCGATATTGGCTACTAGCTCTTCATATGTTCCCGCCACTACATAAGGTGCTACTGGACAACCCGCGTTCATTATCGCAGCCTTCTCCGTTACACGATTTTGTGTAATGCGAACTAATTCTGCACCTTGTGGTACATAGGCCATTTGAGTTAACCGCTTTAAGCCGTCATAATCAATATTTTCAAACTCATATGTTATAACATCACTTACTTCTGCCAGTTCCTCTAATGCCGACTCATCATCGTAAGGTGCCACAATACGAATATCCGCAACCTGTCCACAAGGTGAATCCATTGTAGGTTCTAGCACCGCAACTTTAAAGCCAGCTTCCTTTGCCGCAAGTGCCATCATACGACCAAGTTGTCCCCCACCAATTATACCTATTGTTTGTCCGGGATAAATAATTTTTATCACACTAAGTCACCTGTGCTTTCCAATACCTGTTGCTTCGTCGCCTCGCGTCTAGCATCTAGTTTGTTAGCAAGTTCCGTATCAGTTGTCGACAAAATTTGCGCTGCAAGCAGTCCTGCGTTCGTTGCTCCTGCTTTACCAATCGCAACAGTCGCTACAGGAACACCACCTGGCATTTGGACAATTGATAATAGTGAATCCAACCCGTTAAGCGCACGAGATTGCACGGGTACACCAATAACTGGTAACGTCGTTTTTGCTGCTACCATCCCTGGTAAATGTGCCGCACCGCCAGCACCTGCTATAATTACTTGAATACCTCGCTCACGTGCTGCTTCTGCGTATTCAAACATTAAATCAGGAGTACGATGTGCGGATACTACCTTTTTCTCGTACGGTACTTGTAATTCATCTAAAATATCACATGCATGCTTCATTGTTTCCCAGTCACTTGAACTACCCATAATGACACCGATTTTCGGATTCATGAATTGTCGCTCCTTTTACACGATAGAAAAATGATTGATTATTGTGCAAGCCTCTATTATTATTCAATAGCCACTGCATTTCTTTACTTTTGTCTACATAGAAAATCCCCAAATAAACTACTCTCTATAATACACGTGAAAGCAGCTTACTTGAGGACTTATTATGAAAAGAATATGCAGATTTACACATCTGTACACACACCTTCCCTTAACATGCCAAAAGTTGCTTTCCCGCATAGTCCAGCATTTACGGTGCCGGGTAGAGACACTAGAGCCAATTCTCTAGCATATATGAGGGATTTAATTGTTTTTCCTTATCACATTTTAACAATTGAAAACACTATCGTCAATGCAAAAATGCGAACGTTTTATTTTCACTAATTAGAATTGTTCGGTTTTAAGTCAAATTTATTCAAAATCTTGACACAACATCGCTTTAAATTGTATTTTTTGACGCAAATACGCGGGTTCTCCATCTACTATATGAAAAACCGGTTCCTCTTTTCGTCCTACCGCTAGATAACCATCTTGACGCATTCTCGTCAAGCATTCGTCAATCGTCTCATTTTCTTCTACTTCATACCAAATTTGCTTTTTTCCCACATTGCTCTTCCTTCCAATCACTAGTCTTTAATTATTCTTCCGCGCCTGAAACCCATTATACCCTGATAGTACATTTCTAGAATACACGATTTTGTAACAATTAGTAATGACGCAATAAGTCGGACAAAAAAACGCCCACAAAGAACTACGAATTGCAGAAAAAAAGTCTAGTTTTTTATTAAAAAATATCAAATGTAAGATAAGAAAGATAAACTAGAAAAAACCCTTTGCGATTTCCCCTATCTACAATAAACTTTGCAATGTTATTTTCCAAAGTTCAACTTCATCCTCTCCCACAATTATTTCTGGTTCATGCCACGAAAACCATCACCATTAAAACATGAAATGATATGCAAATGGTAGTGTACAACATCTTTGAAGAGCCCATTATTTTGTATTATTGTAATACCGTCTGCAGTGAATGTTTTTTCTAATATTATTGGATTTTTTGCGTGGTCAGCATAACTTCTGGATTTTTTGGGTCAACCTCACTGATCGGATAATATGTTTTCGGAACAACGAATACATGTCCTTTATTTATGGAAACTTATCTAGCAATATCATTTTTATAGATTTATAAAAGGGTTTCTTTTACCTTTAATCTAATCTCACAAAATAAATGAATGGGTTTACCGACTGTACCGTAAATTATTAATAAAAAGAAAAGTATATAACAAAAAAAGCCGAGGAATAAATCCTCGACTTTTATAATGTGCCTAGCGACGTCCTACTCTCACAGGGGGAAGCCCCCAACTACCATCGGCGCTAAAGAGCTTAACTTCCGTGTTCGGTATGGGAACGGGTGTGACCTCTTTGCCATCATCACTAGACTATTGTCAGCTTCCAATATACGTCGTCTTTCTTTGTCAGCTTCATTCGTTCAGTCAGTCACGTACTTAGGTACGCTCCTTTCTTCTCTCAATTGCTTCCTTGAACTACTCGTATCTTGAAACCCTCTTTTAGAAAGATGTTGTTCTTTCAAAACTGGATAAACGGTACATTGAATGTTTCAAACATTTTGGTTAAGTCCTCGATCGATTAGTATTCGTCAGCTCCATGTGTCACCACACTTCCACCTCGAACCTATCTACCTCATCGTCTTTGAGGGATCTTACTTACTTGCGTAATGGGAAATCTCATCTTGAGGGGGGCTTCATGCTTAGATGCTTTCAGCACTTATCCCGTCCACACATAGCTACCCAGCGATGCCTTTGGCAAGACAACTGGTACACCAGCGGTGTGTCCATCCCGGTCCTCTCGTACTAAGGACAGCTCCTCTCAAATTTCCTACGCCCACGACGGATAGGGACCGAACTGTCTCACGACGTTCTGAACCCAGCTCGCGTACCGCTTTAATGGGCGAACAGCCCAACCCTTGGGACCGACTACAGCCCCAGGATGCGATGAGCCGACATCGAGGTGCCAAACCTCCCCGTCGATGTGGACTCTTGGGGGAGATAAGCCTGTTATCCCCGGGGTAGCTTTTATCCGTTGAGCGATGGCCCTTCCATGCGGAACCACCGGATCACTAAGCCCGTCTTTCGACCCTGCTCGACTTGTAGGTCTCGCAGTCAAGCTCCCTTGTGCCTTTACACTCTACGAATGATTTCCAACCATTCTGAGGGAACCTTTGGGCGCCTCCGTTACCTTTTAGGAGGCGACCGCCCCAGTCAAACTGTCCGCCTGACACTGTCTCCTGCCCCGCTAAGGGGCATGGGTTAGAATTTCAATACAACCAGGGTAGTATCCCACCGACGCCTCCTTCGAAGCTGGCGCTCCGAGATCTCTGGCTCCTACCTATCCTGTACAAGTTGTACCAAAATTCAATATCAGGCTACAGTAAAGCTCCACGGGGTCTTTCCGTCCTGTCGCGGGTAACCTGCATCTTCACAGGTACTATAATTTCACCGAGTCTCTCGTTGAGACAGTGCCCAGATCGTTACGCCTTTCGTGCGGGTCGGAACTTACCCGACAAGGAATTTCGCTACCTTAGGACCGTTATAGTTACGGCCGCCGTTTACTGGGGCTTCAATTCGCAGCTTCGCTTGCGCTAACCACTCCTCTTAACCTTCCAGCACCGGGCAGGCGTCAGCCCCTATACGTCACCTTACGGTTTTGCAGAGACCTGTGTTTTTGCTAAACAGTCGCCTGGGCCTATTCACTGCGGCTCTCATGCGCTTGCACGCTCAAGAGCACCCCTTCTCCCGAAGTTACGGGGTCATTTTGCCGAGTTCCTTAACGAGAGTTCTCTCGCACACCTTAGGATTCTCTCCTCGACTACCTGTGTCGGTTTGCGGTACGGGCACCTCTCACCTCGATAGAGGCTTTTCTTGGCAGTGTGAAATCAGGAACTTCGTCCTTAAAGGACTCGCCATCACAGCTCAACGTTACAGTGTGCGGATTTGCCTACACACACGCCTTACTGCTTGGACGCGCACAACCAACGGCGCGCTTACCCTATCCTACTGCGTCCCCCCATTTCTCAAACGGTGAGGAGGTGGTACAGGAATATCAACCTGTTGTCCATCGCCTACGCCTATCGGCCTCGGCTTAGGTCCCGACTAACCCTGAGCGGACGAGCCTTCCTCAGGAAACCTTAGTCATACGGTGGACGGGATTCTCACCCGTCTTTCGCTACTCATACCGGCATTCTCACTTCTAAGCGCTCCACCAGTCCTTCCGGTCTGACTTCAACGCACTTAGAACGCTCTCCTACCACTGACATCGTAGATGTCAATCCACAGCTTCGGTGAATCGTTTAGCCCCGATACATTTTCGGCGCAGCGTCACTCGACCAGTGAGCTATTACGCACTCTTTAAATGATGGCTGCTTCTAAGCCAACATCCTGGTTGTCTATGCAACGCCACATCCTTTTCCACTTAACGATTACTTTGGGACCTTAGCTGGTGGTCTGGGCTGTTTCCCTTTTGACTACGGATCTTATCACTCGCAGTCTGACTCCCGTGTATAAATATCTGGCATTCGGAGTTTGTCTGAATTCGGTAAACCGGGATGGCCCCCTAGTCCAAACAGTGCTCTACCTCCAGTATTCTCATCACGAGGCTAGCCCTAAAGCTATTTCGGAGAGAACCAGCTATCTCCAGGTTCGATTGGAATTTCTCCGCTACCCACACCTCATCCCCGCACTTTTCAACGTGCGTGGGTTCGGGCCTCCAGTAAGTGTTACCTTACCTTCACCCTGGACATGGGTAGATCACCTGGTTTCGGGTCTACGACCACGTACTAATTCGCCCTATTCAGACTCGCTTTCGCTGCGGCTCCGTCTTCTAAAACTTAACCTCGCACGTAATCGTAACTCGCCGGTTCATTCTACAAAAGGCACGCTATCACCCATTAACGGGCTCTAACTACTTGTAGGCACACGGTTTCAGGATCTCTTTCACTCCCCTTCCGGGGTGCTTTTCACCTTTCCCTCACGGTACTGGTTCACTATCGGTCACTAGGTAGTATTTAGCCTTGGGAGATGGTCCTCCCAGATTCCGACGGAATTTCACGTGTTCCGCCGTACTCAGGATCCACTCAGGAGGGAATGAACTTTCGACTACAGGGCTTTTACCTGCTCTGGCGGACCTTTCCAAGTCGCTTCATCTAACTCATTCTTTTGTAACTCCGTATTGAGTGTCCTACAACCCCAAGAGGCAAGCCTCTTGGTTTGGGCTCTTCCCGTTTCGCTCGCCGCTACTCAGGGAATCGATTTTTCTTTCTCTTCCTCCAGGTACTTAGATGTTTCAGTTCCCTGGGTCTGCCTTCAAGACGCTATGTATTCACGTCAAGATACTACGCGATTAAACGTAGTGGGTTCCCCCATTCGGAAATCTCCGGATCAAAGCTCACTTACAGCTCCCCGAAGCATATCGGTGTTAGTGCCGTCCTTCTTCGGCTCCTAGTGCCAAGGCATTCGCCGTGCGCCCTTAATAACTTAACCTACGTCGGCTTCCAATACACTGCGTATTTCGTTGTCAGCTTCACTCGTTCAGTCAGTCACGTACTAAGGTACGCTCCTTTCCTCTCTCGCTTGCTTCCTAGAACTACTTGTGTCTTGAAACCCTACATTATCTGTTATTAAGCCTAAAAAACTTAAAAAATAAATGTGTTTGTTACTATTTCAATGTCGTTTTATCCAGTTTTCAAAGAACAAGTTTTGAAGTTATTCATTCAGAAGAATGAACCTTCAAAACTGAACGCAAAACGTAATCTTACAAACCCAAGGTTTGTATTCCGAAAATATCCTTAGAAAGGAGGTGATCCAGCCGCACCTTCCGATACGGCTACCTTGTTACGACTTCACCCCAATCATCTATCCCACCTTCGGCGGCTGGCTCCAAAAGGTTACCTCACCGACTTCGGGTGTTACAAACTCTCGTGGTGTGACGGGCGGTGTGTACAAGGCCCGGGAACGTATTCACCGCGGCATGCTGATCCGCGATTACTAGCGATTCCGGCTTCATGTAGGCGAGTTGCAGCCTACAATCCGAACTGAGAACGACTTTATCGGATTAGCTCCCTCTCGCGAGTTGGCAACCGTTTGTATCGTCCATTGTAGCACGTGTGTAGCCCAGGTCATAAGGGGCATGATGATTTGACGTCATCCCCACCTTCCTCCGGTTTGTCACCGGCAGTCACCTTAGAGTGCCCAACTAAATGATGGCAACTAAGATCAAGGGTTGCGCTCGTTGCGGGACTTAACCCAACATCTCACGACACGAGCTGACGACAACCATGCACCACCTGTCACCGTTGTCCCCGAAGGGAAAACTGTATCTCTACAGTGGTCAATGGGATGTCAAGACCTGGTAAGGTTCTTCGCGTTGCTTCGAATTAAACCACATGCTCCACCGCTTGTGCGGGCCCCCGTCAATTCCTTTGAGTTTCAGTCTTGCGACCGTACTCCCCAGGCGGAGTGCTTAATGCGTTAGCTGCAGCACTAAGGGGCGGAAACCCCCTAACACTTAGCACTCATCGTTTACGGCGTGGACTACCAGGGTATCTAATCCTGTTTGCTCCCCACGCTTTCGCGCCTCAGTGTCAGTTACAGACCAGATAGTCGCCTTCGCCACTGGTGTTCCTCCAAATCTCTACGCATTTCACCGCTACACTTGGAATTCCACTATCCTCTTCTGCACTCAAGTCTCCCAGTTTCCAATGACCCTCCACGGTTGAGCCGTGGGCTTTCACATCAGACTTAAGAAACCACCTGCGCGCGCTTTACGCCCAATAATTCCGGACAACGCTTGCCACCTACGTATTACCGCGGCTGCTGGCACGTAGTTAGCCGTGGCTTTCTAATAAGGTACCGTCAAGGTACAGCCAGTTACTACTGTACTTGTTCTTCCCTTACAACAGAGTTTTACGAACCGAAATCCTTCTTCACTCACGCGGCGTTGCTCCATCAGGCTTTCGCCCATTGTGGAAGATTCCCTACTGCTGCCTCCCGTAGGAGTCTGGGCCGTGTCTCAGTCCCAGTGTGGCCGATCACCCTCTCAGGTCGGCTACGCATCGTTGCCTTGGTGAGCCGTTACCTCACCAACTAGCTAATGCGCCGCGGGCCCATCCTATAGCGACAGCCGAAACCGTCTTTTAGTCTTTCACCATGAAGTAAAAGAGATTATTTGGTATTAGCCCCGGTTTCCCGGAGTTATCCCAAACTATAAGGTAGGTTGCCCACGTGTTACTCACCCGTCCGCCGCTAAATCAGAGGAAGCAAGCTTCCTCATCATTCGCTCGACTTGCATGTATTAGGCACGCCGCCAGCGTTCGTCCTGAGCCAGGATCAAACTCTCCATAAAAGAAATTTGATTAGCTCAAATTGTTTTGCTGGCATCAATTTTGATGTCCAAAATTTTGTTTTGTTCACTAACTGAAGTTAGTTACTAAAAACGTTATTGATTACGTTTTGCTTGTTCAGTTTTCAAGGTTCATATTGTTAGTTGCTGTTTAAGTAACTTTTTATACTTTAACATGTTGTTAACTTATTGTCAACACTTTGTTTAGTTTTTGTTTTGTTGTTCGTTTGTTATCGTAACAACGTGATTAAATATACCATTGCAAAATATAGTTTGCAAGTGTTTTCTTAAAGTTAAACTATTCAGTTTATAAAAAACCGAGTTTCTTCTATATAAATATAAATGATCGAGTAAACGAAAAAGCGCCACTAAACCGAAAGTTTAGTAGCACTTCTGTCATTAATATTAGCGAACCCAGATAAAGTATGCAAGGAAGACAAAGAATAATCCGTACATCATAGGGTGAATTTCTTTTTTACGACCAGCTAAAAGCATTGTTACTGGATAGAATACGAAACCAATTGCGATACCAGTTGCAATTGAATAACCTAGAGGCATCATTAATACTGTAAAGAATGCCGGTACTGCAATTTCGAATTTATCCCAATCAATTAAACGTAAAGACGATACCATTAGAACACCTACGATAACAAGTGCTGGGGCTGTTACTGCTGGAGTCACAACCGCCAGTAATGGTGAGAAAAATAATGCTACTAGGAATAATACAGCCGTTACAACTGCAGCAAAACCTGAACGAGCCCCTGCAGCCACACCTGAAGTTGATTCTACATAAGCAGTAGTAGTTGAAGTACCAAACAAAGAACCAATTGTTGTTGCAAGTGCATCAGCCATTAAGGCACGGCTTGCGCGTGGTAATTTATCGTCTTTTACCAAACCTGCTTGTGTTGCAACCGCCATTAATGTACCTGCTGTATCGAAGAAGTCAACGAATAAAAATGTTAAGACAACCACTAAAAATTTAACATTTAGTAAAGAACTGAAATCACCAAAAATCGGATCAAGAGCAACCATAAATGTTGAATCTACACTTGGAATTGCAGACACAACTGCTTCCGGTGGTGCAATTACACCTGTAACCATACCCACGATTGCTGTAATAACCATCCCTAAGAAAATTCCGATACTACGGAATTTTAAAATGAGGATGACAGAAAGAATAATACCAAATACCGCAAGTAAAGTTGAACCTGTAAACGAACCTAATGTTAATAATGTAGCTGGACTATCTACAATTATGCCAGCGCCTTGTAAACCTACAAATGTAATAAATAAACCAATACCAGCTGATACTGCATATTTAAGTTGTGCTGGAATTGCATTAATAACTGTTTCACGGATACCCGTCAATGATAGGATAATGAAAATAATCCCTGAAAAGAATACTCCAGTTAAACCAGTTTGCCATGGAATACCATATGTTAATACTACTGTATAAGCAAAGAACGCGTTCAGTCCCATACCTGGAGCCAAAGAGATAGGGAATTTTGCAAAAATACCCATTATCAAAGAGCCGACCGCTGCCGCTAATGCTGTTGCTACAAATACAGCACCTTTATCCATTCCCGCATCACCAAGAATTCCTGGGTTAACAGCCAAGATATAAGCCATAGCAAGGAAAGTTGTAATACCACCAATAATTTCGCGGCGATAATTAGTCCCTAATTCATCGAACATGAAATACTTTTTCATTTTAAAAAAATCCTCCGTATTGTCGTCTTCAATATCGAAAACAAAAAAGACACACTGACTAATCTACTAGTCGCATGTCTACGATACATTTCATCACATCTATTGTGTGAAAGTTTTTAGTGTCTATACATTCGTATAAAACTAAATCGTAGTCAAGTTATTTACGGTAACTTGGTAGAAACTCACGGGCCTTATCCCCGACATTATACGACGACTTATTTAATTTACATTCGTAATATATCATTTCATTTTTTAGATTTCAAGCCTATTTCCGAACATTTCATAAAAATAAAATACGAAAGTTCGTGTAAAATACTAATTTAATGTTCATGATTTATATAAATAGCCGAAAAACGGAGAAAAATCCACATTCACAAATTTTCATTTTTCCTCACATTCGCATCTCCAATGCTCGTTTTATTGTAGTCAAGGTCTCGTATTTAGCATTAAGTTAGCGATTTCAAGGTCGTAATCTTAGTAACAAAGAGCATCGTAGAGTACTGTTTGATAAAGACAGGCACTCTCTATCTTAGCTATTCAGTTAATCATAATCTGGTAATTGTTAATATGAATAGTAAGCAAGAAAGGTTGTCATAACCTTCTCGCTATTTGATGCAGCTTTATTACAAATTGACAGCATCGCAAACCACGTCATCCAATTTAGTGGTCATAAAAAAACTCCCTTTCATTTGCAAATCATGCAAATAAAAGAGAGTATTTGTACGCCATTATAGCAAGGACAATTGAGGCTTCAAGAACATTTTAAAAAGTATTCCTATTATTATTCCCACTCAATCGTTGCTGGTGGCTTAGATGTAATATCATACAGCACGCGGTTAACGTGTTTTACTTCGTTTACTAGGCGTACAGAGATTTTTTCTAATACATCCCAAGGGATACGTGCCCAGTCAGAAGTCATACCGTCGATAGACGTTACTGCACGGATACCGATTGCGTAGTCATACGTACGAGCATCGCCCATTACGCCTACTGAACGGATATCAGGTAATACCGTGAAGTATTGCCATATATCGCGATCTAGACCTGCTTTAGCGATCTCCTCACGTAAGATGAAATCAGATTCACGCACGATTTCAAGTTTTTCTTCTGTTACTTCACCAAGTACGCGAATACCTAGACCAGGGCCTGGGAATGGTTGACGCCATACGATTTTTTCATCGAGACCAAGCTCTAAACCTAAAGCACGTACTTCGTCTTTAAATAATGTTTTTAGTGGTTCAATTAGTTTGAACTGCATGTCTTCTGGAAGACCGCCTACATTATGGTGAGATTTAATTGTTTGGGCAGTTGTTGTACCCGATTCAATGATGTCTGTATATAACGTACCTTGTGCTAGGAAGTCCATTCCTTCAAGTTTCGATGCTTCTTCATCGAATACGTAAATAAATTCGTTACCGATAATTTTACGTTTTTTCTCTGGATCAGACACACCCGCAAGTTTGTCCATAAAACGTTGACGTGCATCGATTTTAATTAGGTTCATATCGAAATCTTCCGTGAAAGTTTTCATAACCTGTTCAACTTCACCTTTACGGTTTAAGTTATGGTCTACGAACATACAAGTAAGTTGATCACCGATTGCTCTATGAATGAGTACCGCAACAACAGAAGAATCTACACCACCAGATAGGGCACATAATACTTTTTTGTCGCCAACTGTTTCACGAATTTTAGCAATTTCAAGCTCGATAAAATTCGCCATTGACCAATCACCTTTAGCTTCGCAAATATCGAACACGAATTGACGTAGTAAGTCATTGCCATATACAGAGTGACGAACTTCTGGGTGGAATTGTACGGCATATAGTTTGCGTTCTACGTTTGCCATTGCAGCGATCGGACAAGCAGCACTTGTGGCAATAACTTCAAAGCCTGCAGGTACTTCCGTTACATGGTCGCCATGGCTCATCCATACGATTTGTTCAGATGGTAAATCACCGAATAATTTGTTAGCAGCTGTTACTTGTACCTCTGCTTTACCATATTCACGTGTTTCAGCACCTTCAACTTTACCACCTTGCGTATGAGCCATTAATTGCATACCATAGCAAATTCCTAATATTGGTAATCCTAGTTCAAAAATAGCTGGATCTACATGGAAGGCTTTTTCATCGTAAACAGAGTTTGGACCACCTGAAAAGATGATACCCGCTGCGTTCATGTCTTTAATCTCTTCTGCCGTAATTGTATGAGGATGCAATTCACTAAACACACCGAATTCACGGATACGACGCGTAATTAATTGGTTAAATTGACTACCGAAGTCTAAAACAACGATTTTTTCTTGCTCTTTTAATAAAGGGCTTGCTGACAATATTTCCACCTCTTCTTCTATTTTTAAAGGATTTTTTCATACGTTCAAAGAAAAACGCGTACGAAAGTAAAAACTTCCTACGCGTCCATAAGTTCTTGATTTATAAAGGCGAATGCGTAGCAAAGAAAAGTGATTCTCTAAACTTCTCACCTAACCAAAACATTCACCTTCATAGAGAAATCATTTACGGTGATTTCGTAGAAACATCCGAACCCTATTTTCGAACTTATATGAAAGCAATCCTAATCATATATAATTTTTTTCATTTTACTCTTTGTACCCACTAAAATCAACCGATTGTGCTATTGATTAAATATTCCCAACTTTCTTTCAGTTTTATGAAATCAACGTCTTTAGCATCATTGCTATAAATACGCTGTTCATAGACTGCCGTTAGTTTTTGCATCTCATCAGTCTCTAACGACGCATCTACCCGCTTCGCGAATGCCCGTAATGTCTCTCCATCTTTTCGACGAAGACCAATGCGTGCTAATTGCTTTGTTAGCACTTGATAAGAAGCATCAAAATTTGTCCAATCTGCTTCTTTTTTACGAAAAGCACGCACCTGCATTTTAGGAATCCATGTTTTCCGCTGCATAAAGAGCGTTAAGCTCACAATAGCCACTAACACAGCAACAGCTAACCATGCGTATTTATGTTTCTTCAACCATGTCCAAACGTCATTTAAGCTAAATGACGAACTAGACGTCGCTTTTTGGGGTTCCGTTTTTTGCTTTTGTGGTTGCTCTTGCTGTTCTTCTGGCTGTAACACTTCTTCTTGCTGTGGTGACTCACGTTGTAAATCATAATCGATATTGACCGTTCCCGAAAATCCAATTGTAGGTTCAAATTCAATCCAACCAGTCCCAGGAATATATGCCTCTACCCACGAATGTGCATTATTATTTGTTACTCGATTCTCACGTAAACCATTTGAGATGGGTCCTAAATCTCCTGGCGCAAAACCCTTCACCCATCGCGCTGGTATGCCCACTGATCGCAACAGAACAACCATTGAAGTAGAGAAGTTATCACAATAGCCAATTTTAGTATCAAATAAAAACTGATCTACATAATCTTGACCTTCTGCTGGTATAGCCGCAGCTGTTTTATTGTAGCTATAGCCACCTCTTGAAAAATAACTTTCTACTGCTTTTACTTGTTCATACACCGTAGCTTTATCTTGAATCAAGTCCTCCGCTAAATCCCTAACACGTTGTGGAAGCGTATTCGGCAGTTGTAAAAAGCGATCTAGAGAAGGATCTAACGTCTCGAGCATTGATGGCTCCGACAAACGAAGTTGTTGCATACTATAGATTGGCTCACTATAAGCAAGCGTATAATGAGATAATAATTTAGTATCCCCATTTTGTTGCTTTGTTAGTATCTTTTCCGTTTGCATATTTTGAATAAATATTGTAGGTTCTTCTGTTGCAATATATCGCATGCCGTATGTTTGAATTAAAAATGGCATAGGAACCTTAATATCCATCTGAATTTCACGTTCATTTTCAGGTGAGCCTACTTGAAGCATAGTAGGAATGACACTATTATCCTGATAAACCTCTTCTCCAAAATTTCCGTTAGAATGAATCCACCCCTTCGAAGTATAGGTATCCTTTGTATCAATACGCCAATAATGTCGGTCACGAGAACTAGCGGTAAAAATCAGTGTATCATCGCCTTTAAATGGTCCTCCTAGCTGACTATCATCCTCACTATAGCCAACAGATTTCTTACCTATTCCTGATTCCCCTTGTCCCGTAACACTTTGGATAAATGGAACTGGGTCCGCCCAGGTGGGTCCTTCTTTTGGTAAAAAGAAGGCTACTGTACTCACAAGCATTACTGATACTAGCATCGGTACAACAATTTTCCACTCCAATGCTGTTTCATTTGATGCACCTGTTTGAAGCCATAAACGCTTCACAAACAGTACACCTGTCATCAAAAGACCAAGGACAACAACTTTGACAATTGCCACTTTCCCGTCATATTCACTAAATGTATCGAGTGTAGCGATGAAAAAAACGGTCAGTACAAAGAAATAGAAGATATTCTTATGCACCGTAATCCAATGGTGAATGAGATATATCAGCATCCAAATAAGCGCAAGAAATAGCACAGTTCTAAAAGAATCTGAAACTTGTCCAAAATTCCCAGAAAGAATGGCTGCCATATTCATTTTCAATTCATTCATTAAAAATGAGACGGTCTCTCCGGATAACACAGCACTTTCGCTATAAACAAAGACAATAAACCATGTAATAAAACCAAGTTTCACAAGCCCCGATAACAGCGGATGAACATTGAATAAGCTAAGTACAAGAGCTAAGCCGATAAATACTAAAAATAAATGGATTAGACTTGTATTCGTTAACTCCATAACTGGAACAAGCCATTCACGTAAAATAAAGAAAATAATGACGTATGCAATTGCTAATTCTACAAAATTTCCTAGTGATTTTTTCACGGCTTCATCACCTCCGTGAATAAGTGATAATAATCTGTTGGATCCACATGTACAAATTGGATTTGCTTATAACGTTTCGCTACCTCTGTCTGCGATGGCGGCCGTTCTGCAATTACAAAACAAATACAGTATTTCGCCAAATTAGCGAGACTATGTAGTAATTGGTCTGAAACATCGGTCGTAACGAGTAAAAGTGAAGCAACCTGCTTAAAGCTTTGCTGATTTCGTAATTGAAATTCAACATTTTCGGTAGGCTTTATGGCAGCTAAATGATGCATCACCTGATCTAGTTGCTTTTCACTCTGAATGAGTGGAAATACCTTCGTCTTTGCTCCTGATGACACAAAAGAAATATCTCCACGTCCTTGCACAATTGTTTGTAACATGGAAGCAGCAAGCTCAACTTTCTCTTCAAATAGCGGCGAAGCCCCTGTATGAAGCACTAACAATAATTCCTGAGACTGACGATCTTCAAATTCTTTTGACTGAAGTGTTTGCGTTTTCGCAAAGGATTTCCAATGAATCCATGAAAAACGGTCACCAGGCACGTATTCACGTAAACCTACAGCCATCGATGTATCTTTCACAACCGAGTACGGTGACATCATTGAGCCCATATCGAATTTTGTTTGCAGCGTAGCATATACCATTTCTCTTACCCTTGGGTACACTAAAACTATTTGTTCACTTTCCATCACTGTACGCTTCTTTGCCCAACCAAAAAAATCACTGAAGACAATGGCTACACCTAAATAACGATGCTCCCCACGTGGCAAACTGTCCAATGTATAATTCCAAGTAAACTTTTTCCTAAAGCCAACAAATTTAATGACACTAGTGCCTTGTACCTTTGATTGAATCAGTGGTTCGCTATTAACAAGCTCCTCCATCAGCATATAAGCAAATGGAAAACGCGTCTTTCGCTCTAAGCTTATTGTTACTTTAACTGATTGCCCACTTTCTACATGTGAAGGTTCAATCTTGCGTTCTACCCCTACTATCGCTTCTTTTACTAATAAAAAAATAAAAGCATACAGCAAAAAAGGACTAACAGTAAAAAATACAAACCAACTAACAAAGCCCCCCTGGAACATGGCATAACAGAACGTTATTAGTATCAGCAAGGTCACTAATAAGAAATGCTTACTTTTCTCAAAAAGAGCTCGCCATTTTTTCATTGCTCTGCAAACCTCTTTGTAGGCACTGGCGTTTTTGCAATAATACGTTCAATAATTTCCTCGGCTGTCACATTATCATAGCGCGCATCAGGCTTCAGTGTTATACGATGGCTAAAGACGAAAGGAACTAAATACTGTACATCATCCGGCGTCACAAAACTACGCCCTTTTATAAACGCATAGGCCTGTGAAGCTTTCATTAGGGCAATTGTCGCACGCGGGCTAACCCCTAAATGAACATAACTATTCTCTCTCGTTTGTGTAGCTAGCTCAACCATATAATTTTTCACGGAATCTTCAACGTAAACACCTTGGACAAGCACCTGTAATTCAATTAATTGTGCCAATGATAGTACAGCATCAATCTTTTCAATTGGCTTACCATTTTCTGCTCGACGTAGTATTTCCACCTCTTGTCCTCTTGAAGGATAACCCATTTTTATTTTTAGTAAAAATCGGTCTAACTGTGCCTCTGGCAGTGGATAGGTTCCTTCATGTTCAATAGGATTTTGAGTGGCCATCACAAAAAATGGCTGAGCTATTTTAAGTGTATTGCCATCAATAGTAACTGAAGCTTCTTCCATCGCCTCCAATAAAGCTGATTGTGTTTTCGGGGATGTTCGATTTATTTCATCTGCTAATACGACATCTCCCATAATTGGACCTGGTCGAAATTCAAATTCCAGTGTTTTAGGATTATAGATAGATACACCTACAACATCAGACGGCAATAAATCCGGCGTGAACTGAATACGTTTAAACTGAGCATCAAAAGATTTAGCGAGGGCACGCACCATCATGGTCTTACCGACACCCGGCACATCTTCTAATAACACATGCCCCTTCGCGAGCAAGGCCACTATACTAAGCTCTGCCACTTCCCTTTTACCAATCATTACTTTTTCTATATTTTCTAGTACAGTTTGTATTTGTGAATTCATAAAAAATACCTCCTTATTCCACCAAAAAATTGTGTGAATTGCATGATAACTTAATTAAAGCATAACGAAAACTGCTTAGTAACACAATTATGTGAAACTGCCAACATTCGGATTGTCGATATTTAGCTATATCAGTTGGACATTATGTGCGTTTTCCTGAATGAAGAGAACTTCTCTCCTTAAAAGCACGCTAAAAGAGGGCTTGTCTGATTTTATCAAACAAGCCCGGTTAATAGTATATAACGATATTACCTATCAAAAAGTTACAAATTTAATTTTTTTAACCATAAATTTTCTAAAGTAGTGTAATTTTCTTCCGCAAGAATTTCTTTCAAGTCACCAGACATTAATATTTCCCCATCATGTAAAACCAATATATCATCCGCGATCTCCTCTGCAAAGGCTAATAAATGCGTGGAAAAAACTACCGTACACCCTTTTGCTTTTTCTTGTAATATTATTTTTTTTAGCTCAGCAATCCAGTAGGGATCAAGACCATTTGTTGGCTCATCTAAAATAAGCAATGACCCATTCCCAAGTAAACTTTGTGCTAGATTAAGACGTTGACGCATACCCTTTGAAAATTGCTGAACTTTTTGTTTTTTCACATCCCATAACCCAACACGTTTTAAGACCTTTTCCTGTTCATTTGATCCAACGCTTTTTAATGAAGCAAGTAACTGTATAACTTCCGTTGCCGTTAGCATCGATGGAAAATCTATATCATCAGGCATAAAACGAATAGCCTGCCGCTCCTGCCAAATGAGCTCTCCTGATAATGGCTTTTCCTGTCCAGTTAATAGGCGAAGAAGCGTGCTTTTACCAGCGCCATTCCCACCAGCAAGCGCCAAAATACGTCCACTTCGCACAGAAAAGGATGCGTTTTTAAGGCCTCTATTGTTTGCATATACATTCGATAAATTGCTCGCCACTAGCAACATTAACATACCCCTCTTTTCTGCAGTAGCTTATTTGCACTTAGCAGTGGTAACGTTATCCAAAGAAATGTCACTATCCCATAGACCACATAGCCTATATATGAAGAGTAAAATCGCGTGACACCATAAAACGCAGGCCCAAGCACACTCGCTTGGTCAGAAAAAATGAAGTAACCAAAGCGTAGCCATTCCGCTGGATTAATATGTATGACGATAACCGTCAGTTTTTGTAAAATATGTCCTGCAACTACTGTACCAATAGCCATTAACGCGTATGATAACAGCAATAAAAAAAATGACCATAATACAAGTGATTGCGACAGCGCAAATAATCTTGTTTGTGCAAACGCTCCAATGGCAATGGCTAGTGATGCGAATATCACAACACATAATAACGTCAGGGTTATAAAAACTAATGGCAAACGTACGCCACCAAGAAACCCTCCTAGTGCTAGCACAGTGCCAAACGCTACTACAACAACTAATATAAACGCACAAACAGTTGCCATATACTTGCCGACAATGTATTGTGCTCTTGTCATAGGATATGTCTTTAATAAAGAAAACCAACCCGATTCTATATCACCAGCAACACTCATACTTCCAATAGTTAAAATAAATAGTGGTAATAAAAATAATAATACATTTAAAAATGAAGCTGTTTGACGCGTGAAGCCTTCAACATCAGGCAGTGCCATTTGTTGGATGACTATAATAGCGGTAAAAATAAATGTAAATAACATGCCTACAAGTTGCATCCACCGACTTCTCAACATCTGCTTCAATTCAAGCTTTAAGAGCATACTGTTCATTGGTGAATCCCCCAATTAAAATTTTGTAAATCCTGATAAACAAGAACCTGTCCCTCACCCTTCAATGCCATCCAATCAACTGCTGCATCCTTTGTTTTAAAGGCCAGTACGCCATAATTCATCGGTGTCCAATACTCCTTGTTGTAAATAAACGTCGCCTTAAAAACATCTATCCACTCGTCGTTATTTGCATCTTTAATAAATGCAGCACCAATTTCATTTTCGCCATTTGCCTTAATATATTCCATCAGACAACCTAGATCATCGAACATTTCAAAATCACCATTCTTTAAAGCAATTTGTCCTACATACTCATTGTGGACTATACTCATATTGCAAATTTTGCAAACATCTGTTTCACCAACAATTTCACGCGGTACATATGTTTTGTCACCACAGCCTACAAGTAATACACAACTTATAACGACCATCACTATCCATCTTTTCATCACGACACCCCTCTTTTCCATAACCACATACTAGTGGTTACAATAAGCAATCCGATTAATAACTGTTGAAAATTTGTTTCGTTCTTTTTTGTTATTTGGTGCGTCATTAATTTTGGCGTAACATCGACCAACACCGTCTTCTCCGTTTTATTTATTTGCTGATCAAGGGAAGTTAGTAAAACTACACTTGGCGAAGCTACAAAATATTGATAAACAGGCTGTCGTACCATCCACTGCCCAAAACTTGACACTGCCACATAGGGAACGTCCCCAATCCCGTCATTCTTTAAATCGATGCCCGAGTAATCATCATAATAATTATTGGTAAGTAACAAGCCTTGGCGATCCGCGCGTGCCGTTAAGATATTACCGGTAAATTGATTATTCGTCGCTACCGAGTTACCCTTTACCATGATTCCCTCAAGTGCCGTTTGATTCATGCGGAAATCATTACTCGCTATTGTAATACCTACACTTTTTTGTAATGCGACACCCGTTCGATTGTTCATAATTGTGTTCAGTTCCAAAACTGCTTGCTGTACATCATATAACAACATACCGTAGCTATTTAGACCATTATGATTTTCTAGATGATTGTCCTTGACATAAATGTCATTTGTCATCATAACCATGAAGCCCGTGACATTATTTCGATACGTATTATGAAACGCTTGTACATTACTCGAATACATAAAATGTGTCCCATAACGGCTATTCGTTACTCTATTATTTTGTACAAGTATATTCTTCACCTCTTCCACGTAAATCCCATCCTGTACAAGTTTTATGTTCGTGTCCTCTACCACAACAACCTCACTCTTAAAAATTGCTAGTCCATTACCCTTTTTCGAAAAGTGCGAGTTATTTCCAGTCATTTCAATGTGTTGTATATGCACATTTTTGGAACGTTGAATATACACACCTGTATGGCTATCCTTAATGTTTAGATTTCGTAGCTCTAAACCGTCTACATCACTTGCGACAATTGCTTGTTTATTTCCCGATAATGCCATATTCTCAATCGTCACTGTAGAGCCACCGTCAATACGAAAAACCGGCTCGTTACCTAGTGCGACAAGTTCAGTCCCCTGTATACCTCGTAGTGTTATTTTTTTCGTTAATACAAAGTTACCTTTGTATTGTCCAGCAGGAATGGTAATTGTAGCTCCTGGCTTTGCTCTATCAATAGCCTTTTGTATATCAAAATCTGCATAGACTGTCTGGCTCATAAATAGTAGGAACAATAAGACACTACCTACTTTCTTCATCATACTGCTTCCTCCCAGTTCAGCATAAGAAGACTAGAGGAACCCCCTAGCCTTCCCGTATTAATGATTATGGTCATGTCCTTTTTCTTGCGTCATTTCCTCCATATGCATTGATTCCGCATCACCATTTGATGCTTTTTCTTGCATTTTCTTTTTACGACGCTCAAGAGCATCATCTTTAATTTTATGTAATTCTTCTACATACGCTTTAGGGTTTTCAACAATATATTTATCTGCATCTGCTTTATCGCTGAAGTAAATATAGCCCCAGTTCATCGGAGATTTAAGCTCTGTTTTGACAATTGTGACATCCTCAACCTTTGCCCATTCCTTTGTCTTGTAATCACGAACAAATTTTTCATTTGTTTCTTCATTCGCTACCTCTGCATTTAATAAACATCCAATATCATCATAAAAAGCGACCGTCCCATCCTTTTTAATCGCTTGTGTAGAAAATACACCCATGTCATGATCCTTCATATACACTTTCATATTACACATTTCACATACAGTATCTTCCTTTGGCTCTTGTAAACGTGAATCAACCAGTGACGCAACTTGCACAGAACTATCTTTAGTTTGTGAAGCTTTTGCCGTTACCTCTTGCTGAGCTTCATCTTCTTTGACCTGACTTTTTTCCATACTACAAGCTCCTAATAATAGTAAAACAGCGAGTACAGGTATCCATAATTTTTTCACAATTGATTCCTCCAATTTTTATTTTTCTTGCTACCTATTACATTACAGATGAGTTGTGAAATAAGATGAAAATCCCTGTGAAGAATTGGAAAAATCCTATTGACTAATTATTGAACGTCTCGAAATCAAGGTTTTATTAGATTATTTAGCGCATGGACATTTGTTTAGAATATCTGAATATGGCGCTTCATCTGAACAATTTTCATGTGAGAGATCTGAGTGTTTGCAGCCCGACGCGTGATACATAGGCTACCCGAGCGTTGCGAAACCCAATCAAAGTGCAACACATATGCTTTTATGACAACAAAAACCCCCTCCACCATAAAATAGTGGAGAGGGTCATTTTTACAATTATATTGAAGTACGGTAACTATTGAGACGCTTCTTTTGTTTGCTTAATCGACTAAGTTTTACAGCAGTTTCAGATAGTTCGTTACGTATTTGCAGATTGCTTACGCTGTCAACAGGAGCTGTCTCTAATTTATTGAGACTGTTTTGCTTCATTTGTTTTTTACCGATTGTCTGTTTATTGTCCTTATTTTTATGCATACTCTGTTTAAACTTTTGTTTCGGGTGCTGTCCAAAATTATGACTTATATCACCCGCATGCAAATACTGTTGTTCATTACGAAAAGTACTGTTTGTCGTCGCACTTACTCTAGAAGTCCTCATAATAATTACCCCCCTTTACTTTTCATCAACTTTATAGGTATTTATATCGACATTATATGCTCGAAATCAAGCTTTCAGAACCAATTACATAAAAAAGTAGAAAAGAGCAGTTCCGAAAATGCGTAACTCACACTTTAGATCAGCTCTTTTACCAAGAATTTATTTTACTTCCAAAAATCATCAAAAATTGTGATAGGCATATGGCGTTTATGCTGTGACCGTAAATAATGCCCTTCTAATATTTCGCGAGCCTCGCTAGGAATTTCCTTACCTTCTAAATAATCATCAATTTGGTCATAAGTTAGACCTAATGCCACTTCGTCTGGTAACGATGGGCGATTTTCTTCTAAATCAGCTGTTGGCACTTTTAAATACAGGTGCTCTGGACAATCTAATGTTACCAATAACTGTTTACCTTGACGTTTATTAAGACGATAAATTGGCATTAAATCCGCTCCACCATCACCGAATTTCGTATAGAAGCCAGTGATTGCCTCCGCAGCATGATCGGTTCCTAAAACAACAGCATTGTTCATCGCGGCAATGGAAAACTGAACTTTCATACGTTCACGTGCTTTTTCATTACCTTTCGCAAAATCACTTAGCTCCACTCCCACATGTGCTAATGCTTGGACACTGGCATCTACTGCCTCTTTAATGTTCACTGAATAAGTTTTCGTAGGTTTAATATAATCAATTGCATCCTGACAATCTTGTTCATCTGCTTGTACACCATATGGTAAACGAACTGCCCAAAATGAATATCTCTGTTCCCCTACCTCTGCATTTAATTCATCAACCGCAAGTTGTGTTAGCTTTCCTGTCAAAGTAGAGTCCTGCCCACCTGAGATACCCAGTACAAAACCTTTTAAAAAGTTATATTTCCGTGCATATGCTTTCAAAAAATCAACGGATTTTCGAATTTCTTCTTGCGCATCAATTGACGATAATACTCGTAATTCCTGAATGATTTGTTGCTGTAAAGTCATATCACTTCACTCCTTATTCTTTCACAATTCTATTAACCATTTCCCGAACTTCTTCAATATTACGCATTTTATTATCCCAGCACTTTTGACTTAAATCGACTGGATACTCCTCCGGGTTCATGGAACGCTTATATTCATCCCATAGCAATTCTAAATTATCTGCAGCATAATTACGCATTTCTTCTAAAGTAGGATTTTGATAGCCAACATGCCCACTTTGAATAACGTGTTGATGTAAATTTTTTGCTTCAAAGTTCGTCACAAATTTCGATACGAATGTGTGCACAGGATGGAACATTTTAATACGCTCTTCAGATTGAGGGTCTTCGTCATGCATCGTAATATAGTCTCCCTCTGCTTTGCCATTCTTACGATCAATAATGCGATATAAATTTTTGAGACCCGGTGTCGATACCTTTTCAGCATTCGCAGAAATTTTAATAGTATCTTCTAATTGACCTTCTTCATTTTCAATTGCAACCATTTTATAAACAGCCCCCAGAGCAGGTTGGTCGTAAGCTGTAATAAGCTTTGTCCCAATTCCCCATACATCTACACGGGCATTTTGCGCCTTTAAGTTCAAAATTGTGTATTCATCAAGGTCATTGGAAACTACAATTTTTGCGTCATGGAAGCCAGCTTCATCTAACATTTTGCGTGCTTCCTTTGATAAGAAGGCAATATCACCACTATCTAAGCGAATACCGATAAAATTAATTTTATCTCCAAGTTCCTTTGCTACTTTAATCGCTGTTGGCACACCAGATTTCAATGTATTGTAAGTATCTACTAAAAACACACAATCACGATGACGTTTAGCATAGGCATGAAATGCGTCATAATCATTTTTGTACGCCTGTACAAGGGCATGTGCATGTGTCCCCGATACAGGAATGTTAAATAATTTACCCGCACGAACGTTACTAGTAGAAGCAAAGCCACCGATAAAGGCCGCACGAGTACCCCAGATAGCTGCATCCATTTCTTGCGCACGCCGCGTTCCAAACTCCATGGCCGTTTCATTTTTCACGATTTGCTTAATACGACTTGCCTTTGTAGCTATAAGTGTTTGATAGTTCACAATGTTCAATAGCGCAGTTTCAATCAATTGCGCCTCCACTAGCGGTGCTTCAATGCGAACAATTGGTTCATTCGCGAAAACAAGCTCTCCTTCCACCATTGAGTACATATCCCCTGTAAATCGAATATTTTTTAAATAGTCGATAAAGTCTTCTTTATAACCAACCACTTCACGTAAATACGCAATATCCGATTCACTAAAGCGAAAATCTCGTAAATAATCAAGCATACGCTCTAACCCCGCAAATATGGCATAGCCATTGCCAAACGGTAATTTTCTAAAATATAATTCAAAAATTGCTTTTCTATTATGTATGCCATCAGCCCAATAGGACTCTGCCATATTGATTTGATATAAATCTGTGTGCAACGCTAAACTATCGTCAACATAGTTTGATCTCATAAGAAAAACCTTCTTCCGCTTTGATAATTAGTCCTAGTATACACTATATACCCAATTTCTTGCGTTTAACATTCCTTAGCACCGATGTTAGATTTCTTCACATTAATAATCAGAAAATTTCGAACTGTACACATTTTAGACACAAATCGTAACACCGCTTTCATTCCTTAAATAATTAGCTTTTTTACAATTTATTACGACACACGAAATATTTCATGTTACATAACGTTACATGAATAACAAAAAAATAATTGCGTTGTTGACCTTTACGTTTTAACATGTAAATTAACTTAACGCAAGGAGCTGGTTTTGATGAAAAAAATAGAAGCAATTATTCGTCCCGAAGTTTTTGGCCTTGTTAGGGATGGGCTTGCAAAGGAAGGAATTGCGGGTCTAAGTATTTCAGAAATCGCTGGCTGTGGTCGCCAATTAGGCCGGACGGGTTTATTTCGTGGAAACGCATATGAAATTGAATTCTTACCAAAATTAAAGTTGGAAATGATTGTCGATGCCGCAAAAGTTGATGCCATAGTTGAAGTTCTATTACGTGATGCCGCAACCGGTAAAGTTGGAGACGGTAAGATATTTATTTATCCAGTGGAACAAGCAATTCGTATCCGTACTAAAGAAGTCGGATTAGTTGCAGTAGATTAAGGGGGCGATATAAATGGATGAAGTGATGTTATCTGTAAATTTAGTATGGGTTATGCTTGGAACAGTTTTAGTATTTTTTATGCATGCAGGATTTGCCATGGTTGAGGCAGGATTTACTCGATCGAAAAACGCCGTCAATATTATTATGAAAAACTTTCTAACCATTTCACTTGGCGGTATCATTTATTTCTTATGTGGTTATGCCATTATGTTTGGCGACACTGCTGGTGGTCTCATCGGAACAAGTGGTTTCGCTTTAAATGGTGTAGATGATCTTTCGTTCTTTATCTTCCAAACAATGTTTGCAGCAACTGGTGCCACTATTCTTTCTGGTGCTGTAGCAGAACGCACTAATATTTTTGCCTATATTGGCGTTATCGTTTTAATGACATTATTTGTTTATCCTGTAGTAGGACATTGGGTTTGGAGCGGTCAAGGCTGGCTAACAGATTTAGGGTTCGTAGATTTCGCTGGATCAACTGTTGTTCATTTAACTGGTGCTGTAGCAGCCTTTGTAGCAGCAGCAATCATTGGTCCTCGACTAGGTAAATATGAAAATGGGCGCGTTAATGTTATTACTGGCCATAGCATTCCTTTAGGCGCATTAGGTGTGTTCTTACTTTGGTTCGGTTGGTTCGGTTTTAACGGTGCATCTACTTTAGCGGCCGATCCCACACTTGTACCTAGTGTTATCGCTAACACATTTTTCGCCGCTGCCGCTGGTGTAGTAGCGACTGCATTCTATACTAAATTCCGCTATGGCCATATCGATGGCTCGCTAACACTAAACGGCGCGTTAGCAGGCCTTGTAGGTATTACAGCTGGTGCAGCAAACGTCACTATTATCGGTTCACTGATAATCGGTGTCATTGCAGCCCCTTTATTAGTCGAAGGTGTCCGCTTCATTGAATGGAAGTTGAAAGTTGACGATCCTGTAGGAGCGATAGCTGTTCATGGTATTTGTGGTGTTTGGGGAACTCTAGCCGTTGGATTATTTGATGTTGGTGGTCAAGGTCTGTTCTACGGTGGTGGTTTTGCTTTACTTGGTGTTCAAACAATTGGTGTCATCGCAACGATTGCTTGGGTTGGTGTCTCTGTATCAGCTGGTTTATTCATTATAAAAGCATTTGTCCCATTACGTGTAACAGCGGAGGAAGAGGTCGCTGGACTAGATGTTATCGAACACGGTACGCCGGCTTACGAATATCAAGATATTTTCAAAAGCACTGCTGTACAGGGGGAAACATTTGCTCAACGACTAACACATTTTGGAAAATCTCCAGCAAACGTCCAAGAAGAACATATATAAAAATACTATCTGAAAAAGAGTCGTCTCACAGTACTTTGCGGACGATTCTTTTTTTACTCATTCTCTAATTGAAGTAAAAACTCTTTCATTGCTAAACCACTACGAAAACCTGTTAGTTTGCCATTTTTCCCGATGACACGATGACATGGAATAATTGCCAATATGGGGTTGGCGCCGATAGCACTTCCAACAGCCCTTACCGCTTTTGGCTTGCCAATACGTTCTGCAATCGCTGAATATGATGTTGTCGCACCATAAGGCAGGGTTTTTAACGCATCCCAGACAGCGAGCTGAAAAGCTGTCCCCTTCACATGAATTGGTAGATCAAATTCAGTAAGTTGACCGTTCAAATAAGCTGTTAACTGTTCAACATATGGTATTAATTTTTCTTTACTCACTTCAAAGGTATAGCCTTTAAATGGCTTTTTTGCCCACTCTTCTACTTCATCAAATGGCGCATTGGGTGTTCCGATATAAACAAGGCCTTCTTCCGATGCAACGATGTACATAGTTCCCTGGGCATATGTTAGCGTATCTACATATAAAATATCCATTTTCCCTGTTCTCCTTACATATCGTATTGCTAGTACTCTTACTATAAAAATGGAAAATACCTGTAGCAACCATTCATTTCTATGCTACATTAATATTACCTACTAATATAAAGGAGTTTCTACTATATGAAAACGCTATACGAGCCCGCAATTCACTTTCAACAGGTCAGCTTTTCAGTAAATAACAAAGCAATTTTAAAAACAATCACTGGTTCAATCCCAAAGGGCAAAATTACAACACTTGTTGGCCCATCTGGTGCAGGTAAAACAACGCTACTGAAAATGTGCAATGGGCTACTCACACCGACGAACGGGCATATTTTTATTGATGATCAGCCAATTGCCACGTACGAACCTACTACTTTACGTAGACAAGTAGGTATTGCTCTTCAATCTGCGCCAATGATTGCCGGTACAGTTTTTGATAATTTAGCCCTTCCCCGTTCACTACAGGGAAAAGCACTCACGCAACAAGAAGCCAGCCAATTCTTAAAGGACGTCGGACTCGATGACAGCTTTTTACAACGCTCAATAACTGAATTATCCGGTGGACAACGCCAAAAGGTATCCATCGCACGTACCCTTATCAACCACTCTTCTATCCTATTATTAGATGAAATTACATCTGCTCTTGATCGTCAATCAGTACAGGACATCGAGGCACTCATTGTGACATTAAACAAAAAATATAATGTCACGATGATTTGGATTACACATAATTTACAGCAAGCACTAACGATTGGACATTATACTTGGGTTATGATGGATGGAGAGCTTATCGAAACTGGGCAAAGCTCCCTACTGGATGCTCCAAATAATCCTCGTGTTGCAGAATTTGTACAGGGGGTAAACGCATGACATATACTGCCCTTTCCCTAACATTGATTTTTGTATTAATTCCATTGTTATTATCAAAAGTTTTAAAGCTTGGCCTTGAAAAAGACACGATGATTGCGACTATACGCTCTATTATCCAATTATTAGCAGTTGGCTACATTTTAAAATTTGTCTTCGAAACAGGCAGCATTATCTATATTTTGTTGATGGTTGCATTGATGATTTTTACAGCAACTCTAAATGCCCGTAAAAAAGGAGCAGGAATAAGAGGGATTACATGGAAAATAGCTAGTACCCTAGTTGTTGTTGAAGTTGTGACACAAGGCGTATTATTAGGTTTTGGCATTATACCTGCAACAGCACAATATATCATACCGATTAGTGGTATGTTAATTGGTAATTCCATGGTATTATCTATATTATTTTTAAATCGTTTTACAGCAGAAATCACGAGTCATCAGGATGAAATTGAGCTCATTTTATCACTCGGCGGTACCCCCAAACAGGCGATTCATCGTCAACTAATTAGCGCTATTAAAGCAAGTATGATTCCAACAATTGAAAGCCAAAAAACAATTGGACTTGTGCAATTACCTGGCATGATGAGCGGACAAATTATCGGCGGAGCAGACCCCATTCAAGCGGTACAATTTCAACTTTTAATTATTTTCGCACTTCTAACAACTGCAACATTATCGAGCATAATGATTGGTTTTTTAAGCTATCCTGTACTTTTTAATGAACGTATGCAAATAATAGAAAACAAATAATTGTTTCAAGGAATCCATTACATGGTTTCCAAATATGTTATACTAGAAAGAAAAATGCTGTGAGGAGAATGACCATGTTATTACGCGATTTTTTCATCCAATTATCTGAGAACCAACTATTAAACAGTACTGCTAAAAAATACGGCTTAAAACTAGGCGCCCAAAATGTAGTAGCTGGTACAAATATAGAAGAAACGATTGCAAGCATCAAAGAGCTAAATGCCCATAATATCTCTTGTACAGTAGATAATTTAGGGGAATTTGTTTCTAGTGAAGAAGAAGCATCTGCGGCTAAAGAACAAATCCTTGCTGTTATTGAAGCGATTCATGAAAACGGTGTCAATGCCCATATTTCACTAAAACCATCTCAATTGGGCTTAGATATTGACGTTGATTTTTGCTATGACAATTTATATGAGATTGTTGAAAAGGCAGCTGCCTACGATATTTTTGTTAACTTTGATATGGAAGATTACGGTCGTCTCCAAACGTCTTTCGATATGGTTGAAGAACTTTCAAAAACATTTAATAATGTCGGTACAGTTATTCAATCATACTTTTATCGTGCCAAGGACGATATTGAGAAATTCCAAAACTATCGTTTACGAATTGTAAAAGGTGCATATAAAGAACCTGTGGAAGTAGCTTTCCAGGATAAATTAGATATCGATTTAAACTTTATCGAGTTGATTGAATACCATTTACTTCACGGTAAATTTACATCAATTGCAACACATGACCATAACGTCATCGCACACGTAAAACGCTTTGTCGCTGATAATAATATTCCGCTTGATAAATTCGAATTCCAAATGCTTTACGGCTTCCGCACAGACATGCAAAAAGAGCTGGCGAAAGAAGGCTATAACTTCTGCGTATACGTACCATTTGGCGAAGATTGGTATGGTTACTTTATGCGTCGTTTGGCGGAGCGCCCACAAAACATTAATCTTGTAACGAAGCAAGTATTTACGAAAAAAACGAATACAGTCCTTGCTGTTGCAGCAGGTGCATTCGTGCTTGGACGCTTAACAAAGCGCAATAAATAACCACCGAACCTTATCGTCATGATGGCGATAAGGTCTTTTATTGATAATCGCCTATAAAAGAAAAAAAGCGGCGAGAATTGCTTCCCGCCACATTTTTAAGGATTTGTTGACCATAAACCAGCATGTTTTAACACAACACGCGGATGTAATTTTAATTGCGCCACCATTAAGTCAGCCAGGTCCTCCGCCTGCATAACTTTTTCTGGATTACCGTCTGTTAATTGTAACTCAACAGCCATATCTGTTGCGACCGTACTTGGTGTTAACGTTACAACACGGATATTATGCTTACGAACCTCTAACATTAATGATTCACTCATACCAATCACCGCTGCTTTCGATGCACTGTATGCACTTGTGATTGGTGCACCTTTTTGACCCGCTGTCGATGAAATATTAATAATATCTCCTGACTGTCGTTCAATCATTTCTGGTAATACGGCGCGTGTTGTGTAATACACACCTTTTACATTTACATCTACGATATTAGTCCAGTCCTCCGGTGAAAGTTCTAAAAACTTACCGAATTTTGAAATACCTGCGTTATTTACTAAAATATCTATCGGACCTAGCTCTGCACGGATGCTTTCAACAGCCAATGAGATCGATTCTAAATCAGCTACATTAGCTGCCGCAATCGCTACTTTCACATTGTAAGCTTTCAATTCTTCAGCAACATGTTGTAAATTCTCTTTTGTACGTCCTACAAGTCCAACGTTTATGCCCTCTTTTGCGAAGGCGATTGCTGTCGCACGTCCAATCCCTCGGCCCGCACCAGTAATTAAAGCAGTTTTTCCAGAAATAGTTTGCATACCTCTTACTCCCTTTTGAATAGTTTATAGCGTAATTCTCCATTTTTTAGCATACCTATTCGTCTGTCAAAAGTACATTCAGAAGTCTTACTTATTCCAACCTTTTTCCTTAAAGCGTGCAATAGCCTCAATTCGATTGCCAACATGTAATTTTTCTAAAATAGTCGAAATATAGTTCCGTACAGTGCCCGCTGATAAAAATAACTCTGCTGCAATTTCCTTTGTTGTCTTACCTTCTGCAACCAATGTCAGCACTTGACTTTCACGCTCTGTTAAAGGGTTTTCACTATCATCTTCATAGACAAAATCAACAAGTTCAGGAGCATAAATTCGTTTACCGTCCATAATCGTACGAATAGCACTTACCAATTCCTCAATTGGACTATCCTTCAGTAAATAACCACGAACCCCCGCTTTCCTTGCCCGTTCAAAATAACCTGGTCTAGCAAACGTTGTTAAAATAATGACTTTACAATCCGAACCATGCAATTCTTCAGCAGCATCTAGTCCAGTTTTCACTGGCATTTCGATATCCATAATACAAATATCTGGCTGATGCTCTTCTACAAGTGCCAATGCTTCCTCACCATTTTTTGCTAACCCAACGACCTCCATATCATCCTCCATACTGAGTAACGAACGAAGCGCCCCTAACAGCATACCTTGATCTTCAGCAATAACAATTCGAATCATGTCACAATCCTCTTTTCCTCTATATGTTCTGCAAATTTTCTTTAACTTTTTGATGTGTGATGGTCACAGGAATGGACACGGTTAATGTTGTGCCCTCGTCACCCTCTATCTTAAAGGAACCATTGATAAATTCTAAACGCTCTCGCATCCCCTTTAATCCATTACCACTTTTCAAAATCTGCTTTTTCGAAATACCCTGTCCATTATCACGAACAACTAGGTAAACCTCTTTAAAATTTTGATGGAAAGCAATTTCACACTTCGTCGCCCCACTATGCTTGACTACATTCGTTACCGCCTCTTTCAAACACATGGATAAAACATTTTCCACAAGGGGCGGAACCTGTAGCGTATCCTTATCACCATCAAAAACAAATTCCATTTCGGCAGCTTTAAGGATTTGAGAAATACGCATAAGCTCATCTTCAAATTTTGCTGTACGCATATCTGAAACTAATTCTCGAACCTCTTTTAAGGCAATACTCGCCGTTTGGCGAATATCTCTAATCTCGACTAATGCCTGCTGTGGATCACGTGCAATGAGTCTTGAGGCCAGGTCACTTTTTAATCCTATCATCGATAATTTTTGACCCAATGTATCGTGTAAATCACGTGCAATGCGTTGACGTTCTTCAAAAATAATCAATTCTGCAATTCGTTCATTCGCAGTTTCCAATTGTCCTTCTAGATTTTCCCGTTTATTCTTCGAATAAATGGTAAGTGGTAAAAGTACAACCGCTAAAATCGTTAGTACTACAAATGGAAGTTGCGATAAAAATAAATGTAATTCCACGAAGAAACCAATCCCAGTTGAAATAACAGTAAAGCCGATATGCAAGCCGTACATAATATAAAAGCCTACAGGTCTACGAATATTACCGATGAAAAACGCTGTAAATATGGATAAATACACATAACCATATAATATGGTCAAAATAATATTAATGACCATTTCGAAGCTAATCCACATATAAACAAGCCCATTTCTCGAATTTACGGAAAAGCGATAAAAAATAAAATACAGCATCAAAAAAGTAATGCCTATCGATATTTCAAGATAAGAAGATTTTTTAAAAATAAAGAAAAACGGTAGAAAACAAAAAATAATCCATAAATAAATACTTAGCATGGGACTATTCGGAATAATACTATGCCACTTTCTCATCATAACCTCACAATCTTTCCTGCTTTTCCCTTTATTATAACAAGAAAAGCGCATATGTGCCCCTTTCATAGCTGTCGCTTGGCTTTCGCATAGTCAAATCTTTCATTGCTATCGCTTCATCGTGTCCATAAAATCCTCTTATATAAAACAGCCATCCCCAGAAGAGATGGCTGATCAACTAAGCAGCTATACTGCCTTTCGCTTTTCGCTTAATAATTTCATTAACATCTTTAAATGATACAAATTTCCCGTGTTCTTCATCATATAATTTGTAGCGTAATGATTCTAAACTTGTGCGCAATGTAATTGTTGTAGCTGTTTGTAAAGGTGGTGTTTCATTATGCGCTTTTTCAAGGTTATAGTTAGGAACACGAGGTGCCAAATGGTGAACATGGTGGAAACCGATGTTACCAGTTGCCCATTGTAATAACTTCGGTAGTTTATAGTACGAACTACCTTCAACAGCTGCTTTTACATAATCCCAATCTGTGTCATGTTCAAAGTAAGAATCCTCATACGTATGTTGGATGTAGAATAACCAAATTCCTAGTGAACCTGCGATGAATAATGTGACACCTTGCACTAACAAGAATGACTGCCAGCCCAAGAAATAAATTAACGCTACACAAACACCTGCAATAATAACATTGGTAATATGTGTATTCATGCGTTCCTTTGGTTTTGCATCTTTACGGTTAAAACGATTTAACACTAACACCATATATAGTGGACCTAAGCCAAACATTACTAATGGATTACGATAAAAACGATACCATAAACGTTGCCCTTTAGAAGCTTCTAAATATTCTTCCACTGTCATCATATCGATATCACCGATACCACGCTTATCTAAGTTCGAACTTGTTGCGTGGTGAATTGTATGCTCGCGCTTCCATTTTTCATACGGAAATGAAGTTATTACCCCAGTAAATAAGCCAACCCAGTCGTTTGCTTTTTTACTTTTGAAAAATGAACCGTGTGTACAATCATGGAAAATAATGAATGCTCGTACGACAAATCCAGCTGAAATTACACTTAAACCTGCAGTTAACCAAGGTGAGACATCAACTAACATATATCCAGCGACCCATAGAACAATTAACGGTACAATTGTATTCACCATTTGAAAAACACTTTTACCAGTATCTGATTTCGCAAATGGTGCTACATCTTGGCGCAGTTTTTTTGTTTTTTCTTTATCTGTAGCCATTTCGTTTTCCCTCGTTTCCTTTTGCTTATGACCTCATCATAAAATAAGATTATAATGCGCAACAGACGCAAACATCATAAAAAGGATATGACAAATGTCATATCCTTTCTAATTGTAGACCAACTCTAAAAAAATATGAGTTTGTCTACAGTCTTTTTCCTTTTTAGAATAAATAGTAAGAAAACGTTGCTTTCCGTTCCAGGCGCTCCCTTTCCGCATGCACGGCTCCAACTAATTTTTGCGACGAATCGCCGCAAAAATTGGATTTTCCACAAGTGCTGTTCGTGCAGGAGTATCACGCTTTCCACGCCAATCAACTTGTATTGCCTACTGATTATTCTGCTCTAACCTGCTAAACCATACTTGAAGTAGTAACGCAAGAACACTTAGTCTACAACTACAGGCTGCGATTGATTTTTTGTTTAGCTATCCATTAGTAAAAGACCTATATTCACCTTAGGGCATCCACGTATCCGTTCAATGTGTCAAACTATCAAAGTAGTTGAAACGATATGGCCCTATCATTGGTTTTTAGAATTTGGCTTTCTTACAAAGGTCTCTCATTTCTCTACTGTAAAAATGATGGAACATCCGTTCCGCAATGACAGATCTTTTTAGTCTTTCGGTCCGCTTAAATGTAGTTGATAAAACACTAAATTCAGCCATTTTTCAAATTTATAGCCTGCATTTTTTATCGTTCCCGCATATTCAAAACCCAGCTTTTCATGCGCCTTCATGCTACCTGAATTTTCAGCATCAATACCCGCTACAAGTGTTTTGACCCCATTCTCCTCTGCTATACGTATTAATTCACGCATCAGCTTAGTCGCAATACCTTTCTGATAATGCTCCTTATGCACATACACCGAATGCTCCATCGTATGCTTGTAACCAGGATATGGTCGGAACTGGCTATAAGTAGCAAAGCCAGCCACTTCTCCATCTTCCTCAAAGACTAACAGCGGATTATCAGATTGCTTTTGCTCATCAAACCACTGTCTCTTCTCATTTAATGTTTGTATTTCATAACGGTAGACAGCTGTGCTCGTTAAAATGATGTCATTGTAGATGTCTAAAACCTCGGGTAAATCTTTTACTTCCATTAATCGAATCATTATATCCACGTCCCTATTTCGAGAAAAATACACCTCTTTACGCCTTAAGGTAATGGATGTCTGGAGATATTGAATATGTACAAATACAAGTCAATATCCGTGACATCCACCGAAGTGTACCTCTGATGCTACTACATAAAGTTAAACCATCTGCCTTAAAATTACACGTTGAAATATCGTGCATCTGGATGGGCAAACACAATCGCTGACACAGACGCTTCCGGCTCCATCATAAAGCCCTCCGTTAGATGAACACCAATATCCTTTGGCTTTAATAAGCCAAATAATTTCTCTTGATCTTCTAAGTTTGGACACGCTGGGTAGCCAAATGAAAAACGTTGACCCTGATATTTCGCAGCAAAACGATCACGCATCGTGAAGTCCGTAGCATCCGAGAAGCCCCATTGATCACGAATTTCTTGATGCATACGCTCAGCAAAACCCTCTGCTAATTCTAGTGCCGTGGATTGTAGCGCATGACTCTCCAAGAATTTCCCCTCTTCTTTTAACTGGCGCGCCGTCGCCATCACACCTTGTCCAGCTGTGACAACCATGAGTGCAATATAATCCATTTCTCCGCTTTCTACTGTTTTCAAGAAATCTGCTAAACACATAAAAGGCTCAACCTGTTGACGCGGGAATGTAAAACGCTCAATTTCTGTTTTACTATCTGCTGGGTCATAAACTATTACATCATCACCATCTGCTTGTGCTGGGAAAAACTGATACATGCCGGATGGTTTCAATAAGTCGCTTCGTAGATAGCCATCCACTAAATCTTTGAGTTCGGTTGCACGCAAATCCCCAGCTTCTAGTAATTGTTGCACTTGCCCTTTTAAGCCTAAATGATGACCAAGTAATGTACGCATATTCACGTATGGATATAAATGTGATACGGAATACTCTTTTTTCACATGGCGACGAACATCTGCCGGTAAGAAAACAGTTGCATCCTTAACTGTACGTGCAGGCTTAAGCGTTGGTTCTTTCACAGGTCGCGCCGCTCTTTTTTCATCGGCCTCTAATCGCTTTTGACGCGAGTCTGCAACTTCAGCCAAGAAGTTCCTGCGCGTCTCCGTACCCATTAATAGGTTGGCCTGTTCTAAACCTTGCATTGCATCTTTAGAATAAATAACAGGACCATCGTATTCATTAGCAATTTTCGTTTCTGTAAAACGACGAGACAATGCTGCACCACCGACTAAAATTGGTACATCAATCCCTGCTTCCTTAAAGTCCTGTGCGGTAATCACCATTTGTTGAGCAGATTTTACAAGTAAGCCAGACAGTCCGATGAAATCAGGCTTCTCCTTGCGAATAGCCTCGATTAACTGTGCTGGTGTTACTTTGATACCAAGGTCAACTACCTTAAAGCCATTGTTACTTAAAATAATATCAACTAAATTTTTCCCGATATCGTGTACATCGCCTTTTACAGTCGCAAGCACCATTTTCCCTTTGCCTGCGCTTTCTTCATTTTTCTCCATGAATTGCTCAAGGTGCGCTACTGCAGCCTTCATAACACCTGCTGATTGTAGGACTTCCGCTACTATTAGCTGATTATCGTTAAATAAGCGTCCTACCTCAGCCATTCCTTCCATTAATGGTCCGTTAATAATATCAAGTGGTGCATCATAAATTTTTCGAGCAGCGTCTAAATCTTCAATTAAGCCTTCCTTTGTACCCTCTAAAATATAGTAAGCTAAACGACCTTCCACTGTTTTTGGAATATCTGCTTCAGTCTTTTCCTTCTTCTTATCACGATAAAAATCAGTGAATACGGCAAGTGTTTCATCATTCGTATTGAATAATAAATCATTGGCTAGCTTAATTTCCTCTTCTGGAATAGATGCATAGCGCTCTAGCTTCTCCGTATTGACAATCGCATAATCTAAACCAGCGAGTGTACAGTGATATAGATAAACAGCATTCAATACCTCTCGACCAACTGGTGGTAAACCGAATGAAATATTACTTACACCTAGCACGGTTAATGCTCGTGGCATTTTTTCTTTGATAAGTCGAATTCCTTCAATTGTTTCAAGTGCTGAGCCAATATATTGCTCATCTCCTGTACCTACCGGGAACATTAACGGATCAAAAATAATATCTTCTGGTGCTAGACCCCATTTTTCCGTTAGTAATTTATAAGAACGTTCAGCAATTTCTAATTTGCGCTGACGATCCACCGCCATACCCTGCTCATCAATTGTACCAACAACTAACGAGCCACCATATTTTTTCACAAGAGGCATAACCGCATCAAAACGTTCCTCGCCGTCCTCAAGGTTAATGGAGTTGATGATGGCCTTACCTTGAGAAAATTTTAATGCTTCCTCGATGACTTTTTCATCTGTAGAGTCGATTACAAGTGGCACTTTTACCTTTTTCACTACCTCTTGCATGAAACCACGCATATCTTCCAATTCATCACGGTCAGGGTTTGCTAAACAAATATCAATGACATGCGCTCCATTTTTCACCTGCGCGCGAGCAATTTCTGCTGCTTCTTCAAACTTACCATCTATAATTAAGTTTTTAAATTTACGTGATCCGATAACATTTGTTCGTTCCCCGATAAATAGTGGTCGCATAGAATCATCATAGACTAATGGCTCAATCCCAGATACAACATGTCCATGTGTAGCTTCAGGTAATTGACGGGGTTTTTCATCTTTTATCGCTTCACGGATAGCTGCAATATGTGCTGGTGTAGTCCCACAACAGCCGCCAACAATATTTAGCCACCCTTTATCAGCAAAGCCTTTTAATTTCTGTGAAAGTGACTCTGGTGATTCATGATAGCAGCCTTCTTCGTCCGGTAAACCTGCATTTGGATAACAGCTAATATAGCCAGTAGAAAGCTCTGCAAGCGAACGAATATGGTCTGTCATAAATTCCGGGCCTGTAGCACAGTTTAAGCCAACTGATAACGGCTTAATGTGCTCAATTGAAATATAAAATGCATCAATTGTTTGACCTGCAAGTGTTGTACCCATTGGTTCAATGGTACCTGAAATCATTACCGGAATTTCTTGTCCCGTAGTTTCAAAGGCACGTGATACTCCCAGTGTTCCCGCCTTTACGTTCAGCATATCCTGACTCGTTTCCAGTAGCAGAACATCTGCACCTGCTTCTATTAAAGCTTTCGCTTGCACATAGAAGTTTTCCTCTAGCTCATCAAATGTAATACCACCGGTTACCGATAAGGTTTTGGTTGTCGGTCCCATGGCCCCCGCTACAAAACGTGGCCATTCTTGTGTAGAAAACTGATCTACAACCTTACGAGCAATCTCCACCGCACGTTTATTAATGTCTTCTGCCTTGGCGCCAAGATTATATTCGTTTAAGACGAGTGGTGTACCACCAAACGTATTTGTACAAATAATATCTGCACCCGCTTCTAAATATTTTCTGTGAACCTTTTCAAGTACATCTGGTCTTGTGAGCACAAGATTTTCATTACAACCGTCAAGATCTTCACCGCCAAAATCCTCTGCTGATAAGTTTTCATTTTGTAGCATTGTACCCATTGCGCCATCAAGAATTAAAATTCTTTTCTCAAGTTGCTCTTCAATTAAGTGCTTAGCCATTTATACGTACCCCTTTTTTCTGTTCATCCAATTGCTCAATATATTTCATCAACTCTAGTGTCATGTCATAGCGTAAAAATGGTGTGATTAAGTAAATACCATTGAAATATTCTGAAGCTACTTCAACTAATTCTTTTGCAATCGCAATTCCTTCCAATGTTGCACGGTCCTTATCTTCACCACAAGCCTTCATACGTGCTAATGCATCCTCCGATAATTTGATGCCCGGCACTTCATGGTGTAAAAACTCTGCACTCTTATAGCTCGTAACAGGCATAATTCCTATATAAATCGGTGCATCTAAATGTTTGGTTGCCTCATAAATTTCTACAATTTTTTCCTTCGTATACACAGGCTGTGAAATAAAATAATCTGCACCATGTTCAATCTTCTTCTCTAATCGTGCTACAGCACGTTCCAATACACGTACATTCGGATTGAATGCTGCCGCTACTGAAAAGTTTGCCTTTTTACGAAGTGGTTTTCCGGAAAATGATACCCCTTCATTTAACTGTTTAATAAGTTGAATAAGCTCCATTGAAGATACATCATAAACACTTGTCGCGCCGGGGAAGTCGCCTACCTTCGTGGGATCCCCAGTAACAGCTAAAATATCATGAATCCCAAGTGCATTTAAGCCCATCAAATGCGATTGTAGACCAATCAAGTTACGGTCACGGCATGTTATATGCGTCAGTGGTCGTATTCCTTGCGTTCCCTTCAGCAAAGCGCCCATTGCTACATTGCTAATGCGCGGGGAGGCTAAAGAATTATCCGCCATCATCACCACATCGGCCCCTGCATCGTAGAGCTTTTTGGCACCTTTCATAAAACCATCAATTTCTAAATGTCTTGGTGTATCTAGTTCTACAATGATCGACCGCTCTCGCTTGACCTTTTCATGTAACGGCTCATACGTTGTTGGTTCTGCCTCACGAACAATTTCAATCTTTTCTGGCTTTGCATACTTTTCTTCCACAGGTGCTAGCTCTTCTAAGTATTTTTTAGCCGCCGCAATATGCTTGGGTGTCGTTCCACAACAGCCCCCGATTAAACGTACGCCTTGATCGCGTAAAGCTACTGCAGCTCGACCAAAGTAATCTGCCTCTGACTCATATACCACACGTCCGTCCTCCACATCTAACAGAGAAGCATTCGGATAGGCTGACATAAATGCCTTGTCAGGAAGCTCTACGCCTTCAAACGCTTGAATAGTATGATGTGGGCCTAGTCGACAGTTAACACCAACTACATCCGCACCGAGTGTCTCTAACTCATGTAAGGCATGATTTAATGTCATCCCGTTTTGCAATACACCAGGTTCATGCATGGATACTTGTGCAATAATCGGTAAATTTGTTTTCGTACGTAGCATGGACAACGTTGCTGTTAACTCTTCAAAATCATAATATGTTTCTAGTAAAAGGCCGTCTGGATTGCCTGCAAGTAACACAGTTGCCTGCTCTTCAACAGTCACTAAGATTTCTTCTAAAGTTGCATCACTTTTACGAATACCACGAATTCCTCCAATTGTGCCAAGTACAAATTGTCCACCATCTGCCGCTGCACGCTTGGCAATCGTAATGGCCGCTTCATTGAACTGTTGCACACGCGTTTCTAAGCCGTAGCGCGCTAATTTAACCGCGTTGGCACCATATGTATTGGTTTGGATAATATCAGCGCCCGCAGCAATATATTCACGATGAATTTTTTCAATTAATTCTGGTCGTTGTACATTCATTTCCTCATGGCAGTATTCCAAGCCATAACCATATAACACTGTGCCTATTGCACCATCTGCTGTTAAGACGTGTGTTTTTAACTTTTCAAGCAATCCCATAAAACATAACCTCGCTTCCCTTGTTTTCAACATAAAATATAAAAAGCCTTCTTTTACAAAAAAGAAGGCTTTAACGAATCGTAATTGTTTTTTCCTTCTCATCTTCGGACCAACAAGGTCTTCTGGATTTAGCACCTGACACGAAGTTGGTTGCTGAAGCGTCACAGGGCCAGTCCCTCAGCTTCTCTTGATAAGAATGTATTATGAATTTTTTAAATAATTAAAAGAATCATATCGTTTACAAACGATAGAGTCAAGACTATTTCACGTAACAAAGGATTTTTCACACGAAATATATGTTTTTTGAGTTTTTCCTAAAAAATCAAGATAATTTTTCTGCTAGCTCTTCACCAATTTTTTTACCATTTTGAATACAAGCACCGATGCCTACGCCGAAATAAGAACAACCTGCAATTGATAAATTAGGATATCTTTCTGAAAGTTCAGCTGTTAGCCCCTTTAAAGCTTCCTGATGAGCCAAATCATATTTAGGCATTTGATTAATCCATTTTGAAACATTCACAACTGTTGGTTTCTCCTCAATACCTAAGCTTTTTCGCACATCATCTAGTGCTACTGCAGCCAGTTCCTCCTCTGTCATTGCTCGTAATTCCTCATACGCAGGGTTAATGCTCTTATAAAATAATCGCACAAGTAATTTACTGTCTGCTGAAGTATGCTTCCATTTTCGGCTCGTCCACGTTGCCGCATTGCATTGTAAATTAGCATTGTGTGACACGATAAAGCCCGTCCCGTCTGCAGGTAGGACAGCATCTGGTACATCAAAGCCTAAATAAATCGTAATCGCTGATGCTGTATTAAATCGTTCAAAATAATTATTTAATGACGTGTCCTGCAATAAATATTGTACCGCTTCGTTAGGTAATGCTAATACAACATGATCTGCTTCCATGTTCACACTATTTGCTAACGTAATTACATAGTGATTTTCATGTTTCGTTACCTGTGTTGCGGCTATCCCTTTGAGAATTTCTACATCCGTTAATGTTTCTTCAAGTCGGTCAATAAGTGATGATAAACCTTTTTTAAATGAAATAAATTTTTTATTTGCAGCTTTCACAAATTGCTCACGGTTCGCATCAAAACCCTTGATCACACTACCATAATCATTTTTATAATCAATTAAATACGGTAACGTTGAGCCAATCGATAGTTGATTTAAGTCACCAGAGTATACACCAGCTAGTACTGGTGCTATTTGATTTTGAACAAGTTCATCACCTAAATAGTATGTTAAAAACTCACCAATGGAGCTTTCTTTTGTAAAGTCAACATTGGGCATTGTTAAATCTTTTAATGCCTCCTGTTTTCCTGCTTCTGAAACAAGTGTACTTGCTTCAAGAGATGCTAGACTCATTGGAATACCAAATGTCGTGTCTGTTGGAATTGCATGTAACTCATTATTAGTATAGATATAAGATATACCCGTTTCGTTGAATACAAGTTCTTCTTCAAACTCAAGCTCCTGTACTAGCTCCATGACCCCTTTATGTCGTGCCACTATAGAATCTGCTCCTGTTTCCATTATAAAGCCTTGTTCATAAGCGGAATGTAGCTTGCCTCCTAAATAGGCATTTTTTTCAATGAGCACAAGTTTTACATCCAAGTTTTTTTCCCTCACCTGGCGTTGTAAATAATGCATCGTACACAACCCTGTAATTCCGCTACCTAATACAACCACTGTTTTCATCTTAACCGCCCCTATTTCTTTATTTCTCTCCATTCAGTATAAACGCTTTTCGCAAAGAATTACGTTAAACCCTTTACAAATTTAGCAAAAATGGATTTTTCAACATAGCTTCCAAACATATCAGGGGTCTGCTTTATCTAAGTAATGTGCTATGTTTTTCGTGAACAAGATAAAAGACGTATGTGGCCAACTGAATATTGGTCACCACGATGTGTGCTCCTATCGCTTCTTCACTTTATTCTTTTGCTATCGCAGATAAATTGTCATAGGGTGTGACAACCCTTAGCCTCTAGCATATCATGGACGAGATTATACACTGGACGATTCATTACTGTGTATGCAATAATTTCGCCATTACATAAATCAAGGACAGGTGATAAATAGCGTTTCTCACCAAATAGATGGAACTCTGTCACGTCTGTTACCCATTTCTCGTTCATATTTTCCGCTGTAAAATCACGTTGTAATATGTTTGGGGCAATTTTTCCGACTTTTCCTTTATACGAAAGATACTTCTTCATACGGACTTCACATTTTATGCCAATGGCATTCATCAAACAATTAATCGTTTTAGGATCATGATGAATGCCGTATTTTTTTAGTTCTTTGGTAATCCGACGATAACCATAACGTCCTTTGTGTTCATGATAAATGGACTGAATTGCGGCTTTCACATCCGTGTATTTATCAGTACGATTCAAACGCTTTTCCCAGTAATAATACGTACTACGTGGAATATCAGCGACTTTGATGAATTCCACCACTTCATAGATTCTCTTTAGTTCATAAAATTAAGTACATTAATTTTATAGTCAGCTGAATATTTTGTATAGGATTTTAAGAAAGCCTCTACACCATTTTTTTGATAACGGCGAATCCAATCACTGACAACTCGATCTGTCACTCCGATATCTTTCGCAATTTCACTCATGGATTCATCTCCATTTAAGTATCGTTGAACTGCTTGAATACGTTGTTCAACACTTACCTTTGCCATAAAAAATCCCCGTAAAAGTTAGATTGGTGTCTAACTTTTACGGGGCAGATCAAAGTGAAGTAGCATGCTTTTATCATCTTATAGATAGCTCCAGTTTCTATGTCAAAAGCACAGTCAGGTCTCTAGTCTAAGTTAAATTTTGTGCGAAGTTTGCTAACTTGTCTGCTGAATTTGTTACTTCGTTAAAAGATAGTCCAAGCTCACTTAAAATTTCTGTAACAGCCTGTACTTCTTTTTCCATACGGTCATTTTGACATTTTGCTTCTGTCATAGCTTCCAATATTTTATTGAATTGACCTTTCGTTTGTACCATATTTTCCTCACCAGATGCTACCTCTTCTTGAATATTACTAAGTGAATAAACGAGTTTGTCTGTCCGCTCATTCGTTTTCTGCAATAATCTCGCCACTGCGGTGACTGATTCTTTCGTTTGGCCTGACAATTTCCGTACTTCATCTGCTACAACACTAAAGCCTTTTCCAGCATCTCCAGCACGAGCAGCTTCAATTGCAGCATTTAATGCTAGTAGGTTTGTTTGGTTCGCAATATTTGTTACAACATTCATAATCGATTCCATTTCCTTTGACATATCTGACAATTGTTCAATGTTATCTGTAATGTGATCGAGTGAGTGAATAATATTATTCATATTTATAGATTGGTGTTGTAATCGTTCTCGACCTTCTAGTGCCTGACTTTCGGCTAAAGTGGACACATGAAGAGATTTTTTTGCCAATTGTTTAATTTCATCAGATTGCATATTTAATAGATGAAAGGAGGCATTTGTTTCTTGAGAAATCGCAGCAAGACACTCTGAGGATTCTACAATTTTTTTTTCGACTTCTTCTTTTCCACGTTCAACGTTTTCCTTGAGTTGCACAACTGTATTCTCAAAAGACTCTAATACTAGCTGCTGTTCAAAATTTGAAATCTTAGAGATAGCACGAATCGTGTTGAATTGGTCCATCGGATGAGCTACATGTTTTTCTACTAAGTCTGTAAATGATATGCATAAATCTTGGAAAGCACAAATATACCATTGTGTTCTAAGTCCAATATGTACATGTACTTTTGCAATATTAACTCGCCTTTTATAAAAGTCTTCATCTATATTTCCATTAAACATTTCAACGATATGACGACGGAGTGTGACTTTCAACTTTTCCACAGAACTGTGTCTATTAATGATGTCAACTAAACTTTGCTCAGTAACAATCATGTCATAAAATCGGTCAACAATGTGATTAATATTGCCCTCAACAAATGGTTTGAACGCTTTTAAATATTGTAAATCTTGCTTTGTTAAATTGAGCATTTCAATCTGCTTTAGCATTGGCTGGTGATTAGAAATATCCATTTTAACGGTGTATTGTTGCAAATCTAATGCCGTTGCCTTTTTTTGCTTCTGAAAAATCACACATTTTCCCACTTTCATTAACGATTACTTTTGAAAAGCTGAGCCATATCCTATATCCGTTTACCAATATATATTTATAAATATTCAAAAAGATTCCAATAGCTTAAATAATATTACAATAAAATAACATCATATAATTCCACAAAAATAATCATAAATTTATTAATTCACACTTTCAAAATCTCTCATATACATTATACATTTTATCCCTGATTGTCAATTTAATGATACCCATTATATACCATTTATTTTATTATTTTGGTTAGGGAATTTTCTTTACTTACCAAAATAATGCATAAATAATAAAAAAGCTACTCCAATTTTTTTGAGCAGCCTTCATCATTTAATGCTTTTTATTCACGCTTCACGTCTTTACGTGTTTTAACCATTACAATTTTCATAATAATAAGCTGTTATTTTAGCTAACATAAATACTGTTATCCATACCCTATGCTTACTATCCTATAAAAGGACCTAAATACAGGTATTTATAATCATTAACAGCCGATGTCATAAATGAATATAAGCACCTATATGATTTTAATACTAACTTTACAATTTTTCTAATTCTTCAAGTAAAGTAGTGGCTTCTTCGATACCCGCTTCAGCTGCAAGCGCATACCATTTTTTAGCCTCTTTAATATTTCTTGGAATGCCTTCCGCTTTGTTATATATATGCCCAAGTTGTAATTTTGCCTCCGGGTCCCCTTGAAGAGCTGCTTGTTTGAACCAATGAATACCTTTTTCTATATTACGAATTCCTGTTAAACCTTTACTCCAAATAAAACCTAAATCGTAAAAGGCATCCACATGATATTGCTCCGCAGCTTTTTCATACCAATATAAACCGCGGTTCACATCTCTTGTTTGCCCTAATTGCCCTTCAAGATATATTCCACCAAGTCTGTATTGTGCCTCTACATAGCTTGATTCGGCTGATTTTTTATAAAAAAGAAATGCTTGCTCTTCATCAACTGTCACAGCCAAACCTTGCTCATGTATTATACCTAATGTAAACATAGCCTCTGCTACACCTTGTGTTGCGGCGAAGTCGAACCACTGCTTTGCAAGTGCCATATTTTCTGGCACACCTTCACCATTAAAATACATATCCGCTAAGTTATTTGCAGCATCTGCATGCCCTTGCATAGCTGCCGCTTCATATAGCGAGAAAGCGCGTTTATAGCTTTCCGTCACACCAATACCCTCAAAATAATAGTTACCCAACACATATTGAGCTTCTGCATTGCCCTGTAATACTGCTAGTTCAAACCATTTAATCGATTTTTCAGGCTGGAAGGATATGCTATCATTTGTACTATAATATTCCCCAAGCTCAAATTGAGCTTCAGCATCTTTTTCTTCAATGGCCTCTTTATATAAGTCAATTATTTCTTCATGATCTAAATCTTCCTCATCCAATACATCTACTTCTCTGTCTTGATGGATAAAATACCATTCCACTACATCTAGTACATCGTCAACAACCTCCGTTGTATACGCTAATTTCTCTAGTGAAGTAATTTGCCAAATTAAAATATAAATAGGGAGAGGGATTGCTTCACGTAATAAATCATCATATTCTGCTAAAAGCGTTAAAACATTTTCCTGTATCGTTTGTGTTTGCTCTGGATGTACAATTTGTAAATGACGTTGCTGATTTTTCCTTAAAAGCCCCTGTACAACTTGATACAGCATTTTTTGCAAGGTCGTTAGTTGCACTTCCTCAAAAGTCAGTAGTGCGATGTTTTGTGCAAACCATGTATTTTGTGTATGTGTTAGCTGTTGTAAGGATGCAATTCGTTCCTTATTTTGCTTTGCTAAAAATTGTCCATACATTGTTTTTCCCTCCCCTGCGCGCTATGTAAAAAAAACTGCCTTATCATCATTATATGGAAGGCAGTTCAAGAATGGTTACACATATGCTCTCAGTATTATTCCTACAAATAATGTAATGAATAAAAAGACTGTCACATGAACCCATTTATACATTTCTAATAAACCTATAAATTCGCGAGTAAAAGCATTAGGTAAATAATAAAAAGCTGTTTTTGAGCCAACGCCTTCTGCATCGAGTTTCGCCCTTTTTGCATAAATACTTGCGCGAAATACATGGAAATTATTTGTGACAAACAAAGAACGATATTTTCTTCCTTGGGCATGTGCATCCATTATTGCTTTGGAGAAAGCCATGTTCTGTTCAGTATTTGTCGATTTATCTTCCATGAGTACTTTTTGTTCTGGTAAATGATGCACATCAACAATATATTTTTTCATAGCGTAGGCCTCAGATACTCTTTCATCATTCCCTTGCCCACCTGAAACAATAATAACAGGTCGTGCACCGTTTTTTTTATATTGCTTCACGGCTTCGTCTAAACGACTAGCTAAAAGAGGTGGCACTCTGTCACCAATTAACCCAGAACCAAGCGCAATAATATAATTAGGCTCATAAGTTAGAGGTGTAAAATGATACACAGTTGCATAGGCCAGCACACTCGTATATAAAAACATTGTATAGCCAAATATTAAAAAAGCATAGAAGAAAAGAATATGCCATATAGGATGTTGGATATTAATAAAAATAATAAATACATACCATATCATCATGATAAAAAAGCTTAGACCAACAATCGCCAATAATAAATTCCGAAATTTACGCCCTTCTTTTTCCAGCAAAACTTTACTATTAAAAAACATTGCAATCGACAATATAAACATAACACTAGGAAAGCTCCCTAGAAGAATTACTATCCCCATCTCAGACACGATTCCCTGCTCATTTGGGAGCAATAAAGGGTAATGCATGATTATTTCTCTCACTATAAACAACCCGAGTAAGCCTAGTACAACCGCGTTGATAAAACGCCTTTTCTCTGTTAAATACAATAGTAAAAACAGTGCTATAAATCCTATTAATGATTGAATCATTATGTTCACCCCATACTTTAGTGTTTTTCTAACTTTTATAGAGACACTTCTTGTTCATATATTTTGTTATTCCTTAATTTACGGAAGCGATTATTTTGTTTTTCCCGTTCATTCATGTAAAATTCCTATTAAGAACTATTTTATGACAAAACAAAAGATTATGTTGGAGGAATGTAAGTAATGAAAAAAATTCTTGCTGCTCTTTTTGCAGCGACACTCATGTTTGCGTCTGTTGGTGCGACACTTTTAGTTTCAGATACACCTACTGCAGAAGCAAAATCGTACAAATCAGGTAAAAAAGGCTTTTCAAACAATAACAATAGCTCAAATATCCAAAAAAATCAGGATACATCTAAAGATCAAAATAATGCAACAACAAATAAAAATACGACTTCTACAAAGAAAACAGATTCGGCAACTGCTAAAAAGGGTGGCTTCTTCTCCGGCGGTCTTATGAAAGGTTTAATGCTCGGTGGATTAGCAGGTCTACTATTCGGTAGTTTATTTAGCGGAATGGGTATACTTGGAAATATTTTAGGATTATTAATTAACTTTGCAGCGATTGCAGTTATTGTGATGCTAGTCGTAAAAATCTTCAATATGTTCAAAGATAAAAAACGCAAAGAACAGGAAGCTACACAATGGCACAAATAATTAATGAGCAAGATATCATAAATGCCATCTGCTTATCACAAGCATATCACAAAAAAATTCAACCAAATGAAGTAATGGTGGAGCTTATGTATGATGATGAAACAGGCTTTGGGGCAGAGGTTGAAATTGCTGGACAAACAGAAATTTTAAATACTGCTACAATGATTGGTGCATTACGTGTATGGATTAAAGACGTGCTACATGGCGATCCATTCTCAACGGGTATTGAGCTTGTGTTAGACAATGAAGAAGGCATTATTGCTAAACTTTCATAGTTATCAAAATAAAAGAGGTTCAATAAATCTGTAAACTAGATTTATTGAACCCCTTTTTAATTTTTACTAAATTTTTTTAATTTTTCTTGTTCCCCTTCTTCACTTGAAAAATTAATCATCGTTCGACCTAGCATTAAAAGCATAATAAACATAACCCCTGTACCAATCACTAGATAAATCATGGTAAATACCTTTGAAAAATCACTTGTTGGATAAAGTCCCGTCTCAACACCTGTTGGAATTAGACTGACTACTGCAAAAAATAAGGCATCCAGCCACTCCCAACCTTCTATCCCCTTATAAAACATGGTACCCGAAAAAATGATTAAAGACAGCGTCGTAAACAATGATATAAATTGTGGTCGTTTAAATGCCCTCCATAATCCCCGCAATAATCTTTTTGTAGATAAAATAAAAGACAGCATTTCATTCTCCTTTACAACTAACAGCTTATTAAAAATATACTTGATTTTTAAGTTAAACGTCAAAAGGTAGAGTTCCCGATTTGAAACCTCTACCTTTTGTTATGCCCCTACTAGATACTGTAACAGCAGATATCTAGTAGGGGCATAGTTTTTATTTCAATAGCTCACTAAAATTCACAAGTATTTTCGCTGCATGACTTCGTTTTGTCGAAGCAGCTGGTAAGAATTCACCATTACTACCTGTTACCATTCCAAACTCATATAGCATAGCGATTGCACGTTGTGTCTCCACGTTATATGTGGCGATATCCGTAAATGGCACATCATTTTTTGGAACATAAGCTTGCTTCAATTGTTGTTCATAGGCACGACTAATCATTAACGCTAATTGTGCACGACTAACGGGTTGGCCTGGGTTAAATTGTCCATTATTACCCTTTATAAGACCATAAGCATATGCAGCTGAAATTTCTTGTTGCGTCTCTGCATCATAGCTTGCGATATCTTTAAATGGCGCTTTTTCTTTTGTTGTTAAACCAAGGCTTCTTACTAACATCGTCGCCATTTGAGCGCGTGTTACATTTTGCTCTGGTTTAAACGTACCATCAGAGTAGCCCTTCATTATACCCTCCTGTGCTGCCTTTTGAATAAAATTCTTGGCCCAATGGTTTTCTGTATCTGTAAAGCCTAATGTACCCTCAGTCGTAAACTTTACTGTTGGACTTTGTACACTTTCATTGCCCGCTGCATCTACTGCTTTTACCGCAACAGTATAAGCCGTATTATGTGCTAGGTTTTCAAGCTTAATAGTCGTTTTATCAGCACTCTGTGATGAAGTTAGCTGTCCATTTACATAGATATTATAATTTGTAACCCCTATATTATCAGTTGCTGCCAGCCATTTCACCTGTACTGTGGTACTATTTTCGACATTTACTCGTATTGCAGTAGATGCATCCCATAATTTACTTGTTTTAATAATTGGTAAAAATGCTTCGTTGGCAACTGCTAAGTATCCAGCTTCACTTAAATGAATATTTTCTGGGTTTGGTAGATAGTTTGCTACATCTTTTGCAACAACCTCAAAAGTAGGGACAAATACTGCACCCGCTTTCTCTGCGGTTGTTTTAATTGACGTATTCATGACTGCTAGTAGCACTTTAAATTGTGACTGTAAATCTTCGTTGAAGTAAGGGAAAGAATTATAGTAACCCATGACGTAAACTTGCGCCTGTGGATTTAAGCTACTAATTTCTTCTAAAATAGCCGCAATATTTTTCATTGCTTCATGAGAAGCTTTTAAAATTTGTGCTGCGTTCACGCCTGTTGCAATTGACTCGTTTAAAATTGGCAATAAATCATTAGCACCAGCTGTTAGCGTTATTAACTCTGCTTCTTTAATAGACGCTCGAAGTTTTACCTGCTCACTTGTGTAACCAAAGCCGGTCACTGGTTTTTCCACATCGCTTTGTAAGTCCATCAACACATTTTTTGTTGTATAGCCTGAATAGGCAAATCCTTTGTTATAGGATGTTATCAATCCCTCTTGTTGCAAAACTTGCGCTACAAAATCTGTATAGCCCAATCCAATGACACCGACCTCATTCATACCATGTGCCAAGGAATCACCAAGCGCTACGTAATCTACTTGTTCAATCCAACTCGGTGCTATCGTATCATTCGTTTCCTGTGCACTCGCAACTACCGGAATTGTTAATTGCAACGCTAGTACACTAGCAGCTAAAAAACGGATTTTTTTTGAAAATTGCATATTCCTACTCCTCCTAACAATCTAATAGTAACTAGTTTACTAGATAAAGGATAAAAATAGGTTAAATAATTACAAGATTTTGCAATTTATCGTTGTATTGTTAGTTGTTGTTCTGCTCGATTTCAACTTTGCCATAAACACCGCCGCCACCAACAGCAATACCTAATTGACCTGTTCGTGCCAAATCAATCATTTTCGCAATTTTATGTGGCACGATTTGTTCAAGTTGTTCTACTGTAACTCGATGCAAGATAGCCATCTCTGTACCAAAAGCTTCGATTAAGCGTTCCATCGTTTTAGGCCCTAACCCCGGAATAAATTCAAGAGGTACTTGATGAATATAAGGAGGTCTCTCACGTCCATGTACTATCGGCTCTGATAATTCCTTGATACGCGTCGCAACCCCTTTTATAATTTGCTTACTGTCACAAACTGTACAGCTCGTTGCATCTGTTTTTAGCTGTTCACCACATTTTGCACATACTGTTTGATGGTATTTACCAAGCAAGGGATTTAATCCATAATTGGCAACAATGGTACGACCTTCCCATTCATGAAGCGCTTTTTTTAGTTCTGAGAAGTTTGGCTGCTTTAATCGTAGTTTTTGATATTCACGTGCTATTTTCCCGAGTGAATGTGCATCAGAATTTGTCACGAATGTATATTGTTGAAGTTCCCTTATACCACTCACCATTTCAGTATCTGAGCTTAAGCCAAGTTCAATCGCATCAATTAGCTGTGGATCAAATACTTCCATCATACTGCGATGTACGCCTTTACCAAATAAGCTTTTAAAAGGTGTAAATACGTGTGCAGGAATAAAAAGTCCTCCTATTTCATACACTTTTTGTTGCAATGTTCGACCATCACAATAAATACGTTGAGAGCTCAAATGGATATTTTTCATATGTTTATGCATCCAATCAGAAAACTCCTTCATTTTCATAAGTGTTGGAAAATAGGCCAGTACATGAATGGGACCTTGACAGTTACTATCATATATTTCAATTTCTGAGCCTGGGATAACAATGGTCTTTTGAAAACGCAGTCCCCCTTCAGCTAATTCCTCCAATTCACCTTGTTCAATCATATTCGACATTTCCTCTATTACATCAGGTGATTGACAATCAATAATCCCAATTATGTCTAACCCTTTTCTAGCACTTGCTGTCTCTAGAATACGCGCAAATGTTAAATTTCTACTACCAGTTATCTTTACTGCACGCCCACTTAGCGTACGCCCAATATGAATATGTAAATCTGCATAATACTCTTTAAACACTGCAAACCTCTCCTTTAGTAATACTTTTTAATAAAATGAAAAAACCTTACATAGCTGCAAGGCATTTTTCATAATTATGATGGATGATTATTATCAGTGCTATTAGAAGCCTGATAAGCACCCGAACCCTGTGGTGGCATTGTTGCAGAATCATACGCAACTAAAGTTACACCTATCTTCTTCTCTAGCTCATTTATTTTATCGAGCTGCTGTTGATCTAATTGAGCAAACTTAACCTCTTCCATATTTCATCACTTATCCTTTCAAAAGTAAAGTTCCCGGAAAAGTTTTGATCTATACTAAAAAACAAATGACTGATTATCAGTCATTTCCTTTGACTTCATAGCCTCTATTCCGTAACATATTAAATAAGCATTGCAAAAGCGAGGGGTTTCATATGTCAAAAGAAGAAAAAATTATTCAAGCCGCTATTGAAGTATTTCGTGAAAAAGGGATTGAAAAAGCGAAAGTATCCGATATCGTAAAAGCTGCTGGGATTGCACAAGGTACATTCTATCTTTACTTTCCATCACGTCTATCCGTAATGCCAGCTATTGCAAAAGTCATGGTCGAAAAAATTATTGCTGCAATTGAACAAGGTGTTCATGGGCAAGAATCATTTGAACAACAACTTGAAAAGGTAATAAATATTGTCTTTTCGTTAACGGAAGAATATCGAGATGTCTTTGCTCTAATTTATGCGGGTATTACGCAGACCGAGCATATGAAAGAATGGGAAAATATCTATGCACCGTATTATGCATGGATGAACAATTTCTTATCATCGGCACAAAAACAGGGTATTATACGTGATTCTTTAAATACAACACGCTCCACGAAGCTTATTATTGGTTTAGTAGAATCGGCAGCTGAACAGATATACTTGTATGATGACAGTGAGGATGCAACCATTAGACTCCAAAAGCTTGAACTTCTTGATTTTTTACACCATGCTCTCGGCTTACGTCACAAATAGTGACGTTCTCTTTTACAATATAATTGACTGATTGTCAGTCATGGAATTCACATAAGAAAGGAATTTAATTATGCAAAAAGATTGGGTTTATGTTGGGTTAACGAGTTTATTTGAATTATTTTGGATATTTGGCTTTAATATAGCAAGTTCTTGGTGGCATTGGATTATTATTGTATCCCTGATTGCTCTTGATTTTCATTTTCTCTCCAAGGCTTGTGAAAACCTCCCTACCGGCACTGTCTATGCAATTTTTGCTGGAGCAGGGACAATCGGTACGACTCTTATGGACGTTTTTATTTTTGATGGTGAATTTAATTCTATAAAGGCAATCTTTATGTTTATTTTAGTTCTTGGTGTTATTGGGCTTAAGTTGGCCGATAATTCACCAACAGATAAGGATACAAAGAAAGGGGCAAAAGCATAATGGGTTGGTTACTAGTTTTATTAGCATCTATTGCAGAAATTGTTGGTGTCATAGGTTTACGTTTCTATAGTCAGAAAAAAACTGTACGTGATTTCTTATTATATATTGGCGGTTTTGGTCTGTCATTCGCTCTTTTATATGCCTCCTTTAACTATTTACAGTTAAGTATTGCCTATGTTGTCTGGATTGGCATTGGTACGGTTGGTGCAGTAGTTGTTAATATTATTTTTTTCGGGGAATCTAAAAACTTTACCCGAATCATTAGCATTATTGCCATTATCATTGGTGTAGCTGGTTTAAAAGCAGTAGCATAAAGCTATAATAGACATTATTACTTTTTCATATTTCAATGGCATCAGCTTCAGTCCATTATGTTGTTAACTATGGGGGAAAAATAAACACATTACACATTGAGGATGTCAGTTACCCACTAGTTTTGTATGTGATAGAAGGTAGCATTATAAAAGGACTGAAGGTATGGCTTATTTATTACAGGTTGACTTTACAATGGACGGACCTTTTGGCGTAGAGATGGCTGAGGGTTTGCAAAATTTAGCAAGAAGTATTAATGATGAAGAAGGTTTCATCTGGAAAATATGGACCGAGGATGCAACGACCAAACAAGCTGGTGGCGTCTACTTATTCGATTCGAAGGAAAGTGCTGAAAAATATTTAACTATGCATTCTGCTCGTTTAACTAGCTTCGGCATTACTAATATTCGTGGCAAAATTTTTGAAGTTAATGAAACATTATCTACAATTAACCACGGTCCAATTCAAAAATAAAAAGTAAAAATGGACGTTTCTCAAATAAATTGGGAAATGTCCATTTTTCATTTTTTTGACGTCATGCATCTTGCTTTTATAACATGTTCCTATGTACATGCTAACATAATTTCGCTTCAAGTATTTTAAATAGAAGGTTCTTTCAAAGTTTTTTTTGTGAATTGTTCAGACACATATGTTAAATAAGGTTTGCCCGTCAAATGGTGGATTTGAATATCTGCATATACACCAAATACTTCCCGTAGTAAAGCTGGTGTGAGCACTTCTTCTGGAGTTCCGTGACAAACAATTCTACCCTGCTGTAAAACATAAATATAATCACAATACATTGCGGCGATGTTTAAATCGTGTAGCGCAGCCACTACAGTCAAATGTAAAGTTTGAATTAAATCCATTAGTTGTAATTGATGCTGAATGTCTAAATGATTCGTTGGTTCATCTAGGATAATCACTTGTGCTTGCTGAGCAAGAGCACGTGCAACCATCACTCGTTTTTTTTCACCTCCTGAAAGAGAGCTAAAGCTACGCGTTTCTAAATGGTCAATGCCCGTTTGGAATAAGGCTTCTCTAACAATTTTAAAGTCATCTTCATGGTCAAGTTCAAATAATTTTTTGTGTGGAGTTCTTCCCATACTAACCAAATCTCGTACTTGAAAATCGAATAATACTGGTGTTTCCTGACTAACTACAGCTAAATTTTTAGCAATGGATTTACTCGACTGCTTTAAAATATCTTTCTCGTTCAGTAAAACCGTCCCGCTTTCTGGCTTTAATAGACGATACATATTTTTTAAGAGTGTGGATTTCCCACTTCCATTCGGACCAATTAAGCCGACAAACTGCTTCTCCTTTATTCGGATACTCACTTCATGTAAAATTCGCTGATCATGCATGGAGAACGATACTTGTTTTGCTTCTAATGTCATATTTTCTAATCTCCTTCACCGAAAGAATAATTGTTACGACGCAGTAACCAAATGAAAAAAGGTCCTCCACAAAATGCAGTAATAATACCAATTGGCATTTCCTCTGGTGCAATTAGTATTCGAGCAAGTGCATCTGCCCAAACCAAGAAAATTGCTCCCAATAAAGCACTAATCGGGATAACGTATTTATAATTTGAGCCTACGATTAACCGTACGATATGCGGAATAATCAAACCAACAAAGCCAATTGCGCCGCTTACTGCAACTAGTACGCCGGTAAGTAAAGAAACTAGAAGAACAAGTTGTATTCGGAATTGTTGTAAATTAACCCCTAAGGTTACTGCTGCTTCTTCTCCAAGTAGTAACAAATTTAAATTTCGATAATGGAGCCAAAGCAAGACAAATACAATGACAAAAATAACCATCGGGATGAGAAGGTTACTCCATTTCGCTCCTGCAAGGCTGCCTAGCATCCAATACATGACTGCCTTCATGCCCCCCTCTTGCTTCGACATCATTAATATAAAGTTCGAAGTGGCAGATAAAATAAAGGATACCGCCATTCCTGCCAGTAATAAACGAAAAATAGAAATACGCCCGCCAACACGCGACAAGAAAAACACTAATACAATCGCGATTAATGAGCCTAAAAAAGCTGAGATAGATAGAGCGTATATGCCAAAAAATGAAAAAGCGCCTAAAATTATAACGGCTGTCGCACCAACAGTTGCACCTGATGAAACTCCTAAAATATACGGATCTGCAATAGAATTACGAACAAGTGCCTGAATGGCAGCACCTGCTATGGCTAATCCTCCGCCAACGATTGCGGCGAGTAAAACACGTGGCACACGAATTTGCCAAATGATAATTTCTTGAGAGCGACTCCAATCTTGCTCTATCCAATTTTGGACGAATGGTATTTTTGAAAAGATAACTTTCCATACGTACAACGGTGTAATAGAAACAGAACCTATCATGATGGCGAATGTAATGGAGATGATGAGCAATAGAAGGAGCAGCATAGAAAGCAAGATAAATTTTTTATTTGGGCGTACTGTCTGTTTATTCATCTGTTTATTAACTCCTAGTCAAAAAATGATAGATGGGAAGCAATAAAAAAGGGTATTCTACGCAAAAAATTTGCATAGAAATACCCTGGAATAAACAAAAGTAAGAAATGTATCCTTCAATTGTCCGTAATTGCTTGCATCCTCGTGGGCATTACAGGTAAAAACTAATTGGCAGGTCTCCTGGCTTCGATTCATCGTTGCTATGATAGCCTTCCCATGTTGAACAGTGGCTTATATATCATAGAACTCCTCGTTACAGTTGCGGGACAGCGTCGGATTTCCACCGACTTCCCTTTTAAGTGATGCTTTAGGGGCATCACACCAATAGTATCTGAAATATTAAAATTATGACGATTCTAACATACATAATTATTGTAGTCTATACATATTTTTTCTTTTTGACATATTTAGGCTATGAATTTTCTAACTTATTAACAGCAGTTGTGTTAACTTAATAAAATATAAAGTTGACACAAAGTTTTTATTTTCTTAAAATATCACTATCAACTTTACTAAATTGGGGTGAAATTATGACAACAGTAGCACAACATTCACAACACAAATTAACAACATTCGATCTTGCGTACATCGGCTTATTTTCCACATTAATGATGGTTGGTGCCAATATTACTTCCTTTGCACCTTTCATGGTAGTTGGTAGCTTACCTATCACTTTACAAACGTTTTTTGCTATTTTAGCAGGACTTATTCTCGGTAGTAGAAAAGGGGCACTTGCCTGTACCGTCTATATGTTGATTGGTTTAGCCGGGGCACCTGTATTTGCCCGTTTCGGTGGAGGCTTTGGACAAATCTTAAGCCCTACATTTGGCTTTATCCTAACCTTTATTTTAGTAGCCTTTATAGCAGGGCTTATAATTGAAAAAAGCGCTACGAAGAAGAGCTATGTCATAGCTGCTCTAATTGCTACATGTATTAATTATTTTCTGGGTACAAATTGGATGTATTTTGCTTACAAGCTATGGGCTAGTGCACCTGAAGGTTTCACTTACAAAATAGCCTGGCTTTGGATGATGCCTCCGTTACCAAAGGATATGATCTTAGCAGTATTCGCTGGTATTTTCGCATATCGTGTACAAAAAGTGCTTCGGATTTTTCCTGTAAAATAATCCGAAGCCTATATCGATAAAAACGCCGCTTCTTTAGCTTATGAGCGGAGTTTTTTTTTAGTATAGATATGACCATGGGTATCTTATGTCTGTAAAGGCAACTGCCTTCATCCATAGTTTCTGCACATTTATTTGCTACATTTATAGCAAATGAAGAAGGAGGAATTGGATATGAAAAGACCAAGAATTTGGCATGGAGGCTTACTAACGGTAGTTGCTGTTTTGGCATTATCCGCATGCTCTAAAGAAGTAGCAGATACAGAAAAAGACGCCCCTGCTGAACAGCATACTGAAATGGATCATTCTTCGATGAATCATTCCAGTTCTGGTGAAGTACCAGCAACTTTGAAAAATGCAGAAAACCCAATGTATCCGGTTGGTAGCACGGCTATTATTAAGGATGGACATATGGAAGGTATGAAAGGAGCAGAAGCAACGATTGTTGGTGCTTATGATACAACTGCTTACATTATTTCGTATGAACCTACTACAGGCGGCCAACGCGTGGAGAATCACAAATGGGTCATTCATGAGGAATTATTCAATCCCGGGAGCGCACCATTAGCACCTGGAACAGAAGTAAAAACGGATGCATCCCATATGGAGGGCATGGAAAATGCAACAGTACGTATCGATGAGGCACAGCAAACAACGGTTTATATGATTGATTATGTTTCAACAACCAATAATGATGTAGTAAAAAATCACAAATGGGTTACTGAAGAGGAACTCACAAAAAAATAAAAAGATGTAGGGGCTGTCTAAAAAGTCCTTCAAACAATAAAATCCCCTTTTCTATATGGTAAAAATTCGCTTCGCTTTCCGTGGGCAAGGCATGAGCTGCACCGGGGCAACAAATGTGTTTTATGTGCGAAAGTGAAACGTCAGCCACAAATGTGTTTTATGTGCGAAAGTGGAACGTCAACAATAGGATGTTGGTCACGAAGGCGTTGTCATAGAACGTGACGACTTTAGTCTTCGTGCCACTTGTCGCTCCCTGCACTTGTCTCATGCTCTTGCTTTTCTTACTCCTGTCGCTACGTTCACTCATGCTATCGTCGCAAATGACTGCTCCTGTTGCAAATACGATTCGTTAGGAGTCTACGCGTTTTTTAGCTTTCATCAAAAAATGGATACTTTAAACATATTATTTTTACTTTTAGCTATGATTCTAAGATTTTCTGTAGTCATGAAAGCAAACATACTTTTATTTAGTGGTTTCAGTCTGCCTTATTTGTCCTCAACCGTCTGAATCAATGGATTTTTGCCATTTGTAGCCGATTCCCCACACGGTTTGCAAGTAATTATCGGCTGGAAAACCGTTTTTTCTTAATTTCTCACGCAAATTACGCACATGCGAATCAATTGTTCGATCTTCAATCGAGACATTAAATCCCCACACGGTATTTATTAGATGCTCTCTAGAAAATACCTTATTTTGGTATTCAAGAAATAATGCTATCATAGAAAACTCTTTTGGTGTTAAAGAAATTTCTTCCTGTTGAAAATGCACTTCAAAGGACTCTTTATTTAACCGTAATCCCTCAAATATTATTTCATGACCCACAGGTTTAGTTCTTCTTAATACTGCATGTATACGTGCAAGTAATTCTTCCTCGTCGAAAGGTTTTAGAATGTAGTCATCTGCCCCAAGATTTAAACCTTTTACAACATCAGCCTGTTCCCCTTTTGCTGTTAGCATAATAATCGGTACATCCCAATACTTCCTAATTTCCTGACATACTTGCCAGCCGTCCATTTCTGGCATCATGATATCCAGCAATACTAAATCCACATGTTGTTCTTCTAAATAGCATAACGCCTGGTGGACAGCAGACATTGTAATACAATGAAAGCTAGGCTCTAGATAGAGTGCTAATAAGTCCAGCATTCTCGGTTCATCATCGATTAATAAGATTGTTGTCATTCGTTCCTACTCCCTTAAACAATAATTCAAAAGTAGTTCCCTTGGTTTCTACACTATGAACTGTGACTTCTCCACCGTGTGCATGTACGAGCTCTTTAACAATAGCAAGGCCGATACCTGAACCTCCTAACGCACGGGTACGTGATTTTTCTACCCTATAAAAACGATCAAAAATAAATGGAAGGTCTATCTTAGGAATGCCTCTTCCCGTATCTTCAATTTGTATTCGTAATGTTTGGTTGAGTCGTTTAACAGTTACGGTTGTTGTATCACCAGCAGCACAATAGGCCAAAGCATTATTTAGTAAATTCATAATAATTTGTTCAAGCCTTGAAGAATCGGCCATTAAAGTTAACCTTTCTTCACATTGCACTGTAAAATGTATCTGTTTTTCCTGAAAAGCTGGACTAAGTTTCACCTCAATATTTGCGAAAAACTCGGTCATATCAAGAGGTTCCTTCGTTACGATAAAGGAGTTTTCATCCATCTTTGCTAAATCGAATAAGTCTCGTATTAAACGAGCAAGCCGATTGGTTTCTTCTATAATGATTGCTAAATACTGATGTTGAGCTTCTTCCGTTAAATCACGTTTATAGAGGATGTCGGTATAGCCCTTAATGAATGTTAAAGGCGTTCTTAGCTCATGCGCTATACTGGATAGAAAATCTTTTCTTTCCTGTCTCAAGTGATTTAATTCCTCTGATAATTTCTGAATCGCATTGGATAAATCACTGAGCTCGTCTTGGCCGTTTGTATTTAGAGCTACTGTAAAGTCACCTTTACTCAGTTTCAGGGTAGCTTCTTTCATTTGAATTAACGGATAAGCAAGTTTCCTAGATAATATAATAATGATAATGATGGTTACCAATCCAGAGACAATCCCAACTATTAAAAAATGCTTATTTAGTCGCTCCATTAAAGCGTGGATTGACTCAGTGTTTTGAAACATAAAGACATAACCAATCGTTGTTTGGTCTTTTTGAATCGGGCTGATTGTGGCTATGAAGGCCTCTCTTTCCCAATTATCTTCTAAAATAAGTCCCATGTAAGGAATCGATTTCTTTAAATTCGTGAAGTAATCTTCCGTTTCAGGGTGGAATTGCGAATTGGCCAGTACTTTCCCATCCTTATCAGTTATAACTACATCCGTCCTTGCTTCTGATTCCATTAATGCTACATGAGAAAGTGTTTCCAAATCGAAATTTTGTTCTAATATTGCTCTATGTGAATTCCCTCTTGCTTGTAAACTATCTAGTTCTTCCTCAACCCTTGAATTGGTTAGAGAAACATGTAAAAAAAACATCATGAACGACTCAATGCAAAATAATGTGACAAAAAAAATAATACCAAGCTTTAGTGAAAGTTTACTCATCGCTTACCGCCATAGTTTGAATTTCATAAAATTATAACGTTAAAGTTTGAAGATTTCATGCAGAAACAATTACATAGTCTTTATTTAAATAAAAAAGATGATTCTCATTAAGAGAAATCATCCTTTTATTTTAAACGTATTTTGGCATCCAGTTTAAGAAGTTTTCGATAACTTGGTCAAGGAATTGAACAGTACCTGCATCTGTTAAATTGCCTTCGGCATCAAATTTTGTGTGTACAGCCCCAATATATACATCATTACCACCAAATAATGGTGAGTTTATGCCTGGTGAGAATAAAATATCACGTAAATGTAATTGTGCTTTGACAGTACCTAAGTTACCCATAGAAGCACCCATTATGAAGGATGGTTTGCCAATCATTACTTTGTCTACACGAGATAACCAGTCAATCGCATTCACCATAACACCCGGTACTGTACCGTTATATTCCGGTGTTACCCAAAGGACTGCATCTGCCGCTTTTACTTTTGCTTTAAAATCTAAAACAGTTTGTGGTGCTTCGTTTTCAATATCTTGGTCGTACATAGGTAAATCACGTAAGCTTAATACTTCAAGCTCTAGTTTTTCTGTATAACGTTTCTGAATAAATTTTGCTAATTGCATATTATATGATTCTTTACGGATACTACCTACGATTGCTACTACTTTCATGATGTTCCTCCTATATTTACATTACTTTTATTATTTGTTAAGCTATTTTATTTTATACCGCACTAATAATAAGTTGCAAATTCTTCCACTGGTTTACGATAGCCACGTAAGCGACGACTACTTTCTTTTTCTTTGCCGATTGTAATCATTAGGGCAATTTCATGTGTTTCAGGCACATTGAACAAAGCACGCATTTTTTCTTGATCAAAACCAATCATCGGACATGTATCCCAGCCACGATTTTTTGCAGCCAACATGAATAACATAGCTGAAAGAGACGCATTTCGAATCGCATCCTCCTTCATAAAATCATCGCCACGTTCCTCATAAAAATTCGTATTATCATTAATGAGACTTTCTAGTTCATAATCAGTAATAATACCTAAATCAACCATCCCTTGGCTAATATGGGCCGTTTGTTTATAGGCTTCTTTATCTCCTAATACTAAAATGACGCCTGAAGCTGAATGCACCTTATATTGACCAAATGCCGCCTCGCGTACTTTTTCTTTCATTTCCTCATCCAATACAATGATATATTCTGCATGCTGTAAATTAAATGCTGATGGCGCAAGCTTTACATCCTCTAAAATTGGACGAATATCATCCTCGGTCATGTGAACCCCTTGGATAAAATTGTTTGCCGAACGACGTTTGTCAATTAGCTTTGTAAATTCCACTTATACGACCCCCAAATATAAAATCTTCATTCATATTCTTTATCGAATGAAATCGTGCTTCTTACAGTATCAATTGGACGTACTAGCCCTTCAATTTGTGCACGTTTAGGTTCTAAGAAAGGTGGCAATGACAATTTTTCACCTAGTGTTTCGTATGGCTCGTCGCCCATAAAACCTGGTCCATCTGTTGCCCATTCAAATAAGATTTGTGGTGCAACGCGCGCATAAAGAGATTCAAAGAAGTGACGGTTTACATAACCAGATGTATGGAAGCCAAAACCCTCTAGACGTTCTGTCCATTCATCTAAAACGGCACGATCTGCGACACGGAAGGCAGCATGGTGTACTGTCCCAAAGCCTTGACGTGCTTCTGGTAATACAGTGTTATATTCTACAACAATTTGCGCACCGTTACCGCCCTCGCCAACCTCGAACAAGTGGTAGTCACCTTCTTCTGCAATCTCTGTGAAGAGCATTACTTTTTCAAGCATTTCTTTAAAATATTTAAAATCAGCAACACGCACAAATACTGGACCTAAGCCTGTAATGGCATATTCAAGTGGAATCGGACCAGCTTGCCACGGTGTGCCTGATACTACACCTGTGTTGTTTTCATCAGAAATAAGTTGGTATTGTTGGTCATCAAAATCAACAAAAGATAATGTTCGCTTACCAAATTGCTCTTTAATGCCTGTATGCTTAACTTTCAGTCTATCGAATCGTTTTAGCCAATAATCTAATGCTACATCAGTTGGCACTCGGAAAGATGTTTTTGATATTTCATTTGTTCCATGGACACCTTTTGGAATATTTGGGAAGTCAAATAATGTCATATCTGTACCTGCACTACCTTTATCATCTGCAAAAAATAAATGATACGTTTGAATATCATCCTGATTGACAGTTTTCTTTACTAAACGCATACCTAATACATACGTAAAAAATTTGTAATTTTCTTCGGCACTACTTGTAATTGCTGTAACATGGTGAATACCTTTTAAATGATTCATACTATTAACTCCTCCTATTTATCTCGATTTCGAGATATGTGTGTAAAAAAATTTATTTTTTAGCGGCGTTAAGGCCAACTTTTTTTAGTAACAGGGTCATTGTTTCCACTTCATGTTGATCTAATACTTCAAAAATTTCATTTATAATCTGCTCATGCTGCGGAAAAATTCTATCTATCAATATCTGTCCTTCATATGTTAATAATGCATAGGTGACGCGACGATCCCTTGGACATGCACGACGAGCAACAAAGCCTTTCTGCTCAAGTTTATCAATAACATAGGTAATACTACTGCTAGCTATTAATATTTTCTTGCCAATGACTTGAATCGGCTGTTCGCCATAATGGTACAAAAACTCAAGCACCCCAAACTCTGTTTGATTTAAGTCATATTGAAGTAAATCCTTCTTTGTCGCATCTTGCACTGCTTGATAAGCTCGGAACATGACCGTAAATGCTTTTAGATTACGATTGTCTTCCTTCATACGACTCCCTCTCTTCATTTATCTCGAATTTTAATATCTTTAATTCGAGATAATAATAACATATAAATTACCAAACATCAACCAATTTACCTTCTCTTATACTTTCTACAATATGTTTGCTAAATTTCCTCGCGGGTAGAAGATAATTGAAACTTATAAAGGAGGATTCTACATTGGTAAAAGAAATGAATAACAAACAACAGCAGTTAGAAGCATTCCGAGTAAGTGATGAAGGACAAGCTTTAACAACCAATCAAGGATTAAAAATGGCAGAAGACGAACATTCCCTGAAAGCAGGGGATCGTGGTCCTACCCTACTGGAAGATTTTCATTTCCGTGAAAAAATGACCCATTTTGATCATGAACGTATTCCTGAAAGAGTAGTCCATGCTCGTGGCTCAGCTGCACATGGCACTTTTGAAACATATGAATGTGCGAGTGATATTACCAAAGCACAGTTTTTAAATGGCAAAGGCACAAAAACACCTGTATTTGTTCGTTTTTCAACAGTGGCAGGCTCTAGGGGTTCTGCAGATACTGTACGTGATGCACGTGGTTTTGCAACAAAATTTTATACGCAAGAAGGCAATTATGATTTAGTCGGTAATAATATTCCCGTATTTTTCATCCAAGATGCCATTAAATTCCCTGATTTTATTCACGCAGTAAAGCCAGAACCAAATAATGAAATTCCACAAGCGCAAAGTGCCCATGATACATTCTGGGATTTTATCGCTAATAATCAAGAGTCTGCGCATATGGTCATGTGGCATATGTCAGATCGTTCAATACCACGAAGTTACCGCATGATGGAGGGCTTCGGTGTTAATACGTATCGATTTATCAATAAAGAAGGCAAAGCCCATTTTGTAAAATTTCATTGGAAACCGCTATTAGGCATTAAATCTCTTGTGTGGGATGAAGCACAAATTATTGCAGGTAAAGATCCTGATTTTCACCGTCGAGATTTATGGGAAGCAATAGAACGAGGGGACTATCCGGAATACGAGCTAGGTGTACAGCTTATCCCTGAGGAAGATGAATTTAACTTTAGTTTCGATATACTTGATGCTACAAAGTTATGGCCAGAAGAAGAAGTACCTGTGCGTATTCTTGGAAAAATGACGCTCAACAAAAACGTTGATAATTTCTTCGCTGAAACAGAACAAGCAGCATTTCATGTTGGCCATGTAGTACCAGGTATTGATTTCTCAAATGATCCTTTGCTACAAGGTCGTTTATTCTCTTATACAGACACACAGTTGATAAGACTTGGTGGTCCAAACTTCCATGAAATCCCTATAAATAAACCTACCTGCCCTTTCCATAATAATCAGCGTGATGGCTATGGTCGCCAAACCATAAACGTTGGACAAGTTAGCTATCATAAAAATTCGTTAGCTAATAACACGCCTCGGCCTGTCCCAGTAGAAGAAGGTGGTTATGCCCATTATGAAGAAAAGGTGGATGGACATAAAGTACGTGCCCGTAGCGACAGCTTTAAAGACCATTTTTCACAAGCAAGACTTTTCTGGCTCAGTATGACCGATATTGAGAAAAAACATATTATAGATGCCTTTAGCTTTGAAGTAGGTAAAGTAAAAAATAAAACTATACGTAGACAGGTAGTTGATATGTTTGCCCATGTAAGTCACACACTTGCCACTAATCTAGCAGAAAATGTTGGTTTGGCTCTTCCGCAAAAAGTAGAAGTACCCAACATTCAGCAAACATCTCCAGCAGTTAGCCAAGAGCTAAATTCTGTAGATAGTGTGAAAACACGTAAGGTCGCGATTCTCGTATCTGAAAACTCCGCCCACAATTTAGATGAAATATTGACTTCTTTAACGAAAGAACATATTATTGTTGAACTTATAAGTACGAAACAAGGGATGTATCAACATCACGAAATTAACCAAACATTTGCTACGGCGACTTCCGTGTTATATGACGGTGTTTATGTTACTACACCTTTTGCAGATGCTAATGATCAAAATAAAGCACTACATTTTATACAAGAAGCCTTTGATCATTCTAAAACAATAGGCTATACCGAAAATGTCTCATATTTGCAAGCAATAGCGAATAAAAACGGTGTTACGAATTCACCAGAGTCCTTTATGCAAGCATTAGCAAAGCATCGTCATTGGGTTCGTTAATAAACAGAGAGCCAGTTACCCGCAAGTAAGCGGTGGCTGGCTCTTACTTTACGTATCCTTTAAAAAAGTAAAAAAAGAAAAAGTCCCCTATACAGATTTATGCATAAGGAACATTTTCTTTATTTACTTTATTTGTTTAAATTCCTTTTCTGTGCCATCAGCAAACTCCACTTCGACTTCAATGGATTGAAAATCGTCTGCAATGCCAAACACTGAAATTACCTGTTCAATCACTTTATCATTGGGTGTTGTCGAATCAAATGTTAACTGTTTAAATAATGGCTCTAACTTTGTATAAGCCTCATCACCTTGAAGCTTTTCATTGTTTCGATCATCCTTTAACTTTGCTTCGATGCCCGATTTTTTATTTTCGAATTCTACTTCATAAGACTCTGTTGCAGAATAATCAACATCCAATGAAAACTCTAGAAAGTTAAACTCCGTTAGCTCAGTGGCATTTTCATTCACTTGTTGCGTAGTATTTTGCTCAGTAGGAGCATTAGCTGGTACATTTTTCACCTCATCCTTATTACAACCATACAGCACTCCTGCTAGTAATAGCGCTGCTAATAAAAACTTAAAACTTCCCATCACACACACTCCTTTCTATCATTATTATTCCCAAATAGAGAGCAAACAAACCTAAAAGAGCATCTCCTCAAATGAGGGGACGCCCTTTCAGCTAAACCGTATTCATCTAGTGCATAAAGTTACATTAATAATAGTAATTACGACTACTATTGTTGTCGTGCAGTGCACGTGCTAAGCGAATTGTAGAAACTGCTAAATCAGCATATGTCACTTTTTCAGTAGCATTAAAGTTATTTTGCTGCGCATCAATTAACCCCATTGCACTTGTTAAAGCTACAAAGCCAGCGTACTTTGGATCGATAGTGCCTGCATCAGCAAAGTTTAACTTATAAATATCGCTATGCTTTGCAGCATTTTCTAAACGTAATGCACGGATATACCATTCTGCAAGCTCTTGACGAGTCAATGTTGCATCAACTGCAAATTGCTCAGCTGGTTGTAAAATGCCCATAGTTACAGCTTGTTCAACTATTGCATACAATGGATGTTTACTATCTATGTTATTGAAGGATTGCTTACCTCCCTCTTCACCATATGAACCAAAGTAGCCATATGTCATAGATTTCAGCATAATTTTCAATGCCTCTCCCTTTGTCACGGCTGTATCCGCATTAAAGCTCGCTGGATCTTTAACTTCTAACACATTTTGGTTCAATAAGTAATTCAACTCATCAGCAGCAGTTGGGTGAGAAATTACTGGTTGTTCTTTTGATTCTTCTATACTATTTAGCCATTCTCCAGTAATGGCATCAATTTGATTGAATAAATTACCACCAAAAGTTGGGGAATACACTAAATTAAAGTGCTGTTTATCCTCACTATCTTGCTTAGCATATTGGAGCTGTAACTTAAGTGCCTCACTATAGGAAGCTTTGGCTTTATCAGCTGCAATAGCCTTGCTTGCAGTTGGCCAATTCTCAATCTTTTGCTGATTAATCGATAAAGAACCTAATGAACCATCTGCACCAATCGTTACATACAATTCATCGCCAACAACTGCAATACCATTTACAACACGTGGGAAGGAGAAGTGATATTGTTTACTATATTGATCTAATACAACATCATCAATTGGTTTCGAATATTCATGCACATAGGATGGCGCCCATTCCTTTAAGTATTCGATAGCCTTCGCCAATGCTGCATCCTTAGAAATAGTAGTTTCTTTATCATCTGTCTTTGTGAATTCTCTACGTATATCATGGTACTGTAAAATTTCACCTGTTGCTTTATTAATTTCAAATGATGAACCTGAACCACCATTATCATACATGTACGAATAACCTACAGAGTAAATAGTCTCGCCATTTTCATTTTCTCTTTCATCAACCATTTCAATCTGTAGCTTTGCTTTGTCAGGATCGATTTTCAAGAAAGATTTTGCAAATTCTTCAACTTCTGCAATCGTCATGCCACTCTTTCTCGGTGCAAGTGGTTGTGATGAAAGCTTTTCTACGCTTTTCGTCTTTGGCACATTTGAAGAGAAGCCATTTGCTGTTTGCCACTGACCTGTTAAAGCATGTACGCCGTTGAAACCTGAAGCTGGCATATAGACAAGTTTTACATTACGGTCGCCTGTTTGATAGTTATAATCAATAAAGTAACGTAGTTCTACTGCCAAATTATCACGAACTTGTGCCAGTATATCTGCCTCATTTTTTTTCTGTTCTAAACCATCGAATGTGGCCTTAGTAATAGACTCTGTATTACGATACATACCAGTAATTTCTCCATTACCTAGCACATCAATAGAGACTTGCTGATCGCTAATCGGCACACCACTATGTGTTGGCGAATAAACGAACGAGTAAGAAATGGGCTGTGATAACGGTCTATTTATATTAATATCATAGCCAAAACCGAAGCCATCATCTCTCAGTTTGTAGCTCGCCGTATTCGGGAATTTGTTTAGGAAATCCTGTGCAATTTTTTGTGCCTCAGCCTCTGAATACTTTGCAGGGTACACAGCATCCGCTATATTAGCAGGTTGATAATGGAAATTTTCTAATTCTAAATCGTCTCCCTTAAAGGTAAAACTACCATAAACATCTTTACCATTGATTGTTTTGTAGAAGCTTAATTCGTAACGAATTGTCGTATCATCTCTAAAGAAATGTCCACGTCCCGTTTGAAAATCATTATCTGTTACGAAATTAAACTTATCGGGAAATATTGTACGCAATTGCTTAATAAGCGTGCTTTTTGTAACATTTGTCTCCGTTGAAGCTACTTGAATCTCAATTCTCTCTGGTGATTCCTTTCCATTTGCAGAAGCTTGTGCAATTGGTGAAAGCACACCAACAGAAAATGCAGTAGACGTTAGAATAATTCCTAACTTTTTAAATTTACCCAAAATATCCCTCCTAAAATACTATTTACCATAATTATATACTACATTACCAAAATTGGGAATGTTATTTACAGATTATTTCCACATTGAAGAAAATAGATTGGGTATCTATCGAGTAAAAGTGATATCTATAATTCCTCATTTCTTCACCACGTCAAAATTTGAGCCAATTAATAACCAGTTTTGTGGGAAAGGTAGGCCTAGTTTCCAATAACCAATCCCACGAAGCTTGTACTGTTTGATTAAATTGAACTTTGCTTGTATAGATCTTGCATCTTCAAACCACACAATATGTGCTCTCCCCTGTTCATCGTAATATTCAAAGAAAGGCGCTTGCGCCCTCCAATCAAATTGTATGGCTGCATTATATTTTTTTGCTATTTCAATGGCCCTTTGTGGGCTAACTGCCTCTGCAATTGGACCTCCTTGTACAAAAGGCAATGTCCAGTCATAACCATATAAGTTCTGCCCGAGCAATACTTTATTTGCGGGTATCTCGCTTACTGCATATTTTACGACTGCCTCTACCTCCGGAAGTGGTGATACAGCCATTGGAGGTCCCGCAGAATAGCCCCATTCATACGTCATGAGCAAGACAAAGTCCACAATTTCGCCATGTGCTTTGTAGTCATGCGCAACACCCCATGGACCCTGCTGAGCGGCACTCGTTTTCGGAGCAAGTGCTGTAGAAACCGTATAGCCCTCTGCATGGAACCGCTCCACTGCTCTTCTTAAAAAATTGTTGTATGCTTCTCGTTGGTCACCTGGTAAATTTTCGAAATCAAAATGAATATCCTTAATGCTACCTACCCGCTGTGCTTCTTTTATAATGTTATCAAAAAGTAAATCTTGTACTGCTGTGCTTTGGAAAATATCCTTTGCTAACTCGCCACTAAACCGGAAATCTTCTAGGTTAGAGATAACCATCGCCAAAGATGCCCCTGTATCATGGGTAATCTCTGTCACACCTTGGCTTGGTGGCACCTTTAGTGACCCGTCTCTCCTTACCTCATAACTAAATAATGCAAGGTACGTTAAATAAGGGCCCGCTTCCCTAGCTTGACTCAATAGTGCTTCACTTACAGATGTACCTCTAGGCTCTAAATATGCTAATGTTTCAGCCCTCGTTTTCGGAGCTGGCGGAATATAAAGTCGCATACCAATTGATAAAGGCTGATTTGCACTAATGCCGTTTACCTGTGCTAGCGTTAAATAATTGATGCCAAAGCGTTGGCCAATTGTCCATAAACTATCTCCAGGCTGCACATAATAAAAACTCCCCACAATTGGAATCACAAGTGCTTGCCCAATGACTAATCTGTTAGGTTCAGGGATTTGATTGGCGTCTACAATACTCTGAACCGTTGTCCCATATGCTTGCGCAATACCCCATATGGACTCTCCTGCCCGTACAACATGTATTTGAATGTGCTTGCCTCCTTCTTAGTGTGGTGAAATCATACCTATAAAGCTTATGAAATGGTAAAGGAAAACATGTCATTGTAAAACACACATAGTTAGCCATATAAAAAAGGTCCAACGCTTATTGGAACTGACCCCAAAAGTATAGACAAATAAAAAAAGCATCTTCGATTGAATTCGGGTTTAGATACCTAAACTTCAATTAGGAGGTGTTTTTTCTATGGGAACAAGAGTGAGTTATCCATACGAAGTAAAAATGAAGGCTATTGAGATGCGATTGGCTGGTATACCAACGAAGCAGGTTTTAATTGAATTAAATATAAGGCATAAAACACAAGTGGAAACATGGATGCGTTGGTATAGAAACGGAGAAATACACCGATTTGAACAACCTGTAGGTAAACAATATACCTTTGGTAAAGGTCCTGAATATGAGAATGAACAAACAAAATTAGTAATGGAGAACCGTTATTTAAAGCAACAAATTGAGGTTTTAAAAAAGTACGCAGAGTTGGAGAGGAAGTGGTTGGAGAAGTAGCTGTACAGTTAGTAGAGACGCTAAAAGAAACGTTGTGCGTGAAGGATATATGTGCACATTTAGGAATTGCACGATCTACCTACTATCGTTGGAAACAGGCATCTGCGGATGCAAGGTCTCGTCAGGCGATTGAACGACATATTGGAGAACTCTGTCGTGCGCATAAATTCCGATATGGTTATCGGAAAATTACTGCACTCTTACGCCAAGAAATACGCGTGAATCATAAAGTCGTGCAACGTATCATGCAAAAATATGGTTGGCAGTGTCGAGTAAAAGTAAAAAAACGGAAACAAACTGGACAACCCTACTATATCGCAGATAATTTATTGAACCGTAATTTTGAGGCAACTGCACCTTTACAAAAGCTCGTTACCGATATTACTTACTTGCCATTTGGTCAGAAACAATTGTATCTTTCAAGTATTCAAGATTTATATAATGGCGAGATTATCGCCTACTCGATTGGTGATTGCCAAGATACTGATTTTGTGTTGAATACCTTATCCCAACTAGGTACTTTACCCGATGGGTGTACACTACACAGTGACCAAGGTTCGGTGTACACGTCTTATCGATATCAACAGGCCGTAAAAGGGAAAGGCATTATCATGAGCATGTCCCGTAAAGGTACGCCCGCTGACAATGCCCCAATTGAATCATTTCATTCTGCATTAAAGTCTGAAACATTTTACTTAGACAATTTAAGGCGTACTACGACGGCAATCGTAGAACAAACTGTCAAAGACTATGTAAAGTATTATAACTATATCCGAATACAAGCGAAACTAAACAACCAGTCGCCGGTACAATATCGACAACTGGTTGGGTAAATGCTTTTTTGATCTCTGTCTTATATACAGGGGTCAGTCCCTTGTAGCGAATAGACCTTCTTCATTTCATAAATTATTTTTGCACATTAGACTTAATCATTTCAAACAATAAGGGCACATTCGTTCCACGCTGTAGAGAATTACAGCCTTCCATTAAAAACGTCCAGCTTTTCTTCATTTTTTCCCTATAAGAAAGCGCGGGATTCACAGGAAGAAACTCCCCGAGAAATTCTTCAATGGAACCCGATAAATTGTCAATAAAGGTATCTGCTTTATGAATCTTTTCTGTCGCAACTTCATTGCGCTCATTCCACAAAACATGCTCTAAATTAGTTGAAAAATAAAAAAGTTGATAAGGTACTTTTAAGCGATTAATGCTAAAGTGATCATGGGCCATTAGAATTTTGGCATTATTTGCTTTCATCTCATTACGTTGTTCAATCTGCTCTTTACGTTTCTCTGTTTTTACGAATATGGCATCCTCTGTGTAGTATAAATTTTGTTCAATATCTGACTTTACTTGAACAAATTCTGGCGCTATAAAACACCCATCCGCATCAGTAATATGAACGACAGCAGTTAAATCCTGCGCTAAAAACTTATACTTCTGTAAATAGTTGTGAATAACTCGCCCCACACTATTTTTAATATTAGGTATATTTTTTTTAGCATCCCATTTCGTTAAAATATCCTCTCGTTGCACATCAAAACGAATTGTCGAATTACCAAAATGCTCATCTAGATAATCTTCTAATACAATTTGCTCTGTTTGTCCTTCTACAATAATTAATAATACCTTTTTAGTCATGTTGCACACCTGCTTTTCTAAAAGCACGCTTGATTTTAAATGTTTTTGTTTCCCTATAAACTTCTTCGTCCTGTCCACCTAATTGAATTGCACGTAAATAGACATCTCTCGCATTATTCACTTCTTTAATCCCTTTAAGTTGCATATAGCGGGTATTTTCATTTGTCGTCGTAAACCATAAATTTTTAATGGCAAGCACCTCTAACACACGTAAATTGTGGGAAGTAAAAATTAGCTGTCCTTTCCCGCCCTCATCAATCACTGTTAACAACTCACCTAATAAATATTCAAAAACACCTGAATCTAATTCATCGATTATCACACAAGCATTCGGGTTATTATAGACTGCTATTAGTACACTAAGTACGGAAATAATTTTTAATATTCCTTCTGATTCAGTACGTAAGGGTAATTCACAGTCACCCCGTTGCGATAAAAATTCAAAACGTATTCCCTTTTCACCGCTATCTAATGTTTGCTCTGTAATAACATTAATCTTAATTGTTAACTCTGGAATAATCGTTGATAATACTCGATTACTTTGTTCAATTACTTCGCACAATATATAAAAGGCATCCTCTGGTAATAATGCTGGTCCCTTCAAATCATATGGAATTGAACCACGTGTTCTTTCTAAATGGACGCTAAATGGCATAATGCGTTCTTCAAATAAAGGAGCAATGTTTTGGTTATTCACGACATGCAAATCGCGATTAAAATCGATTGCCAAATTATGAAGCAGCTGCATTTCTAATTCCGTTAATTTCTCCTGTAATATAGGCTTTAAATCTTTGTGGAAGATAAATGACATATATTGTTTTCTCGCCAATTGATTGATGACAAGCATTTGGACGCGCAATTTTTCATTCATATCTGCAAGGGATGCATTGCGTATCTGCACATCCTCTTCTGTTGCATACAAAAGTACCTTCGAGCGCTTGCCTTTCTCATTTTCTCGATATGTCACACGCTCGGCGGTTGTGTATAGTCTTTTTTCATCTTCCTGTAACTCTACAAAATAATTGACATAAAAAGTACCAAATTGATTTTCTACAAGAAATTCTATTTCGATGTTTGCCTTATCCTCTCCTGCAAGAATCATTCGTTTTTCTCGAGCAGGCAATTTCACATCAGCAATCCAACCAGAAATGAGTGTCTTCAGTAAAGCAAATGCATCAACAATTGTCGTTTTCCCTGAACCATTTTGTCCGTATAGACCCACAACATTTGCCTTAAAGAATGTCTCAAAATCTACCACTAATGTAATTTCACCACTGCGTACATTTCTTAAATTTCGGACTTTTATTTTCTTGATTTTTATAATCGCCATGATTTTTAACATCCTTAACAGTATTTTCTTCTATTATAATTAATTTTGTTATATTTTATAACAATTTCGTTTTTAAGATATTTCCCTATCCTTTAGTCTAGGACAAATCAATCCATGAGTACGCCCAAGATAAGTAAGTATACAAATAAAAGACTTCCCTACTGTTCAGTATGAACTATGGGAAGCCTTTTATTTAATTTAAGAAAATTTTATTTACAAATCATACTACAAGGCAAATGTTAGCCATAATTATTTTACGTAATAATAGCTTAAGAATCCAAAGAGTGACTGTCTGAAAATGGTGATGTCGTTATATATTTTTGTGTGTACTATACGCTTAAGGTTAGAACTTCCACTAAAATAGACATCCTCACTCTATTTTAGATTCGTACTATTATAGTATATTTTTTAAATAACAATATGCACAGATACCTAAAATAAATGGTAAAAAAATACCATTATTTTCATTGGCGTATCAAAGTTTTACTGTGTAAATAGTTAGTTTTTTGGGTTGTGAATCAGATTTTTTGGCAGTATAGTTGATTATGATTAGGAAATGAATGGATTACTTTACTATTTTATAATAAATAAATTGACATAAAAGTAAATTTGATACCATATGTGATTAATTCAGTCTAGCTACTTACAACTATATGTACTATTTCATTTACTTTTTGCCATGAACATCATCGGTTATCCATTTTTCGCTAGAAATATGTCTTATAGTAATTTTAGGAGGAAGAGAGAGAGTATGAAAAAAAGCAAGAAACAAAACTTGTCAATCAGTAAGAAATTGACAGTTATAATGGTAAGTATTTTATTGTTATTCGGATTAGTCACTATGGGACTTTCCTATTATATTGTAAAAAATAGCAATTTAAAAGATATGGATCAATCCCTCTATGATAAAGGGATGATTTTATCTCAGACAATAGATCTTGATACACTAAATTCTATATTGGAACAGCCAAGCGCTGATAATCCAGATGCTCGCCGTTTGACAAACGAAATGGATAAAATCAACGACGCTTCTGACATTATCACAAATCTATATCTTATTACAGTAAATGGCGAAAATATAAATGCTCCTGTTCTTTCATCTAGCATTCTAGATTTAGGTGCAGAATATAACCAAGACATGATTGCAATGGGCCTATCCACAGATTTTCTTGCAAGAATCAAAGAGGTATTTGAAACAGAAGAGGCAACTGCAACCGATATATATAGCGATGAGTTTGGCAGCTATAAAACGGGATTAACACCTATACTGGCTGAAGATGGCTCTGTCTTAGCCGCTTATGCAATTGACTATGATGTTTCTATGGTAACAGCTAAAGCGATGTCAGAAGCATTATGGACATTATTAGTTACCGTTATTTTCTTAATAGGTTCTTCAATCGTAGTTTATTCCTTATTAAGAAAGAAACTAACACCAATTCAACAACTTTCACAACAATCAAAAAAAGTTGCTGAAGGGAATTTGGAGCTTGAAGCTTTGCCTGTTAAATCAAACGATGAAATTGGCTTGCTGACTAATAACTTCAATTTAATGATTGACAATTTGAGAACAGTCATTCAAAGTGCAACGAATGTTTCGTCACGTGTCTCGAATTCGGCACAAGTTTTATCTACACATATGCAAGTGGCAACAGATTCTTATAATAGTGTAGCTTCATCTATGCAAGAAATTGCTGGTGGTGCGGATTTACAAGTACAAAAGGCACAAGAAAGTTCAATTACAATTGAGGAAATGAGTATCGGAATCCAACGTATTGCAATGACGTCAAATCAAATATCTGAATCCTCTATTCTCGCATCAGAGGAAGCTGAAAAAGGAAATGATTCTACCAACAAATCTGTGGCGCAGATGAATGCAATCAGTAATGCGGTAAATCAATCGGCAGCATCCGTCAAAATGTTAGGTGCACATTCAGGTAAAATTGAAGAAATCGTCGGTATTATTACAGGCATTGCATCTCAAACGAATTTACTGGCGTTGAATGCTGCGATTGAAGCGGCTCGTGCAGGAGAGGCTGGAAGTGGCTTTGCGGTAGTTGCAGATGAAGTACGCAAACTTGCTGAGCAATCAGAGGCATCGGCAAGGGAAATTTCTACACTTATATCTCATATCCAACATGATACAAATGAATCTGTAAATGTGATGATGCGTGCTGTAGAGGAAGTAGACAATGGCTTGGTGATGATTAATGATTCCGAGAAATCATTTGGCCAAATTCTAACTTCGATTCATCAAGTTTCAGGTCAGATTCAAGAGTTATCAGCAACAATTGAAGAAATGGCCGCTGGTATGGAAGAGGTAACATCATCTGTTCAGGATACAGAGGAATTTTCGGTAAATTCTAGAGATAATACACGAGCAGTAGCTGTGGCTTCTGTATCTCAGCTGGATGCTGTGCACAAAGTATCAGATGAAGCACAGGTGTTAAATGAGCTATCTACTGAACTATCAACTGTTGTTAATTCATTTATAGTGAAATCATAATGAAAATGTATTCAATGGGAATGACTTTTCCATTGAATACTTTTTTACAAATAGGAGTTGACATGATTGAATATAAAACATGGACTTGACTTAATTACACCAGATGTTAATACGGAAACGAATGAGCTAAAGTTTCTACCTACTAATCGTACGCAATTATTAACGAATAAGGAAAAGTTATTATACCTGGCGCTAAATCAAACGAATTCCTCTTATGAAAAAGATAAAACTATACCAGAAATTTTTTATCAATCAGCTGCATTGTTTGCAGATAGAATTGCCTTGTCGTTTGATGGTGGCACGATGACTTATCGTCAGCTAAACGAACGCTCCAATCAAATTGCCCATATGCTAGTAGCTAATGGACTACAAAAAGGTGATTATGTGGCAATTGTCATGGAACGTTGTAAGGAAACTGTCGTCAGTTTGCTAGGCATTTTGAAAGCCGGTGGCGTATATGTTCCTATTGATCCAAGCTACCCAAAGGAACGTTGTCACTATCTATTGAACGATACAGGTGCACCCTTCATACTAACCAAAGATGAACATACTTTATTACTTAATGATTTACTACATAGTGATTTTCACACTCGCACAATATTTATCCTAAATCAGATGGAAGAGACCTTTTCAAAACACAATATCAACATTGATTTAGCCCCTGCTGATTTAGCCTATATCATTTATACATCGGGATCTACGGGCAAGCCAAAAGGGACGATGCTTAGACATTATTCTGTTGTCAATTTAATAACGGATAATCAAAGAATTTATAAATCCTCGGAGCGAGATGTCTATTCTCAATTTATCTCCTATAGTTTTGATCCATCTATTACAGAAACATTTACAGCTTTCTTCTCCGGTGCTAGATTGCATATGTTAACAACTATAGAACGGGTGTCGATTGAGGCATTTGCAGATATGATTAAGCGTGAAAGAGTGACAACGGCTACTGTACCAAATGCTTTCTTTACTCAACTCGCGACTTATCTCCCTATAGAGTACAAAGATGCACTGACATCACTCAAATATTTGTCAGTCGGTGGAGAAGCACTTATGTCTGCCGTTTTACAAAAGTGGCAAGAAAAATTTGGCACAACTACGGAAATTATTAATGTCTATGGCCCAACAGAATGTACAGTTCTATCTTCTTATTACAAAGTAAACAAAGCCATAAAGGACAACCAATCAAGTATCCCTATCGGTAAACCGATTGCAAATTATGAAATGTATATTGTCAATAAGGATGGGCAACTTTGTCCGATTAATGAACCTGGGGAATTGTATATCGCAGGTACAGGTTTAGCTGCTGGTTATTTAAATCAACCTGAAAAAACCGCCGAAGCATTTGTCCCTCATTTGTTTTCGGATAACCCTGAGAAATTGATGTATCGAACAGGTGATTTAGTGCGCTTATTGCCGAGTGGTGTCATTGAATTTGTCGGTCGCAAAGATTCGCAAATCAAAGTAAGAGGGTTTCGAATTGAGATTGGGGAAATTGAAGTCGTAATGGCCAACCAACCTTGCATACAAGAAGCAGTGATTCTCGCGAAGAAAATGGCGGATGGAAATAATAGCCTATTTGCTTACTATACTGTATCCAGTGGGATGCAGGTAAATCAGGCAGAAATCAGAGACCATTTAGCACGTAATTTACCTGAATATATGCTACCTGAACGCTTAATCGAAGTTCAAGAAATGCCTTTGTCCCCTACTGGTAAAATCGACCGCAAACAATTAGCTGAGATAGATGTTGCAATACCTTTAACAAGCCACTATGATGCGCCAGAAAATGCAATACAGCAAATGCTAGCACATGCTTGGGAACATGTACTCGGGATTGATCGTGTAGGGATTCATGATAATTTCTTTCATATTGGTGGACATTCACTAAAAATATTGGAAATTCTTGTTCAAGTAAAAAAACATGCGCCTTTTTTAAAAATCCAAGATTTCTTCCAGTATCAAACAATTGCAGAATTAGATAACTATATGAGCAGCTATCAACCTGAGGATAATGCTACAACTGATTATTCGGCTGACTTTGTTCTGAAGAACTTGATGGAGCCAAGTGTTCTACCAGTCACTCAAACTACGAAACCATTGCCAATGAATAATGTCTTATTAACAGGAGCGACAGGCTTCTTAGGAAGTCATGTTTTACATGAGCTATTGACTAAAACGACTGCTCATATTTACTGTCTCATTAGAGAAAATGCACATGCAACGCTCGATGAAAAATTAACAGATAGTATGCAATTTTATTTCGATGATTCAATTATCGCTATGTTGGATCAGCGTGTAACAATCATTCAAGGAGATTTAGCAAAACCAGCACTCCAATTATCAACGGACGATGAGCGTACACTTACTGATAACATCGATGCGATTATTCATTGTGGTGCCGATGTCAGACATTTTGGAGCGGTTGCACAATTTCGCGATGTCAATATTGAGGGTACGAGGTACTTGCTTAATCTTGCGAAACGCAAAGCTGGAGTTCATTTCCATTATGTTTCAACAATTGGGATTCCAGAGGAGCTCGCGGCAAAGCAATGGGTACCAAATCAAGTTCATGGAGATTTTAACTATGATGTTTCACTTGAAAATGTTTATAACCAAAGTAAATTAGAGGCTGAGAAGCTCGTTAGAAATGCTGTTGAAGATGGGATTCCAGCTTCTATTTACCGTGTAGGAAATTTAACTTGTCATTCCGAAACAGGTAAGTTTCAGCGCAATATGGATGATAATGCTTTTTATCGAATGATTAAATCAATGCTTTGTTTAGGGAAAACACCAGAAGCTAACTGGCATGTTGATTTTACACCGATAAATTACGCGAGCCAAGCACTTGTTGCATTAGCATGCCAGCCGAATTCAAACGGCCATACATTCCACATATGTAACCCTGTACCCCTATCATATCTCAATTTCATTGAAGGTCTGAAGGGACTGGGCTATGACTTGGAAGTGATAGCGGCAGACGAGTATGAATACTGGTTATTACACGCAGACCATCCACAAGCATTGCAGGAATATTTAGCATTAGCCATTGCTCAGCTTGAGGGTGATGGAGCAAGCGATTCCCCATTTATCTTTAATACAAAAAAAACGCAGGAATTTCTAATGAATACGGATGTCGCTTGTGCTGAGCCAAATCCAACCTTTATCAAAACAATGATAAATTACGGTATCCAAATGGGCTATTTTCCAAAGCCACTCTCTGTGGGAGTCAAATAATGTCTTGTTCAAGTAGGGTGAAAAATGGCGTACACTTATTCATGCTACCTCTTGGCCCACAATTATTACAATGGGAATCTGAAGCATTGTTATTGAACCTTCCAGATGAAGATTGTATAAGAACATTAAGGTATAAGCACTGGCTGGATCGGCAGAAGGCATTACTTGAGACCGCTCACATTAGATGGATGATTCGCGAATTTACAGATTTACAACATGCAAAAATTACTCGTAATTGCATTGGCCGCCCGTATATTGCCAACAACAATCGTTGGCAAGGCGACTTTAATCTGTCACACTCTGGCGATTGGATTGTCGCTGCGCTAACCCATCAAGGTCGTGTTGGCGTCGATGTTGAAAAGATAGATCGTTTCAATGAAGATATAATGCCATATGCCCTGTCAGAGGCAGATATATATATGATTAATCACTGTTCTAAAGTGAATCGAGCAAAGTTATTTTTTGAGCTCTGGACAATGAAGGAAGCAATCGACTATTTTCGAATGCAACGCCAACGCTACTGGATACGGTTGTATTAAAAAACAAGTGTAATGACATTTATACACAATTGTTATATGTAGATCAAAAACATCCTGTTACAGTTTGTTGGGACCGCGAGCTGCTCCTTGTTAAGCAAACTACATTGAACAGGAGCCAGCTTTTCAATGCAACCACTATTAATCGAATCTAGTCATACAAAAAGCCCCTAATGCAGCTAATTTGAACTGCAAGGGGGCTTCATTTTTTACTTATTTTAGAATGCTCGGAAGCAAGCATATTTTCAGCATGCGCAGCAACATTAATTCTATTTAAACAAGTCTTGATACATTTCTTTTGCTAAAAGTTCCATTCCGTCTATCGTATTATACCCATAGCCAAACAAATAATTGTAATCTACTATATACATCTGTTTATTTTTGATTGCCTTCATGCTTGATAATTTTGGATTGGCATAGATGGCTTCACGCACTTTTCCAAGGTCTGAGCCATCCCAATTAGGTATAATTAAGACATCTGGATCAGCCTCAATAAGTGTTTCAACACTTACATCTCCTACTTCATCCTTAAAAATATTATCTAACTTAATCATATTAAAAGCATCATTGAAGAATGTTTCACCATGTGCTGGATAGACAAAAAGCTCCTTTGGATCGTTAGTATGCAAATAAGCAAATGTTTTGTGCTCTTTAATACTTTCTAATTTTGAAGTAATTGTTTCTTGTCGATCTTTAAGCTCTTTTATAAAATTATCTGCTTTATCTTGAACACTAAAAATTTTACCGATGTTTTCTATGTCTTTATAAATAGAAGCATACGTTCCATCTGTAACTGATGACTCTAGTACATAGGTTTTAATATTCATATCATTGAGTGTATCTACAGTACCTACACCCCAATCTGCATTATCAAATAAACCGCCTCGTCCAAAGACTAAGTCTGGGTTAGTTCCTAAAGTTACTTCTTTACCAACATATTCATCACTTAGAATATTTAATTTCGAGTAATCTTCCTCTACTGATTTGTCGGGTTCTCCAAAGTTGGCCCCTACCCCTACAATTTTATCGCCTAAACCTAAATGCAATAATAGCTCTGCTGCTGGACGAGTATTAGCCATAATTCTTTCAGGTGCTTTATCAAACACTTGATCTTTGTTAGCCCATGTTGTTCCGCCTTCAGCTTTCGAAAAATTTTGAATCGTCAATGGGTAATGCTCTTGCGTTTCTTTTTCCGTTGAGGTATTTTTAGTTGTTCCTCCACAAGCTGTTAATGTTAACACCGCTGCTAAACCAATTCCAAGTAATAATTTCTTTTTCACTGTGATCCTCCTATATTCCATACGCAAAACTCAATCCATTTGTAACAGGATTCGTATATGTTTGGCATTTTATTTGATATAATGCTTGAATTGTATCTGATGTTAAAACTTCTTCTGGTGTACCGTGAGCATAGACCTCTCCCTCTTTTATTGCGTACAGATAATCGCAGTAATGCGCTGCCATTTCTAAGTCATGAAGCGCTGCAAGAACACCTATGTTCAAACTTTTTACACATGATAAAATTTCAATCTGATAGCGGATATCTAAGTGGTTCGTTGGTTCATCTAAAATCATAAATTTAGGTTGTTGCGCGATAGTTCTCGCAAGAATAACCCTTTGTTTTTCCCCACCAGATAACGATAAGAAACCACGATTTTTGTATTCAAGTAAATTTGTAGTTGTTAAGGCTTCCTCGACAATCTCAAAATCTTCTTGTTTATCGGACTCTAGCATTTTTTTATGCGGTGTCCTGCCCAACATCACCATTTGTTGTACTGACAAATCAAAATGCATTTCATTAAACTGCCCTACGACACCCAATCGCTGAGAAATTTTTTTCTCGGAAGTTTTTAAGACATCTAAATCATCTAAAAAAACCATGCCCTGTTGTGGAACCAAGCTTTTATAAATACTTTTTAATAGCGTTGATTTCCCACATCCATTTGGTCCGATAAGGCCAACAAATTGTTGTCTTTTTACGTGGATTGAAACATTTTTAATAATTTCTTTCTTCCCTATCCTTATTTCCATATCCTTTGCAGTCAATTCCATTTTCTACCCTCCGAAGTTGTAGCCTTTTTTCACAATCATATAGATAAATAATGGCGATCCTATAACTGATGTGATGATACCAATAGGCAATTCCACATTATGTATTAATGTTCTTGACAAGATGTCTGCCCAAATCATAAACAGTCCGCCTAAAAGTAAAGTCCCTAACATTAATCGTTTATGATCCGCTCCAAAAATCCCCCTTGTGATATGTGGGATAATCAAGCCTACAAAACCAATCATTCCTGCGTATGCGACCATTGTTCCTGTAATGAGTGCAGTGACAATCATATAAAATTTACGGTAGATGCTTAAATTAATACCAAGGGTAATAGCTGATTCATCACCTAGAAGCATCGTATTTAATACGCGATGTTGGAACAGGAACAGTCCACCACCAAGTAAAATTACTACTGCCATGATAGGCGTTTTCTCCCAGCTTGCAGAGGCCAAGCTTCCCATAGACCAAAATGTAACAGTTTTAATTCCTTCGGCATCATTAGCAAAAAAGATAATTAAGCTTGAGAAAGAACTACATAATGCGCCAATCACAACCCCTGAAAGAACGAGTTTTACGGATGTCGCTTTACCGCCTATACTCGATAAAATAAGTACTGCCATTGACGTAAACATCGCACCAACAAAGGCACCGAACGCTACACCAAATTGAGCCAAAAGCGCACTACTACCAAAGCCCACTAGAATGGCAAATGTTGCACCTAAAGAAGCACCTGACGAAATGCCCAGTATATAGGGGTCAGCAAGCGGATTTTGCACAACTGCTTGCATGACGGTTCCACACAATGAAAGACCTATGCCAATCAGCAATGCCAAAATAACGCGGGGCATCCTCACCTGTAAAATAATATTCAAGTAGGATTCACTTTGGACATTATCGAGCGAGCCAAGCCGCCCATTGGTCATAGCATGCAATAATATATCCATAGATTGCTTGAACGGTATATTGACTTGTCCTATCGATACAGAAAAAACGGCGGATAACAATATTAAGGCTACTAAAAGAACAATAATCGCATAATAAATATTGCCCATCCCGATTCTGTTTATATCTTGTTTATCCAAGATTTCACCTCTATCTACATTACTCATTTTGAATGATAACGATTATCATTATCATTTTCTTTTGTATTGTAAGATATAATTAGTTGAAAAACAACAAGAAATTTTATTATTCATTGTTTTACTGAATTGAGAACAAATAGTTTGCTAGTGCAATATGACAATAACATTCATTTAAGCATGGTTTCTTTTATGGCAATTACAACAGAAAATATTCATAAAAAAAAATCCCATGATTTACGAAACATAGAGTAGAATTTGATAATCCATTCTATTGCTACCAGAGAACACGGATCTTAAGAATCATCAACACACAAAAACACCTCTCAAAAATATTTTTGAGAGGTGTCCCGCGATAAATAGTAGTGCCCTTAATAATACGATTAGTCTACACTTTACTCACTGCCCTTTTGTTTAACTAATCGACTAACGAAATACTTACAGCAGTTCTTCTAATCTTCCGTTGCTACATTATTCATTTGGAAATTTTGGTAGATAAATCATTGCCTTAAATAAATCGCCATCTACTTGAACTAAGAACTTTCCGTGCTGGATGTGAATAAGGCTTTCAGCAATCGACAATCCTAATCCGCTACCTTGACTTGATCTAGATTCATCCCCTCGTTTAAAACGTTCCATTAGCTCATCGACTGAAATATTTAATTCATATGCTGAAATATTTTTAAATGTCACGAGTATTTCATTCCCTAAATCTTCAACATCAATATAAACCCTTGATGCAGGCTGTGCGTATTTAAAAATATTCGAGAATAAATTTTCGATGGAGCGCCATAGGAGTTTACCATCAGCCTTCACATACACCTTTTCTGTTGGGTTAGCCAACTTAAAATCTAATGACGACGCTTCAATTTTTTCACCCATTTCCCCTATTCCTTGCCTTAGTAATGATACGATGTCAATCCGTTCTAACTGAACAGGGATACTTCCACTTGATGCTTTAGCCGCTTCAAATAAATCATCTGTTAAGAGCTTGAGTCTTTTCGATTTTTGATCTAACACGTCCACATATTCAGCAATTATTTCAGGGTCGTTTTCTATTTTTAATAAATCGACATACGTAATGATTGACGTTAAAGGCGTCCTGATATCATGCGAAACATTCGTAATGAGCTCTGTTTTTAAACGCTCGCTCTTGATCTCACTATCCACCGACTTTTTTAACCCATCGGTAATACTATTAATATTCGATGCAAGTCGGCTAAACTCTCCTTTTCCGTCTACTTCAATGCGATGAAGAAGATCCCCATTCTTAATTTGTTCTACGCCCTCTTTAATGCGGTTAAACGACTTCACCTTTTTCATTGCAAACCAGGCTGCTAGACCCATGGTAATGGGAAATACGAAAAACGTTGCCGCAACTACTAATGGATAACCAATGACAAGCAGCACGACTTTCACACCCATACTGCCACTATCAAATACATGTTTTACTAAAAGAAAAACCTTTTTAAGAATTTGATATATGAGTGTATGCTGAAGTAATGATCTATTTTTGATATGCTTTACGAGCGATAAAATCATCAGTAAGGCAATGATAAAAATAGGTACCGTGAGGAGCATGGACATATCATGCAACACTTCAACAATCACTGCTATCCACATCGCTGTTAAACAAACGACTATCACAATGTTGAGATCATTATATAGTTTGTCAATGACATGAAAATGAATTTCTTTATCTTTAAATGACGTTCTTCCAATAACTATGATTAAATAAACCAAAGATAAAATAAACCCTGCTAGAAATACTATGCATTCATTAAGAGAACTTTTGGCAATCGTTTTGTCTTTTTCCCATTCCTGCATTTTTTGTTGTAAGAAAGATTCTTTAAACGCCACATAAATAATGTCTGTTTGTGGATTCAACATTTCAACTTCGCGTGTAAAGTAATCTAAGTATTGGCTTTCTTTCACTTCATTTGGATAAAGTTTTTGTTGATAATCCTCAAATAGCATATAAGCACCAAATGATTCAAATTGCTCTTTCTTGTTTAGTTCACTATTGGAGAATACATGTTCACCGTCACTCGCATAAAACATGATTCCCTCATATGCTTCTAATGTGCTGAGTAACCGATAAAATTCTCTTACCTGTTCTTTCATGCTTTCGTCTTTTTTACTATTTATGTCATCAGCATATTTTTCTTGATACATGCGCTTATTTTCTGCTTCACTCAAATTCGGATTATATCTGTATGAATAACGGAAGTCATTATATAAATCTTCTTCGATTTGTCTAATATCTTCTTCTGTTAGTGTCTTACCACTTAAAATATGTTCTTCACTTTTGTATTTTCTGATTAATTGCGCTAAGGAGGCAATAAGGCTGTAACTTTCATCAGCGAATGCTCGGCTTTCAAAATAATTATCTTGATTTATGCTACTAAGATGAACCTCATCAAATTCCATGTTGATAATTGCCTTCGCTGTACCCGTTAAACAAACGATGGCAATCAGAAACACAACCACTTTCGTAATGAGTGCATGACTAATATTTCTCAACTTTATACCCAACTCCCCATACGACTTTTAAATATTTCGGCTCTTTTGGATTTATTTCAATTTTTTCTCGAATCTTTCGAATATGAACCGCAACCGTATTTTCTGGATTAATGGCCCTTTCATTCCATACCTTTTCGTAAATCTCTTCAATTGTGAATACTTTCCCAGCATTTGCTGTAAGAAGCTTTAAAATTTTATACTGCACTGGTGTCAAATGAACCTCTTGTTTATCAACCGTAATGACTTTCTGTTCATCATTAATCATGAGCCCGCCCGTTTGAATTACATAACTACTCACCTCAAGACTGCCAAATGTCGTATACCTTCTTAGCTGAGATTTCACTCTAGCCACAAGTTCTAAAGGATTAAATGGCTTGGCCATATAATCATCAGCTCCGATATTTAATCCGAGTATTTTGTCATAATCCTCCGACTTAGCAGAAAGCATAATTAACGGAATCATATTATCTTGCCGAATCTTCATCGTCGCCGTAATGCCATCCATTTTTGGCATCATAATATCCATAATAATTAGGTGAATAACGTGATCTCGAATAACATCGATTGCCTCTATACCATTGTAAGCTTTGAATACTTGATACCCCTCATTTTCTAAATAAATGCTAATCGCTCTTACAATTTCTTTATCATCATCACAAATCAAAATGTTCAACTACAGTCACTCCTCCATCTCTTTAGGTTCATGTGATCACCCTATAGGATTCGTATAAGGATATAATACTAATTAAATCTTAACAAACTCACACACCAATTCTTAAGATTTTCTTATTGTTTCCTATGTACATTATAAACGGCAATAGACAATTCTGTTTTTCCTGATTCCATTGAACAACTGGAGGAAAAAGAAGTCCCTAATTATAAAAAAGAAAGCACTTGCACTGTTCTTAAAAACTGCTAAGAATCAAGGTTTGGCGCTAGACTACTTGATGTTTCTTATCACCGGATACCCTATCGTCATCAAAAGAGTACAACTCAGGATGTCTAGACTTCTTGCAATCACAAAGTTAAAACCTGACTTCACACCTCACTCATTTTGTCATACACTCCACTTTTAGTAGAAGAGGTTTAGCACTCGAACAAACCATGGATAGACTTGACCACTCAGATGATTAAATCACTAAGAATGCCTAGCTCCACGTTACAAAAGAAATCAAAAAAGAAGCTTCTCAAAAGTTTATACAACTCATGAGAAGCCTCGATTATATTTCTATATGTTAGCAAAATGTTAGCATTTCACTTTTAGCTTACATGCAAACCCTTATCTATCAAGGGTTGTAGCAGTTTATTACATCATGCCGCCCATACCGCCCATGTCAGGCATACCCATGCCTCCGCCTGCTGGTTCTGGAATATCTGCAACAACCGCTTCAGTTGTTAAGAATAGAGCTGCGACAGATGCTGCATTTTGTAGAGCTGAACGAGTTACTTTCGCTGGGTCTACTACGCCTGCTTCCATCATATTTACCCATTCGCCTGTTGCAGCATTGAAGCCTACACCAATTTCTTCGCGTTTTAAACGATCAACGATGATTGAACCTTCAAGACCTGCGTTGTTTGCAATTTGACGAACTGGCTCTTCTAATGCACGAAGAACGATTTTAACGCCTGTTGCTACGTCTCCGTCTGCTACGTCCGCTGCTTTTTCAACTGCTGCGTATACGTTAAGGAGTGCCGTACCACCACCTGAAACGATACCTTCTTCAACAGCTGCACGCGTTGAGTTAAGGGCATCTTCAATGCGAAGCTTACGTTCTTTTAGTTCAGTTTCTGTGGCAGCACCAACTTTGATAACTGCTACACCGCCAGCTAGTTTAGCAAGGCGTTCTTGTAATTTCTCTTTATCAAATTCTGAAGTTGTGTCAGCAAGTTGCGCACGAATTTGGCCAATACGCCCTTCAACTGCATCTGTACCGCCAACGCCTTCTACGATTGTTGTATTGTCTTTTGTGACAACCACTTTCGCTGCTCGACCAAGTGAAGTAACATCCGCAGATTTTAGATCTAATCCTAATTCTTCAGTAATAACTTGACCACCTGTCAAAATAGCAATGTCTTCAAGCATCGCTTTACGACGATCACCAAAACCAGGTGCTTTCACCGCTACAGCGTTGAATGTACCACGAAGTTTGTTTACAACAAGTGTTGCAAGAGCTTCACCCTCAACATCTTCAGCGATAATTAATAGTGGACGACCTTGTTGTACTACTTGTTCTAATAATGGTAAAACTTCTTGGATATTTGTAATTTTTTTATCTGTAATTAAAATGTATGGGTTATCAAGCACCGCTTCCATTTTATCAGTATCTGTTACCATATAGTGAGATGCATAGCCACGGTCGAATTGCATACCTTCTACAACATCAAGTTCAGTTGTGAAGCCTTTAGACTCTTCGATTGTGATAACACCGTCGTTACCAACACGTTCCATAGCTTCTGCGATTAATTCACCAACTTCTTCGTCAGCAGCAGAAATAGCCGCAACTTGTGCGATCTCTTCTTTGTTACTTACTGGACGAGAAATTGCATGTAATTCTGTTAGAGCTGCTGCTACCGCTTTGTCGATCCCTTTACGGATACCCACTGGATTTGCACCAGCTGTTACGTTTTTCAAACCTTCACGGATGATTGCTTGTGCAAGAACCGTTGCAGTTGTTGTACCATCCCCTGCGATTTCGTTAGTTTTAGAAGCAACCTCTGCTACTAATTTTGCGCCCATATTTTCATAGGCATTTTCAAGCTCTATTTCTTTTGCGATAGTTACACCGTCATTTGTAATAAGTGGTGAACCGAATTTTTTTTCTAAAACGACGTTACGACCTTTAGGACCTAATGTCACTTTCACTGCGTTTGCTAATTTATCTACACCTTGAAGCATTAATGAACGAGCTTCTTCTGAGAATTTAATATCTTTTGCCATTTGAATTTACCTCCTGGAATGGAATATTCGTTAAGCTTAATTTAAATAGTTGTGTTTTATTAAATAATTGCAAGAACATCGCTTTCACGTAAAATTAAATATTCATTGCCTTCATATTTCACTTCTGTACCCGAGTATTTAGAGAATATAATGTGGTCGTCAACTTTAATGTCAAGCTCTACACGTTGTCCGTTTTCTAAAATACGACCTGTCCCAACTGCTACTACTTTACCTTCTTGCGGTTTTTCTTTCGCAGAATCTGGTAGTACAATTCCAAATGCAGACTTTTCTTCTACCTCGATTAGTTCGATTACAATACGATCTCCTAGTGGTCTTAACAAGTGAAACAACCTCCTAATAATAAAATATTTGTTGAGAGTTTATTAGCACTCTATATCAATGAGTGCTAACACATTTATTATGATAATCAATCACTTCTTTTTTTGCAAGCCAGAACTTCGAAAAATTTTGTTTTCTTTCCATATTCCTCTACAATAGAAAGGAAGCATATGAATGGAAAGGATTTTGTCAGTGAATAATTCTCTAAAAGGTATTAACCATAAAAAAACGGCTCTTTATGTTTTAATCATTTACATTATCATGCAGTTGTCAGGCAGATGGCTCATTTTGCCGTTCCACAAAGTTGTGATGAGTACGACGGGTTTACCTGCTGCGCAGGCGGCCCCAATAACGCAAGGTTGGTATATCGCGCTTAGCTTTGCCATTGCTTTGATTCTAAGTTTAATTTTAACATCTCGTGACAAATCATTTTGGGATGTCTATCAAGGTAAAAAGGAAACAATACCACTAACAATTATGTGGGGTATTTTAGGTTTCTTCCTTGTATTTTTCGGACAAATGATCGGTGCAGCTATTGAAATGGCCATATTTGGCATCGAAGGCGGCTCACAAAACACAGCTGATATTGTTGCTATTGCCAAAGGTGCCCCAATCGCTATTTTAGCTATTGTTGTATTTGGACCTATTTTGGAGGAGTTCGTCTTCCGCCGTGTTATTTTTGGCTCGCTTGTCCAAACAACGAACTTCTGGGTAGCGGCCATCGTGAGTGCCATTTTCTTCGCGCTCATTCACTTCGATTTTTCACATATCTTGCTCTATACCATTTGTGGTTTGATCTTTGCTTTTTTATATCACAAAACAAAAAGAATCTGGACATCAATCATCGCACATGTAATGTTAAATGGATTTGTGACACTCGTACAATTCTATGCAGAACCACTACAAAAGTTTCTTGAAGAACTAGAAAAAATGCAATAATTTTTTTAACCGCTCTGGTTTTTCTAATATCCGAGCGGTTTTTCTATTGCTGGGTACTAATATAACGTATGCTAAGCAATAAAAGACTATCAGCGCATTCTATTATTAGAACGGTGTGAAATACCCGAGCCCTATTTAATAACTACCATCCCCTAAATAACAAAAAGCCCGGTGCATCTAGAATGCAACGAGCTATCATGAGTTAACTATTATTTTAATTCTTCAATTTGTCGGCGCTGTTGCTCAAGAGCTTCTTCAACCTGACGCTTTTGCTCAGCCTCTTGTTCTTCCTTCAAACGAATTTCTTCTGATTTTAAATATTTCTTATAGCCAACACGTGAAATCATGATACTAACTTCATAAAGCATAAATAACGGTACTGAAACCATTAAATGTGATCCTAATTCAGGTGGAGCTATCAATGCAGCACAGACAAACAGTGCAAAATAAGAATATTTTCGAATACGTATTAGTAAATTAGGACTTAATAAGCCTATACGTGAAAAGAACAATACCACAATAGGCAGTTGGAACAGAAAACCAAAAGGTATTGTAAGTTTAAATAAAAATGAGAAATATTCATGTACACCTATTACCTGAGTAATTTCAAGTTCCCCAGATAAATTCATCATAAACTTCATGACATATGGGAACAGTAAAAAATAAGAAAAAGATAATCCGGCAATAAATAAAATAAACGAATATGGTATATAACTTAGTGTTGCTTTACGCTCTACCTCACGGAGACCTGGGCTAATAAATGCCCATAATTGATACATTAACACTGGTGAAGAGAGAATAAACGCAAGTAAAAAAATCACTTGAAAATATATAGCAAGTGGTGTCGTCACATCAAATGCATGGAGTTCTAAATTATATGATTTACCTGTATCTTGAATATACTTTACAAGTGGTTTTGCAACAAAGAAGCTTCCAATCATCGCTAGCGCAAAGAAAACGGCAACAATGAAAAGCCGTTTTCTTAATTCTTCTATATGTTGAATGACAGTTAGATCTTTTGGATTCATTCCTCAAACATCCTAACTTACTTATCTAGTTCTTTCTTTTTCTTGTCATCATCTTCATCGTCTGCTAATCCTTTAGTAGCATTTTTGAATTCACGAAGAGTTGAACCGAATGCTTTACCTAGCTCCGGTAACTTCTTAGGACCAAAAATTAATAAAGCAACAACACCGATAATAATGAGGCTCATAGGACCAATACCACCCACTAAAGCCACCTCCTCTTTATATCCACCATTTTAACGCATATTTCGTCATTTTGCTAACTAATTATATGTGAAAGTTTTTCGTCTAGATATCTTTAAACCGTTGAATCTAGCACCGTGATTTGACAAAAATTCCAATCCTCTATGTAATCTCTATTCTTCCTGATTACGTATTAAATAAATTAATGCCTGCAATTCTACCGACAAATCAATTGTTAACAGTTGCATCTTCTCCGGTACCGTAATGCGCTCTGGCGTAAAATTTAATATACCCTTGGCATTCATCGCCGCTAATCGGTCAGCCATTTTTTGTGCTGAGCGTGGTGATACCGTTAATATTGCAAGTTCCGCGCCGTATTCCGCATACTTTTCTTCTAATAAATCAGGGTGATAAACAGGAATATTACTTGTCATTTTCCCCTCTTTTGGTGCCTTTGAATCAAATGCAACCACAATATGTGTATTATGATTTTTCTGGAAATTATACTTTAATAACGCATTACCTAAATTCCCTACACCAATTAACGCCACTTTTGTTGTTTCATGCTGATCAAGTGTTTGGCTAAAAAACGTTAATAAATGCTGTACATCATAGCCATATCCTTTTTTGCCCAGCGCTCCGAAATAAGAAAAGTCACGGCGAATAGTTGCAGAGTCAATTTTCATTGCTTCACTCAGTTCCTTCGACGAGATACGTTCCATACCCTCTTGTGCAAAGTTTTGGATAAATCGATAGTAAAGAGGAAGTCTTTTGGTTGTGGCTTGTGGAATTTTCACATCTTGTTTCAAACTTTTTCCTCCTTATAAACACATCAAATTCGCCTCAGCGGATTTGAATACTGATTTTGAAACATGCTTATACGATTAAAATTTTTGACATCCACTGGGGGATTTCCCTTTAGTTAGTGGCGTCTATTACGCCACTAACTAAAGGGAAATCGTTTCAATCTTACATGACAGCTCGGAATAAGTAAAGCACTGACATTGCAAGCAAATCTCCCATCTATTACACTAAGAAGGAATTGAGGTGTCAAGAATGATTGTATTACAAGTCAATCAACTATATAAATCCTTCATTGCAGATGAAATTTTAAGTGGCGTAAAACTAGAAGTTCAACACCGTGATCGCGTAGCATTAGTAGGGCGCAACGGCGCTGGTAAATCCACTTTACTAAAAATAATTGCTGGTCAAATGTCGTATGACTCTGGTGATATCATTATTCCAAAGGGTGTACAAATCGGATATTTAGAACAACATGCTGGGCTAAACTCTACATTATCTATTTGGGACGAAATGATGACAATTTTCGAAGCGCTTCATGCACAAGAGAAGACTTTACGTTCCCTAGAACAACAAATGGCTGACCCAGCTGTTTATGAAAATGCCGATATGTACGCCAAAGTTATGTCCGAGTATGACCAATTACAGCACGATTTTAAGGATGCAGGCGGTTATCAATATGAATCAGATACTCGTTCTGTACTTCACGGTATGCAGTTTTATCCTGAAGACTATGATAAAGCTATTAGCTCGCTATCAGGGGGACAGCGTACACGTTTAGCACTTGCAAAACTCCTTCTGAGCAAACCTGACTTATTAATTCTCGATGAGCCAACTAACCATTTAGATATTGAGACACTGTCATGGTTAGAGACATATTTAAAAGGCTATGAAGGCGCGATTTTAATTGTTTCTCATGACCGTTATTTCTTAGACCAAGTGGTTTCGATTGTCTATGAAGTCTCTCGTCATCGTGTGACAAAGTATCCTGGAAACTATAGTGCCTATTTAGACGAAAAAGCGAAAAACTATGAGCGTGACATGAAGATGTTTGAGCGTCAACAGGATGAGAAGGCTAAGCTTGAGGACTTTATCCAAAAAAATATAGCGCGTGCCTCTACGACAAAAATGGCTCAAAGCCGTCGTAAAATGCTCGAACGTACAGAATGGATGGACTCTCCCGATGGCGATGAAAAATCTGCTAGCTTCGGCTTTACGATTGACCGCCAAAGTGGAAACGATGTGTTGTCAATTGATGGATTAGCTGTTGGTTACGGGGAGAAGCAAATTTCAAGTGGTATTTCACTGCGTACTTTCCGGGAGGATCGGATTGCACTCGTAGGTCCAAATGGTGTCGGTAAATCGACTTTACTAAAAACCATTGTGAAGGATTTGCCAGCTCTCGCAGGGGAAATTCGCTACGGTACGAATGTACAGATTAGCTATTATGATCAAGAACAAGCGAAACTTTCGAGCAATAAAAGTGTCTTAAAAGAGCTGTGGGATGAATGGCCATTAATGAATGAAAAGGATATTCGTACTGTTCTTGGCCGCTTCCTATTCAGTGGAGAAGATGTTGATAAAGCTGTTACTTCTCTATCTGGTGGTGAGAAGGCACGACTTGCATTAGCGAAGTTGATGATGCAAAAGGCCAACTTTCTTATTCTCGATGAGCCAACCAACCATTTAGATTTAGACAGTAAAGAAGTGTTGGAAAATGCGCTCATTGATTATCCTGGAACCCTATTATTTGTATCGCACGACCGCTATTTCATTAATCGAATTGCAACAAAAGTTGTTGAGCTGTCGGGTGATGGCTCATTCGAGTATCTAGGTGACTATGATTATTACCTTGAGAAAAAACAGGAACTTTTAGAAATTGCACAAATGAAAGCTGCTGCTCAACCGCAAGTCCATACAGAAGCATTAGAAAAAACTTCTACCTCTAAAATAGACAAAGAAGTAAAAAAACGTGAGCGCCAAATTCGACGCTCCATCGAAGAATTAGAAGGAAAGATGCAAGAAATAGATACTGAAATCGCTCATTTAGAAGAAGCGCTTTGTAATCCTGAAATCTTTACAGATCATGAAAAAATTACGCAATTGCAAAGTGAATTAGCTACCTCAAAAGAGCAACATGAGCTATTGGAAATGGAATGGCTTGAATTAAATGAAGAGTTGGAAAATATTATTGCATAACACTTTGTAAAGCCATGTGCCTTGTCACATGGTTTTTTTCTTTACTCGCCTTCATTTTTCATATATATTGGTCAAGTGCTATTTTTCGACAAAAAATGCCCACAGTTTTATACACACTATAAATCTAGTAATATCAACATATCAACAGACTTTTCCACATTGTCCACAATTCCAAATTATTTAATCCACATATTTTTGTGAAAAATAAGCTACTATATATAGAATAATCACAAGTTATACACAAGTTATCAACAAATTGTGCATAAGTACGGATGTTCGCAGTTTTTTCACAGGTTTTTTCAACAATCCTGTGGATAATTTTCTGAAAAATTTGTCAATTAATAACTTACTATCGTAAGCATATATTTACTTTATATTTTATAATTACTTTCCCTTAATTATTTTTTCAAAAAAGTAAAAAAAGGTATCCCAGAATCATTTCTGAGACACCTTGTTATCTTAAAAGTCATCCTATAGCCACTAACAGCACTACTCCACCCAAGATTTTAACTCCATTCCTGGACGACCATTCATCGTCAGATTACCACGTTTACCAGCTTCAAACATCGGTGCTGCTGCAGCTCCAATCATTGCAGCATTGTCAGTACATAATTTCAATGGTGGTACATAGAATGGGATACCTTCGTCCGCAAAAGTTACCTCAAGTGATGTACGTAAGCCTTTATTCGCTGCTACACCGCCAGCTGCAATCACTTGCTTAACATTATATTGACGTGCTGCGCGTAATGTTTTTGCCGTTAACACTTCCACTACACTTTCCTGAAAGCCTTTTGCAACGGCTGTTGGGGAAATTTCTTCTCCTCGTTGATCCATATTGTGTTTATAGTTAATGACTGCAGATTTCAAGCCACTAAAGCTGAAATCATAGGAATCTTCCTCCAGCCAAACTCGAGGAAAAACAACAGCTTCCTCTCCTTCATGCGCCAACTGATCAATACGTGGGCCCCCAGGATATGGTAAGCCCAATACGCGCGCAACTTTATCGTATGCCTCACCTGCAGCATCATCTCGTGTTTCACCAATTACTTCAAATGAGCCATGCTCTTTCATATAAACAAGTTCCGTGTGTCCACCTGATACCACTAGAGCTAGTAATGGAAACTCCATCGGTTGTACCAAGGCATTCGCATAAATATGTCCTGCTATATGATGTACGCCTAAAATAGGCAAATTGTTTGCAAACGCAAAAGCCTTCGCCGCATTTATACCGATTAACAACGCTCCTACAAGACCAGGGCCCTCTGTTACTGCAACTGCATCTAAATCCGCTGGTTTCATATTTGCCTTCGCTAATGCCTCTTCGATGACAACTGTAATTTGCTCAACATGGTGACGTGATGCAATTTCTGGTACTACCCCACCAAATCGTTTATGACTTTCGATTTGTGAAGCCACAACATTCGAAATAATCTCTGAACCATTACGAATAATGGCTGCTGCTGTTTCATCACAACTTGATTCAATTGCTAAAATAACTAGATTATCCATTATAAATTCACCCACATGACAAGGGCATCCTCCCCGTTATCTGTATAATAACCCTTACGTATACCGCCATCTTGAAATGCAAGCTTACGATAAAGATTTTGTGCCACTGTATTGCTCTCACGCACCTCTAGACTCATTACATCCATGCCGTGTTCACGTGCAATGCGTATCGCCTCTCGCATTAAACCTTCGCCAATACCACGCCCACGAGCAGTCTCTATAACTGCCACATTCGTAATTTGTGCAGCATCTATGACCATCCACATACCACAAAAACCTATAATATTATTGCTTTCATCCACTGCTAGAACGTAATAAGCATACTGATTTTCATGCATTTCATAGTAAAAAGAATCAAGTGTCCAAGGCACTGGAAATGATGCTAGCTCAATTGCATATACTGCTGGTACATCTTCAGATACCATTTTACGATACGTTACATCATTACTCATGTGCCTTCTCCTTTTGTTCCTTTAACCAGTTTGCCTCAGCCTCAGCAATACGCTTGTATTGCGGTATAAAATGATGTATTGCCTCTACGCTCGGCAAGTCTCTCATACTTGCTAAACGTATTACCTCACTAGCACGAGGTAAGTCATCACTAAATGGCGCTCGGAGCGCATAATCACCAAGGACCTCTATGATTTTATCCCAAAAGATATCGACATCTGCTCCAATAAATAATATTGGCGATTCAAAAGCCTTCAAACGGTTTAACAGTCCGTCTATATGATCGTGATAATCTGCTACAACCACATCGAATCCAGCTCCATTATAAACAGCTGTGTAGACATTATTACGACGCGCATCAAAGATAGGACAAATTAGTCCATCATAAAGTGCAGCATTGGCTGCCAATGCCTTTAAACTAGATACACCGACTAATGGCTTTTGTAGTGTCCAAGCTAGTGTTTTGGCAAGCGTGACACCAATACGTACACCCGTATACGAACCAGGTCCCTCTGATACAGCAATGGCATCTAATTCGTTGGTTTTTATTCCTGCGTTTGCAAGAATATTTTCAATTGCAGGCATTGCTCCTGCAGAATGTGTTAATTTAATATTTTGGATAACCTCTGCCACTACCTTACCATCCTTTACAACAGCAACAGAAAGCGGCGCATTCGCTGTTTCAATTCCTAACCAGATCATTTCATTAGCTCCTCACATAATGCCTCATATCGCTCTCCATTGGGCGTTAACACAAAACGACGTTCATTGTCCCCAATTCGGTAAATTTCAATTGCTAAACGTTCCCGCGGTAAATCCTGTTCGATTAAATGGGCCCATTCAACAACTGACACGGCATCCCCGTAAAATAACTCGTCCCACCCAAGGTCTTCATCGCTTTCCGCCAAACGATATACATCTAAATGATTAAAAGGTAAACGCCCCTCATACTGTTTGATAATTGTAAAAGTTGGGCTATTAACTGTTCTCGTCACACCCAGCCCTTTTGCGAGTGCCTTTGTAAATGTAGTCTTACCAGCGCCAAGATCCCCCTCTAACGTAATGGTATCCTGTGCTTCTAGTAATTCCGCTAGCTTTAGTGCAAAATTCTCCGTATCTTCTAGTGACCTCATAATTATTTCAAACATTTTCTTTTTGTCCTCTCCTAGCTACATTACTTCTAGTTTACCGAAACATGCGCAAATGTTCAAAGCATCCAGTAATTTTCAAAAAAATAAACACGTCCTCTTTAGACGTGTCTACTTTCTAGTGGAATGCCCTTTCACTATAATAATCTCTTTACTTAGCAATTTTTCATCCTTAAATTGAACAATATAGGCTTGCGTCAACAGTATTTCATCATCCCAGCGGTAATGATTATCCCTTACTTTTTCTCCATGGCCTCCTGCTATTTCGATGACTTCTAAATATGTCATCCCTTCTTTTAATTGTTCAAATTCTGTTTGATTCATATTTTTTTGCCAGTGATACGTATTTGATTCTTCTATTTCAATAATTCGATCTATACACCCTCCCAAAATAACTAATAATCCTATGAATATGCCTGTATATATCATTCTCCAGAAATAGTAATATCGCATACAATCACCTCCGTACACTTTCAATCTACTACTAACTCAGTACCCATCACTGTCGATTGAGAAACTTAAAACTTTTTGCTTATATGGAAGAATTAAATGCTTTCTGTCTCACTATACATATGTAATGATATACAATTTAGTTCCTATAACTTCCGTGTCTGGTCTTCTCTCAATTTGGTGTTTCCTTTTCAGCTAACTTATTATGCCACTATAAATAAAAAAGCCCTTATGATATTTTCATATCATAAGAGCTGTATAATCAATAAATGGCGGTCCCGACCGGGATCGAACCGGCGATCTCCTGCGTGACAGGCAGGCATGTTAACCGCTACACCACGGGACCTCTTTAAGACATTAATAAATATAACATAAATATTTTCGCTATACAATGTTTTTTTTCATATTTCCAACAAATATAGCAAAAAAATTTTAATCCATGTTGCTACTAACTACCTAATAAAGTGTACAAAAAAACAGTCAGCACTATGCTGACTGTCTTACATGCCTAGCGACGTCCTACTCTCACAGGGGGAAGCCCCCAACTACCATCGGCGCTAAAGAGCTTAACTTCCGTGTTCGGTATGGGAACGGGTGTGACCTCTTTGCCATCATCACTAGACTATTGTTGGCTTTTAATATACGTCGTCTTTCTTTGTCAGCTTCAATCGCTTTCTCGAACTACTCGTATCTTGAAACCCTCTTTTAGAAAGTTGTTGTTCTTTCAAAACTGGATAAACGGTGCATTGAATGTTTCAAACATTTTGGTTAAGTCCTCGATCGATTAGTATTCGTCAGCTCCATGTGTCACCACACTTCCACCTCGAACCTATCTACCTCATCGTCTTTGAGGGATCTTACTTACTTGCGTAATGGGAAATCTCATCTTGAGGGGGGCTTCATGCTTAGATGCTTTCAGCACTTATCCCGTCCACACATAGCTACCCAGCGATGCCTTTGGCAAGACAACTGGTACACCAGCGGTGTGTCCATCCCGGTCCTCTCGTACTAAGGACAGCTCCTCTCAAATTTCCTACGCCCACGACGGATAGGGACCGAACTGTCTCACGACGTTCTGAACCCAGCTCGCGTACCGCTTTAATGGGCGAACAGCCCAACCCTTGGGACCGACTACAGCCCCAGGATGCGATGAGCCGACATCGAGGTGCCAAACCTCCCCGTCGATGTGGACTCTTGGGGGAGATAAGCCTGTTATCCCCGGGGTAGCTTTTATCCGTTGAGCGATGGCCCTTCCATGCGGAACCACCGGATCACTAAGCCCGTCTTTCGACCCTGCTCGACTTGTAGGTCTCGCAGTCAAGCTCCCTTGTGCCTTTACACTCTACGAATGATTTCCAACCATTCTGAGGGAACCTTTGGGCGCCTCCGTTACCTTTTAGGAGGCGACCGCCCCAGTCAAACTGTCCGCCTGACACTGTCTCCTGCCCCGCTAAGGGGCATGGGTTAGAATTTCAATACAACCAGGGTAGTATCCCACCGACGCCTCCTTCGAAGCTGGCGCTCCGAGATCTCTGGCTCCTACCTATCCTGTACAAGTTGTACCAAAATTCAATATCAGGCTACAGTAAAGCTCCACGGGGTCTTTCCGTCCTGTCGCGGGTAACCTGCATCTTCACAGGTACTATAATTTCACCGAGTCTCTCGTTGAGACAGTGCCCAGATCGTTACGCCTTTCGTGCGGGTCGGAACTTACCCGACAAGGAATTTCGCTACCTTAGGACCGTTATAGTTACGGCCGCCGTTTACTGGGGCTTCAATTCGCAGCTTCGCTTGCGCTAACCACTCCTCTTAACCTTCCAGCACCGGGCAGGCGTCAGCCCCTATACGTCACCTTACGGTTTTGCAGAGACCTGTGTTTTTGCTAAACAGTCGCCTGGGCCTATTCACTGCGGCTCTCATGCGCTTGCACGCTCAAGAGCACCCCTTCTCCCGAAGTTACGGGGTCATTTTGCCGAGTTCCTTAACGAGAGTTCTCTCGCACACCTTAGGATTCTCTCCTCGACTACCTGTGTCGGTTTGCGGTACGGGCACCTCTCACCTCGATAGAGGCTTTTCTTGGCAGTGTGAAATCAGGAACTTCGTCCTTAAAGGACTCGCCATCACAGCTCAACGTTACAGTGTGCGGATTTGCCTACACACACGCCTTACTGCTTGGACGCGCACAACCAACGGCGCGCTTACCCTATCCTACTGCGTCCCCCCATTTCTCAAACGGTGAGGAGGTGGTACAGGAATATCAACCTGTTGTCCATCGCCTACGCCTATCGGCCTCGGCTTAGGTCCCGACTAACCCTGAGCGGACGAGCCTTCCTCAGGAAACCTTAGTCATACGGTGGACGGGATTCTCACCCGTCTTTCGCTACTCATACCGGCATTCTCACTTCTAAGCGCTCCACCAGTCCTTCCGGTCTGACTTCAACGCACTTAGAACGCTCTCCTACCACTGACATCGTAGATGTCAATCCACAGCTTCGGTGAATCGTTTAGCCCCGATACATTTTCGGCGCAGCGTCACTCGACCAGTGAGCTATTACGCACTCTTTAAATGATGGCTGCTTCTAAGCCAACATCCTGGTTGTCTATGCAACGCCACATCCTTTTCCACTTAACGATTACTTTGGGACCTTAGCTGGTGGTCTGGGCTGTTTCCCTTTTGACTACGGATCTTATCACTCGCAGTCTGACTCCCGTGTATAAATATCTGGCATTCGGAGTTTGTCTGAATTCGGTAAACCGGGATGGCCCCCTAGTCCAAACAGTGCTCTACCTCCAGTATTCTCATCACGAGGCTAGCCCTAAAGCTATTTCGGAGAGAACCAGCTATCTCCAGGTTCGATTGGAATTTCTCCGCTACCCACACCTCATCCCCGCACTTTTCAACGTGCGTGGGTTCGGGCCTCCAGTAAGTGTTACCTTACCTTCACCCTGGACATGGGTAGATCACCTGGTTTCGGGTCTACGACCACGTACTAATTCGCCCTATTCAGACTCGCTTTCGCTGCGGCTCCGTCTTCTAAAACTTAACCTCGCACGTAATCGTAACTCGCCGGTTCATTCTACAAAAGGCACGCTATCACCCATTAACGGGCTCTAACTACTTGTAGGCACACGGTTTCAGGATCTCTTTCACTCCCCTTCCGGGGTGCTTTTCACCTTTCCCTCACGGTACTGGTTCACTATCGGTCACTAGGTAGTATTTAGCCTTGGGAGATGGTCCTCCCAGATTCCGACGGAATTTCACGTGTTCCGCCGTACTCAGGATCCACTCAGGAGGGAATGAACTTTCGACTACAGGGCTTTTACCTGCTCTGGCGGACCTTTCCAAGTCGCTTCATCTAACTCATTCTTTTGTAACTCCGTATTGAGTGTCCTACAACCCCAAGAGGCAAGCCTCTTGGTTTGGGCTCTTCCCGTTTCGCTCGCCGCTACTCAGGGAATCGATTTTTCTTTCTCTTCCTCCAGGTACTTAGATGTTTCAGTTCCCTGGGTCTGCCTTCAAGACGCTATGTATTCACGTCAAGATACTACGCGATTAAACGTAGTGGGTTCCCCCATTCGGAAATCTCCGGATCAAAGCTCACTTACAGCTCCCCGAAGCATATCGGTGTTAGTGCCGTCCTTCTTCGGCTCCTAGTGCCAAGGCATTCGCCGTGCGCCCTTAATAACTTAACCTACGTCGGCTTCCAATACACTGCGTATTTCGTTGTCAGCTTCACTCGTTCAGTCAGTCACGTACTAAGGTACGCTCCTTTCCTCTCTCGCTTGCTTCCTAGAACTACTTGTGTCTTGAAACCCTACATTATCTGTTATTAAGCCTAAAAAACTTAAAAAATAAATGTGTTTGTTACTATTTCAATGTCGTTTTATCCAGTTTTCAAAGAACAAGTTTTGAAGTTATTCATTCAGAAGAATGAACCTTCAAAACTGAACGCAAAACGTAATCTTACAAACCCAAGGTTTGTATTCCGAAAATATCCTTAGAAAGGAGGTGATCCAGCCGCACCTTCCGATACGGCTACCTTGTTACGACTTCACCCCAATCATCTATCCCACCTTCGGCGGCTGGCTCCAAAAGGTTACCTCACCGACTTCGGGTGTTACAAACTCTCGTGGTGTGACGGGCGGTGTGTACAAGGCCCGGGAACGTATTCACCGCGGCATGCTGATCCGCGATTACTAGCGATTCCGGCTTCATGTAGGCGAGTTGCAGCCTACAATCCGAACTGAGAACGACTTTATCGGATTAGCTCCCTCTCGCGAGTTGGCAACCGTTTGTATCGTCCATTGTAGCACGTGTGTAGCCCAGGTCATAAGGGGCATGATGATTTGACGTCATCCCCACCTTCCTCCGGTTTGTCACCGGCAGTCACCTTAGAGTGCCCAACTAAATGATGGCAACTAAGATCAAGGGTTGCGCTCGTTGCGGGACTTAACCCAACATCTCACGACACGAGCTGACGACAACCATGCACCACCTGTCACCGTTGTCCCCGAAGGGAAAACTGTATCTCTACAGTGGTCAATGGGATGTCAAGACCTGGTAAGGTTCTTCGCGTTGCTTCGAATTAAACCACATGCTCCACCGCTTGTGCGGGCCCCCGTCAATTCCTTTGAGTTTCAGTCTTGCGACCGTACTCCCCAGGCGGAGTGCTTAATGCGTTAGCTGCAGCACTAAGGGGCGGAAACCCCCTAACACTTAGCACTCATCGTTTACGGCGTGGACTACCAGGGTATCTAATCCTGTTTGCTCCCCACGCTTTCGCGCCTCAGTGTCAGTTACAGACCAGATAGTCGCCTTCGCCACTGGTGTTCCTCCAAATCTCTACGCATTTCACCGCTACACTTGGAATTCCACTATCCTCTTCTGCACTCAAGTCTCCCAGTTTCCAATGACCCTCCACGGTTGAGCCGTGGGCTTTCACATCAGACTTAAGAAACCACCTGCGCGCGCTTTACGCCCAATAATTCCGGACAACGCTTGCCACCTACGTATTACCGCGGCTGCTGGCACGTAGTTAGCCGTGGCTTTCTAATAAGGTACCGTCAAGGTACAGCCAGTTACTACTGTACTTGTTCTTCCCTTACAACAGAGTTTTACGAACCGAAATCCTTCTTCACTCACGCGGCGTTGCTCCATCAGGCTTTCGCCCATTGTGGAAGATTCCCTACTGCTGCCTCCCGTAGGAGTCTGGGCCGTGTCTCAGTCCCAGTGTGGCCGATCACCCTCTCAGGTCGGCTACGCATCGTTGCCTTGGTGAGCCGTTACCTCACCAACTAGCTAATGCGCCGCGGGCCCATCCTATAGCGACAGCCGAAACCGTCTTTTAGTCTTTCACCATGAAGTAAAAGAGATTATTTGGTATTAGCCCCGGTTTCCCGGAGTTATCCCAAACTATAAGGTAGGTTGCCCACGTGTTACTCACCCGTCCGCCGCTAAATCAGAGGAAGCAAGCTTCCTCATCATTCGCTCGACTTGCATGTATTAGGCACGCCGCCAGCGTTCGTCCTGAGCCAGGATCAAACTCTCCATAAAAGAAATTTGATTAGCTCAAATTGTTTTGCTGGCATCAATTTTGATGTCCAAATTTTGTTTTATTCACTAACCGAAGTTAGTTACTAAAAACGTTATTGATTACGTTTTGCATGTTCAGTTTTCAAGGTTCATATCATTCATATCGCCATCTCCAAGAGACAACTTCTATATCATAACTCTTGTGAAATCAAATGTCAATATGTTTTTTAAAAGTATTTTTGGAGCGGGTGATGAGAATCGAACTCACGACATCAGCTTGGAAGGCTGAGGTTTTACCATTAAACTACACCCGCGTTATATAGGTGATTCTTTTTTTATGGCGCGCCCGGCAGGAGTCGAACCCACAACCTTCTGATCCGTAGTCAGACGCTCTATCCAATTGAGCTACGGGCGCATATATTAGTTAGATGACTTGGTGCGGCCGAGAGGACTTGAACCTCCACGGGGTTGCCCCCACTAGGCCCTCAACCTAGCGCGTCTGCCATTCCGCCACGACCGCATTCAATTAGTAACTTTCTTATTATACTGCGATATTTTGAAATGTCAAGTCTTTTCCTTAGAAATGATGAGCCATGAAGGACTCGAACCTTCGACCCTCTGATTAAAAGTCAGATGCTCTACCAACTGAGCTAATGGCTCAAATATAAGAAATAAATGGCTGGGGTACTAGGATTCGAACCTAGGCATGACGGAATCAAAATCCGTTGCCTTACCGCTTGGCTATACCCCAATAAATGGCGGTCCCGACCGGGATCGAACCGGCGATCTCCTGCGTGACAGGCAGGCATGTTAACCGCTACACCACGGGACCAATGTTATTACTATTTTTTTAAAAAATGACCCCTACGGGATTCGAACCCGTGTTACCGCCGTGAAAGGGCGGTGTCTTAACCGCTTGACCAAGGGGCCATGGCTCCGAAGGCAGGACTCGAACCTGCGACAACCTGATTAACAGTCAGGTGCTACTACCAACTGAGCTACTTCGGAATAATTTATTGTTAAGTCGTCATTGTTATCTTGTCGACTTTTACTATTATAGGGATATCTTAAGAAAACGTCAACCTTTTTCTTAAAGTTTTTTTATTGCATTAATTTTAAAGGTCCTGAGCACTTGCCACAGCAGTACTTCTTCACATTTAATCTAATCTTTCTAAGATATAGCTGCTGGCATTTTACACATCTATATGTATGAAGAGGTCGCTCTTTCTTCCCCGTAGATGTAGACGTTTGCAAAGTAGAACAAAAGCGAGGTGCATCCACTTTTTTTAATAAATCTCGGAAATCTTTGTCACGATGCTGATAGCCTTTCCCTTCTAAATGCAAATGATAGTGGCATAGTTCATGACGAACTATTCCTTCTACTTCCCTCACTCCATATATTTCAAACGCCTTAGGGTTTATTTCAATATGGTGTGATTGTAATAGATAGCGGCCACCTGTGGAACGTAACCTCGCGTTGAAGTAAGCTTGATGCAGAAATGGTTTATGAAAGTTTTCTAATGAAATTCGATTAACAAGTTGTTGCAGTTCCTCGTTGGTCATAACATTCACCTCTAACAACAAGAATACCACACTGCGTAGTATAGACAGTGTGGCTAAAAATTATTACTTTTCAATCATTTGATCTCTTGGTGGTAGCATTGTTAATGAAATGCGCCCTTTATTTACTTCTATTTGCTCTACCCATACCGTAACAATATCACCTAATGCTACGACTTCTAATGGATGCTTAATACGTTTCTTCTGCAACTTAGAAATATGAACAAGACCATCCTGTTTTACACCAATATCAACAAACGCGCCAAAATCAACTACGTTTCTAACTGTCCCTTGTAACTCCATACCTACTTTTAAATCTTCCATTTTCAATACATCTGTTTTGAGTAATGGCTGAGGAAAGGCATCACGTGGATCACGACTTGGCTTCATTAAAGTATCCATTATATCTTGAATTGTAACAACACCAATTCCTAGATCTTCACTTAAAACTTGCACATCTAGGGTTGCAATTGCTTCTTCTGCTTTCTGAGAGCCTATTTCTTTTTTAGTTATATGTGCCGCTTCTAAAATTTGCTCTGCTAAACTGTAGCTTTCTGGATGGATACCAGTCCCGTCAAAAGGGTTTTTCGCTTCTGGTACACGTAAGAAACCTATTGCTTGCTCGTATGTTTTTGCGCCGAGTCGTGGAATTTTTTTCAACTGTGTTCGTGTAGTAAATTGTCCATTCTCTTCACGCACTTTAACAATATTCTCTGCAACTGTTTTCGACAGACCAGAGACATATTGAAGTAGCGATGCCGAAGCTGTATTAACATCTACTCCAACCTGATTTACTGCAGTTTCTACTATAAACGTTAACGACTCTGTTAGTTTCTTTTGCGAAACATCATGTTGGTACTGACCAACACCGACTGCTTTCGGTTCAATTTTCACTAATTCCGATAAAGGATCTTGCAGACGACGCGCAATCGATACAGCACTTCGTTGCTCTACTTGTAAATCAGGAAACTCAGCCCGTGCTACATCAGATGCAGAATAAACTGAAGCACCGGCTTCATTGACAATGACATATGCCACATCATTATTAACTTCATTCAATACATCTGCAATGAATTGCTCCGTTTCTCGAGAAGCTGTACCGTTACCAATAGCAATAATACTAATTGGGTATTTTGCTAAAATCGACTTCACGACTGATGTTGATTTTGCTACATCTGGTTTCGGCGGATGAGGGTAAATGGCCGTCACTTCAAGCATTTTACCTGTTTCATCCACAACAGCTAATTTACAGCCTGTTCGGTAAGCAGGGTCTACCCCTAAAACATACTTACCCTTCATCGGTGGTTGTAATAATAGATTACGAAGATTTTCAGAGAATATATGAATGGCTTGAGTTTCCGCCTTTTCTGTTAACTCGTTTCGTAATTCACGTTCAATAGATGGTTGGATTAGTCGCTTATAAGAGTCTTCAATGGCTAATTTCACTTCAGAAATTGCAGGTGAAGAGCCTGTCGCTGGAATCCACTCCTTCCACATAATCATGAGCACTCGATCTATCGGAACATGAATCGCAACTTTTAAAATCTCTTCTTTCTCCCCACGGTTCACAGCTAGTATACGATGTGGGACTATACGGTTGACAGGCTCTTCATACTCATAATACATTTCGAAAACATTTTTCTCGTCTGCTTCCGCATTCTTCACGCTTGTTGCCAGTACGCCCTCTTTCCAAGAAAACATACGGATTTTTTCTCGGATACCCGCGTCATCAGCAAAGCGCTCTGCCAGAATATCACGTGCACCTGTTAATGCTTCTTCAGCTGTTGGCACATTTTCTTCATCTACAAAGTCTTTTGCTAATAGCATTACATCTTCATTTCGAAACTCTAATAAAAGATTTGCTAACGGCTCTAGACCTTTTTCCTTAGCAATTGTCGCTTTCGTACGTCGCTTTTGCTTATAAGGACGATATAGATCTTCTACACGTTGTAAAACAGTCGAAGTTTGAATTGCCTTTTCTAATTCAGGTGTAAGCTTGTCCTGCTCCTGAATTAAACGCATAACTTCTTCTTTGCGTTGCTCAAGCTGCTGTATGTAGTGATAGCGATCCTCTACAGATTTAATTTGTACCTCATCAAGTGAACCAGTAGCTTCTTTTCGATAACGCGCGATGAACGGAACGGTATTTCCTTCATCCAATAATTTAATTACCGCCTCTGCTTGGCCTGGTTTAACAGCTACATCTTTTGCAATGAGCTGTAACATTTGCTTGTGTTCCACATCATCACTACCTTTTTCTTTTCATTTTACCATTACATACTAATATAAATGCAAAAAATAGCCTACTCCTAAGTAGAGTAGACAGCTTCTTTTAAATAATATAAGGCGCTTATTATTATAGGATAGAGGAACCCCATAGTAATAAACGCCTCTTTCTGATTTTTAGAGCGACACACTACCACTAGACAGGATGACCTCCTGCAATTTTTTAATGGCTTTCCGCTGTATCCTTGATACATGCATTTGAGAAATCCCCAATCGTTCTCCAGCTTCTTTTTGACTAAGTTGGTCTAAATAGGTAAGCTGTATAATTTGTTTTTCTCGTTCATTTAAAATTTCCATTGCATCGGATACAATCATTCTTCTATTGGTCATTTCATAACCAACATCTTCTTTACCCATAATATCGAATAACGTTACAGTACTTCCATCAGAATCAGATTCGATGGAATGGTCCATAGAAAGTGCCTGGTAACTGCGACTCATCTCCATCGCCTCTAAAACTTCCTCTTCTTGCACTTCTAATCGATCTGCGATTTCTTTAATAGAAGGTGATCTTTGTAATTCAATTGTCAGCGCTTCTACAGTTGATTTAATGCGGGGTCCTAATTCTTTAATTCGTCTTGGCACGTGAACATCCCATGTTTTATCACGTAAAAAGCGCTTAATTTCCCCTACAATGGTCGGAACAGCAAATGCCTCAAAGCTTCGGCCAAAATCTGGATCAAAACGTCTAATAGCACCTAATAAACCAAGCATCCCTACTTGGACGATATCATCATAATAAGATTTACCATGTGAATATTTACGAGCAATAGACTCTACCAAATACCGGTAATGAATGACTAAATTTGTTTGTGCTTCATCATCCTCAGTTGATTGGTACAGTGCAATCCACCTTAATACATCTTCCTTTGACGAAGATTTATGTAGTGATTCTTTCGACATTTTTTTCCACCTGCTCTCTAGCGACATACTTTGTCATGAAAACAGTTACGCCACCATCGTTATTAATCATCACCTCATCCATCAAAGTTTCCATTAAGTAAAGTCCTAAACCGCCTTCTCTTAGTCCCGCAATACTTTCCCCAGGAAGATAGGGTCCAATTTTCGACTTTACTTCCTCAAAATTGAAACTATTGCCGTAATCTGCAATCATTATTTCTATCTTATTTTCATATAAGGCACATCCAATTACGATTTCGCCTTCTTCAACTTCTTTATAAGCATGGTGAACAACATTCGTAACTGCTTCACTTGCTGCGATTTTTAAATCCTCAATATCATCATAATTAAATCCTATACGACTAGCTAATCCAGAAACAGTTAAACGAATCACACTGACAAATTGCGGCTTTGCAGGAACCCTTATTTCAATATAATCAAATTCCTTCATCAGCTAAATTCCACCTTTTTATCAGTTTCAATATCCATTAATTCACTTAATCCTGTTATTTCAAATAACCTTTGTAATCTATTTGATAAGCCGACTAGTTTAACTTTACCGCCCTCACGCGTGGCTCTTTTATAAAAAGCTACGAAAATGCCTAGCCCTGTACTATCCATATAATTTACTTTTGATAAATCCAGTTCGATTTCTAATCCCTTAGTAATCTTCACAGCCTCTAGTTCTTCACGTAGGCCTGAAGCTGTAAATGTATCGATTTCACCTTCAACAAATCCACATAATTTTGCACCGTCTTCTTTAAAATGGATCAACACGTCCATACAGCCCACCTCCACCTTATTTGTTAGACTCTTCTTCTAATTCCCTTACTATAAAATTCTAAACATATTTTTTACTTTTTTTTTATAATTACCACTGAAAAGTCATCTGATAGTTTAAAATCTTGAATTCTCTCTATTTCTTTATGAAGAAGATTACATAGTTGTTGTGCAGATTGGTGTTTATGCTCCGCAATCAATGACGTAATCATTTCACGTGAATTTACGTCATCATGCGCTCTAAATTCTGTAACACCATCTGTCATGATTATCACTATATCTTGTTCCTTTAAGGAAATTTTATTATATGAATACTTAATTTCAGGTAATACACCAAGTAGTAAACCTTTCGCCTCTAAAGAATAAAAGGTGTTTTCGTTGGCACGATAATGCAGCGCTGGTTCATGGCCTGCAGATGCGTAGGAAAAAATGTTATTTTGAATATCCAAGCAACCGTAAAACATAGAAACGAACATACTATCGTCCACACCTTTTTCAATGACGCGATTGATGACCTCTAATACATAGGAAGGATCTTTATAAGCATATTCTAACGTTTCAAGTCCAAATTTGACCATAGACATACACAGTGCGGCAGGAACGCCTTTGCCCACAACATCAGTCACAGCCACACTGAGGTAATCCTCTTGATCTTGTAAAAAATGTACATAGTCGCCGTTCATCTTACGAATCGGAATCGAAATCATACCAATATCAACGCTCGACAATTGTGGTATGACAGTTTTAAGTAATGTTTTTTGAATATTGGTTGCGATATTCATTTCTATTTCAAATTCAGCCTGCTTTTGCAATAAACTTTGGTGTTCTCTATGTGCCATCCCATAGTGCACCATTACTTCAATGAGAAAATCATATGCAGACTGCACTTCTTTTATTCTATCTGGAAAAATCTGCGCTATTGCGTTTTTATGAATGCTTACAACATCCTCTGGTGATACATTTTTTTGGATTAATTGACGGGTGAAATTTTGACCAATATATAAATTTTTTTCAGTTTTATCGATCATATAATCCGATAAAATTTTTTTATATTGCTTCTCTAATTCTTTCAAATTATCCACCTCCTAACACAGCCGTTTTTCTGTTCGGATAATCGTACCTTCTCCTACTATAGATTGTATGTCCATGCTATCCATTAACCTCTTAACACCAGGTAAGCCTGCACCTAGTCCACCAGTTGTTGAATAGCCATCTTCCATTACTTTTCGAACATCCTTAATACCTGGGCCTTTGTCTGATGCAATAATAACAATTTTCTTTTCAGCTTCTGTTTCAACTCTCTCTACTTCTATAAAACCAATATTTGCGTATAAATATATATTTCTAGCTAATTCACTAATTGCTGTGGTTATTCGAGCTTGATCAACAGTTCCAAATCCAAGTGCCTTCGCCTCATTGCGCCCTAGTTGTCTTGCTGCAACTATATCCCACTCAGTAATAATTTCAACCGAAGACTTTACTGTCACTGTTGTCCCTCCAATTCCTTACGGAGTTATATTCTATTCACCTTGCATTTTAATATTTTATGAATGTCAAAAAAATGGAGGTTATTTTCTATGTAAATCTCCATAAACCTTTCGACAATTTTTCACAAAAATCTACTTTTATTATAATGCTTGTGTCTATTTTAAATCTATTTATACCATTTTTGAATAGTAAATTAAATTTATGGTAATGTAGAATTTGAGAATAGAAATATTAAAAAAGCATCCAGATGAATAAATCATCCAGATGCTCTATACATATATGTATATCAAAATTTGACAAGTCCTAAACTTATCATTAACGCACCATCTACCTTTTCCATCACTGCATGATCAAGTTGCGTAATACGATCTGTCAGCCTAGACTTATCGATTGTACGTACTTGTTCGAGCAAAATGACCGAATCACGTTCAAAACCATACTTTTCAGCATTGATTTCAACGTGTGTCGGTAGTTTTGCCTTTTGTATCTGTGCAGTAATTGCTGCGATGATGACAGTCGGACTAAATCGATTGCCAATATCATTTTGAATAATTAACACCGGCCTAGTACCACCTTGCTCGGAACCGACTACCGGCGATAAATCTGCAAAAAAAACGTCACCACGTTTTACATTCAAAGTGTCATCCCCCGCTAACGAGACGCTCCACTGTATGTTGTGCTTCATATTCTGCATGCAAGCATTCACTTGCAATCATCAGATTAATATGAGACATTTCAACATATCCTTTCATCATAGCTTCCCGTATTTGATTTGGTTGCTCCTGCATTAAATTTTTGCGCGACAAAATATGCACAAAAGATTCACCTTCAATTACTTCCTTTGTTTGTAGAAATAATCTGTCTTGAACAGCAATTGTAGCTTCTCTAAACTTTTTCTCGTACACAGCAAGCACCTCCAACGGAACCATCACTTTTCATTACTACTCATTCTACCATTGAAAGATATTGTTGAAAAGACACGAAATGACAAAATATCTGACAATTAGAAGTATAAGTTGTGAAATCTTTGTTGGTTGTCGAAGGAATATGTGTTTTAAATATATATTCTAGGGACTCTTGCTGTTATAATGCACGGTACTTCATAATTTATAGTTTCAAGCTTTGCTGCCCATTCATTCATTGAAATAACTTCTTGCCCTTGACGACCAATGAGCGTTACTTTCTCTCCTATAGCATATGCTTTTGGGAGGGCAACCATACATTGGTCCATGCAAATTCGTCCAACTATCGGCGTTCTTTGTCCACCAATAATAACTTCTTGTCCAGCTAGTTTACGAATTACGCCATCCGCATAGCCTACTGGGATAGTACCTATCCACATATCTATAGGAGCAACAAATGTTGCACCATAGCCTACTGATTCGCCTACCTTTAAGTGCTTTACATGTACAAGCTCACTTTCAAGTGAAAAGGCTGGGTTCAAGGGAAATGGTAAAATCTCTTCAACATAAGACGATGGCGATAATCCATACATGGAAATACCATATCGTACTGCATCAAATTGTAAATGCGCATCTTTCACTAAAGACGTCGCTGTATTTGAAGCATGTACAAGTCTTGGTTTTTCAGGTAATACGGATATAAGTTTTTCAAAACACTGCACTTGGCTATCGAAATATTGCGTATCCTCCTCATCGGCTGTTGCGAAGTGTGTGAAGATTCCGTCAAGCTCCACATTATCCGTTAGTTGAATCGTATGATATAAATCTAATAATTGTTCCTCTGTACGTACGCCGATTCTTCCCATTCCACTATCTACTTTAATATGTAGGCGTAGAGGATTTACTATATTAGTAATAAGTGTCGAAACTTGTTGTAGCCATTCTCTTGCAAATGTAGTAAGAATAATGCGTTGCTGAGCTGCGTATGGTGCAAACGACACTGGCGAAGCTCCTAATACTAGTATGTCTGGTTCTTCAAAATGTGCTCGAATATGTAATGCTTCGTCCGGTGTAGCTACGGCTAGCATTGTTGCGCCTGCTTCCAGCGCCGCTTTTGCAACGGCTACATCGCCATGTCCATATGCATTTGCCTTCACTACTGCGATAACTTGTACATTTGGTTGAAGTAGCTCTTTTAAGTTTCTCACGTTTTGTTGAATCGCTTGTAAGTCTATAATTGCTTTGGTTGGTCTAAAATGCTGCTGTGTCTCCATTAGAATACCCTCTTTATGTTTTATTAAACCATTATGTAATACCAAAATACTTTTTTATTTATTATACCTTGAAATAAAATCTAGTTGGGTTCGTATTGCTCTGGGTGTTAAAGCACCTGAATAGTGTTAATATACAACTTTTTTTATTATAAATGTACTCTTTTGCTTAACTAGCTACAGCTTTCTTCACCTAGAAAGCTGTAGCTAGTAAAAAACTACTTCATACTACTTATCGTCATCGAACTAGCAACTTCAATCATTTCTTCGCGCGTCAGCTTACTCGATGCTACAAAGAAGGCAACGCCATCTTTTTCCCAACTAATAGATGTATCTGTGATAGCACCAATTGTAAAGCCTAAGTCAACAGGATCTCCCGGAGAAGTTACCGGCAACATAGCAGTCTCTTTCGTAGCTGGTTGTTGCATCACAGTATACGCCTTATCACCTTCAAATGTTAAGATGACACGCTCCATACCACCATCATTCATAGCTTGCTCATCAACCATTGTTGTGTTTTCAAAATTCACAACTGGGTAATGTGTTTGGAATTCTTCATACTCTACTTCTGCACCAACTGCTTCTTTATCATCTTTTTCTGCTGGCGCGGCTTGTTCGCCCTTCGTTTCATCTGATTCAGTAAATTGCTCTACTGCATATTCTTTCGCAGCATGTTGTACACCTAATTTTATATTTTTAAATGTAATACGAATTTGCTCTTCCTTCACATCATTCATAATTACTACCGATGTAGGAAGCATTGATTTTTTATCAACTGTTATGACCTGGTGAGGCATACTATTTTTATAGCTATTTCTAGTAGCCGCTTCAAATATATATGCTTTGTCCTCTTCTTTCATGACTAAATTTTTATCTTCTGCTAAATCTTCTGCAAGTGCTCCAATTAAATAGGCCTGACTATTTTTCTTTGGCCAATCACTTTGAAACTTATACATTTTGTTCAATGTTGGTGTAACGACAAAGACGCCATCTGCATTGCGCACAATCATTTGCGAAACATCTTTCCCACTTTCTACTACTTCTACTCGGTAAAAATCAGGTTTAGTATGCCAAACAGTTACATCATACTTTCTCGGTTCACCACCCGATTTAATCTCCATCGTAGCGTCTAATTCATAACCATTTGTCTCTGACCACTTGCCATTAACTTTCTTCAACACTTTTTCCTGTGAGGCTGTACCACATGCCGACAGAAGTAATATCGCACAAATTAAAACGAGCCAAGTAACTAAACGGTTGCCCACGCTTTCACCCTTTCTTCTTTCAAATCCACTACGACAATATATGAACTGTATTTGTCAGTTATGTCTTTTGAAGAGAGTAGGCTATATATTTATCTTCATCCATCATATGTTTTGTGGCAGAATCGAAGTAACCATAAGCCCTCCTACCCTACAGCTAGCAAGATGAACGCGATTGCTTTTTAACGAACGATTGTACTGTGGCTAACTAAACGAAAACACCTACTGGCAAATGTCGCAATTTTTCTGGGAGTGAATTGTGCCAATCACAATTTACTACAATAGTAATATTACTTGTGCAGCTGCATATTGCTGAGTATGTGTAATGCTGACATATCCGTCCACTCGTTCCCCTTTAAAATATAGAACCGGATTACCAGCTTCTCCTCTTAATATCTCGATATCTTGGAGCTCACATTCTTTACCTATACCCGTACCTAACGCTTTAGAAAAAGCTTCTTTGGCGGCAAATCGCCCTGCCAAAAATTCTATTTTGCGAGTTTCTGAATGTGTTGCAAATATTGTCTGTTCCCTTTGAGATAAAATACGTTCCATAAATTTATTTGAACGTGCCATCACCTTAGCAATGCGTTCGATTTCTACAATGTCGAGACCAATTCCTTTAATCATATGAACTTCTCCTTTTCTTATTTCCAAAAAGCCATGTATAATAATTGTAAATTGAGGTGGAGCAATGTTTAGTAGAACAGAAAATTTTAAGCAATATACAAAGTATTATCCTGTTGTTTCAACATTAATAGCAGTCAATCTTATCCTTTATGTATTAACTCTTTTACCTGGCATAGGTACGCTTTTGTGGAACTATGGTGTGCAAGCAAATTTCCTCGTACAAAACGGTGAATGGTGGCGTGTTTTCTCAGCAATGTTTTTACATGCTGGCTTTATGCATGTACTCTTCAATATGTTTTCACTGTATTTATTCGGGCCTGAGCTTGAAAAGATTGCAGGTAAGGCACGTTTCATCACGATTTACTTAGTATCAGGTGTTATCGGTAACATGGCAACCTTTATGCTAAATGATAGTAGCTATGCGAGTCTTGGCGCAAGCGGCGCTATCTTTGGAATTTTTGGTGCTTTTGGGGCACTTGTATACTATACTCGTCGTACCATGCCTATGCTACGTAAGGTTATTTTACCGATTATCGTCATTAGTGTTATTATGACGTTTTTACAGCCCAATGTGAATGTCTATGCTCATTTAGGTGGTTTAGTAACCGGATTCATTCTCGGACTTGTCTACCTACATCCAAAAAGAATCTTAAGTTGGCGTAAGCAAAAGATGGCAGGTAAATAACGCGAAAAAAGAGAGTGAGGTCATTAATTTAACCTTCACTCTTTTGTTGTTTATCTACTTTCAGGCTTTATTGTTCTTTCCGTTTCACATTTGCTCTTTGTTGATCAAATTATAACGCAACAGTTTCTCCTTTAGTTGATTTAATTTTTTTCCACTCAGCGGCCGTTAACCCATATACAACCTGGTCTACATGATGATCATATAACCATTCTGCATCTCTAAGACGGCCTTCTTCATGAAAGCCTAACACTTTAGGTATGGTGCGACTTCGAATATTCCCTACTGCTACACGTACCTCAATGCGATTTAACTTCAAATAGCTAAAAGCATAATCAATAAAGGCTTTCATCGAATTAGTAACTAACCCTTTGCCGACAAAATCTTTACCTAACCAATAACCTATACTCGTCCATTTATGTTGCCAATTCACTTGATGAAAGCCAATTACACCCGCAAGTTTACCTTCATAGTAAATCCCAGCTTGTATTCCATTATTATTTGCATATTGTTGCATTGCATTTCTCACAAATTGTTCAGTATCTTTTACCGTTATCACATCATCCACAAATGGCAACCACTCTCGCAACGTGTCCCTTGAACGATCAGTCAGTGCAAATAATTCATCCACATCACTTAAATCTAACAATTTCAAATATGTTTTCTCACAAATATCATATTTAAACACGATTACCACCCCTTACGTTTGATTTATTCTATTATATACATCATTTTTGTAAATTTATAGATAAAAAAGCTAATCTTCACATTTTACTGTAAGATTAGCTTTTATAGTTGTCATCAATATTCATACCAAGATAATATTGTTTCAGCATCACGTTGTTCCAAACTAGGAACATTACCTGTCATACCTGTCATACCTGACATTACTGTAGCCTTAACAGACATAACATTTTTCCTCTTTTGGAAATATGTTTGTGTACACTCCACCGATTGTATACGCTTTTTCTCCATACAAAATGTTATACGACTAAACAGACGATATTGCATGGTAAATTGTTTACCATCAATCATATAGCCTGCCGTTTTATGTTGCCATACACCAAGTAATATCGTTAATGGAATCAGGAGCAACGATAGCAAACCATACGGATATAAGAAATAACTGCCTGCACCAATTATCGGTATAAGCCAAATAAAATCAATGCGATAAAAAAATGGACGAGCTCGTTTTGGTGAACGTGTGAATTCAGGATGCCAGTTCATATCCGGAAAAAGTTCAGCTAATGTTTGTAGACAATCCGACTTTTTAATAAGTGGAAACAGTGCAATTTTCTTATCTCCACCTGTTTCACCGTTTCCTCCAGCACTTTCTACAACAACTGTTGCAAAGCCTGTTAACTGACGTAAAGGATTTTCAACAATGCGAATAGCTTGAATTCGATTTAAAGGTAAGGTAATGCGCTTCTTTTCCAGCAAACCCTTTGTAATAATAAGCTTTTCGTCTTCAATTCGAACTGTATAATCGTAATAATTTACAAGTGTAATCATGACGGATACAAACCATGCGACTATAAGAATTAGCATGACTGTCAATGCTACTAAAAACGCACCAACTTTTACAAAGTCGGAAAGCTCATGGAATACTGCTTCATACGGAATAATATCTGAAAACTGTGAGACTACTGCCACAAGCCCCGAAAGCACTACGCCAATTCCACCAGAGGTTGTTGCTAACACCAGTAAATCACGGATTGACATATGATAAATTGTCGGAACTATCACTTCTTCCACATGCGTAGAATCAAGCGACTGTCCTGCTTCAATGTGTTGATCTACTTGACTTTTCGCCCGACGCATTTCAAGTTCAATAACATCTGCTGCCACCTTGCGTATTGCTGTTAATTCTACCTCTGGCTTACCGCCCTTACTACCAGCGGTTTCAACTTGCACCTTTACTAAACCAAATAAACGATGAAAAATGCCCTCATTATAATTTAAGCTTTGAATGCGTTCAAATGGAATATATCGTTTCTTCTTTACGAACAATCCGTACTTTACACGTAGTTCACCATCCTCAAACCAATAGACAAATGTGCGCCATTTTATAAGACCACCTACAAGTGCAAGTACTGCCGCTCCACCCCATACACCAAACAATAAAATCGTTTCAAAAAAATGTTCACTGTGGAAGTTAAATGAAAAATTAAAGCCATTACTAATAATAATAATCGCAACTGGTAAAATCATACTCTTCAATGCTTTTATAGTCGTGATAATGGCCGACACTGGGTGCAAACGATAAATTTCATTAGACATCATCTTCCGCCACCCTTGCTAATTCCGAAATACGCGCACGCAGTCCATCTGCCTCATCCATGATAAGTGCAGGAATTGTATGTACAGTAGCAGCAGTAGAAATCGAAATATTACCGAGATTATATCTTTTTAATATCGGCCCTTGTGTTGTATCAACGTGTTGAACACGCACCATTGGAATCAGTGTACGTTTTACAACGAATAAGCCATGCTGCACTTCGATTTCTTGTTCACGTACTTCATAACGCCAACGATCCCAACGAATCTTCGGAAATAAATAGACAGACAGAATGACACTCAGTAAAACAACAGCACCTGCAATAAAATAAATGAATGTTGGCCATTCAAAATAATATACGCCATAACATACAAATGCTGCCACAATTATGAGTACCACGGTCTGAATTACACCATATAGTCGCCATACCGTTAGCCCTTTACGAGAAATTTGATGAATTGGTTCTGCTCTCAAAGTTGTTCCTCCTCTTTTATTCAACTATGTATACGTACCTAAACACCATATTGTTTCAATTAAAAACGAAAAAAACCTTACAGTCAAATTAGACTGTAAGGTTCAAAATGAGTATTAGTCTTCATGGCGGCGAGGAGCTCTAGAACGTCCTTGGCCTTGTCCTTGACTTTGACCTTGTCCACCTTCACGGCGACCTCCGTCACGACGTCCGCCATCTCGGCGACCTCCACGATCTCCACCGCGGCGTTCTCCGCTTCGTCCGCCTTCTCGACGGCCTCCGCTGAAGTTACGACCTCCACGGCCTCCACTGCGGCCTCCGCCACCGCCAGAACGTTCACGACGCATTGGTAATGGACGCTCTTCTGTAATTGTTACAGGTGTATCATCAGGCTCTTTTGTTAATGAGCGTAATGCAGCAGCAACTACATCTGTTGCATCATGGTTTTCAAGTAATTCTGCAGCAAGAGTGCGGTATTCACCTAAGTCATTGTTAGTAACAAGACCCTCAAGCTTCTCAACAGCTAAACGTTGTTGACCAACCAATGCTTCGTCAGTTGTTGGTGGACGAAGTGGCGTCATGCGTTTTTTCGTAGTATCTTCAACGATACGTAGGTAACCCATTTCACGTGGTGTTACGAAAGTGATTGCTGTACCCGATTTACCAGCACGACCAGTACGTCCAATACGGTGAACGTAAGATTCTGGATCTTGTGGAATATCGAAGTTGTAAACATGCGTTACGCCTGAAATATCAAGACCACGAGCAGCTACGTCCGTTGCAATTAAAATGTCAATTTTACCCTCTTTGAATTGACGTAAAACTGAAATACGTTTCGCTTGGCTTAAATCACCATGAATACCTTCTGCAAGGTAACCACGTACGCTTAGCGCTTGTGATAATTCATCAACACGGCGTTTTGTACGACCAAAGATAATCGCAAGTTCCGGTTTTTGAACATCTAATAAACGAGATAACGCATCAAATTTCTCACGTTCAGTCGCTTTCACGAAGAACTGCTCGATATTTTCAACTGTCATTTCTTTTGCTTTAATTTTAACTACTTCTGGGTTGTTCATGAAAGTTTCAGCAATTTTACGAATAGCTGGTGGCATAGTAGCTGAGAACAATAATGTTTGACGGCTAGATGGCACGCTTTCTAAAATTGTGTTAATGTCATCGATGAAGCCCATGTTCAGCATTTCATCCGCTTCGTCTAGTACAAGTGTTTGAACTTCTTCTAATTTAAGCGTACGACGATTAATATGGTCTAAAATACGCCCTGGTGTACCAACAATAATTTGTGGCTTATTTTTCAGTGCACGGATTTGACGACCAATTTCTTGACCACCGTAAACTGATAATAATTTAACACGTTTGTCGTAACCTAATTTATATAGTTCTTCTGAAACTTGAATCGCTAACTCACGAGTCGGAGCGATGATTAAAGCTTGGATTGCAGGGTTTTTAGGATCGATTTTCTCAATAAGTGGAATACCGAATGCTGCTGTTTTACCAGTACCAGTTTGCGCTTGACCTAAAACGTCGCGGCCTTCCATTGCAAACTTGATAGTACCTTCTTGTATTGGTGTTGCTTCTTCAAATCCCATACGCTTTAGTGAACGTAATGAAGATTCGCTAATATTTAATTCTGAAAAATTTGTCAAACTTCTCAATCTCCTTTTTCCTTTATAAGTTGACAAATGGTTACATTTTCAGATGAAGTTGTCGGCAAATTCGAGCCTGTGGTGTGGAACGTTTCCGTTACTTAAAAATTCTCTCTACGTGGATGTATCGTGTAGAGCTCTCTTATATGAAAAGGAAAGCCCGGTCTTTACCGAGCGGTTCAATTCTGTCGTAATTATTCACTTAGAATAAAACCGTTATGTTCAAAAAAAAGCACTCTTCAACCAAATCATGAAGAGTCTTCGCACAAAATGTATCCATTGCTTACACTAGTCTATCACGTGAATCAGTCGTATGCAACGATAACGCATGAGTCGTAATAATCTGACTACTTATTGACCCTTTAAAAATTCAAGAACCCTTAAAAACCAAGCAGAGCAATCCTCGCCATAACAAATATGATGCTTGCCATTATCAGAAAAATACAAATGTTTGTCTTTCGAGGCAAGTTGATCATACAAAAATTGTGCCGTATGATATGGTACAATACCGTCTAATTTTCCCTGGATTATAAATACTGGATTTTTTATATTTTTATAATACGGCGCTACCGCTTGAACGAGTTTCATAAATTCAATTGTTGCTGATAAGGGCACGTTGTTAAATTTACTGCGATAACGTAAAAACAGTTCATTATTAGAAAGATTGCGATGGTAAGCCTCTGTCGCCAGCATTTTAAAATCCTTAACAAGCTGCTTTGGACTCACGTACCTCGCGGCCGCACTAAGTAACACAAGCTTTTTCACTTTATAACGTTGCGCCAAGTATAAAGCGATAATACCACCCATCGAAAAGCCAACTATTATTACTTCATCCACCTTTTTCGCAAGTGCACGAAAAGCTAGTTCAGTATCCATTAGCCAATGTTTTGCTGTAAAACCTCGCATATGCAATTCTTCACCATGTCCAGATAAGGTGGGCGTCTCAATCAACCAATCTGTCTGCGCCCGTAAATAAGCTGTAAATGGTTCTACTTCGTAAGGTCCACCTGAAAATCCATGTATACATAGCACCCCTACTGTCATTACCTCACCCCTAGAAAAGAAACTAGTTTGGCAACTAGCACTTATTGATTAATCCCACACTAATTAAATACTAGGAAATCTACTTCAAAAGATGGGAATTCGAGATGATTCAAAAGTGGCCCATCATCATTATGTACCTAAATAGAATTAATATACTCCATTCACAACACCCTTTGAAGCCATCTATGTAATGATAATATATGAATATGTAACTAAATCCCCCAGTCTTTACCTCCGTTAATGTAGTGCTGAAGCAAAAATAACAATTTTAAGCTCAGTTATCTTTAACATAAAAATCGATGAGGTTCGCCCCCATCGATAAATTTTAATGCGTAAATGCTTTTAAAATATTTTCTAACTTCATTCCTCGTGAGCCTTTTAATAACACGATGGATTGCTCATTAGCCAGCTGTAACTTTTCAATAATCGGTGCATAATCATCTTCTACGTATAGTAAATGCTCCTTGTCAAAACGCTCTTTTAACACCTCATACAAACAAGCCATGCGCGGTCCATATAAGCAGACGTATGCAATTTCTTCTACATCAATATCTAGTGATAAGTCTTCGTGGAAACTTTGTTCATTTACGCCTAACTCAAGCATATCACCAAGCACAAGCCATTTTTCTGGTCGAATCGTCGTTGTAGCTACAAACTGAATAGCAGCCTTTACGGAAGTTGGTGCCGCATTGTAAGCATCATTAATGAACAATGCACCATTTGTACCGTACACTTGTTGCATGCGCATATCAGTTAAGGCCACTTGTTTTAACGATTCCCGTATTTGGTCATTATTTAAACCTAGCTTTTGTGCAATTAGCATAGCAACTAATGTATTTTTCACCTGATGCTTGCCGAGTACAGAAATAAAGAAATCCCCTTCGATTACACCGTGTGTCGTGAAACTACTTCCGTTAGCAGTCGCTTCTATATTTTCGGCAAATAATAAATCTCCAGGCTCTAAACCAAATGCCTGTGCATTTAAATTTTCTTCTTGGTCAACCAATTCCTGCAATAACGGCTCATCACCATCATAGAAAAGTACTCCGCCGTCTTGCATACCTTGAATAATTTCAAACTTCGCCTTGGCAATCCCTGCACGTGAGCCTAGATCTTGCATATGCGCCTCACCAATATTCGTAATAACTGTTATATGCGGGCGGGCTAGCTTTGTTAAAAATTCTATCTCACCAAATCCACTCATGCCCATTTCAAGCACAGCGACGTCAGTATCTTCATCAAGTTGTAATAGCGTAATTGGTAAGCCTAACTGATTATTAAAGTTCCCAATGGTTTTTTGCACCTTGAAAAATGGAGCCAATGTTCCTGCTAGAATATCCTTCGTTGATGTTTTACCATTCGACCCAGTAATCCCTATAAACTTAGCTTTATGTTCACTGCGATAAGCGCGCGCCATATGCTGTAATGCCTTTTCTGGATCATCGACAAACAGTAACGGAACGCCTGCTGGCGGATTCGGTTCGTCCTTTTGCCACAGCGAAGCTCCAGCTCCTTTTTCAAAAGCCTGCAAAACAAATTTATGGCCATTTGCTTGCTCACCACGAAATGGCACAAATAAGTCTCCTTGTTGAATTGTTCTTGTATCAATAGAGATCCCTGATACTAGCGTGTCACCGAAAGCTGGCACTTCCTCATTTAACCATGCTGCTAATTGCTTTAATGTCTTTTTCACAATAATCCCACTCAGTCTTTTTTATAGTGAAGCTGTTGTTTTTCCTCGTATCGCTCAATCGCTAGCTCAATTAATCGATTAATTAGCTCTGGATAACTTACATTTGTATGTTGCCATAGAAGTGGATACATACTGACAGGTGTAAATCCAGGCATTGTATTTACTTCATTGATATAAATCTCGTTATTAGCTGTAACAAAGAAATCTGCACGTACTAAACCGCTTCCATCTAGGATTTTAAAGGCACGTTTCGCATAATCCGTTAAGTTTGCTACCACATCTGTAGACAATTCTGCAGGAATAATAAGCGCCGTTGAACCATCTTTATATTTGGAATCATAATCATAAAACTCTGTTACTGGCTTAATCTCACCTGGTACAGAAACTTCTGGAAAATCATTGCCCAATACACCAAGCTCTATTTCACGTGCTACAATACCTTGCTCCACTACGATTTTTCGATCATATTGTAATGCAACTTCAATTGCCTTAGTAAGTTCTTCGCGGTTTGATGCCTTGCTAATGCCAACACTTGAGCCTAAGTTGGCTGGTTTCACGAACATCGGCCACGTTAATTTTTGTTCACAGCGCGCTAAAATAGCTTGCTGTTCATTTGCCCACTCGCTGCGGATGAAATACGTATATGGCACTTGTGGTAAGCCAGCAATTTCAAATAATTGCTTCATGATTACTTTATCCATACCTGCCGATGATGCTAACACACCATTTCCAACATACGGAAGATTTAAAACTTCCAGTAACCCCTGTACAGTACCATCCTCACCATTTGTACCATGTAGCAGTGGGAAAATCACATCGAACTGTACAGCTTTACCATTGTCGTCGATTAAGAAATTTGTAATATTGTTTTCTAAAATAATGGCATCATCACCAAATTGTAATTCTTCAATTGTACTTGCAGGTTTTACTAGGCGCTTACCTTGTCGCCACTCCCCATCAAGTGTAATGAAAATCGGATATACTTCATACTCCTCGAAATTTAAAGCCCCAGTGACTGCGCATGCCGTCGACAATGACACTTCATGCTCTGCAGACTTTCCGCCGTATAATAAACCGATTCTTTTTTTCATTTTTGTGCCCTCCACATACTTCTTGAGTACTATTAGTTTATCACGAAACGGCTTGACAAATTACATAAAAATCTCACCGTAATTTTGACGGTGAGATTTAAGTATCCTATTCAATCCACGCTTAAAAGGTGAATGTGAGTTCGCTTAAATAATATGAATCAGTTCATCGTGTTCGTTTTTCAAAATCGCATTTAAATCATCCCATACTTCGTCAGGGAAAGAATAATCTGATAGGTTGCGAATTTCAATGCCATATGCTGCTTTTGGTTTTTCAATCCGATAAAGTGACAATAACGCTCCGTCTTTAGCGAAAGAACGATATGCTCTTAAAAATTCTGGTGTGAGTGAAGGCGTACTGGATTTCACTTTTCGACGCCAAAAACCCGTGCTACGTTCTTTTTCACGTATTAAACTATTAAAAATATTGGCAACCAGCAAATCTGAATCACTTAAATGGCGAAAATAAACTTTTGTCATCTTTTCCACATCGGAAGAATAATAGACAAACCGGTTTTGCAATTTATTAAAAAATGGAGAAGTAATTGGTTCTTTTTTATGACTTAGGTAAAGTAGTTCCCCTTGCTCCATTGGCGTCAACTGATTTAATTTTTTTTCATCCATAAAATCTACCCAACACAATTCTTTTGACTCAGTCGCTTTTTTCACAAAATGAGGAACTTCCTCATCTGGTACATAGTCAAATTGTGTATGCATATTAAATGATCCATCTTCATAGGAATGTTTCAATAATAGTAAGTGATGCAGTGGATCTAATGAAGCTACAAATTGTGAGAGCTTAAGGCCACTAAAAATGACGAATTTATCGACATCATTCATATGAACATATATATGGTACATAAAATCTTCAGCTGACTTCAATTTTTTAGCCACACCCATCACCCCATTCTTCATATCATTATAAAACTAAACCGAATTTTTTTGAAACATTTTATGCTAATTGTCGTCACAACAATATACGTAGGCGGAAAAACGTTTTTTGCGTTATAATGTTAATGTTCTACACGCGTTAGCGCACATATTTTTAAATATTTTATTTTAGGTGGCTTTTATGGAAAATAAACGAAATTTCGCGAATCGTTTCGACTGGACACTCGCTTTTATACTTATCACTTTCCTTGTCATTAGTTTATTAGCTATTGCATCGGCGCAAACTTCAGGACAATATGGCATTAACTATGTACCTAAGCAACTTCAATGGTACGTGATTGGTGCAGTTATTATTGGTATTGTCATGTTTTTCGAACCAGATCAATATAAAAAAATGGCTTGGTATATGTATGGAGCCGGTATTGCTCTCTTAGTACTACTTATCTTTATGCCTGAAGGAGAAGGACAAATTGGTGCACCTGTTAACGGTGCTAAAAGCTGGTTTCATACACCTATGGGGAATATTCAGCCCTCTGAGTTTATGAAAACATTTTACATTTTAGCACTTGCACGATTAATTAGTAAGCACCACGAAGTCTATTCTTTAAAATCATTAAAAACTGATTTCATTTTACTCGCTAAAATCGGTGTCACTTTGATTATACCATTAGGCATTATTATGAAGCAGCCCGACCTTGGTTCAGCACTCGTATTCTTTGCTATCACCGCTGCACTTGTTATAGTTGCAGGTATCTCTTGGAAAATAATTTTACCGACTTTCGTTGGGGGTGCTGCAATTGGTGGTATTCTCCTATGGATGGCACTTTATATGCAAGATTTCTTAGAGAAAACTTTCGGCTTTAAGACTTATCAGTTCGCCCGTATTTATTCATGGCTCGATCCTTATTCATATTCATCAAGTGATGGCTACCATTTAATTACTTCTTTGAATGCCATTGGTTCAGGTGAAATTTTCGGTAAGGGTTTCCGTGGCCGTGAAGTTTACGTGGCCGAAAACCATACCGATTTCATCTTCACTGTTATCGGTGAGGAATGGGGCTTTATTGGTGCAAGTATCGTTATTTGTATTTTCTTCTTGTTAATCTATCATTTAACGAAAACAACACTTTTACTGAAAGATCCGTTCTCAACTTATGTATGTGCTGGCATTATTGCCATGATTACGTTCCACGTCTTTGAAAATATCGGTATGACCATACAGCTACTACCGATTACGGGTATCCCTTTGCCATTCATTAGTTATGGCGGGAGTTCATTGATGGGGAATGCACTTGCTATAGGACTTGTCTTTAGCATGCGTTTCCATTATCGTACTTATATGTTTACAACGCATGATGAGGACGATTAAATAGTAAAATTTACGAATGCCAAAGATATAGGAAATGGGTAGTCTCAATTTTAGGAGACTACCCATTTTCATTTTAAACGAGTTAAGCTTGAACTTGCGGTGTTTGCGTTGGCGGTGTGAGTACTTTTAAAAGCTCAAGTCGAGACTTGGTAACAGTAGCTTTCACACCCAACTTCGATAAATTCGAAACAATCTTTTTCAAATCTACTTCCTTCGTCATACGTTCCACCTCAATCTTTCCTCGAATTTTATAACGTTTAAATTACAAAAAAGTTTCAATTTAATATGTGTAAGATGTCTGACAAGTATATCTGTTTCTATCATACCATTTAACTTGACTTTATAGTTTTTCAATTTTGTTACAATGTAAATTTTATTTACCACCAACTAATGCCATCCACATACCCCTCATTGGTATGTAAATATTATACTGTAGAATTACTCGGAGGTGCTATATGACAAATGATTCAAATCAAAATGCGGCAAAGTGTCGATTGCTCGCTCCCCGGTTATCTATAGCTAAATTATTTACATATCACGTCACTTCTATTCGCACTTCAAAAAATTCTTCTTCCATCAAACAATCATTTTCATTGTAATGTGTGACCAATGTAACCGTTAGCCAAAGACATAGTCCCAGTATTTATTAAAGTTGAACAGTCTAATGATTCCTTGTAATAGCAAGAACAAGAGAGGTAGAATATACATACTGAAATATCGTAAGAAAGCAGGGAACTGTATTTATGAAAAAGGCTATTCTATTGTTAATGTCTGTTCAATTTCTCGTTTACCTAGGTTTCGGAATTATTATTCCTGTGTTACCAGAGGTTATTGTCCAGCAGGGCTGGGATGATATACACGTGGGTGGTTTACTAACTGTGTATTCACTCGCAAGTTTTTTTACTGCACCACTTTGGGGAATGCTATCTGATAAGGTAGGGCGCAAGCAACTTATTTTAATGGGTCTAATAGGCTTTAGTTTAAGCTTCGTTATTTTCTCGTTATTTATAGATAATTTAACCATTCTCTACGTATCACGTGTTGTAGGTGGTTTATTTTCAGGCGCACTATACACAGCCGTAACGGGCTTTATCGGTGATATGTCTAGCGAGGAAGATCGTAATAAATACATGGGTCTAATGGGCATGTCCATCGGTCTTGGTTTTATCTTCGGTCCAGCTATTGGTGGTGTGCTTGGCCATTATAGCTTGCAATTACCTTTTATCGCTTCTGCAGCTTTAATCGCACTATTATTTATTTATGCAAGTATCGTCTTAAAAGAACCTGAAAAACGAAAAGATTCAAGAAAACGTGCAATTGTGCCAAAAGGTGCTGGCAAAATGCTGCAATATCGAGTGCGATATTTATTTATATTCTCTTTTTTAGTGACATTTATGCTAGCGGGCGTTGAAGCGACTTTCCAACTATTCCAAATTGACCGCATTAACATCACCCCATTACAGATTGGTTATCTGTTTATGTTTAGCGGTTTTGTGGATGCAGCTATTCAAGGCGGTGTCGTTCGACGAATTAAAAATGGTACTGAAACATCTTGGTTAATTGGCGCTCAAGTTATTACTGCGCTTGGTATGCTGTTATTTACTTTAACGGCTAATTTAGTGGTGGCTGGGCTAGCACTTTGTGTCTTTACAGCCGGGAACGCTCTTGCTAGAACATGTGTCGTCTCTCTTTCATCCAAAGAATCCGGTGGTCAATATGGCACTGCGGCCGGTCTTTCCTATTCTATGGATAATTTAGGCCGTATTCTCGGCCCGCTATTCTTTACATGGTTGTTCACTGTAGAATCGAATCTTGGTTATTACATTTCAGCAGGCATAGCTATTGTATCGATTACCTTAATTTTTATTTATAAATCATCAAATAAATCTTTACGGCTTGAATAATTTAGCCGTTAAAAGGTGTAACCTATAATAATTCACAACTTTATATATTAGATCAAATACGTTATAAGGTATATGGAGCATATGTAAAGAACATTGAATGCTTTTATGTGTAAAATCGGAGGGCTTTACATGAACAAAACAACGAATCTTTTACTTCCTAAAGAACTTGAAACGTTTCGTTCTGAAATTGAAGAAACACTTCTTTCAGCGGTGATTATCTCACCATTCAAACGTTCTACTTCGTTAACGGAAAGTAAATTTGCTGGCGAACCTTACTTACCTTATTATCAAACCTACCCTAAGGATATAACTGGTGAACCGATGCGCTTATTAGCTCAAATTAATTTTGCAGAAATGCCAACACTTCAGGATTTTCCATCACAGGGCATTCTTCAATTTTTTATATCATCTAATATATTTACCAATGCGGCGCATTACCATGAGGATATTTTCCAGCAGTTTTATAAAATACGATTTTACCCAACAGTAAATACTGACATAGCTGCTCCTATACACGAGACAACTGTGAACGCATCAAATGATTGGTTTCCTATTAACCAAGAGCTAGCACTACAATTCAGATCTGAGCAAGAACCTGTTTCTGCATTAGATTATCGTGCAACCCACTATTTACCGAACCTGAAACCACATCATGATGATGTTAATTTGCATGAAATATACTTACAGCATTTTTTAGGGGCTGGTGCAAAAATTGGTGGCTACGCATATTTTCTAGAGGAAGATATTCGTCATGAATCACAATTGCTTCAGCGCTATGACGTTTTGTTGCTACAAATCGATTCAAATGATGAATTTGGTATTATGTGGGACGATAGTGGTGTTGGGAAATTTTTTATTAACCGCGAAAGACTTCTTCAAGAAGATTTTTCAGATATATTATTTCAATGGGAACATTATTAATGCTAGGCCTGGATTACCTCAATCTAAATTTTGAGGTAATCCTTTTACATGATTACAAACTATTAATGTATCTTCTTTCATTCCACCTGTGAAGTAAGCTATACTAAATATATCGGAAATATAGTAAAGGCAGGTGCAGGAATGAGCATTTTTACAGATGTAGAATATCTAGTACCTTTAATTTTATTCATTAATATTTTATCAGCAATGACTATTATTTTTTTAGAGCGTAAAGATGCTACTTCTACTTGGGCATGGATTCTAGTATTATTTTTCCTGCCATTAGCTGGGTTCGTTTTATATTTATTGTTGGGACGGCAATTGCGAAAAAAGCATTTGTTCCGTTGGGAAGGTCGCAAGGATATTGGGATAGATACCCTTATAAATTATCAGAAAGAAACGATCCGGGACGATACATTTGAGTTTCGTATCGAGAATGCAGAAAATTATAAAGAAATGATTTATATGCATTTAAAAACAAATAATGCTGTACTTACACAGGATAACGACATTACAATTTTGGACGACGGTGCCGATAAGTTCGAGATGCTGCTAAAGGATATTGACGCAGCAAAAGATCATATTCACATTCAATATTATATTTTCCGTCTAGATGATTTAGGAACTCGTATTGTTAATGCACTTATAAAGAAGGCCAAACAGGGCGTGAAAGTCCGACTCTTATATGATGAAATGGGCTCACGTAATGTGAAAAAGCGCCATTTTAAAAATTTACTTAGTGCAGGCGGAGAAGTTGAAGTGTTTTTCCCATCTATTTTACCTCTGCTTAACCCGCGGTTAAATTTCCGAAATCACCGTAAAATCGCAGTCATCGATGGTCGAATTGGTTACATTGGTGGTTTTAATGTCGGAGATGAGTATCTGGGTTTACAAAAGAAATTTGGCTATTGGCGCGATACACATTTACGCATTGAGGGTAGCGCCGTGCATCCTTTACAAACACGCTTCTTATTGGACTGGAACCAGGCATGTGCACAACAAAAAATGGGTTATTCAGACCGCTATTTCCCGGCTATCCCCAAAAAAGGGGACGTTGGCTTACAAATCGTATCAAGTGGACCAGATTCCGATTGGGAACAAATCAAAATTGGTTATTTAAAACTGATTAATATGGCAAAAAAATACATCTATATTCAAACACCATACTTTATTCCAGATGTTAGTTTTTTAGATGCCATAAAAATTGCCACCCTTTCAGGCATTGATGTCCGTATCATGATACCGAACAAACCTGACCACATGTTTGTTTACTGGGCTACATACTCTTACGTAGGACAATTACTACGTGCGGGGGCAAAGGTTTATATTTATGAAAAAGGATTTATACATGCTAAAGCCATTATTATTGATGATGAAGCATCAACAGTAGGAACCGCAAATCTAGATGTTCGAAGTTTCAGCCTAAACTTCGAAGTGAATGCCTTCATTTATGATTCTAAAATTTCCCACCAATTAGCGGAGATCTTTGAAAAAGATATTTTCGATTGCACTGAATTAACATGGGAAATGTACAAAAATCGTTCGAGTTTAATCAAATTTAAAGAATCTATTTCACGTTTATTAACACCGATACTTTAAAGCTAATTTTACCCGTATTTAAAAAGAGGTTATCTCGATTTCTATCGAGACAACCTCTTTTTATTATTTCACACCTAAGTATTCCTCTAATGTTATATTTTTCTTCTTAATTTCTTTAGCAATGTCGATGCCAACATATCGGAAATGCCACGATTCATACATGTAGCCGGTAATGTCTTCTTTATTTTGAGGGAATCGTAAAATAAAGCCGTATTCCTGAGCATTCTCCACTAACCATTTTCCTGCTGGTGTTTCACCGAATTCTTCAGTAAGCCATAAATCATCTTTACCCCGTTCACCAATATCAAAAGCTAAGCCTGTTTGATGTTCTGAATAGCCAGGACGCGCACTATAACGGTCTGCAGCAGCTTGTCCGTCACGATTGACATAGTTATTGTATAAGGTTGTTTGATATTCAAAAGAACGATAACCACTAAACGCTACTAAATCGAAGCCCTTTTGTTGCTTTGCAGCAGCTAGCATTTTTTCTAGTGCCTGACTTGCCTCTGGGTTTACATCAGGTGCAAAGGTCGATGGAAGCGGATAGATTTTATTTGCTAATAGAATACCGTCAATATATGTAGGCTCTGTTGGTAAGGTTTGGTTTGGTAAATAACCATTTTCGTCAGGTTGTTGCTCTGATTGTTCAATTGGTTTTGTTGCATCATCTGTTGCTGGTTTATCCGTTACTGGAGTATCTTTTTTATTCGCCTCTGTTACTGATTGCTGCCCATCTGATGCTACATTTACTTGATTATTTTTATAGTAAACGACTACGAAAATAGATATGATTAACGCCGCTGATATTAAAGCACCAATGATGAGTGGTAGACGATTTTTTTTCACTGTATTAGCCCCTCTTTCATTTATCCTACACGAACGGGTTGTGAGGGCTCCCTACTTTAAAATAGATATTTAAAGTAGGAGCTCAAGCACCGTAACTCGATTAAAGCTTTACTTTATCTATATAGTTTTATTTTAACATTTATCACATTTTTAGGTATATCTTTTCGTCATATTTCTTTGCTTAGTTTGTAAGATTGATGAAAAGTACAACAATTGCTGCGATTGTAAAAAAGATAGCCATATACTTCATCCATTTTGCTTCTTTCACGTAACCCCGCTCTTTAAAACTCTTAGCTCGAAAACCATTTGATAATGCAAACATTATCGTCATTGCAAGTACGGCAAAATTAAAATTACCCATAATTACACAAACAATAGCCGCAATACTGAAAACAGCGACGAGAATAGATGATAACCACTTTGTGTTCATCCTGTTGACCCCCTAAAAAAATCGAGGCTACATAAGCGCCTCGACATACATTTTTTTATGATTTTGCTTTTTCGGGATGCTCCGAATAATATTTTCGTCCAATATAAGTTTGAATAATCAGTAACGCACCACTTACAGACCAATAAAGTGGTAAAGCTGCCATTGATGACATTGAGATAAAGACAATCATAATTGGAGAAATATAAATAAACAATTTCATCTGTGCCTTTTGCTGCTCTGGTACCGTCCATAGTGACACACGTGCTTGAACTAAATAAACAATACCTGCGATAATAGTCATAATAATATCTGGTGAACCTAAGCTAAACCATAAAAACATATGTGATTTCACATCGGCTGAATATAAAATCGAAAAGTAAAGACCCATGATGATTGGCATTTGGATTAACATCGGTAAGCAACCCATATTTAACGGATTAACACCATGTTTTGAATACAAGGCCATCATCTCTTGTTGGTACTGCATTTGTTCTTCTTTTGTCTTAGCTTCCTTCATCTTTTTCTGAACTTCTTCCATTTCAGGCTTGAAGGCATCCATTTTAGATTTCATTATTTGTTGCTGACGGTAGTTTTTCAACATAATCGGCATTAAGACTAAACGAATAAGCACTGTAATAGCAATAATCGCTAAACCATAACTACCTGAAAATATATCATTCCCGAAAAACTCAAGTAAAAATTCCATAGGCTTCACAAAAATACTATAGAAAAAGCCTTCTTTGTTCTGAACTGCTTGACAGCCACTAAGTACAAAAACTACAAGACCAAGCATTGATAATAGCTTTAAATTTTTCATTTTTCCACCTACTATTATTTTTCAACTAATGTGAAGTATACCTTATAAAGACTATCTTTATCAAATAGCAAGTGCTACTAATTCAATTCCTTCTAAGCATCAACATAAGCTTTCAACTACAGTTCTTATTAAAAAAAGATGCGAGCTTAGCATCGCTAACAAGGCCGCATCTCTTACTGTTTGTCAAATTTTGCATACAAGCTTCCTACAACGGTTTAAGACAATAACTCTAAATATTATATATTTTGAAGCTCTGACTCGGCCATTTCAAAACGATAAAATTCGTGATGTAATTCGTCGCGGAAATGCTTAGGCGTTACGCCTGTGTATTTTTTAAAAATACGCGTAAAATAGCTTTGGTTACAGAAGTGGAACTGATCTGAAATAGAAGTAATACTTTTATTTGTATGACGTAAATAGTATTGAGATTCCTCCACACGGCGAACATTTAAATATTCAACAAGTGTAATGCCCACATGTTCTCTAAAAATACGTGATAAATGGCTTGTACTTATATGGAAGTTATTTGCGATGCTCTCTACTGTTAAGTCATTCTCTAATTCATCGTTTATATACATTATCACCTTATTGACGGTCTGGTGACGGAAAGTCGGTTGCTTGCGATCTGCGATAAAATAGACAAAGAAATCAATTAAGTCATCGGCAAATTGTAAAAACTCTGCGTCTTTCATCTGATTTTCAATCATATCATTGCAGGCAATATTAAAGGCAAAAGCTTTCTTCGAAGGTACTTGATTGTCAAGTAATTTACGAGCAACAATCGACGACAAAACGGAAAAATAACTTCGAACAATTTTAATGACTTGCTTGCCAAAACGTATTGAAAGAATATCAATTAACTCATGCAAAGATTTCTTAGCCTTTGCAGATTCTAAATGATAAATTTCAAATATTAATTTCGACTCAATATTAAAAAATTCTTCCACACCGATGTATTGATTAATATTATCGATTTCTTGGAAGTATCTTTTTGATATCGTTTCTGACATTGAATGTTGATGTAGTTGCATAATCTTCCCCATCTTTCCTCAGAGTGCACGAATTACTTTACAATATTTGACACCATTTTACATAATGTTAAATAAGAAAATAGTATTTACTTTTTCTGGTATGATTTGAGTCCTATTTCACAAGTATATAATGACTATAACTTAAAAATAATCCAACTAAAACACCAGTCGTAATAAAAATAGACTATACAGAGGATTTTACCATATTCTGCGATTTCCTTTCAACCACATTTTGTTGTCTTCTCTAGTTCTTATTTATCACATAGGCATAGTAGAAACCTAGTAAACTTACTTAGACCCAATTAAATTTTACCATATCAATAACAAAAAAATTAGTAATTAATTAAAATTTGTTACATATTATGTAATAGAATTTCCACCTTTTTATTTCATATTCGACATTTCTCTATTTTATTCCTAAATCTTCTCTATATAATTTATAGGAATATGTAGTAAAATAGATGATAATACTATTTTTAAAAGTTCAAACGAGGTGTTAATAGTGGATCCAAAACAAATAGAAGAAATCATGGAGATTATTAAGGAGTTCTTCCCAGAGAATACTTCAATCGCAATCTCCGACACAAACGAATACTTGTATTACCAACCAAGCAAAAAAGTTGATTTAAAAATTAAGCCAGGTGACCCTATTAAAGAAGGTTCAGCTGCCCATAAAGCTCTAAGCTATGGACAAAAAATCAGCACTTACATCGAACCAGATGTATTTGGCGTTGCCTATTTCGGCATGAGTATCCCTTTAATGGAAGAAGGCGAAACAAAGGGTGCCATTACTGCCATCTTCCCACAAAAGCCATCAGCATTTTTAACAAATTACATCACGATCAAAATTGATGATTGCTGGTATCCAATCAAGCATGATCAAGTCATTTATCTAGAAACTCAGCTCCGAAAAACATTTGTTAAAACAATGGGACGTGAAGGTTATCACCGACTAAATTTAAGTGATCTTGAGCTATTTTTAGCACCTGATTCATTTATTCGATGCCACCGTTCATATATCGTCAATATCGACTACATTGATGAAATTCAACCAGATTCACATTCCACTTTCTTATTAATCATGAAAGACGGCACACGCATCCCTGTTAGCCAACGTTATGCGAGCTACTTCCGTCGATCTTTAGGGTTCTAAAATCTTAATAAATACAGCGAGCATTTTACCTTATTAAATGCTTGCTGTTTTTTTATCTTTTTATTAAGAATATAATATCAACTCAAAATGGCTACTGCTATAATAAAACGTTTTCTCTGTCGAAAAAGCGTTCTTATGCTCGAATTTCCTTTTTTTAAACAGTTTAATGCTGTTTCTAAAGTAATTGTGACAGTTTGGTGATAGTATTATTCAAACGGTTGGTGCTATACTACAACTAAATAAACAGAAAATTCTTATAAGTTTTTTCTAGTTTTGTAATCGGTTTCCATCAAAACTTTTAGGGGAGGATTTTTTTAATGGATGCAATTGTTCAAAAACGTTTAGGTTTAAAAGAGCTTGAAAGTAAAATCGTTACAGCTGATGTAGCTGCAGCACTTATTTCTGACGGTGATGTAGTAGGTATGAGTGGTTTCACTCGTGCTGGGGACGCTAAAGTTGTTCCAATGGCATTAGTAGAGCGCGCTAAAAACGAAAAATTCAAAATTGATGTATATACAGGCGCTTCTTTAGGCCCTGAAGTAGATAAATATTTAGCTGAGGCTGGCGTTATCCGTAAACGCGGACCATTCCAAGGCGATGCAGGCATCCGTAACCTTATCAACTCTGGTGATATTCAATATGTAGATGCCCACCTTTCTCATAACGCTGAATTAGTTCGTCAAGGTATTATGGGTCCAATTAAATATTTAATTCTTGAAGCTGTTGCTATTACAGAAGACGGATTAATTATCCCTACAAACTCTGTAGGTAACTCACCTATTTTTGCTGAGTATGCTGAAAATATTATTGTCGAGTTAAACATCTCTCACCCAGAAGCTTTAATCGGTATACATGATATCTACGTACCTGCTGAGCAAGGTCAACGTGAAGCAATCCCAATGACTGATGCGACACAACGTATTGGCGAAATCGGTATCAAAGTAGATCCAGCAAAAATTAAAGCAATCGTTATTTCTGAAGAGCCAGATGCTCCTTCATTAATTGTTCCTCCAGATGAAGAAACACAAACAATGGCGAACATTTTATTAGACTTCTTCCGCGATGAAATTAAAGCTGGTCGTCTAACTAACAAATTAATGCCGTTACAATCTGGTGTAGGTTCTGTAGCAAACGCTGTACTTGATGGCTTTGCTGATTCAGAGTTTGAAGATTTAGTTGTTGCTTCTGAAGTACTTCAAGATGCAGTATTCAACTTAATTGATGCTGGTAAAGTTAAATTTGCTGCAGCTACTTCCATTACACTAACGGAAGAATTACAGAAAAAAGTTTACGGCAATTTAGAAAAATATGCTGATAAAATTTGCTTACGCCCACAAGAAATTTCTAACCACCCAGAGCTTATTCGTCGTTTGGGCTTAATCTCAATCAACACAGCCCTTGAATTAGATATCTATGGTAACGTAAACTCTACACATGTTTCAGGTACAAAAATGATGAACGGTATTGGTGGTTCTGGTGACTTCGCACGTAATGCGCGTCTTGGCATTTTCGTAACAAAATCATATGCTAAAGGTGGAGCGATTTCTTCAATCGTACCTATGGTTTCTCACGTAGATCACACTGAGCATGATGTTGATGTAATCGTTACTGAACAAGGTATTGCCGATCTACGTGGTCTTGCTCCAAAAGAGCGTGTTCAACTAATCATCAAAAACTGTGCTCATCCAGATTATAAAGAGCAATTATGGGATTACTACAACCGTGCTGTTGAAGCAACAGGTAACCAACAAACACCTCATATTTTAGAAGAGGCACTTTCTTGGCACGTAAATCTTACTAAAAACAAAACTATGAAAAAAGAAGTTGCAAAAGCTTAATTTACATTGTAACGCCTAATAAGTCATTTCGACTATTAGGCGTTCTTTTTTTGTCGAAAATGGTATAATGAAGTGAAACTTTCATCGGTGGGGATATATTTTCCCCACCGATTATTATTGAGCTCTACAAGATGTGGTGAATTTTTGTGTGTTCTTTTATCCAGTACTTACCGTGAACAAAATTTCCTCCAACTGCGTTGTGAAGTGAAAATATTAGTGTCCTTTGTACGGATAAACCACCAGGTCGTAATTTGTAACAGGAGGAGTTATGAAGAAATTTATCTATGTAATTATATTCTTTTCATTTTTTGACTTATTTACTCAGCTTCCTGTAATGAGTACATATGCAGAATCTTTAGGTGCCTCTGCCTTTTTAACGGGTTTGGCAGTGGGCATGTATTCCCTTTCTAATACATTCGGGAATATTATTTCTGGTTTTTTAACCGATCGTAAAGGACCGTTTGTGATTTTAGTTATCGGTCTTTTTACTACAGGACTCTCGTTAACACTTTATAATTTAGTAGCAGAACCTATTGCTCTACTAGCTGTACGTTTTGTACATGGGTTAGTAGCAGGATTTATCGTCCCAGCGGCGTTTACATTCTTAGCTAATGCTACAGAACAAGAAAAACGTGGTAAAGGCAGTGCAATTTCAGGTGCCTTCGTTGGAATAGCCGCTATTATTGGTCCTGCATTTAGTGGTATTTTAGCAAGTCGAACAAGCGTACCTTTCGTTTTTAATATTTCAGCAAGCTGTATGCTACTTTTAGGTATTCTCGCCGTTTTTTTCTTAAAAGCAACTATAGGAAAAAAAGAAAAAACCGCACCGAGCACACATATACCCATTCGTGTTTTTTTTAATAACATTGGAACATTAAAAGCCTTTTCAGGAGCATTCTTTTTAATGTTTTCACAAGGCGTTATTGCCTACCTACTGCCATTAAAAGTACAGTCGTTAGGATTTGATTCTCGCTTAAGTGGGACACTTATGAGTGCTTTCGGCATTATTGCTGTTCTAGTATTTATTCTTCCTACTAATCGAATTTTTGACAAAGTCGCCCCTGTTAAAACGTTATCACTTGGTATTAGTTTAATGGGTATAAGCCAAATACTTATCAGTCAGGCCGATTCGAGTACTTTACTTTATATCGCGATGGCTTGTTATGGTGTTGGCTTCGGCTTCTTATTTCCTTCTGTAAATTCGCTATTAATTGACTCCACGACAGTTGAAAGTCGAGGAAAAGCATATGGTTATTTTTATGCCTTTTTCTCATTAGGCGTTGTGCTGGGCTCCTCATTGCTAGGTTGGCTATCACTCGGCATTGTAAGTGGCTTTATTTTCACTGGAATAGTGTTAATAAGCTTTGCTGTGATTACACTTATTCCCAAAAGAAAACCTTCTCATAGTTAAATGAGAAGGCTTTTTCTTACTTTTCTTTTTCCTGAATTTCTTCGTTGTAAAAATGGACACCTGTATGTCCGCCACCTTCAGCAACCATTTCATTTGATGCTAATTTTGTTGGAGATGTCCCTGCTTCTGTCGCTACCTCAGTAGCTACACGTTCAGCGATTCTGTCATCCATATTAACATTTGATGTATTCAAATAAGATTCAAATTTTGATTTGGCACTACTTAACATATTCAATGCTTTATCACGGTTCTCTTTTTTACTTAAATAAGATGCTGCTAATCCTGCTAATCCTGCAAGTACAACACCCGTTCCTTTGCGTTTTGCCATTATAAATCCCTCCTAAAAATATAGAAACTGGCCTTATAACATATCTTTTCCCTATTTTAAGAGGTCTAAACATTTATTTTTCCGCCTTATATAACATATCAAGATGCGGCAAGCTATCATATATATAGGGCTCTGAGACTTGTTTGAAGCCAAATGAGCCATAAAAATCTTTTAAATATTCTTGCGCCTGAATAAAAATCTCTGAGCCTGGCCATTCTTTTTCGATTGTATTTATAGCTAACTGTATCATCTCCTTACCAAGCCCCGTGCCACGTACATCTTGCTTTGTGATAACACGACCTATCGATGTCATATCAAATTTTTCACCAGGTGGTAATAAACGTGCATACGCGAATAATTCTCCATTTTTAACATATGATATATGTATAGAGTTTTGATCATGATTATCTAAATCCTCATAGCATGTCTGTTGTTCAACAACAAAAACATTTACTCGTAGCTGAATAATTTTATACAATTCTTCCGTTGTTAATTCATTATACGTCTGTATTTTCCAAGACATTTTCTATCACTCTCCTACTCGATATTATCGCACAATTCTAACTATTTTTCGTTAACTAACTTTATTTTGTAATTTTTTATGATTATAAATAACAAACTAAGGGAATTAATTAATTATTACAATTAATAGGAGAGTGATTTACATGAAAGATTTAGACTTACTATACGATTGGGTAGACATGGCTTCATTATTGGGGGGCGCCGGTTTTTTAACATTGTTAATATATAGTGTAATTTTATTATAAGGAGCGTATTAAATGATTTCTGTAAAAGCTTAAAAGGCAATCCGCTTACTAGCACAAGGCTACTAGCAGATTGCCCTATTTTTTTATAATTTGATCGAACATGTCAGATAGTGATCGACAAGTGCGCTATGATAGCTTTTCTTTATTGTTTAACATCATCATAGGCATCAGATTTTTCAAATGCTGCTACTACATAGGAACAAACTGCTTCCATTTTATAGTCGTTCTCACGTGCATAATCTGCTGCACGATCTAACAATTTTTTCGCCACCCCTTGACCACGGAGTTTGTCTGAAACATAGGTGTGATCCATTACCATCACTTGCCCATTTTGTTGCCAAGTAATCTCTGCTAACCTTTTCCCTTGCTGCTCATACACAAAAGCATGCTTGTTTGCTGTAACATGCTGTAATTGGAATTCCATTGCTCACCACTCCTTTATTTTCATAGTAACATAGCCTTTTGTTTTTTTACAAAGATAGTGAACATAGCTTACATTCGTTTGGCACGCACGTCTATCTTCTAAAAATAACGGCAAAGAAAGTTTTTACCGAATATGTTCATCTCCCATCAAAAAAAGCTCAACTGCCATTGACAGTGAGCTTTACTATTTTTTATTTAAACCAAGATGAAATAGATTCTTTTAAATTAGCGAAGAAATTTTTCACACTCGTCCAGAAGCCTTCATCTTCCATTAGTGCACCGAATTTTTCTTGTAACGTATTACTAATATCATTTAATTGATCTGACCATTTACTAAAATCAATATCAAGTTTACTAATTTTGTCCATCAAATCAATTAATAGTTGTCGATCCTTCTCGCTTAAATTTATTTCTAGCTTATTTAACTGCTCTTGCACGATTTTTTCAACATCTTCACGTGTTGCCGGTTTTAATTCTGCGATTTGTTTTTTTATTTCTGTTAGTAGTTCTGCCACCTTTGCATCATCGACACCCGAAGATTCGGCAAGAGAAGTTGCTACTGAAAGTTCTTCATTGGCAACGTCTGTGCGCTCAATATCTAATGTCTCGCCCGTTTTCACTTCATAAGCTTTATAAATCCCTACAAGTGCTGAATGACCAGTTACAGCCTTTGGCGCAGCTACTTGTACCGTAGCATCTTCGATACCCGCTGTCAGCATCGCATTTGCATACATTTCAGATGTTACTTGTGTAATGTTTGAAGGTGTAACAATCTCTATCACTAAGCCCTTCCCAGCATCCTTACGAGTAATTTTTGCAGAAGAATACATGCGTGAACTTGAATTACTATCTTTAATGTATTTAGTTAAGTCTTCCCCAGATACTGTAATCTCTTCAATTTCAGGTTCTTCACTTACTTTTAAAGACTTTTTAACAGATTCTTTTTCTGTCTCTGATAAGTTTGCACCATATACCACAATTGGCACGCCTAGTTTTTCATCTATTGCTTTTGTTGTCGAATTATCGGCCGCAAATCCTGTTGCTGGTGCCATCACACCAAATACTAACATAGTAGCAGTTAGTACTTTCACCCATGTTTTTTTCAAATTGTGTGACCCCTTTCACTAGATAAATCATTTAGCCTGTATAATGTATGTCACTATACAACTATTAGTACGAAAAAATGACGAGAAGGTTTCAAGCAGTCTCTCGTCATTCGTGTGATATCCATTGTGGACTATTAGATGACGTCTCACTTTTGCCACCTCAAACTAATCAAGGAAAGAAGTTAAATTTCTTCTGTCCAGCCGTTTTGTTGTTTGATTTTACCGGCTTTCATAAGTGTACCTAGAGCTCGTTTAAATGCCGCTTTACTCATATGGAACATTTCTTGTATTTCTTCCGGTGAAGACTTATCACCAAATGGCATTTTGCCACCGACATCTTGTAAATAGCTTAAAATCTGTTGTGCATCTCCAGTAATGCGTTCATGTTTACGTGGTAAAAGTGAACCGTTCATGGAGCCGTCCTCTTTTACGTCAATAATACGTACATCTATATCTTGTCCAAGACGAGGTTCTGCATAACGCTCAGATTCATGGACGAAAATGCGATACGGGGCTTCCACACCTAGTAAAAATGAGCCTACTGGCAATAAACGATATGGTCGCGCTTTAATATTTTTATTGTGCATATCTTCAAATGCGCCTTCATATAGCTCCAGAATTTTTTCTTCCGTTGCTAGACGTCCAAATAAATCTCCATTACGATCTGTGCGCAATGTCATAAATAAATGGTCGCCCACTGCTGGCCAAACTTCTTTAATGGCAGGTAAATCCTCCGCTTTTACAAGCACTTCACGTGATGTTCCAATATCAACAAAAGCTCCTTCACGTTCCACTACGCGTAATACGCGTGCCCAGCCATACTCGCCTTGTGCAAACGTTGGAATAGCAGTTGTAGCAGCTAAATCTCCACGACGATCCGTGAACAAAAATACTTGAAGGCAATCACCTACAGCAAGTGGTTCTGTGACCTCTGAAGCATTTAATGGTAGTTCCGCTTCTCCATTCGTTAAGATCCATTTCGATGCTTGTTGCTCTAATACAGTTAATGTTACAACTTCACCTGATTTTAATTCGTTCATAATGTCTTCCTTTCCTTCACACCATCATTTTCGCAAAATATTGTACTCCGAACTACTATTGTCCTCAGACATTCACTCTAATACAACAGTTAGTACGCGCAACCTATAGTGTCACAGTAATGTAGCACTATAGGTTGTGCTGTGATCTAGATGCCTCTAATTTTTTTGCGATGTCTGGATTTTCTTCCATTACCTGCACAAGATCAGCAATTCGATCGATTGAATTCCAACTAAGATGGTGCTCAATTCCTTCTACATCATTGTAAATACGTTCTTCATCTACACCAATGATTCGTAAAAATTGCTCTAGCAGTTCATGGCGTTGTACAAGACGTTTTCCAAGCTTTTCACCTTTTGGCGTCAATGTAAGGCCACGATATTTTTCATAAACTAAATAGCCATCTTTATCTAATTTTTGAACCATTTTCGTAACAGAAGAAGGAAGAACAGATAATGCTTCCGCTATGTCAGACACACGAGCATAACCTTTATTAGCGATTAATAAATATATTTGTTCGATATGGTCCTCCATACTTGGTGTTGGCATATCCTATTCCCTCTCTTTCGTTTTCTTACTCTCTAGTTTACTACAAGCTTGCCTTAAAAGTTAACTGAAAATACATAACGACAGCAATCATTGTCATTACGCATAAAAAGAGCCGACCTCTTATAGAAGTGGGCTCTACTTATGCCGAGGATACTTATTCACTACATGTAATGCACGAATAATCTCTCTGTTGACCAGCTCGATATTTTCAGGTGTATTCATTGTTCTAAAAGCTTCATCGCGTGCGTCCATAGATGTAACATACTTACTAGGCATAGCATTTAAAGCAATTGCAACTGTGTCTAACTCACAGATTTCACATTTACAAAATGTTTGATATTCTGGTCCTCGTAAAAGAAAACTTACTAAGCCACGTACAATTTCCTCTGTAACATTTACTAAAATAGGTTCTGACATATACAACTTTCGCCTCATTTATAATTAATTGTTACATTGTCCTCAACATATATTAGCACTAAATAAGGGCTTTTTCAAGAATCGCTAGTAGCATGAATATCAACAATAATTACTAATTCAAAGTGGTAGTTTTTTCCCAGAAAGCATTAAATTTAATCTTTTTAACTGTATTTTTTTGTGGTAATTAGTCTTAATGAGTTGAAAACAACAAGCAATGTCGCACCCATATCTGCAAAAATGGCGATCCATAATGTTAACCAACCTGGGATAACGAGTAATAAAGCAATCAATTTTAATGCCAGTGCAAAAATGATATTTTCTTGTATAATGCGTAATGTTTTTCTACTTAAACCAATTGTATAAGGTAATTTCGTTAAGTCATCACCCATTAAAGCAATATCCGCGGTTTCCAAAGCTGCATCTGTACCCGCACCACCCATGGCAATCCCGACACTTGCTGATGCTAAGGCTGGTGCATCATTCACACCATCCCCAACCATAGCTACGGCTCCATACTGCATACGTAATTCTTTAATTGCTGTTAATTTTTCCGCTGGTAATAACCCTGCTCTTACATCACTCATATTAAGGGAAGTAGCAATAGCTTCTGCGGTAAGTTTGGCATCTCCTGTTAACATGACAGTATGCTTCACTTTTAATGCTGTTAGGTTTTGCAGTACACTTTTACTTTCCTTACGTAATTGGTCAGCAATTCCGATAATACCGATTAATTGCGTGTCACTTACAGCTGCCACAACTGTTTTTCCTTGTGCCTGCAATTGATCGACTTGTTCTTTAATTACTTCATCCACTGAAGTTAAAGTGGAAATCCATTTTAAACTTCCGACAGAAACCTTTTTGCCCTCAACTGTTGCAAAAGCCCCTTTTCCTGTCACTGATTGGAAATTGGTCGGCTCAAACTCAGCTAAACCTTTTTCATGTAATGCAGTTAATATTGCTTTCGCTAGCGGATGCTGTGATTGCTTTTCAACGGCTGCCACAAGTTGTAACACCGTATCCTCTGACATATTACTCTGCGTGTATATATCTGTTACTTCTGGTTTACCCTTTGTTAACGTACCTGTTTTATCAAAGGCCACAGCTTCAATATGACCTAATTGCTCTAAATGGATGCCACCTTTAATGAGCACACCCTGTCTTGCTGCATTGCCGATCGCTGTAACGATAGCAACTGGTGTTGAGACTACAAGCGCACAAGGGCAGCCAACAACCAATACAGCTAAACCTTGATAGATCCAATGCTGCCAATCTCCTATAAACAATGGTGGAATAACTGCAACAAGTAAGGCAACTATCATAATGGCAGGTGTATAGTATTTGGCAAAACGATCCACAAATTGCTGTGATGGTGCTTTTTCTGCCTGTGCTTCTTCTACGAGGTGGATGATTTTAGCAATAGTTGTATCCTCCACACGTTTTGTAACTCGGACTTCGAGTGCACCTTCCTCATTCAATGTTCCCGCAAATACTTCGTCATCTATAGTTTTATTAACAGGTATCGATTCACCTGTGATAGCGGCTTGATTAACTACCGACAATCCACTTACTACAATCCCGTCCATAGCGATTTTCTGACCAGGTTTGACAATTAAAATATCGCCAATTTCAATTTCTTCAGTCGGCACTTCCATTTCATGAAAATGCTCACCGTGAGCCCGTTTAATAGTTGCTGTTGAAGGGGCAATATCCATAAGTTGTCGAATTGATTGACGTGCTTTATCCATTGAATATGCCTCAAGAGCTTCACTCACTGCGAATAAAAAGACAACAACTGCCGCTTCTTCCCATTCACCAATAATTGCAGCTCCTATTACGGCAATCGTCATCAGCGTTTTCATATCAAATTCAAAGCGTGCTAGATTACGGAATCCTGTTTTAAAAATTCCAACTCCACCTACTAAAATTGCTACGATAAACATGCCAATTGCAAAAGGATCTGTTTCTCCACGCATTGTCACCAATACATAGCCAAGAATTACAAATAACAAGGCAATTCCAGCTAAAATGTTTTCTGTTTTTTTATAAAATGGTGTTGATTTTTCAATTGTGCTTTTTGGCGATTGTGATACTTTAATACCGTCAAAAGCACCTGCTTCTTCAATTTGATTGACATCTACCTTACCGATTACTGTTATTTTAGAGGCACCAAAATTAACTTGTGCATCTTGTACCTCCGGAATAGCTTTCACATTTTTCTCAAATTTTGCTGCACAGCTGGCACAGGATAAGTTTTGCAAACGATACTCTTGCTTAGTTGGCGCTGTTGTCATCGTCAATCCCCTCTTTCGCATGTTCATAAGCAATCGTGACAATTTGGTATACGTGTTCATCGGCTAAAGAGTAATACATTTGCTTTCCTTTTCGATGCGATTTCGCTAGACTATTATCTTTCAAATAGCGTAAATGATGCGATGCTGTTGCGACAGATGATCCGATAATTGTGGCGACATCACAGACACATAATGCATCTTCTACTGTTAAAGCATAGGCAATTTTCAGTCTAGTTTCGTCAGACAAAGCCTTTAAAAACTTTGCTACACCCGATAAATCTGGCATTTGTTGTTGTACCTTCATGACCGCTTGCTCATTTACATGCGTTACTTCACATATTTCTTTCGGCATTTCCTCACCTCATTCAAATGTTCGTTTGATTGTTTTCAATATATCATAGTACTTCATCTTATTCAAATGGACATTTGAATGAGTATGATTGCTATCACGTAATTATATTTAAATTTATATTCGGACTCTTACAACAACAAACAGCACACAAAATAGTGTGCTGTTTTTCCTTATTATTGTGCCTTTAATAATAATGTCTTCCCTTTAATTTCATCTTTCTTGACAAAAGTTTCATGATAATTCCCGTTAGCCCAGTCCTCCACTTGGTCTTGATACCACTTCGATTTCACATGGCCACTCTGTCCTGGCCCGACAATATGATAGGCCGAGCTCAAATCACCTACATCTGCTACAAATCGCCAGGATGCTCCATGATCTACATAGCCATCCATATCATCGTCGGCTGCTTGTACAGTTACTTTCGAACCGCCAATGGGTACCTTTTTGGCATTAAAATATGCCGACAGTATTGGTGATGCACTTGCTAGTGTGTGATTAAAAGTGAGTTGATGGAAATCTCCCCATTGCCACTTAGAGGGCTCCGATCCAAAACGATCCTCAATTAGTGCGATAGAGCGCTCTAATGCTTCATATACTGCTGCATCTACACCACCCTGTTGTTCAATCCAAATGCTGCTCTCACCTGCATATGCTTTTCGCAGTAGCTGATCCGTTATATTGTATTTACCAGCCATTAGCTTATACATATCTAGAGGCATTTCATCTTTAAAGAGAACTTCCTGCAATTGTTCCATTAGCGTATGAAAAACAAGCGGTGCGCCAGAATCTTTTGCATCCACCATATCCCAATTCTCTAATAGGGTGATGACTTCTGCATACTTTCCATCCTTATCCTTTGCTTTCAATGAAGATAATAAATTTGGTAAAAACTCGCGTGCATACAAATTATGCTGATCCATTTGTAACTGCATCATATCTTCTACTGTTAGTGAATCATTGGCTTCTAACACTTCTTTAATACGCTCGTAGCGATATGGCTGTGCCCAGAAATCCGTTATATGATACGGATATTCTTCGCCAATTACCTCATTATTCGCAGTCGCAATAAATCCTTCCTTTGGGTTTACGACTGTCGGTAGTTCATCCCATGGGATAAAACCTTCCCAGCCATAGTCACTTGAATCTCCAGGTACTGGTAACTGCCCTTCTCCCTGCTTACGAATCGGAATTTGGCCGTTTGCTTTATAGGCAATCGTGCCATCCTTGGATGCAAAGACAAAGTTTTGCGCCGGTGCTTTAAAATCTTCTAAAGCCTTTTCAAAGTCACCCCATGAATTTGCCTTATTAAAGCCAAGTATTGCTCGCAGTTCTGCTGTGGATTGAAGCGCTGTCCACTGCATCGAAAACTGTGCTGATGGTTCAGTATCCTTAAACGCTAAATCAGTCATAATTGGCCCGTGTCTAGTTACAACTACATCAAAATCAATTGTTTTTCCATCCTTCACTTTAATTGATTCATTTCTCACTTCAGCCTGCTCCCACTCACCATCATATCGGAACTGTGTAGGATTATCTGGATTTGGAATTTCAATATACAAATCCTGTACATCTGGTCCTACATTGGTAACCCCCCAAGCGATATCATCGTTATGACCTAGAATAATGCCAGGAATGCCTGCAAATATAACACCGCTAACATTTTGTGCAGGTGACTGAAGATGCATTTGATACCAAATAGACGGCGTGCTTAAACCTAAGTGTGGATCATCAGCTAAAATTGGAAAGCCTGATTTTGTTTTATCGCCCGATACAACCCAGTTATTACTGCCATTAAATTCATTTGGCAATAGGTCTGCGTTAAATTGACCCGCTACCGCTACAGGATTCTCTATGTTTGACTCAATAATTGAAGACGCGTTGTCAGGATATTTTATAAATAATTCCTTTGCCTTTTCTTCATCGAAATTTTGTAAAGCCCAGTGCCGGAAAGCCAACGTATTCCAATTGCCCCCTAAATCGTATGCCATATATTTCCCAATCGTCAGAGAGTCTACAACAGACCACTCTTCCGGCTCATATCCTAGTAATGCGAATTCATAGCTTAATGTATTATGTTCCTTTGCCTGCGTAATAAAAGCATTTACTCCTTCTGCAAACCATTCAAGTACCTGCTTACTTTCCGCATCATATGCAACTAACGATTTTTCTGCTGCATCGCGTAAACTAAACGTAAGAAAATGTTTATCCGTACTAATGGTTGCCTCACCAATAACTTCTGATAATCGACCACTTGCCTGTCTGCGTGCTAAATCCATTTGAAACAGTCGATCTTGAGCCTGAATGTAACCTTGTGCACGATATAAATCCGCATCTGTCTCTGCTAATATATGTGGAACCCCTTTATCATCCCTAGTAACAGTAACATCCTGATCAAGCACACTTACTGCAAGATCCCCATCAATAACGGGCTTTGATTTATTCATAAACCAAGTAAAGCCAATAAAGACTACTATTAATGCAATTGCTAAAAAGCCAACTACCCCAACGAGCCCCTTTTTCCATCTCTTTTTTTTCACAACTACTAACCCCCTCTTAAGCAATATATTCTTTATCTAGCTTTACAAACCCTTTCCTAGCAGACATAATAACTGAAATTTTTAGCGAAATTCGGTGTTTTATCAGCGAAAAATCACTTTTTCATCGAAATTCAATATTTCGTTGTGCACAAACCATTAGTAAAAATCATTCCTCGTGCTATAGCACTATGTAAAAAATCGTACCCTCCAGTGAGAGGTACGATTTCTGCTTAGTTTTTAATGTCGAGTTGTAATTCAATGGGACAATGATCACTACCTAAAATATGGGTATGAATTGTCGCTACGTCAACATGCTCTTTCAATCGCTCGGATACAATAAAATAATCAATACGCCAACCAATATTTCGCTCACGTACTTTATTCATATAGGACCACCATGTGTAATGGTCTGTCTCATCCGGATGCTTGTGGCGGAAAGTATCGATAAACCCACTTGCTAAAAGCTCAGTCATTTTAGTACGTTCTTCATATGTAAAACCAGAATTCCCAATATTCGATTTTGCATTTTTTAAATCTATCTCTGTATGCGCAACATTCAAATCCCCACAGTACACAATGGGCTTTTTCGCATCGAGTTCTTTTAAATACAAAGCTAAACGATCCTCCCAATCTAGGCGTATTGGCAATCTCGCTAAATCTCGCTGGGAATTTGGTGTATAGACGTTAACTAAATAAAAGTTTTCATATTCTAACGTAATAATGCGGCCCTCGTCCTGTGATGTCTCTTCACCGACACCATAATGTACTGAAAGAGGAGTATGTTTTGTGAAGACAGCTGTACCTGAATAGCCCTTCTTCACAGCATAATTCCAATATTGTTGATAACCTTCAAGTGAAAGCTCTACTTGTCCCGCTTGACATTTCGATTCCTGAATACAGAAAAAATCTGCATCTACCTCATGAAAAAAATCTAAAAAGCCTTTACTCACGCAAGCGCGGATTCCATTGACATTCCATGATAGAAACTTCATAGTTTTTCACACCCCTAAAAAACGCTCCTCGCCATTAGCGAAGAGCGCCATTTGTCATTTACTTATAATTCATCGCCGACTATTTTCACTTCGGTTTCTAAGTCAATACCATACTTTTCTTTGACAACTCGCTGCACCATTTGAATGGTTGCAATGTAATCGGTGGCCGTGGCATTGCCTTTATTAACAATAAAGCCTGCATGCTTAGTTGATACTTCTGCTCCACCTACACCTTTTCCTTGCAGGCCACTATCCTGTATTAGCTTGCCTGCAAAATGACCAGGAGGACGTTTAAAGACACTACCCGCAGATGGGTATTCTAGCGGTTGTTTAGATTCCCGCTGGTACGTTAAATCAGCAATTTTGGCATCAATTTCTTCCTGTACGCCTTGAGTTAGCTGAAATTCCGATGACAGAACATAATAGCCCCTCTTCGCAATGATACTTTGACGATAGCCGAGCTCCAACTCTTCTTTCGATAATATCAAAATCTCCCCTTCTTTTGTTAAAACTTTAGAAGAAATAATAATATCCTTTATCTCGCCACCATATGCACCAGCATTCATAGCCATAGCTCCACCGATAGAGCCAGGAATACCACATGCAAATTCAAATCCTGTTAGGCATGCCGTGGCAGCCAGCTTCGATACATCCTTAATGAGTGCCCCACTTTGTGCATATACATAATCACCGTTAATATGAATTTCATCTAGATGTGCAAATGTCACAACTATTCCTCGTAAGCCGCCATCACGAACGACCATATTGGAGCCATTACCTAGCATTAATAATGGAATTTTATTTGTATGCGCATAGCGAATAACTGCTGCCGCTTCGTCTTCCGTTTCAGGTAGAACAAAAACATCCGCCTTGCCACCTAATTTTGTCATTGTATATTGTTGTAACGATTCGTCTAACTTAATATTGGCTGGATTAATATTTTGCGCTAAATCCTTCGCCCATTGTTCTTTAGTCATGAGAGCTAATTCCTTTCTAACGTCCTTCTTACTCTACACTAGTATGGATTTAGAACCTCGATTTGACAAGTAAAATGAAGGGTATTTTTCCCGCATTAACGGGCAGTACGCTAATCTTTTGCAAAAGTGTTTTATATTATCTAAAAATCCGCGGCCATTCTAAATGCCCGAGTAAAGGAACACTTACTAAAATTCATCACTTCCTGTGGTGAACGTAAGTGTAACCTGCTTCCTGCAAGCCTCAACTAACCAGCAAGGATGGAAGTTTCACTTTATAACCAGCCTGTTGCCCAAGTTTCAATATTACGGATAGCACCTTCTAGTGCTTGACCTTTTTCTGTTAATGAATATTCTACACGCACAGGCACCTCTGAATATACTTTTCGTTCAACGAGCCCTTCCTTTTCAAGCTCCTTTAAACGTTCTGATAATAAACGACCACTTACAGGTAAAGCAGACTCAATTTCATTGAAGCGCTGTGGTCCGTCTAATAATTGATATAAGATTAGCCCTGTCCAGCGTTTCCCGATTAAATCCATTGCCTTAGCTAAACGAGGACATAAAGTTGTCTCATTCATATTTTTCACCTCTTATGTATTCTATTGTACTGATTATTTAAGCAAAAGTAAATTTTAAGTAACTTATTTACTCGACGTAATTTGTTTACTATTTTATATTTAATTACAAAAAGTAACTTATGATCTGGAGGATTTTTCTTAAATGGCATTCAAAATTGCTAATACATTAGAGCTTGAGCATTTACACTTACTTGTACAGTCATTAGAGGTAATGACGGATTTTTATAAAACACTTGGTTTACAAATACTTAATAGAACTACCAATCAAGTGGAATTTGCTATTCCCGGCAATACAAAACCTATTTTAATATTGTCATCTAATGAAAAAGTGGCGCTTCGTCCACCACATACCACAGGTCTATTTCACTTTGCCATTTTAGTACCAACACGTGAAGACTTAGCATATGTGATTGGCAATTTATTAAACTTAGCCATACCTATAACTGGTGCTGGTGATCATATTTATTCAGAAGCTTTTTATTTGAATGATCCAGAAGGTAACGGCATAGAAATCTATCGTGATCGCCCTCGTTCTGAATGGCTAAGTGATGGTAAGGGTGGACTAATTACAGGAACCGAGGCAGTCGATATAGAAGGTGTAATGGCTCTATATGACAATCTGCGTCCATGGACAGGTTTCCCTAAAGGAACTGCATTAGGTCATATACACTTAAATGTTAGCATTATAAATGATGCAACAACTTACTTCTATATAGATGCACTTGGTTTAGACATTATGACTAACTTTCATGATAGTGCACTATTCCTTTCCGCTGGCGGCTATCATCACCATATTGCGGTCAATACCTGGCAAGGAGTCGGTGCATCACTATCACTACCACCACAACAAACAACAGGCTTAATGAGCTACACGCTTTCACTTTCTTCACAAGAAGAATTACAACAGCTTATAGCTAATCTACAGGCACATCAAGTTCCACATACATTGGAAAATGGTCGCTTATGTGTTTTAGATTTTAATCAGGATGCTATGAATTTTTACATTCGTTAGTATTTGTAATGATTATAAATATTCACATAGCCCACTATATTCAGCAACAGTTTTTCTAATATTTACTAAAAACTCATTGAACTAACAAATTATTTAATTTATCATTCGTGTAAGATGCTGTTGTTAGGAGGACCTTCCAATGAAAAAATATGCGATTGATTATAGTCACTCAACAATTGGTTTTTCTGTTCGACATATGATGATATCACAAATTCATGGAACTTTTGAATCTTATCATGCTGAATTTACCGTGTCAGATATCGAACAAATGCAAGATGCAAAGATATCATTCTCGATAATTGTTGCTAGTGTCTCAACCAAAAATTTTGATCGTGATGTTCATCTTGTATCACCTGATTTCTTTGATGCTGATGTCTATCCGAAAATTCATTTTGAGTCTACATACATTGAAAAGCTCGAAAATAATATATTTGCTATTCATGGAGATTTAACTATTAAAAACATTACGAAGCCCGTCATATTCACAATCATGTATGTTGGCCGTGGTATGAACCCATGGTCACAAGAAGTATATGGTTTTCAGGCAAGATCAAAAATTGACCGCAGAGATTTTAACTTAGTGTATAATACACTCCTTGAAACAGGTGGTGTATTAATCAGCGATGAAATTGAAATAGTAGTAGACCTTGAAATAAATCCAGTTTAACAATTTGCTCTATCACATCATGGATTTGGAGGTTATAAATGTTTTGGGCTGATAGCTTTCATTTCGAATCGATTTTCATCTCTGTAATCTTTATCATTGTCTTCGGTACATTTGCATTTGTCATGATTAATGGGATTACACAATGGGCTAAAAATAACGCAGCCCCAGTATTAACCGTGCCAGCAAAAATCGTAACAAAGCGTACAAATACAAGGGGCGGTAGTGGCAATTCTGCAGCTCATACAACTTATTATGTAACTTTTGAATTTCAAAATGGTGACCGTATAGAATTACAGCTAAATGGGCGTAAATATGGGCAGTTGGCAGACGGCGACTTTGGTTTACTTACATTTCAAGGCACGCGTTTTCAAATATTTGAGCGACACAAAAAGGAGAGTAGCGAATAATATCGCACTCTCCTCTTTCATCGTTATTTAATTAAATATTTCCCAAATCCAGCATCCTCTGTATCACCAAGATATTCTATATTGCTACCAGCTGGAATGACCTTTTGTGCATCCTTTGCAGAAAGGTAAATAACCTTTGTATTCGCTGGGAATGGTGCAAATGACCAGTTGTTGTCCGCAGCAGGATTAATTGTTTTATTTGTCATGATGTAGTCAATCACTGCTTGACGATTTTCATAGGCATAGTTTGTTACATTGGAGCCGTCGGTATTTTTAAATGTAGCTCCGTAAGAGCCGCCTACACGATAGTTGTTCGTAATGATGATAAACTCTTGATTTACATCAATTGGTTTACCGTTGTATTGTACATCTTTAATACGATTCGCTTTTTCGTCCACTAAATTACCACGACGATCGTATTTTGCAGGCGATGTCACATCAATTTGATATGTTAAACCGTCTAATACGTCGAAATTGTAAGAACGTGCTTCTGCGTCAATGATATTTTGTTCTTCTGTTTTATTCGGTTCAATTGTTGAGAAAATACCCGCAGCCATTTCTAACCACTCTATTGCTTGTGCACCCGTAACTTTGATAGTTGCTACAGTGTTGTCATAATGATAAATATCTGCCATGTTCTTAATGGCAAGTGGCCCTATAGGAATATTTGTGTAGTCCGCAGGATTATTTCGAGAGCCCGCCTTGAAAGGTGCACCAGCAGAAAGGATTGGTGTGTTTTCATCAGCTGTACCCTTTAATTCTTTTTCAATATACCATTTTTGTGCTTGTGTTACGATTTGAATAGAAGGATCATCTTGAACCATAGAGAAATAGCTGTGGATTGGTGCAGTTGTCTCACCAACAGCTTGGCGAATATACGTTAACGTACCTTCGTGTGCTTCCTTAATAGCATTTAACACTGTTTGAGATGGTTGTAACCCTTCTTGCTTGATAGAACGAAGTGTCCCTTGTCCATCTACTACCACCCATTCAGAGCCTTTTTGCTCTAATTTCAGGTCAATAACACCAAGATGACTACCATAACTTCCTGCCATTACTGTAGGAACACCGTTAATCGTTCCTTTTTCTTGATCAACATTTTTAAGGTCTTTATAATCACCAGGGAATGTTAGATGTGAGTGACCTGTTATTAAAGCATCGATGCCTTCAATATTAGCAATTTGGTACCCAACATTTTCTGCACCTGCTACATAAGAATCTTCACCAATACCTGAGTGTGAAAGCACGACAATCACATCTGCCCCTGCTTTTTGCATTTCTGGCACTACCTCTTTAATTGCCTCCACAGGTTCTTGCATCTCTACCTTACCTGCTAGATGAATGGCATCCCACTCAACAATTTTTGTAGGTACGATTCCAGTTACGCCCACTTTAATAGTGTGTTTTTTACCTGCGTTATCTAACACTTCTTTATCCATAATTACGTATGGTGTGTACATATGCTCTTTTGTTTTTGCGTCATACGCATTTGCATTAACGACTGGATATTTCGCATCATTTAATACTTCACTTAAGAAATCTAATCCATAGTTGAATTCGTGATTCCCTAAAGTCCCACCATCATATTGCAATGCATTTAGCGCTGCAATAGCTGGATGAACCTCACCTGGTTTTAAGACGTTTTCTAACGCTTTATATGAACCAAGTGGCGTTCCTTGAATTAAATCACCATTATCAAATAATAATGTATTTAGGTTTTCTGCTCGCGCTTGCTCTATTAAGGTTGCAGTGTTTGCTAACCCAACATCAGCGGAATCGGCATCTAAAAAATAATTATAGTTTGCTAAGTTCGTATGAATATCAGTGGTACCTAAAATTTGAAGATCTACTGTCGTTTCCTTCACTGGCACTTTGTATGCTGCTACAAAGCGTTCTACAATACTTTGCATTTGTTCAGTTGGTATATAGTCACGTGGACGAATCGTATTGTCTTCGAAACCTTGTAATATATTTGCTGCGACTGCATTTGCAAGGTCTTGTCTATGTGTTTCAGCAATCTTATCTGCATCCTTGAAGTTATTTAACACTGTCAACGAGGCTTTTTCAGTGACTAGACCGCGTGCAGATATAACAAATGCTTGCTGACGTGTTAATTTATCGTTCGGATCAAAAATTGTAGTTGTTTTACCTTTGATAAGCTTTAATTCTAATGCTTTTTCTACATAAGGAGCTAAGTCCTTTGGTACATCAGTAAAAGTAAGTGTAGAACCATCACCAAGCTCGACATTCAAGCTTTCTACTAATTCTTTCACGAAGTCCCCACGTGTCACATCATTCGATGTAGCATTGGCAGATAGTCCCACAGGGAAAACTGTGAAGAGAATTAGTAACATTGCTAAAAGATTAGTAATTAATTTCTTATTCATGTAACGCCCCCCTTATAAATCTAATATTTTCCTACGTTTCTATTATATTATACTAATCTGTGATTTAACTGAATATTTAGACCTAATTGTATGTACTTTTAAACTAATAGCACAACACTTTACTAATATATAATATATATTTATCATCTATGAACTATTCACAGCTACATGATGTTATTTTATGTAAAATTCAATTAACTGACTAGGGACAATACGTCAGACCTTTATGTCCCCACCAGACCTCTAATGATTCAACAAAAAAGTCCCCTCAAATTTGAGAGAACTTTTTAATAAAAAACAAATGATTATGCGTTTACAGTTTGTAGAGATTGTGCAACTTTTTTCACTGCTTCTAAACCATTTGCAATGATTTCTTGTGCTTTATCTTGTGATGCATTATGTCCTTCAATAATTACTTCTTCAATTATTTCCATACCAAATACGCCACCTACTACATTTTTAATGTAGTTCACAGACATTTCCATTGGTTGTGCTTCTGGTGATGAATAATAACCACCGCGAGCATTTAGAATTACTGCTTTCTTGTCAGTCATTAAGCTAACTAGTTGGCCGTTTTCGCCATATTTGAATGTGAAACCAGCTTGATATACATAATCAATGAAAGTTTGTAAAGTAGCTGGAATTGTTAAGTTCCAAAGCGGGAAAGCAAATACTACTACATCAGCAGCAGTTAATGCGTCCATTGCTTTTTGCTTAGCAGCTAAAATACGTGATTCAATATCCGTTAATTCTTCGCCGTTTTGGACTTTACCGAAAGCGTTGAATAGATCTTGACCGAAGTATGGCATATCTTCAGCAAATACGTCGAAAGTCGTTACATCTACGCCTTGTACATTTTCCATGAAAGTGTCATACATTTTTGTTGAAATACCGTCTGGACGGTTGTTTGCTTTTACTACTAATACGTTCATTATATAAATTCTCCCTTAGTTTTCTACCATTTTTATCTCGAATTCGAGATATATGAATATATTAAAAAATTTTTTCAAAAAAGTCAACGATAGTAGTCTCATACTTTTGACTGAAATGTAAAATTAGTAATGCCTTCTTTTACTTTATCGCATGCAAAAACACTCAGACTCCTGTTACTTGAGCCTAAGTATTTCTGTATCTAGTATAGCTTTACATCGTTAAGTAAAATTTAGAATTCGCAGCTTTCATCAGTACAAACCCCAGCATTTGAAGAGCCCTTCATCTGCAATCCTGGTTGTAAGCCTTCTTCTTCTGCTACTTTACGTAAAGTATCTTCAAAAACTTCCTGTGGTTGAGCACCGGAAATGCCATATTTTCTATTCACTACGAAAAATGGAACTCCACGTACACCAAGTTGAAGACCTTCTTGAATATCTTCCTCCACCTCAGTTGTAAAATCATCGCTAGAAAGAACATCGTCTACGTCCTCACGTTTTAGGCCAACTTGCTCAGCAATTTCCATTAATACGTCATCATGACTAATACGTTTCGCTTCGATAAAGTAGCCCTGTAATAAGGCCTCAACAAGTGCTGAATCTTTACCTTGTTGTTGTGCAAATTTCACAAGTCGATGAGCCTTTAACGTATTTTCTTCCATAAGCTTGTCAAAATTATAGTCCAGTCCTACTTCCTTAGCACGAGATGCTACACCTTGCGTCATTTCCTTCGCTTTTTCTATTGTCATACCATATTTTTTTGCTAACGATTCATACGTAGAAATATTCGTCTCCACTGGTGTTGTTGGATCAAGTTGATAACTTTTATAAACAAGCTCCACCTGATCTGCTAAGCCTGTGTCCCGAAGTGCTTTCTCTAATTGTTTTTTACCAATATAACAAAATGGGCAAACATAATCTGACCAAATTTCAATTTTCATAAATATACCTCCTCCTTTTGTAAACATTGTATAGACACTGCACAGTTCTAAGCAATTTTTCTGCTTCATTGCATAAATTTTCAAATCAATCTCCATACTGAGCGTAAAAACAATGTGAGGGTTATGTATGACACAATCTCTTTGGCTTGCAACGAGCGAGTCTGTTTCCCTGCCATCTCTTACTGATTCTACTACGTGTGATGTTTGTATTATTGGTGGAGGTTTGACTGGACTATATACTGCCTATGTCTTAGCAAAAGCGGGTGTAGATGTGGTACTGCTTGAAGCAAACACCCATATCAGTCATGGTACGACTGGCCATTCAACAGGCAAACTAACAGCACAGCATGGCTTAGTATACGCCAATATTATGGAAAAGCTTTCTGTAGAAGAGGCGCGGCTCTATTATCAACTTAATCAACTTGCTGTTGAAAAAGCATTACAGTTACTCCCTAAGGAATCCATCCAACAAGTTGATTCAATGCTTTATTGTCAAACGAAGGAAGGCTATAAACAATTATTAAATGAGTGGAATGCCTATAAAGTATTAAACATTAAGGCTAAAATCACCTCAGAAACAGAGCTACCCTTCGCTATTACAAAAGCATTGAGCATGTCGCACCAAGCACAAATAAATCCTGTGTCCGTTTGTAACTTTTTAGTAAAGAAGGCATTATCAATGGGTGCAAGATTGTATGCCAACACACGCGTCCAACAATTACGCCTAGCACAAAATGATTTACATACCGAAAATAAAATGTCGGTTCAATATAATAAGCTTATTTTAGGTACGCACTATCCAATTGAAGCCTTCAAAGGTCTACAACTATTTAAGCTCTCAAATAGTCGCTCTTACATGGTCGCTAGCAAAATTTCAGACACTTTCCATGGTCAATATTTATCGGTCGATTTTCCTTCACGTTCTATTCGCACTACAACTATTAACGATGAACACTATATATTGCTTGGAGGCGCTAATCACACCGCTGGCCAAACAACAAATACCGAGCCTTTTTACGACGCTATACAAAATGAAATGAAAGAGCATTTTGAACAAGAACCTCTTTTTAGATGGTCAGCACAGGATATTGAAACGCCAGATATGGTGCCTTACGTTGGCAACATTTCGCACTCCACACCAAATGTCTTTATCGCGACTGGTTATAGAAAATGGGGAATCTCCAATTCCTTTGTGGCGGGAGATTTATTATCTTCACTTATTACGGGAGCAAAGGCTGAAGATGGCGCAACTGCACTTTATGCACCTACACGTACGAAATTCGGTGCTCAGTTTATGCAAATGTTAAAAGTTGGAGGTTTCGTAGCAAAGGAATTTGTAACAGGTTATGTCAAGCACGCTAACGCACCAACCTGTACACATTTAGGCTGTAAAACAAAATGGAATGACGCAGATGAAACATGGGATTGCCCTTGTCATGGCTCCCGCTTTAATGCCCAAGGGGAAGTCCTTGAGGGGCCTGCTGTCTTCCCATTAAAGCTAGAATAGCCAAAAGGGGTGTCTCAAAAGTCAATTGAGACACCCCTTTTCTGCGCGAAAGCGAAGCATAACGAAGCGACAGCAGCACTTTTCTGTATCAAAAGCGTGTATCGAAAGCGTAGCGGCTGGCTAAAATCGCTTGTTTTCAATCAATATTACTATCAAAATTTCTTACTTTTGACTTATCGGACAACCCTTTTTGATTATTTCAATGCGTCCGTTAATACTGGCACGATTTGTTTTTTACGGGATACAACACCCGGTAGTATAACACGATTATTCACAAGCTCTGCCCCAAAACCTTTTGCTGCAGCTTCTGCCACTTGCCCAATCGCTACCGCTGTTGAATCATTGTTTAAAATATCCGTCACAACAAAGAAGAATAAATCTAAACCATTTTCAGCAACATTCTTGTTTAATAAAATTTCTAACTCTTCTTGACGTCCAAGCACATCCTCAACATCAACAGCGTTTACTTGCGCAACTACAGATTTATATTCACCAAATTGGAACTCTTTTGCGTCTAGAGATAAAAGATCTTCTAATGACTTATCTGAAAGGTCTGCGCCCGCTTTAAGCATTGCTAAACCATATTCTGCAACATTTACACCTGCAATGTTCGCTAACTCTTCACCAGCTTTCACGTCCTGCTCTGTGCATGTAGGTGATTTGAATAAAAGTGTATCTGAAATAATTGCTGAAAGCATTAAGCCTGCAATGTTTGCAGGTACCTCTACGCCATTTTCTTTGAAAATTTTATTTAAGATTGTTGCTGTACAACCAACTGGCTCTGCACGGTAATATAGGGGATCGGCTGTTTGGAAGTTTGCAATACGATGGTGGTCAATGACTTCTGTAATTTGTACTTCATCAATACCGTCCGCTGATTGTTGGAACTCATTGTGGTCTACAAGAATTACCTTTTCCGCTTCTCCTACTACGGATGTGATGAATCGTGGTGCTGCAAAGCCGAATTTGTCTAATGCAAATTGTGTTTCGTTGTTCAATTCACCAAGACGTACAGCCTCAGCATTCTCACCAATTTGTTGTTTTAAATATGCATATACAATAGCAGATGTAATTGTGTCTGTATCTGGATTTTTATGGCCAAAAACTAAAACTTTACTCATTGAAAATATTCCTCCTAAATGGCGATACCAATTTTATTTTTATTCTATCATACCTTTTAAAATAAAATTATATAAAGTAGAACTTTAATCGTGTTTTTCCATATGTATATTAGCTTATCTTAATCCGTTATGAAGAGATACTAAACTTTAGTATTTCTCTCTTTTTAATTGATTAGCTATTTTTTACCATCCTTTATTTAACATTTAATATTGAAAACTGATTTTATATTAAAATTACTTCACTCAAATAGATATATAGTTGCGTTTTATTATTCAAGAAACCATAATTTTATGCTATCATCATGTAGTCTATATGTTAGGAAATACAGGAAATGGGGATTACGATGACGAAGAAGATGGAAAAAAAGTATATTCCTTTAGCAAGCTATTTTGAAGTAGCTTCGCAACAGGACATTACTTTATCCTTTAACGCACTAGAAAACATTATGGGGCAAGCCTTACCGAATGCTGCTTATTTAAATAAGAGCTGGTGGAAAAAAACAAAGCCTCCCCTCACTCATTATTTATCATGGACAAATGCAGGATATTATGTCATTGATGTCAAGCTCGGTACAAGTGTCACTTTCTCTCGCAATCAAGCGAAAGCCTCATCAAGCGATATTTCTGAAAATAATGAAAATCCTTCTGCATACATAATCAGAACAATTGAAGCATCTGACGCTCGAGCATTTATTCTGTTACAAGAAGAAATCTTCCAGCAAACTGACTTTATGTATAATGAGCACAATGAGTTAGATTTGACAGTACAGCAGCTTCGTAAAAATTTAGCTTATTGGAAGCAACTAAAAAACCGCACTATTTTGTTGTGCGTTTTAAATGGTCTTTTTGCGGGTTATGCCGTTATTCACGGCAGTAAACATTCTAAAGCCAAACATGTTGCTTCTGTTCGTCTGGCAGTCAAGGACGAGCATCAACAAAAGGGCATCGGCGCATCACTAATGAAAGCAGTCGAAAAATGGTCAACACAGAGAGATATATCACGCTTAGAATTATCTGTTATGGAACACAATGACGTTGCCATCAATCTTTTTAAGAAGTTTAATTTTCAACATGAAGGCACCCGCCAAAATGCTATTAAACTAAACAACACTTTTTTCAATGAACATATTATGAGTAAGATGTTATAAACATTTTGTCGCAAGTCTCCAAAGGTCTGAAGTGCCGGCGGGGTCTTGCTTAAATCATTTCACTTACGCTACACATACATATGCTTCTGTCGCGAATAACGATTAGGAATATCACATATTGTTTTTCTTTTATCGTTAAAAAATAGCAAAGACATGCTCTAAATTACTGCTTAAGCATAGGCCCAACTCCTCTAATAAATCTACATTTTAAAAGCAAAAAACGCACAGAAAAGTAAATGCTACTTAAACTATGCGTAATACGCTATCAAAACACTTGCTTTTCTCTTGCAGCATCTAGGAATAATAAATTATTCTCCACTTGTTCATATGATTGCTGATGCTGCGTATATTGTTCTTTATCGTGACTAATCATTTCCTCTATCAATGCATGCATAAACGAAAACAGAACTGGCACAACGTCGAGTGAAGATTGATTCTTCATGCCAAGTGCAAATAGTGCACTTGCATAATCTCTTATTGGTGACAATGCTGATCCGGTAATGACAATAATTCTTACTTTTTTCATTTTTGCAATTTCAACAATTGTTTTTACATCATTCGTATGCTTATCACACGAAAAGACGATTAACGTCGTGCACTCACCCATACTGTTAATTTGTTGCACAATATCTTCTGAATCTGTACGTAGTTGTTTAACATTCGGTCGTAAGGTTTTCAACGTATAGGATAACCAGTTTGCAATGGAAGCAGATTGACGCGCACCCAGTATGTAAATAGTATCAGCTTCATGCATCCATTTTGAACTTTTCTGAAGCATATTATCGTTAATAAGATGAATGGTATCTTGAATATTTTGTATATCACGTTGCATGACCTTACTAAAGCTTGAATTCTTTTGTTTATTGGAAGGATATGTAGCAGTAAGATGAGTTCCCTCATTTTGAGACATTAAGTAACTTCTAATTTCCTCTTGCAGCTCCACATAACCTGACAAATCCATGGCATAACAAAAACGGATCACTGTTGATTCACTCACATTAGCCTGTCTACCAACTTCAGCCGCACCATTGGCAATAACGACTGTCGGATTATCTGTTACAAACTGTGCAACCTTACGTTGCCCCTTTGACAGTCTTACAAACTTTCTTTTTATATGTTCATTTATACTCATTCCTAACAACCTTTCTTTCAAAGAAATTATCACGAATGGAGATTGTTCCCTACTGACTCTAAATTCGATTAAAAATACAGTATCATGATTGCTATTTGAATACAATGACTTTTCAGAAAAATCTTTAATGCTTTAAATCACTAATACAGTAGTTCGTAATAAAATGACATAAATTCGCTATATTTTCATTATCCATAGTTACTTTATCAACTTAGTTCCTAGGGTGAAAGTTTATACTGATTTTTCATTTTAACAGATTTACAACAAAGGTGTATATTAATTAATAAAAGTTTATTTTTATGTATTCATAAAGAAAATTATGTATAAAAAATGTCTTGAATTCTTAGTGAATTCAAGACATTACTATATTTTTGTTATTCTAATTCTGTTTGTTTTGTTTCAGTGCCTAACAAGATTACGCCAATAACACCAATAATAATTGCTCCACAGAAAATAGCAAAGATAAAGCCAATGTCATAACCAGCAGTTAACAGTGAACCAACTAATAGGGGACCAAAAATACCACCAATTCGTCCTACTGCCGCGGCCATCCCAGCACCTGTGCCACGAATAATAGCTGGATACTGTTCTGGTGTGTAAGCATATAACGCACCCCATGCTCCTAAGTTAAAGAATGATAAAAACATGCCTGATGTTAGTAGCACTGCCATTGTTTCTGCATTACCAAAAATGAAAGCACTTACAGCTGTCCCAATTAAATAGGAAACAAGTACAAACTTTCGACCAAATTTTTCTATGAACCACGCTGCTGTAAAATAGCCTGGTAGTTGAGCTAGTGTCATAATGAGGACATATTTAAAGCTTGTAATCATGTCAAAGCCTTTTCCAACCATTACGCTAGGTAGCCATAAGAACATTCCATAATATGAAAATACAACAGTAAACCATAACACCCATAACATCAATGTAGCGCGTGCATATTTTTTCGACCAGACATCACGAATATTTTGGAGAATGCTCCGTTTCTTAGATTCAACCTTTACTGTAAACTGTGGTGAGTCTGGTAAATGCCAACGAAGATAAATTGCATACACCGCAGGTATTGCAGTTAATAATAATGCTACACGCCAGCCCCATGTAGGTATGACAAAATAAGAAATAAGTGCAGCAATTAACCATCCTGCAGCCCAGAAACTTTCAAGTAATACGACCACTCTGCCACGTTCTTTCGCTTCTACGCTCTCCGATACAAGTGTCGATGCGACTGGTAATTCTCCACCAAGCCCCATACCTACTAAGAAACGTAAAGCCATAAAAGCAACAAGTGTTGTTGTAAATGCAGACAAACCACTTGCAATCGAAAATAACACAAGGGTCCACATAAATATTTTCTTGCGCCCTACTTTATCGGCAAAAACACCGAAAACGAGTGCACCAACAGCCATACCAATGGAGTTTACACTTCCAATCCAACCCATTTGACTAGAATTTAAACCCCAATCTACAGCTAAGGCTGCAATGACGAATGATAATATCCCGACGTCCATTGCATCGAAAAGCCAACCGACACCTGCTACGCCCAAAAGCTTATTTCGCGAAATAGACTGCTGTGGCTTATTAGTTGTTACTGTATTTGTTGTCATTTTAATCACCTGTCTTTACAATTGACTTTACATCATGAGTTTACTATACAGTTGTTTCAAATAAGTGACAAGTAAAATTCAAATGACCGAATTGTTTAGACAATTTCTGAATTGCTATTGAAAACATAGGGCGATTTGCGTTAAAATGTCTTTTATACAAAAACAACTGTTCTTCCTATAAGAACAAAAGGAGATCGTACCGTTATGTGGAAAGGCCTTATTGAAGAATATAAACAATTTTTACCCGTAACAGAAAATACACCTGCACTAACTTTAAACGAAGGCAATACGCCTCTTATACATTTAGTCAATCTATCTAAAAAACTTGGCATTGAGCTTTATGGTAAAATTGAAGGTGCAAATCCAACTGGCTCTTTTAAAGACCGTGGTATGGTATTTGCAGTAGCAAAAGCTATTGAAGACGGTAGCAAATGCGTCATTTGCGCATCTACTGGTAACACTTCTGCCGCTGCTGCTGCTTATGCAACGCGCGCCGGTATCCAATCAATTGTTGTTATTCCAAAAGGAAAAGTTGCGCTTGGTAAATTAGCACAAGCAACAATGTACGGGGCAAAAATTATTGAAATCGACGGTAACTTTGACGACGCATTAAATATTGTGCGCCAAGTGAGTGAAACTACACCAGTCGCACTAGTAAATTCAGTGAATCCTTACCGTATCGAAGGGCAAAAAACGGCTTCATTTGAAATCGTAGACGCTTTAGGAGCTGCACCAGACTATCTATGCATTCCAGTCGGTAACGCAGGGAATATTACGGCTTACTGGAAAGGCTTTAAAGAGTATAACGATGCGAAAAGCTCTGGCTTACCAAAAATGTACGGATTCGAAGCTGAGGGTGCTGCAGCGATTGTAAAAGGAGAGCCTATTGCGAATCCAGAAACAGTAGCAACAGCCATCCGTATTGGTAATCCTGCAAGTTGGAAATATGCTGAAGCAGCACGTGATGAATCTGGTGGCATTATTGACTCTGTAACAGATGAAGAAATTTTAGCAGCTTACAAACTAATTGCTGGAACTGAAGGAATCTTTGTTGAGCCTGGATCAGCAGCATCATTAGCTGGTGTCATCAAATCAGTTGAAAATGGCAAGATTGCACAAGGCTCTAAAGTTGTCACAGTCTTTACTGGTAATGGCTTAAAAGATCCTGACACTGCCATGAACGTATCAACAGTGGATGTTGTATCTCTTAAAAATGATGAAGAAGAAATTCGTAAATATATCGAGGGCGTACTATGAGAAAAAAGTGGCAAATCTCAGTTCCTGGGAGCACAGCCAATTTAGGCCCTGGCTTTGACTCAATCGGACTTGGCTTGTCTCTTTATTTAAAGCTAGATGTTTCTCTACAGGATAGTTGGGAAATCATACATCTTGATGATAACGGTCCTAGTGAGTTTGAGCTCGAACAACATTTACTATACGTTATTGCAAAAAAGATTGCTGATCAATATGGTAAGGAGCTTCCTTCTTGCCGTGTTGCACTGTCGAGTGAACTTCCATTAGCACGTGGTTTGGGAAGTAGTGCTGCTGTTATCGTTGCAGGTATCGAGCTTGCCAACCAAATATGCGAACTAGGGTTAACAGTCCAAGAAAAATTGAATTTATCTTCTCAAATTGAAGGACATCCAGATAATGCAACCGCCTCTGTATTGGGCGGTTTAACAATCTCTTCGATGGATGAAAACGGTATGGTAGATACATTCCATGTAAGCGATATCGAGGCCTCGTTCGTCGTATTTGTGCCTAATGTTGAACTAAAGACAAGCGAATCTCGCTCCGTATTACCAGAGCAATTTGAGCGAGCGTATGCAGTACATGCATCGGCAAATGCAAATATGCTTGCAGCTTCATTAATGGCACGCGATTTTGAACGTGCAGGTCGTTATATGGAAGCTGATTTATTCCATGAGCCTTTTCGCTCAACATTAATACCTCAATATGCAGAAATCCGTGCGGCTGCCAAAGTATATGGCGCATACGGTACAGCGCTAAGTGGTGCAGGTCCGACCCTGATTTCTATCATTCCCACGACTATTGCCGAAGACTTTGTTACAGCAATGGCCGTAAAATTTCCTGAACACCATATTATCCTAACTAAAGCCGATGAGTATGGTGTACAAGTAATATGATTTAAAACGTCTACTCCCTAGCAGTAGGCGTTTTTTCTTGAAGGAGGAAATATTTTGGAACCAATTATTTTCTGTGATTTTGATGGTACTATCACAGCAACTGATAATATCGTCTCCCTTATGACACATTTTGTTCCAGAAGAATCAGAAAAAATTGCTAAAGCAATGATGGCACAGACGATTACCTTTAAAGAAGGTGTCACAGCTATGTTCGAGCTACTATCCACTACTCAAAAAGACGATGTTATTCAATATTTATTAGATACAGCTGTCATTCGTGAAGGCTTTGGTGAATTTGTTCACTATGCACACGAACATGCTATTCCATTTTACGTTGTTAGTGGCGGCGTAGATTTTTTCATAGAGCCGATGCTAGAAAAGTTCGGTCCATTTTCAGGTGTTTATTGTAACAGTGCCGATTTTTCAGAGAAGCAAATCACACTGATCTATCCAAACAGTTGTGATGAGGAATGTGCCAAGTATGAGAGTCAAGGCTGTGGTTGTTGTAAGCCAACAGTTATGCGGAAAGTTGCGCATAACGATCATTTCAAAATCGTTATTGGTGATTCCATCTCTGATTTTGAGGCAGCTAAACAAGCTGATTTAGTCCTTGCCCGGGATCATCTAATTACGCGTTGTGAAGATTTACATATTTCACACAAGCCCTTTGAAACTTTTTATGACTGCTTAGAAGCCATAAAAGAGCTTGTAGAGGCTTAAAAAAGGAATCTAGCTGGATTGGCTAGATTCCTTTTACTTTTACTATATCCTTAAACGGTAAACACCCATTAATTTTCAAGTATTGGTTTATGCTAGTAATACTAAGCTAACAGCCATTACAGCCATTCCTGCTACCAAGCCATACATCGATAAATGTGTTTCATCGTATCTTTGTGCAGCGGGCAGTAATTCATCCAGTGATATAAATACCATGATCCCTGCAACTCCTGCAAATACAATTCCAAACATAACATCAGTTAAAAAAGGCATTAATAGTAAGAACGCCACTAGAGCACCTACAGGCTCTGCCAACCCTGATAAAAAAGATAGCTTAAATGCTTTTTTACGGTTTCCTGTTGCAAAGAAAATCGGCACTGATACTGCGATTCCCTCAGGAATATTATGAATCGCTACAGCTATCGCAATAGCAATTCCGACATTAGGATCATTTATGGCAGACATAAATGTGGCAATGCCCTCTGGGAAGTTATGAATCCCTATCGCAAGTGCGGTAAATAGCCCCATCTTCATTAAATGATCTTCGTCGACCTGAGGTTTTATGGCATTTACATCCTCAACTAGTTTCACTTCATGTGGATTTGTAGCTTTCGGAATAAACTTATCAATTAATGCAATAAATAACATCCCACCAAAAAAGCCTGCTATTGTCATCCAATAACCATTGGTTGTACCTAATGCATTCGTTAGAGCATCCTTGGCCTTCACAAAAATTTCAACAAGCGATACGTAAATCATAACCCCTGCTGAAAAACCAAGCGCTACTGATAAAAATTTTGTATTTGTTCTTGATGTGAAAAACGCTATTAAACTACCTACACCTGTTGCTAGTCCGGCAAAAAGAGTTAACCCTAATGCCAATAATACATTACCTTCCATTCCCTTCTTCCTTTTCCCTTTTTGTTATTGTACTCATCTTAACGTAGAAGTTTCCTATGTGCAATTCTTTTTTACTAGGCTAATATTAAACAACTAAGCATACCTTATATTTCTAGACGAAAAAGCAGCACTCTATTCCCTACGAATAAAGTACTGCTTTCTAGTTATTTGCTACTCATTATCTTTTTCTATTCTTCGCTTACGTCGTTCATACCAAATAACACAAATGATGAACCACGTAAAACCGACGCTCCATCCTGCCAGTACATCCGACGCAAAATGACGAGCTCCTGCTACACGTGACATACCGATAAGTATCGTTAGCACAATCGCCACAATCCACAATTGTACTTTACGAACCTTCCTATTATTTTCCGCTAATATATAAGCAGTTGCAAACAAATATAGGATGCCTGTCATAGCATGTCCAGAAGGAAAACTAAAGGAAGTTAATTGATCTTCAATTTCAGGTCGTGGTCGTTGCACCCACTTTTTCAATAATTGGTTTAGTACATTTCCAGCTGCAAATGTTAGTAGAATAAAAACCAAACCACGGTAATTTTTCATCTGCCAAGCTAGATACACCATTAACACAATCGCTACACAAACTACAAATATAGGCTCACCGATATAATGAAAAACTTCAATTAAACGATTGCCCAATAAAATATCTGCCATTTTGGCATCGAAGTTTTCTATAGTTTTACTTTGATAACTAGCATGTAAAACAAAAAAGAAAAAAAGTGTTAAAACTGCCAATGGATATGCCCATTTTTTCATAATTGCTTTCACCTCAAAACACACTCTATATATTTTCACATCATATCATATATACGTGCAATTAGAGGTAATAAGCAAAATTCTTCAAGCGCTTCTTGACATAACAACATCAGTTTGCACTCTTTACTTGTGCAATTACAATTGTTTCTTCATCCGGTTTATGGAAATAATTTGATAGTGCTAGTGCAACAATAAATAAAATCACAATTATAGGTAGTATTTTTTTAAACAACATAAACACTTCCTTATCATACAGAGTTTTTTGGCCCATAGTCGATTACTTTAATAATACAGGATCAAATAACCAATCTTTTGGACCGAAATTGCGGTCCTTTTCTCCCTTCACTTCTCGAGATATATTATTATTGATAATTAATTCTCTGAACCTTCTACTGAATAATGTTTTTCTGTAAAGATATCTGCCATCATGGCTCCACTCAGCTGAAAAGAATACATCTCCCTGTAAGTTCGTTATATCTTTTCGATTATAACTATCAGGGCCGTTGATAACACCACTCAATCCGCATCGACATGGTGGTTGTTCTGTCGCAAAATACAATTTAACTCTTTCTGAGCTACATGTCGGAAGCATTTGTTTTGGTATTATTTGATAGGCAGGCTGCTTTCCTAGTTGTGGTCCTTGATGGATTACCTCCAGAAGATCGTAACCTTCTATGTTCTCTTGTTTCATTAAAGTCACCAATTTTTCTGAAGCTACCCAATAACCGCTTACATGTACTAGATGACGATCCTCTATTTTGGATGTATCAATAACTAATGGCGAAAGTTGCTCTTTTTCCATTAGGCCACAATGCTGACAATATGTGCTTATAGAAAATAAGGTTCCTCTGTCATCCAAAAACATTTCTGGTGAGTTTCCTGTCGAATTTAACGTAAATAATAATGCTTGCTCGTATTCGCTATCTGAAAAGTCGAAGTAAAATCGTTCCCCTATTGAAACAATACCTAATTCATGTTCTAAAGATTTATATAAATCTGCCACCTGTTCATACGTTACATCTTCATTTAATGTAAATATTGGATTAAAGGATGCTTTTAAATTTCTTTTTCTTATTTCCGGCGCACCTATAAAAATACCATAGCGATTATAAACTTTAATGACCTGATCTTGACTAGATTCATCTATAGAAAATAAATTTTCAAGTTCTACTTTCAAAATATACGCCTACCTTTATATAAAGTTTTATCGTGAAGTATGTTTCTAGCTAGTAACATTTTTAGGTAATCTAACATAGTCTACTTTATTCATAGATAGCCAGGCAGCTTATTTTAAACGAAAATCTCATCTTGTATTATTACCCACTACAGCAAATTTACTTAACCACGATTATCTTAAGCGTAACAGCACTTATACCGACATTTCAACGTCGGGTTTACGCCAATTTTTTGGCGGACATCGGAGGTTTTTTTGGCGTGAATTGGCGGGCCAAAGAAAAACACCGCCAAAATTTGGCGGTGTTTTTTAATATTTATAGGTATTATGTAACGCTTATTTGTTTTATTTACCCAAAGGAAAATATAGTTATTTATTTGGTAATAAATTGAAGAACATTTATTTGAAAAATATCCCATTTACGAATATTGTAGCATATTAAAATACTAGAGTAAATTCATTCTTTCTGCAAGGTCTACAGCTTCTGTACGAGAATCTACATTTAATAAAGTAAACAATTGTGTTAAATATCTCTCAGTTGTACGCTGCGGAATATTTAATTCTATCGCAATGGCTCTATTCGTATGTCCCTCTGCAATGAGTCTTAATATTTTCTTTTCTTTTTCATTTAAATGAATATCAAGCTTTGCATCCTGTAATTTAAATCGATTATCTAGGAAATCTAAGAAATTAATAGGAAGAACAATTTCACCATTGCCAATTGCACGTACAGTCCGCAAGATTTGATCCTTAGAAGCTGTTTTAGCTAATATCCCTTCTATTTTCCGCTCTAAGATAAGTGAATAGTAATCGGTTATGTCGTCTCCCGTATAAAGAATAATTGAAGCATTTGATTGTATCGCTTTAATATTTCGTGCTAAGGTAATGCCATTTTCTAGTGGCATGTTTATATCAATCAAATAGATATGATAAGGCATTACTTTAATTCTCTGCAGTACACATGTAGCATCGCTTTCTGTGTCAACGACGATATCGTCATCTTCTTTAAATAAATTTTTCGTTCCCTCTAAAACTATAGGGTGATCATCCACTATGAGCATCGTAATCAAGTGTGTCACTTCCTTCTTTTACTGTTATCCGAATGGACATCCCTTCATTGATATTTGAAGTTATATAAAAATGACCATTAAAGGCTTTTACGCGTTCCTGCATACCCTTTATTCCCATGGAATCAGTTTGTCTAATGTCTCCCACATTACACCCCACACCATCATCATTGTAGATAATTTCAAACCCATCTGTCATTTCTTGGAGGTGAATTTCAACTATCGTTGCATAGGAGTGCTTTAACGCATTGTTAAGTAGTTCCTGAAAAAGTCGGTAAATCATTAAATTCATACGTTCATCCTCTAGATAAAGGCGATCAATTGTATAAATTAAATCATAATTGGACCTTTCTGCTACTTTACGAATTAGCTTCTCTAGTGCAGCATTCAGCCCTAATGTATCCAATAATGGTGGCTTCAAATTTTCACAATATGCTCTTAAATCGTGCAAGGATGTTACCATTTGTTCATGAATCTTTGCAAGCTCTTGTTGAATATCATTGGTGTCTTTCGCATGAATAAGTACATTAACTTCTCGGGCAATATGAAGCTGTTCTTGTAGATTTGTATCATGTAATTCTTGAGCCAATTGATATTTTTCTTCTTCAAATCTTAACCATAAAAGCTTGTTTAGCCAAGGTAGTTGACCATCATCTGCTTGCTTCATATGTTTTAGTTCCTCTAACAGTTCTTCCACCAGCTTAGTATTCTCAATAAAGTTATTTACATATAATAGTAGCAATTCAAGCCACAAAAGTTCTTCATCTTTTAGATGAATTGAATTGTTATGTCCTAAAACTAAGACCCTTTTACAATGAGCATCTTGGTGGAGGAAGGCTAGATAAACTGTGTCAACTTTGCGTATTTCTCCTAACCTTAAATCTTCCATTAAGTCTGGATTAACAGGAATTTTCCCCTCAACCATTGAAGTAATTTGATTGGTATCATACTCATAGGTTAATACATATACTTGCTCAAGTTCGAGATGTAATGACACCTCTTGAGCGAATTTCTCTAAAAGTTCTTCTATTCTAATTGTTTTACCTATCTTATCTACAGCTGTGTACAACTGATGAATATAATCTCCCTTTGTTGAAAATAATATTTTACGCTTTCGATAATCTACTTTCTCTTTTATGTAAAACAGGATAATTAACGATATGAACGTAAAGAAGAAAATCCCCGATAAAACAGTTAAAGATAATAACTTATCCGTAATCCAATAAAGCCCAAAAATAAACCAAAGAGTAAATATAAGCGAAAAGATAATATAATAGCGAAGCCGTGAAATGTGATATTCTATATCAAAAAGGCGCTCCGTCAGTTGCGAAAAAATAAAACTAAATGGAATTAATAATAAAAATAAAGCACTTACCTCAGCTGAAAGTATAAATTGATGAAACAAGAGATTAGGCAATGCATACAAAAACAGAAATGGTAAAAACGGAATCATTAAACTAATTAATAATATTTTTAATTGTGGTGTTTTATATTTTATATAGCTTAGTAATAAAATACTAAGAATTAATAAGAGTAAGATGAAGAAACATGCTAATACAATATTAGAAAGTAAAATACCAGTAGAAGGATAGATAATGCCGATTATGCTAAATAATATAGCAATTACGGGTACAATATAGAATAGTTTAATGTTATTAGCGAACAGCCAATTAGTCTTTAAAAAAGAAAAATAATTTTTCATGAAATTTAGTAATACTACTAAACAAAGTATCATGCTACTACGATTAACAATAATCCCTATTTTATTCAAACCACCAGATGCGCCAATACTAACATAAGCCAAAGAAACGAAGAGCATAAATAAGATGAGCAAACTTAAAAGTGGTGTGTTTTTTTGTTTATAATGCAAATAAAAAGCGATAATTAAGGTTAAAAGGAAATAGCATAAAGGAATTATTAATAAATAATAAATTTGCTCAGGTATATCAAAATTACTTATTTGTACTTCTATGATTTGACCATTGGGCTTCAAAATCGTTAATGCATTTGCAGCGCGGACTATATTATCATATTTTACATTTGGGACATCATCTATTCGCACATCATTTACTTTTAAAATAACATCCCCTGTTGATATATCGTTCCCATTGGCCCATTGTTTATAGTATGGGTCTACTATGATCCAACGTTCATTATCTTCTTTTACCTCTAAACCCAAATAAGGCGTGCTATAAGTAACATAAAGTAGATAAAAACCCAATACTAAATAAATACTTATAACAAGCCAAAAATATTTCTTTATAATATCTATTAACTCCAAAGACCGTTTTCCACACATAATTCATCTTCAAAAGACTCTAAAATTGCCTTTTGTTCAATTGCAGAAATTCCGATTAATGAGGCTTTGTGTTCGATTAATAGCGCAACTAGGGATGGGTTTTTTTCTAGATACTGAATAACATTAAGCATACATTCTCTCCTCATTTCATTAGTTTTTTTAAGTACTCTTTACTGGCATTACTCAAAGCTACACTTTCGAGATCATATAACGCCTTATGTTTATATATATTTTTAATTGACATTGCATAGCGGATAGCACCACCCGCTGTCAGCTCTTTTTCTATAGCATTATTATCTAAAATTGTAACTATATCACCATTATAATAGTTCCTAACTGATTTCGAAACATTATTTTCCTTTGATAAAAGATAAATAATAGGTAATGAATACTTTTTATTTAAAAGATCATTTTTTCGTCCCCATGTTTTCAAACTTTGAATATCGTTCTTAATTTGCTGGATAATGCCTATATATTTGCCATATTCCTCAACTTGTGTAGACACTATACCTTTTGCAAGCGCTTCCCCAATTAAACAACTCATCCCCGTCAATGAACCTGATTTCTGCTCAATCATCTGTAAATACGATTGCTCTTCACAGCAACCATTGAGTAAATCTAGCTGTTGACCATTTATACTGAGCAAAGCATACTTCTCAAGGGTTTCTACAGCTAAACCTCTATGCCTAAAGGAAGTCTCACGGATATTTTTGGAAGCCATAACAAGCATAGCTATTGCAATATTTAACGATAGCTCAGGTGTATTGCTCCAACTATAGTCTGCATCCTTATCTTGTAAGTCATCGATAATATCATAAGACAGTATAAGTAGCTCAATAGCTGCTGCAACCTTGTAAATGTCCTCATTCAAACAATCAGTAAATGCTTCATAGTGCAAAATACATAGTTTACCAAAAGTATAACCAACTATTTTTTTCTCTTCTTTAAAGTTCTTTAGCATTGCCCTTAATTCCATGCCTATCAACGTCTCTGATTCAATAAGAATGTCCAATGATTCATTAATTTGATTATCTAACCACTCCAATAGTCCTCTCCTCCGTCGAATGTATTAATAAATATTATATAGAGTATTGGCAATTAATACTATGAATCTTTAGATAATTTTTATGCTTTTCTTTTTTCAGGTGGTTAATTTGAACTGTTGCCTTTTCAATCTTATTTTTATCTTCGCAATACATTTTCATTAAAATGGCGGGATTAGCTTCGTGCCCGCCATTTCGCGCCACAAAAACACCCATGTCCGCCAGAAAAGTGGCGGAAACTCACCATTGAAATGTCAAACTTCAAAATGATAGGATTAAATTAACTCATATGATAAATAATGTTATTATATCAAATAAATAAAGGATAAAAATACCTTTTATCTTAAGTGTTGGATAATAAAAGCTTTAAAAGAAACAGATAAAATATGTATGTAAATAATTTTTCTTTAGTGTTTTTAAAACTGACAGCAACTTATCCCCTTTGCCTTTCTCAAGTTCTACACTTAATAAGACTACTTAAAGGAGGTTTTCTATGATAATGAATTATCTTTATACACAGGTAAAAGTAAAGGTAGACAGACCTTTAGGTTCAAAACATCCTAAATATAACTTTGTTTACCTTGTTAATTACGGCTTTATCCCGAATACTATTGCTCGAGACGGAGGAGGGATAGATGCATATATCCTCGGTGAATTTGAACCGCTAGAGACCTATGAAGGGAAAGTAATAGCGGTTATTAAAAGAAGGGATGATATTGAAGACAAGCTTGTTGTTTCAAACCGATTTTATACGACTGAACAAATTTGTGCTTTAATTGAATTTCAAGAAAGGTTCTTTTCAGCTCAGATAATTACGGAATTCAATCTAGGCATTAGCATTTCTCAACCTTCTAACAAACTCCACCATTAAACATGTGCATAACAATACTCATAGGGAAGGGAAAGGGAAAGCAAATGATTGTAAATCTAAAGAAGAATTTTTTAATCATCGGTTTATTAACCTTTATCGGTGTGATGTTGGGCTTATACATTAACACCTACTTTGTTCATAAAGAAATTATGCATATGACCAATACATGCTTTGAAAATAAGGGCGTTCCAACAGTAAGCAAAGGGTTTTTGTCGATTTCTTGGTCACTTACTTGTAAATAGGGTCGAATAGTAAAATAAAAACGCCCTGACCAATTTGTCAGGGCGTTTTTATTTAACCTTTTACGTAATACACTTCTTGACCGCTTTCAACGATATAATCGGGTTTTGGCTTACCTGCATTTGCTTTATGACCAGCAATATGCTCGGGGCTCTTTTCCCAGTTCTTCCATGCCTCTTCTGATTCCCAGCGAACCATAATTAGCACTTCTTCGTCACCACGTCGAATTTTTTTTACTAATACTTGCTTGTCAATAAAACCTGGTTGTTGTTCAAGTAATGATGGGCTATCTTTTTTTGCACCGAAACGAGCAACAATCTTTTCAGCATTACCTTCTGTTACGACCATACGTTTAATTTGTACAAACATATTATTTAAATGCCTTTAAAACATCGTCAGCTTTTGCAGTTTCAGATGTAATACCGCCACCTGATAGGTACCAATATTGTGGATCTAGGTAGAAAATTTTACCGTTTTTCGCAGCGTTAGTTGCGCCAACGATTTCATTTTCGATTGCAGCTTTCGTACCAGATTCGCCTTCAGGATTAACAGCAGCATCACGGTCAACTACGAATAATACATCTGGGTTAGTATCGCGTACATATTCGAATGATGCATTTGCACCATGTGTAGAAGCTTCGATTTTATCATCAGCAGCTTTCACGCCAAATACATCGTGAATCACACCAAAACGTGAACCAGGACCATATGCAGATAATGAACCTTCAGAGCCTAAAACGATTAATGCTTTTTCTTCAGATGTAGCAGTTTTAGCTTTGATTTCTTCTACTTTTGCTTCATATGCAGCAAATGCATCAGCAGCTTCTTGTTCTTTACCAAAGATTTTACCAGCTAATTCAGTATTTGTTTTGAAAGAGTTTACGAAATCAGCGTTATCCACACCAACGAATACAGTTGGCGCAATTTTAGATAATTCTTCGTAAGCAGATGCTTGACGACCAGAGATGAAAATAATATCTGGATTCATAGATGATAATGCTTCAAAATCAGGCTCTTTTAAAGAACCAACATTTACATAAGTTGTATCTGTATATTTACTTAAATATTCAGGAACTGATTTTTGTGCAACACCAGCAACTTCAACACCTAAAGCGTCTAAAGTATCAAGGAAACCATAGTCAAAAACAACAACATTTTCTGGTTTTTTATCAAGTGTTACTTCTTTAAATGTTTCTTCACCGCTTGTGCTACCTGGGATAGTAATTGGGTAAGCAGTTGCTTCATCTTTTTGTTCCTCAGCAGGCTTATTATCTGTTGTTGAACCTTTATCTTCTTCTTTTGTGTCTTCTTTTGAACCACATGCAGCTAATACTAATAGCATCATAGCCATTAATACAGTAAGTAATTTCCAATTCTTCATTGTAAAATTGCTCCTTTTTGTTGTTTATTTTTTTGTAGATGACCTAGACCATCTTTGTTACTATGAGTTGAAATATACGCAAATGCGGCAACCGTTCTGTTCTTGAACAGGAATATCCATATCATAGATTTCCTTAAGCGCATCCGAATTAATGATGTCATGCGTTGGCCCGTCTTTGACAACGCGCCCATTTTTTAATGCTACGATATGATCGGAGTACACCGATGCAAAGTTAATATCGTGTAATACAATGACAACCGTTTTTCCAAGTTCATCCACCAGTTTACGCAAAATTTTCATGATTTGCACAGAGTGCTTCATGTCTAAATTGTTTAGTGGCTCATCGAGTAGGATATAATCTGTGTCTTGTGCAATTACCATTGCGATAAAGGCACGTTGACGCTGACCACCTGATAATTCATCCAAATAATTATGTTGGAGATCATCTAAATTCATATATTGAAGTGCTTCATCTACTTTTAGCTCATCCTCTGGTTTTAGATTCCCTTTTGCATATGGGAAACGACCAAAAGAAACAAGCTCACGAATTGTTAGACGAACATTCATATAGTTTGACTGCTTTAAAATCGATACGCGCTTTGCAAAATCGTCTGATTTCCAACGACGTACATCCGATTTATCGAGTAATACTTCCCCCGTGTCTGCATTAAGTAAACGGCTTACCATTGAAAGCAGTGTTGATTTACCAGCACCATTAGGTCCAATAAAGGATGTGATTTTCCCTGGTGTAACCTCTACACTGACATCTTGAATGACCGGTTTTTTTCCAAAATACTTAGAGATTTCTTTTACTTGGATCATCCTGCTGACCTACTTTCCTTCAGTAATAAGTAGATGAAGTAAACGCCACCTACAAAGTTTATAATAACGCTAAGTGTTGTATCGAAGTTAAAGACACGCTCAACCATCCACTGACCACCGATTAAAGCAACAATACTCATTACACAAGAACCTGCGATTAACACCGAGTGCTTGTACGTTTTGAAAAACTGATACGACAAATTCGCCACAATTAGACCGAAGAACGTAATCGGCCCAACTAACGCTGTAGAAACGGCAATTAATATCGAAGAAAGTATAAGCATGCGCTGTACAAGCTTGTCATATGGTACCCCTAGGTTAATTGCTGTATCACGTCCAAGAGACATAACATCTAATTGGCTCATATGACGCCAGCCATAAATAAAGGTAATTAAAATAACAATACCTGCTAGCCATACTAAATCCGAATTAACATTATTGAAGCTCGCAAACATTTTACTTTGTAAGCTTAAAAACTCATTCGGATCAATTAATACTTGGAAGAACGTTGTAACACTTCCTAAAAACGTTCCGACTATCATACCGACAAGCAGCAGGAAGTAAATCGGACGTTTTCCTTCTTTGAACAACACACGATAGAAAATCAATGCAAAAATAATCATTGCTGAAACAGCTAATAAGAAATTATATTGTGCATTAATAACAAACACCGACATTGAGCCAAAGAAGTAGTAGATAATTGTTTGAACTAACATATATAAAGCATCAAGACCCATCACACTTGGCGTTAAAATACGGTTATGTGTAATCGTTTGGAAAACAACCGTAGAATAAGCAATTGCAATTCCTGTTAACGTCATCGCAGCTACTTTGATTAGGCGACGTGGAAATGCATAATGGTAGTTGCCATTGAGCTCGTAAAATACATATAGCAATACAGAAGCTATTGCTAGCGCTACTAAAACCAACATTCTTGAACTATTACGCATATGCTCTCCCCCTAAATAACATAATTAGGAAGATTGCACTTCCGATGACACCAACTGTCATACTAATCGGAATTTCATATGGGAAAATAAGAATACGCCCTAAAATATCACAGAATAATAAGAATGACATACCAAGTAATGCTGTATGCGGCAATGTCTTCGCCAAATTGTCCCCTTTGAATAGCGAAATAATATTAGGAATGATTAATCCAAGGAATGGAATCATCCCAACCGTCAATACCACTGTTGTTGAAACAAGTGCTACCAACACTAACCCTAAATTCACAACAAATTTATAGGAAAGACCAAGATTTTTTGCAAAATCCTCACCCATTCCAGCTACTGTGAAGCGGTTCGCATAAATGTAAGCTATTATCAGCACGGGTACACTTATGTATAAAAGTTCGTAACGACCTTTCATCAATAATGAGAAATCTCCCTGTAACCACGCAGAAATGTTTTGGATAATATCTGCCTTATACGCAAAGAATGTCGTAATCGACGATAAAATATTCCCGAACATTAAGCCAATAAGCGGTATAAAAATCGCATCTTTGAACTTTATTCGATTTAATATTTGCATAAAGAGAAACGTGCCGGCTAAAGCAAATATGAAAGCGAAGGAAATTTTTTGGAAGTACGTGACATTAGTGAAAAACATCATTGAAATTAATACTCCTAATTTCGTTGCGTCTAAAGTTCCTGCTGTCGTTGGCGACACGAACTTATTCCTACTTAAGCTTTGCATAATTAAACCAGCAATACTCATACCTGCCCCCGCTAGCAAAATTGCCACAAGTCTCGGTATACGACTAATTAAAAATAGTCTAGTTTCCTCTGATTCGAAGTCTAATAGGTCACTCGGCTTAATATCTACTACACCGATAAACAACGACACGATAGACAACACTACAGTTGCTGTTAAAAGATATCTTATTTTCATTATAATCCCCGGTAGATTCATTTTTGTTCGTGAATCATCTTCTAGTGAAAATGATTATCATTACTCACGATTCTCATTATAAGCGTGTTTCTTTTATCAGTCAACCTTCAAATGAGAATTATTCTCGCTTTATTTTATATTGACTAAAAATTAAGTATAAATAAAGATATATCGACATTTCTGACTTTCTTTTTAAGACAATAATAAATTAATATTCTGCATTTTCTTAGCCAAATGAAAAAGGTAATTGAGAATAAAGTATTTTACTTTTCTCAATCACCTTCTTAATCAGGCTAAACGACGTATTCCTCTTAGCCATGCAAAGACAATAGTCGCGACTAAAATAAAACCTAGATACCCCATTACAGCATATAATTTCGATACAAGTGTTGTGAAACCCGCAAGACTTGCTAAAAAACCTAATACACCTATGAAAATCACAGCAACCTTAAAGCTTGGCTTTGTTGGCTTAAAGAACCGTACCATGAATGAGTAAAACATCCCAACCGCTGTATTATAAATCATCCCCAGTAATGATAATGACATTAATAGACCAATGATCGGATGTATTTCATTTGCTAAGGCCAGCATCGGGATATCTAGTCCACCAATGATATTCATCTTTGCTAGTAGTGAGAGATTAATAAGTAAGATTAATGCTCCTAGTAGAATTCCTCCGATAATGCCTCCCATTCCCGCCACCCTTTCATTGCGAATCGATCCACACACCACGGTCAGAAGTGAAAAACATACACCAATATTAAAAGACATGTATAGTAAAGCCGTGAGCCACCAGCTTTTTGCTTCTACTCGTAATTGCTGTTCAGCAATCACCACTTGTTCTGCAAAGGATAATTCCATAGTCCCTAATGAATAAACAGCAATAACTGTTACAACTGCTAGCAAATAGGGTGTGGCAATAGCAATGATGTTAATGATACTTTTCACATTCATCATCACTGTGACAATTGTTAGGGCTATCATAAAAATACTCCCCATCCAGACCGGCAGGCCAAACATTTGCTCAAAAGTAGCGCCCGCTCCAGCAAACATAATTACAGCCACGCCAAATAAAAAGAGTGACAGTAAATAATCCATCACGAAACCAAGAGTATTACCTGAAATTTGATAAATCAAATCCTTATGTGATGTTGTACGCAATCTTGAGCTAATTTGCGCAATACACATTCCTACAAAGGCAAACCCTAATGTAGCAATAAGTGCACCATAAACTCCCTTATAGCCATAGCTCGTAAAGTACTGTACGATTTCCTGTCCTGATGCAAACCCCGCACCGACGATTATTCCTACATAGGCACCACCGATTTGCAAACTCTTTTTCAATCAATTCTCTCCCCGTTAATTTATCCCATGCTCGCAGGCACTATGATTCCCACCTATTAAAATCTTTATCTATAAACTTTTTTGCTAATAGTCAATTTTTCTATTACGTCCATTTTAGGCGTATAGCCAATACCAATGGACTGTGGAACACGTATATAGCCATCTTCTACAACCACTTCAGGTGTAATAATATCCTCATACCAATAATGACTTGAACCTGCTGTATCGCCAGGCAAGACAAAATTAGCGAGTGACGTTAATGCAATATTATGCGCTCGTCCGATTCCAGCCTCTAACATACCACCGCACCAAACTGGAATATCCTTTTCTTTACAAAAGTCATGAATTCTCTTGGCTTCAGTTAAGCCACCTACCCGTCCAATTTTGATGTTTATGACACCACAGCTACCCAGTTCTACCGCCTTGCGAACATCCTCCAAAGATGTAATACTTTCATCTAAACAAATGGGCGTTTTTAACTGCTTTTGTAGTTTGGCATGGTCTACGATATCGTCGGCTGCAAGTGGCTGCTCTATCATTAATAAATTGTATGCATCAAGTTGCTGTAACACGTCTATGTCATGTAGGGTATAGGCAGAATTTGCATCCACCATTAATGGCAAGTCTGGAAATGTAGCACGAACAGCACTTATCACTTCAATATCTTGACCCGGTTTTATTTTCACTTTTACACGCTTATAACCCATTCCTACATAACCTTTTATCAAATCTAATAATTTTTGGATGGAAGATTGAATACCTACGCTAATTCCAACCTCAATCATTTCCTTACTTCCACCTAAAGCATGGGCAAGTGACTGCTTCGATTGCTGTGCATATATATCCCACACAGCTCCTTCAATCGAGGCCTTTGCCATACAATTACGTCGAATGGGGGTGAACATAGCACTAACCTCATCCGGATGCACAATATCTTTATGTAGCAAGATAGGCATTAAAAAGTCCTCTAACATATGCCATGTCGTTTTTAATGTCTCCTCTGTATACCACGGTGCGACAAAGGCAACCGCTTCCCCCCATCCAATCGTCCCTGTAACATCCTTTACTTCTAGAAGTAATAGTTCTTTTTCATGAACTGTCCCAAAGCTTGTTTTAAACGGGGCTTTCATCGCCATTTTCAGATGTCTAATTGTAATTTCTTCTATTCTCACAAGAATTCACTCCTTATCCTTATTATAATGCTAATAAAGAGCGTCTGACTAACAGGTAAAAATCCACATATTCCTTGTGCTTTTTCACGCGCACAATCGCATATTGCTGTTCAAAAAGTGTCGTTAAAATTGTACGTACTTTATAGCGCCAGTCCTCTGCAAGCTTCGGACTCTCTACCTTCATCTTTTGCAAATATTGTGGAATCGCTAATAAGTAAGCATCCCTCATAAATACTTGGTCGCGCTGAAACTCGCCATCTCTATCCAGCATTGGCAGTCCATCCACTGTCAATGACCATGGCACAATTTCTTCTGCACTTTCTTCTAATTCGTCTAAGCAATCATCTACATGGTTGCGCTCAACCCACCATTCAACTGCAAGTCGGTCTGAGGGTAGCCCATCATTAAAATCATCATGTAGTGGACCATAGTAATCCGACTTATATTGATAGCTAATGGCATTTAATTTCAAGAAAGATAAATTCGCCATACGCGCTTCTAACGGTTCAAATAACCAGCGTACAAGTTGAAACCCATTTTCTTTTGCATATTCTTGCTGTGCATGTTTTAATAATTCCGCTACACCTTGTTCACGATATGTTTTCTCCACCCCAATCATGTGCGAGTGAAGGTACATTTTTCCCTCTTGATAGCCCACAAAACAATAATTAAAGCCAATCAGTCGCTCTTCTAAATATGCACCAAGTAATAGTCCCCCATTTTGTACAGCAGCAAGCAACTGGTGAGAGGGAATTGCCTGGCTTCCCCATATTTCTGCATTTAAGTGCTGCACTTTAACAATTTCCGAAGCTGTTATCACATTTTTTATACAAACTTTTTCTAACATTATACTGACGCCTCCCCTATATCCTATGTTTTTAATGCCAGTAATACCGCATTTGTAAGAATTTCAACTCCCGTCACGAGCCTCGCCTGCTTAAATTTCATCTTCGGATGGTGTAGCCCCGGTGTTAAACCACAGCCTAAACCTAGCATTGTCGTCTTCAAATGTGGTCGTTGAACGGCATAATGGTGGAAATCCTCACCACCTGGTGTTCGTATAGGCTTTCTTAAATTCGATAAACCAGTCGACTGCACAATCGCCTGCTCCATAATATATTGTGCAGTTGCATCTACCTCTGCCGCCACAATATTGGCAACCGTACTTAACTCAATGTGAACTTTATGCAAGATTTTTGAAGAATCTACTACACGTTTCACACCTTGAGCGAGTGTATCCATGACATCATTTTGTTGTGCGCGTATATCAATGGTGAAAGATGCTCTTCCAGGAATTATATTGCCAGACCCTCCCCCTGCTTGAAATTTTGTCATTTTTATTGATACGGGAATCATAGGGTCTGTATGAATTGTACGCAAATCTTCTATAATCGTTGCCCCTACCTCAATTGCATTGACACCAAGATGAGGTCTTGCCGCATGGGCATCCTCGCCAATAATTTCTCCTTCAAGGAGCCTTGAAGCACCATGGTACAATGCAGCACAATATGCACCATCCTCAAGTTCATGTACAGGTCTTACATGAACACCAAATAGATAGTCTAAATCATCAATTATTCCTTCTTGAAGAATAGCTAACGCACCTGTCCCCTTTTCTTCTGCTGGTTGGAAAATTACACGGATTGTGCCCTTGAATGCTTGAGGCTGTTCTTTCAATAATAAAAGAGCGCCTATAGCCATCGTCATATGTCCATCATGCCCACAGGAGTGGTTGGCACGAAACTCACCATCTACCTCCTGCCACAATGCATCCATATCCGTACGCAAACCAACTTTTGGCTTCCCTTCTCCTACATCCACATAGAGCCCCGTACAATTTTTAAAACGTTTTGGTGAAAACCCTTCCCCTGTTAGTAGATTAATAATATAATTCGTTGTTTCTACCTCATACCAGCTTTTTTCTGGATGGGCATGTAAATACGTGAAAATCTCCATTAATCTCGGCCTCAAGCGATCCAACGCTTCTTTCATACAACCAACCCCTTTAATTTTCACACTATTAAGATTATTATAACGAAAAAAATTTCTTTTCTATACAGAAACTTATACCCATATTTAGCAACGCAACCATCCGCAACACAAAAAAAGATGTCAAGAGCAGTCCATCACTAGACTACCTGACATCCTTTTACTAATTAATACCTCGCATTGCTTTAGAAATAATAGGTGACAGCAATAATAAAATTACACCAATGGCAATTGACATTAAACCTAAAAAGCCAAAGTATGTGAATTCACTTACGACTTCATATACTTTTACAAGCTGTGCGTTAATTGCTTGCGCTGCGGCACTTGTTAAAAACCATAGTGACATTGTCTGTGCTGCGAAAGCCTGTGGCGCTAATTTCGTTGTAGCTGAAAGACCCACCGGAGATAGCAATAATTCTCCTACCACCACTAAGAAGAATGACAACACTAACCACCAAGGGCTCACTAATGTATGTCCACCCGAAAGGTGCGCTGGAATCATCATCACTAAAAATGATAATCCCGCAAAGAATAATGAATAAGAGAACTTACGTGGTGTCGTCGGTTGCTTATCGCCCCATTTTAGCCATAGCATCGCAAATAATGGAGCCATCGTAATAACGAATAATGGGTTTAAAGATTGGAACCAAGACGATTGAAGTTGAAAACCACCAATATTTAAACGAGTACGATCATCTGCATATGTTGCTAAAATAGTTGCCCCTTGTTCTTGTATGGCCCAGAACATTACAGCCGATATAAATAATGGTATATAGGCGAGCAAACGAGATTTCTCATCCTTCGTTGTTTTTTCGCTACGATACATGTAAACAAAGAACACCGTTGGAATGATAATACCTAAAGCAGTAATGATTAAACTAAAGACATTCATCGTTAGTAAGCCCGTTTTAATGCCAATCGCACCGAAAATTATAATAAGTAAGGCAATTATGCCAAATTGCGTAAATACTTTTTTACGTTCTTCAGGCTTTAACGGATTATTTACCTGTAACCCTGCTAAACCTAAATATTTTTTCTCTGTTGCTTTATAAACGATTAAACCAATTAGCATGCCAATGCCTGCTAAACCGAAACCTAAATGGAAGCTATACTTTTGTCCAATTGTTCCGACAATAAACGGTGCAATAAACGCACCCATATTAATACCCATATAAAAAATTGAAAAACCTGCATCGCGACGACTATCTGTTTCAGCATAGATATCACCAACAACACTTGAAACATTTGGTTTTAATAACCCTGTACCAATAACAATAAAGGCCATTGAGGCAAACACCATGCTCACGCCTCCAGGAAGCGCTAACAGTAAATGACCAATCATGATTAACACGCCACCATAAAATATAGTTCTACGTGTACCTAAAAGTCTGTCGGCAATCCAACCACCGATTATACCTGACATATAGACAAGTGATCCGTAGATGGCCATAATTGAGTTAGCTGTACCACGATCTAAGCCTAAACCGCCTTCATTCAATTCATAATACATAAAGAAAATTAGAATTGCTCGCATACCGTAGTATGAAAAACGTTCCCAAAATTCAGTGAAAAATAAAGTAAAGAGCCCTTTAGGGTGTCCGACAAAGCCTTTTTGAGGGACGGATTTTACAATTTCATCTTTAGTAGACATAACAATATCCTCTCCCATTTTCATTATCCCTTAAAAATATTATTACCCATTAACAAGGATAAAAAACTATATTTCATCATACTAAAGCGTTTTCATCACTTAATCAACAGTTTTTAAAAATGTTGAAAATTTATCATTTTTCTTTAAATTCTGATTGATCACAGTTATTTCCGTCAAACTCATTGATATATCTAAGTTTTCTTACTCTTCTTACACAAGTCCATAGAATTATCTTAATAAAATATTTCAAAATAATATCTAGTCTGAATTTTTCGTAAATCTTATTATGCCCATAAAAAAAAACAACGACGATATTCGTCGCTGATTCCGCCATTGCTATTTAATGACATATTGCTGATATTTTGCATAATCAGCTTCTTTTGCTTCAAGCGTTAGTAAAGTGCCACCCTCTTCATATGCCGTTTCATGAATGGTTGCACTTTCATTTAGATAAGATACTACATTTCCCTGCTCATAAGGAATAAGCATTTTACATGTTATATAATCAGAGAAAATATGCTGGCGTATCATTTGCAATAATTCATCTAAGCCAACATCCTGCTTTGCAGAAATCCAAATATTATCGCCACTGATTATCGGGTAGGGGACATTTGCTAAATCTGCTTTATTATATACATAAATTGTTGGAATGCCTTCAACACCAACTGCTTTTAACGTTTCATTTGTAACATCCATCATAAAACCATGTTCTTCATTGGAAACATCTACAACATGTAGAAGTAAATCTGCATCACGGGCCTCCTCTAATGTCGAACGAAAGGCCTTCACTAAATGATGAGGCAATTTGCTTACAAAACCGACTGTATCTGTTAATAAGAATGATTTGTTATCAGATAATTCAATCTGACGCACAGACGTTTCAAGTGTAGCAAATAGCATATCCTTCTCAAATACTTGTTTATGATTATCTTGTCCAATTTTTGCGAGAAGCTGATTCATAATAGTTGATTTCCCAGCGTTCGTATAGCCGACGATGGATACAACAGGTATAGCATTTTTGCGTCTCTGCTTACGCTGTGTCTCCCGCTGTTCCTTCACTTGCTCTAAATCCTTTTTAATTTTCGAGATTTGGTCTTCTATTTTACGGCGATCTAGTTCAAGCTTCGTCTCACCAGCACCACGGTTTTTAAAACCACCACCTGTCCCTCCACCTTGACGGCTAAGAGAAGCATGTAAGCCTACTAAACGAGGCAACATATATTGTAGTTGTGCCAATTCTACTTGCATTTGGGCTTCACGCGTTTTAGCCCGACGGCCAAAAATATCTAATATAAGCATTGTCCGATCAATAACCTTTGTTTCTAAATCTCGTTCTAAATTGCGGATTTGTGAAGGGGACAATTCATCATTAAAAATAACAAGATTAGCTTGTGCTTCATCATAAAAGTTTTTAATTTCCTCGATTTTTCCAGTTCCAACATAATGTGAAGGTGTGACACGCTCTAAATTTTGCGTCACGGTGCCTACGACTTCCACATTTAAAGCTTGTGCTAAATTTGTAAGCTCCTCCATGGAATAATCAAAATGCGCATCATTACGTAAATTTACACCCACTAAAATTGCCTTTTCTTGCAAGACATCTACTTCTTTAATTCTATCCATTCACAAACCTCCCACCAACGCCTTGGTGACGCTACGACAAATTTTCTCCATCTTACCATATAATACCCCAATTTGTGTCTTTTAGACGTTATTGAAAAGGAGCAGATTAAAGTGATTGAACCTTCATCCAAATCTAAAAAGCTCCCTCACGCGAATATCATGGACTTATTGTTCTTCTTTTAATATCACTTCAGTTTGAGTAAACTCATCCTCGATGTCTTTATTTGGTCTATAGGTTAAAATGCTGACAAAGACGGCAATGATTAAACATACTAAGAAGCCTGGTACAATTTCGTATAATGCATCAGCTAAAATATCTATTTTTCCCCAGATAAAGGCTGTCGCAGCACCTGCCACCATCCCGCTAAGGGCACCGTAATTCGTTAATTTTCTCCAATATAATGACAGTAATATAATCGGACCAAACGCCGCACCGAAGCCAGCCCAAGCAAAGCCCACTAAGCTTAAAATAGAACTATCAGGATTCCAAGCTAAAATAGCCGCAATAATTGCCACAACTAAAACAGCGATACGACCAATAAAGACATAATGCTTATCATCAGCCGTTTTATTAAATAGCGCTTTATAAATATCTTCAACAAGAGCGGAAGAAGTAACAATTAATTGTGAGGAAATCGTACTCATAACTGCGGCTAAAATAGCTGCTAACATAATGCCTGCAATAAATGGATGGAATAAAATCTGTCCAAGTACAATAAATACGGTTTCAGCATCCTTTAACTCCCCAGCATTTTGCTCAAAATATGCAACACCTACCAATGCGGTGCTAATTGCACCAAAGAGACTCAACATCATCCAACCAATACCGATACGGCGAGCTTGCTTGGTCTCTTTTACGGAGCTAATCGCCATAAAGCGAACAATAATATGTGGCTGTCCAAAATAACCTAATCCCCATGCTAATGAAGAAATAATAGCTGCCGCCGTTGCTGTTGTTGGCAATAAATTTAAATGTTGTGGGTTAACCGCTTTAATGGAAGCAATTGTCTCTCCTAATCCACCTGTTAAAAATAACCCAAATAACGGAACTGCAATAAGTGCTAAAAACATAATTAGGCCCTGTAAAAAGTCCGTATAACTTACCGCTAAAAATCCACCAAATAGTGTATATGCAACTACTACACCTGATACAATTAATAAACCCGTATGGTAGTCATAGCCGAATGAGCTATCAAAAAACTTGCCTCCCGCTACCATCCCTGAGGATACATAAAATGTAAAAAATATTAGAATTATAATACCTGAAGCAATTCTTATAAGTTTTGTATGATCACGTAAACGATTATCCAAATAGCTCGGAATGGTAATGGAATCATTGGTAACTTGTGTATAAACACGTAGCCTTGGTGCAACAAATAACCAATTCAAATAGGCACCGATTGTTAAACCAATAGCAATCCAAGCTTCAACAAGTCCTGATAAAAAAATTGCTCCGGGTAAGCCCATTAAAAGCCAGCCAGACATATCCGCCGCACCCGCACTAAGTGCTGTTACCGCAGGGCCTAGTGAACGACCGCCAAGCATATAATCCGTTAGATTAGATGTTTTAACAAATGCGTACCATCCAATTGCAAGCATTGCGACCATATAGATAATAATCGCGAGTAATTGATACAAATTATCTGACATAAATTCTCCTCCAATTCTTCATTAGTATTCACCAAGCATTACTATAAATAAAGATACCACAACCATACAGTTTTACCCATAAATATTCAGAAAACTCATAAAGTTATTTCTGCATTTTCAAGTAGCATCGCACTTCATAAATTGTGTTACACTAATGCCATCTATTACACAATGAAGAAGGCGAAAAAAATGACATTTGAAGAAATGAAAGCTCAACTTCAAGAGCAAATTTTACAACAGCAACTCATAGCGGCCACAATTAGTCAGCCACGCATGAAATCGCATGAAATAAAGCGTATCAAACTAAAGCCCCTTATGTTAAAAGACGTTTATCATATACAAATTGAATACCAATATGAACGCATCTTGAAACATGAAAACGTTCAACTAGCGCAGTTCCCTACTAAGCTAGAAGCTTTTTTCGAAGATTTTCGTCAGGCACATATAGACTTTATTGGGGAAAAAGTACAAGTACAGCTTTCAAAAAAAAACAAAGTATTATGGAAGTCCGATAATGTAGCGGAACCAAAACAAGTAAACCTCTCGCATAATCGCAAGAAAAATTACTTACTTGATGATACGACACCTTACCCATTTCTAATCCGTCTTGGTGTACAAACAACTGAAGGAAAGGTTAAAAAACAAAAATACGATAAATTTAAACAGATTAACCGTTTCATTGAATTTATTGACGATGCTTTAGCCTATCTACCCAAGGATCGTCAAGTGCGTATTTTAGATTTTGGTTCAGGAAAATCCTATTTAACCTTTGCTTTATATCATTATTTAAAAATTGAAAAGGGCTTGGACATTCGTGTTACTGGTTTAGATTTAAAAAAAGAAGTCATCGAGGAGTGCTCCCAAATCGCACAGGATTTAGGCTATGATCAACTGGAATTTTTAGTCGGGGATATTAACGACTATAATGATGAGTCTACAGTGGACATGGTGGTTACATTACATGCCTGCGATGTTGCTACAGATATGGCATTAGCGCGCGCTGTTAAATGGGGAGCAAGTGTTATTTTAAGTGTACCTTGTTGTCAGCATGAGCTAAATCGTCAACTGAATACTCCGGCTCTCGACATTATGCTACAGCATGGACTTGTCCGTGAACGCTTTGCCGCTCTAGCAACTGATGCAATTCGCGCAGAAATCCTTTCACTCGTAGGCTATGAAGCACAATTACTGGAGTTTATAGACATGGCGAACACACCGAAAAATATTCTAATACGAGCATACCGCACTGGTAAAAGTCCAAGTCTAGAACAACGAGCCAAATTTGAGGCCTTTGTAACAATGTTAAATGCGAAGCCATTTTTAGCTAATGAACTAAAATCTTACTTATAACTAGAAAACCCGAGACAAGATATTTGTCTCGGGTTTTTACTTGCTAACATAGATAGATTCCAAATTAATAACACGTCATTAAAAAATTATAGTTCTTGTCGCAATGCTTGAATGACATCTATTTTCGTAGCCTTACGTGCTGGTCTGTAGCCTGAAATCATTGCTACACCAATACTGATAGCTGATGCAATAATAACAAGCTGCCACGGAATAAGTGAAAACGTAATGTCGTTCGTACCAAATGCTTCTTCCCCTGTTGCTGCTTTTAAAATTAATGGTAATACTGCATTTGCCGCGAAGCTGATGCCATACGAAATCACTACAGCCATCAATGTTCCAAAAATCCCGATAAAAGTGCTCTCCATTAAGAACAAACGTTGAATAAGTTTTGGACTAGCGCCGATTGCCTTTAATACACCAATTTCACGTGTACGCTCCGTAACAGCCATCGTCATTGTATTGAAAATACCAATCGAAGCAATTAATACCGCAATCGTCCCAACAAATATCAACCCAATCTTCAATACAAGGAAAAATACGTCCATCTGCTCTAATTGTTCAGTTACAGAGAAAACACTATAGCCTTTGTCCTTTAGCTTTTCTAAAATCGGTTTTACGTTTTCCATACTGTCTGCAAAAATATTAAATTCAGAAGAGAACATTTCATCGTCTTTTACATCACCTGCTGCTGACATATTCGCTGCTAATACTGCTTGTTGTTCTCTATCCATATAAACCGAATTATCAATCATCCAATCATAAGAAGGTTTTTTAGTCACGCCGACAATAGTATATTTCATTTTTTCAGTCTCAGTCGCTTCAGAAGTATGAGACAATAAAGACATTTCGAGCTCTTTACCAATTAAAGAGTCTTTATATCCTTCCTCATTGCCGTCGTAATATGTTCCGTCTGCTTCTGCTTTTTTATTTTTTTCTTGAATCACATTACGTTCAGCTTCATTTAATAATGTTTGGGCGAAGTGATACCCCACAATGATTTCATTTGGCTTTGTCGGATACGTTCCTTCTGCAAGTTTGCCCGTTACTTTCTCAAAATCATGCATATCCGTTATAAATAAATTGGAGTTTGTATCACGATCCTTAAAAAATGAGTGTGCGCTCGCATTGACCATAACAGTTTCAAGTACCGTTTCAACATGCTCGAATGCTTTAATCTCAGCAATTTGCTCGTCTGTAAATTGCCCGTCACCATATACTTGAATTTTCGTAACCTTTTCATCTGATAGTATTTCATTGCGAATGGAATCTTGTAAGCCAAAACCTACGGAGGCTAATACAATCAAAAATGCACAACCCATTGTAGCAGCTAACACCGTCATAAAAACGCGTAATTTATTTTTCTTAATATGTTGTGTGACAAAGTCTAATTGGTCCTTAAATAGCATGTTACACCTCCTCCTTTACAAGCTCGCCATCATACATACGGAAACGTCGATGTGCAATTGTCGCTACTTCTTCATCGTGCGTAATAATGACAAAGGTTAAGCCATATTCACGGTTCAAGCTTTGTATGAGTAATAAAATATCCTGCTCTGTTTCCGAATCTAGACTCCCTGTCGGCTCATCTGCTAGCAAGATAGGTGGATTTGTAATCAAAGCTCTTGCGATACTCACACGCTGTTGCTGACCACCTGATAATTCATTTGGGTAATGGTCTGCTACCTCAGCTAGTCCGACCTTGCCCATTATTTTTTTTACTTTTTCTTTTCGTACGGCCTTGCCAGTACCCTGTAATTTCAATGGTAACTCGATATTTTCATACGCAGTTAAACCTGGCATCAGTTGAAAGTTTTGAAAGATAAATCCGAACTGTTGTAATCGAAATGCTGCACTCTCCGTTTCCGTAAGCTTCGCGGTTTCCTGTCCATTAACCTTTATGGAGCCTTGTTCTGATTTCATAAACCCTGCCAGAACTTGTAGCAAAGTTGATTTACCAGAGCCACTTTTGCCAACAATAGCAACAATCTCACCTTGCTTCACTTCGAAGTTTACGCCTTTTAAAACTGGCACACGTTTTTCCTTGCCCTTCTTACCTATTAAAAATGTATGTTGTAAATTCTCGACTTGAATCATTATCGTTTAACGCTCCTTCCTCACTCTTTCTCCATTGTAGAAAAAAATTCTTAATAATCGGGAAGGATAAAAATGAAGATATTCTTAAGAAAACAGGAACATTCATAATAAACAGACTGCATTTACAATACCTTTACAATTGAACCTCGAATAAGTGTGAAAAACTCTGAAACACACATCTTTTATCTGTACTAAACAGCTACATATTTTAAAATAAAACGTTATTTCACAGCCTTTTTTCTGTATCTATTAAAATGAACACAATAGAAATTGATCAAATATGTGAACAAATTGTATATTACGGGAATGTAAAGTTTTATGGAGATTAGATGAATTTTATGTAGATAAACTAAAGATTTTGTTATGATAGTAAAGTTTAAAGGTCGATTATTTTATATACATCCAGGAGGATTCGATTTACATGCTTAACTCAAAAAAACAAGACCCTTTCTTTGTTGCACTGCATAAAATTGCTGAGAATATGAGAGAGGCCGTACATTACGCAAATGATTTTCGGATTAACAGTGTAGCTGACTTGAAAGAGATTAGCATTACAATGAAAAATTACGAAACAGCTGGCGATAAACTCATTCATGAGCTCATCGTGATGCTAAACAAATCATTTATGACACCTATCGAACGCGAGGATATTTTAGAGTTTGCAATTCGTATGGATGATGTGTTAGATGGTACGGAGCATTGTATCGCTCACTTTGAAATGTTCTCATTGACAGAAGTTGACGAATCTATGCGTATTTTCCTAGGCTATATTTCTAAAAGTGCCGACGAAATTGTTAAAGCAACTGAAGAGTTAAAGAAAAAGAACCTTATTGGAATGCGCCCACATGCCATTTTAATTAAAGACTATGAGCGCGAATGTGATGAAGTGCAACGTACTTCTATTAAGCAATTGTTTTTAAATGAAAAAGATCCAATCCGAATTATTAAGTTTAAAGATATTTATGAACAACTAGAAGATATCGCTGATTATTGTCAAAACGTTGCCAACACAATGGAAACAATTATCATGCGTAACGCGTAATTAGGAGCTGGGCACTTACAATGGACACAATTATTATACTAACCGTACTGGTCGTCATCTTTGCCCTAACATTTGACTTTATCAATGGTTTCCATGATACAGCAAATGCTATCGCTACTTCGGTTTCCACTAGAGCATTACCACCACGTGTGGCAATTATTATGGCTGCTACGATGAACTTCATCGGTGCTATTACCTTCGTAGGTGTAGCAAAGGCTCTTACAAAAGACATTGTAGATCCGTTTGCTTTAAATGCCTTTCAAGGTGACACAACAGGGTCTGTCGTTATCTTAGCGGCGTTAATCTCGGCTATTATTTGGAATTTACTTACATGGTATTTTGGCATACCTTCAAGCTCTTCTCATACGTTAATCGGTTCAATTGCTGGTGCTGCTATTGCATCTGCCGGCTTCAATGTACTTAACTATGGTGGCTTTACAAAAATCATAACGGCATTAGTGCTTTCACCACTCATTGCCATTTGCGCTGGTTTTCTTATGATGACACTGTTTAAATTACTGTTTAAAAACTTAAATTTGTACCGTACAAATAAAGGTTTTCGTACAATGCAAATTTTTACTGCCGCAATTCAATCGTTTACACACGGTACAAACGATGCACAAAAAGCGATGGGTATTATGACGATGGCGTTAATCGCAGGTGGCTTGCACACTGGTGACGAAATTCCTTTCTGGATTCGAGCTGCAGCTGCAACCGCTATGGGTCTTGGTACTTCTATTGGTGGTTATAAAATTATTAAAACAGTTGGCGGTAAAATCATGAAAATCCGTCCAGTTAACGGTGTGGCAGCAGACTTAGCTTCCGCAACAGTTATTTTCGGCGCTACTTTAATTCATTTACCAGTATCCACAACACACGTGATTTCCTCATCTATCATGGGTGTTGGTTCAGCACAACGAGTTCGCGGTGTTAACTGGGGCATGGCACGTAAAATTGTGACTACATGGATTATCACAATGCCAATTTCAGCTGTGATGGCAGCTATTATTTATCTCTGCTTATCACTATTCTTTTAATTTTATTGAATATGCGTCTAAACGCCTGCTCAATAAAATTAAAATCTCCATTGGATGTTTTAAAACTCCTGTTCCTTCATGGGCAGGAGTTTTTACTTACATCAAATAATACTCCCCTTAGATAAACATTTTAATGCCTGTCAGAGGGGAGCATATCAAATCTTACCAGATCTATTTAGGGTTATTATTGTTTATTTCGGATTCAGAACTTCATCAAGTTGTTTAAGATTTATAGAATTTGACCAGATATTTAAAATTATACGACCCAAAAGTAAAGAATTGTCTCAAAGATATCTGAGACAATTTCTATTCTTTTGATGTACTTACAGCTTGTGCTTTGCCTGCAAATTCAGAAAGTATAAGCTCTGTTAATTTTCCATTGGCTTTATTCATGAAAACTCCACTTATAAATAAAAAAGACTCACCATTAGGTCAGTCTAAGTATTTTTCAAGAATTCTTCCTATGGAAAAAATAGTTAAAATAAAACTCATGATCCCGCCACTACTTATAGCCAGTAAAGCAAACATCATGTGTGGTACACCATATAAAGACCATAAACATAAAAAGACCAGGTAACTTCCAATGCACCCAATTAGACAAGCGATTAAGTACCCTACAATCCAAAAACGTGTTGAGCTTTTTATTTTTTGCCTTGTCTTAACTTCTAACACATTTTTCCTCCTTTCCAATCACAGGACAACTACCGAGAAATTTCTTAATGCTCCAATGTATCGTTCCAACTAATCTTTTCTGATTTTTACATCACACTTGAGGCCAACATTAGACCAATGCAATTGGCCTAGTGTTTTCATTTTTTTGTTTTCCTTACAGCTTCAATTCTTCTTTTTTTGATCACGCGACAAAATGTGACACTTCCTTTACACTAGTTTAAAAAGGGGGATACATATTCAATATGAAAACTTTCTCAAAATTCATCACCGCTCATGCGAAGGCCATCGTTGCTATATGGCTTATTCTTTTCATTGTAATGGTAGTGTTTGCAATACAGCTTCCAAGTAAACTCCAAGGGGATGGTTTTTTTGTCGAAGCTGACCATACCTATGTAACAAATGAGCTAGCAAAAACATTTGATTTACCTACTGATACAGTTTTAGTGGTCTTTGATCCCGCAGAAGATAAAAAAATACAAGATACATTGCACAAGTTAGATGCGATTGAAGATATTCATTCTATTCAGTCACCATTAGAAGATGTTACTTTGCAAAAGGATGGCATTGCCTATGCGATGGTCCATTTTAACAATGATGTTGAGAATCTACCTGAAGTCGTAAAAGAAGTTCGTTCGTTAATAGAGGATGAAGGAGTCAGTATAACTGGTGGCCCAGTTATTTCGGAGGATATAAATGCGGCTAGTCAAAAAGATTTAGCATCAGCTGAAGCCATTGGTCTTCCGATTGCTATTGTCGTGCTACTACTTGCTTTTGGGACTGTTGTAGCTGCAATACTGCCAATACTCATTGGTGTCGTTACCGTGGTCACAGCTTTTGGCATTCTGACTTTACTAAGTGGTAATGTTAATTTATCCATCTTCGTATTAAACATTGTTCCAATGTTAGGACTCGCATTAAGCATTGATTTTGCGTTACTATTTATCAATCGTTATCGCGAAGAACGAGGACATGCCAGCAATGCTCAAGCTATCCAAACAGCTATTCAAACTGCAGGCCGTTCAATTATATTTTCAGCCGTTTGTGTCATGATTGGGCTTGGTGCAATGATTGTCATTGAAGTAGAAATTTTTCATAATATCGCACTCGGTGGCACAATCGTTGTGTTACTTGCAGTGATTTCCGGACTAACGTTATTACCAGCCACAATGATGTTATTAGGGGATCGTTTAAACAAATGGCGTATACTACGTGTGAAGCCAGGGGGGACGAATCGCTGGCGTGGCTTTGCAGGCTTCGTGATGAAACGTCCAGTAACTATCGTTATTGTGGCCTTACTTTTACTTGGGATTGGTATGATCCCACTAAAGGATATTCGATTGACAATCCCACAGGTAGATTCCTTGCCAACAAAATACGATGCACGTGCAGCATATGACAAGTTGGATGATACATTTGGTCTTGGCGACACTTCCACTTTATACTTACTTGCAGAGCGCAAGGAAGGCTGGGATGATGGCGAGGCGAAAAACATTATATACACGATGCAAGAAAAGCTACTCGATGATCCGCTTGTCGATAAAGTATCGACGATTTATACTACTGCCAATATAAAAACACCAGAGGAATTATCCGCATCGCTAGAAATTCCGCAAGCAGCACAACAATTAACTGCAATCCTTAATACTTTTTCAAAGGATACACAATTGTTTATCCCTATTACATTAAATGTTGCTGGTTCATCAGCCGCTGCCCAAGATTTTGCTAGAACGTGGATGGATAAGGATTTAGGCGTTGATTTTGCACTTGGCGGACAAGCGAAATTTAACCAGGAAATTTTTGATGAAATAGCCAATAAAATCTTCTTAGCTGTATCGATAATTATCGTGTCAACTTTCTTTATCTTAATGCTCGCTTTCCGTTCTATTTTAATTCCAATCAAAGCGATTATTATGAATATTATTGGGTTATCTTCAGCATTCGGGATACTCGTGTATATTTTCCAATACGGTCATTTTGGATTAGAGGCCGCTTCTATCGTCCTTATTATTCCTGTAATCGTATTTTGTCTTGTGTTTGGCTTGAGTATGGACTATGAAGTCTTTTTAATATCACGGATTCAAGAGGAGTATCTGAAGGGCTCAGATAATACCCGAGCAACAATTGATGGGCTGACATCTACTAGCCGTATTATTACTTCTGCTGCGCTCATTATGATTGTCATTACCGGTGCATTTGCTTTCACAGATGTTATGCCAGTGAAACAAATTGGGGTCGGAATTGCAATAGCAGTTGCCATAGATGCAACAATCATTCGTCTTATGCTAGTGCCAAGTCTCATGAAGCTATTTGGAGATTGGAATTGGTGGCTACCATTTGCTAAAAAAAATAAATAATAAGACTAAGTGAAGCATAAAAAAACCGAGGACTTAGATGTCCTCGGTTTTTTAATAACTTCTAGCTATAATCAATAGCACTTTTAGGCTTCAGTAAAATTAACTTCATACCATTCCCTTGCCGCTTCTACTTCAGGCATTGTTAATTGGTGGCCGTAATTAAACCATTTCGTTATGACATTGGCTCCGGCAGCAGACAACAACGTCTCCAAGTCTTCAGATTCCTGCGCTGTACACATCGGATCATTCGTACCCGCAGCAATAAACACGGGAGTCAAAGGTAATACCGGCAAATCAATATCTCGTCTAGGTACCATAGGATGATGCAAGATTGCACCAGCTAATGTATCCTCATAATGGAATAGCAAGCTCGCTGCGATATTCGCACCATTTGAATAACCAATAGCTACTATTCGTTTACGATCAAAGCCATACTGTTCCGCAGCCTCAGCCAAAAAATCATGTAATTCTTGTGTACGGAAGATCAAATCCTCTATATCGAAAACACCTTCTGCTAGACGGCGGAAAAAGCGTGGCATTCCATTTTCCAGAACATTTCCACGGACACTTAAGATATTCGCTGTCTCATCAATTTCCTTTGCAAGGCCAATTAAGCTTTGCTCGTTACCACCTGTACCATGTAAAAGTAATAACGTTGGTTTTTTTTCGTCGGTTCCTTTATGAAAAACGTGCTGCATAAACAGACCACCTCTCAATTATCTTGAATTCGAGATAATTGTAGCCTGTGGCAAAATTAAATTCAAGCTCTTTGACTTATTAATTTCACGATTTTCACTATTTGGCTGTTCTTCATTGTTTTTGTAAAAATTGGTGATTGTAATAACTGAAAACAAACATGCAACTAAAACAACAACAATAACAATTCCCACTAATTTTTTCCCATTCATCGAAAGTTCCCCCGTCTTACTCAGTTCTTTTTACGAAAGCCCTCTTCCAGTAAATATTCCTTCGCTGCATCATATGTGCCAAAGGCTTCCTCTAAATTTTCACCATGATAAATATTCCAAGAACGTTGCTCAAAAGCAAGCTCTAATTTATCACCTTCACGATTGCTCCATAGTTCAATTGTAGGCTTTTCCTCTTCTTGCTCCTCAGCTAAATATTGAATGGCGTCTTCAATAATCTCTCGAAGCTGCTGCTCATCGTAATCGCGAATATTCACAAGACCTTTGTCATTTACTTCGTTTTCATAACGCAGTAAATCTCCTACAAAGACAAAGCCGTTGCCGTTTGGATGTAGTTTTTCTACAACAATCGTCTTTTCGTATAGGCTATCGTTAAAATGATAATTTACACGCTTTAATGAAATTTCCTTCCTTTTTAGTTCCGGAAATGTTTCTATAACTGCTTGTTTTTGTTCAAATGTTAGCATATAAAAATGCTCCTTTTCTATCAATCTACCTTACAGTATAACTTATTTTAGCTGTTATATCGTACTATAAAAGTTATGGTCAACATATAGCTGTTTTTAAACATGGTGTTAACGTTTCCTTACTGCACGACTAGAAACTAAATTACCATGGACATTAAATGTATTTGCTATTTCGTGCAATTTATATGCGCTAAAACACTAGAAACCCCAACATCCCATCCACTTCTACGTTTTAAAAAATAGTAGCACAAACCTTGTTATGGGCTTGCCCTACTATTAGTAAAGGTTTTTAGCGCTATTTAAACATCTCATTTTTAGCGAATTGAATAACTTGTGCAACATAGAGCTCTCGGTACGGTACAAATTGCGCTGTACTGACAGGTCGTACAACTCTACCTCGTTGTCCATCAGGAAAGTATTCATAGCCCTCGATATTAAGCGTTACGGTTTCTCCCAAGAAGAATGATTCTGCCTCATCAAGTCTCGCTCTTACGACACCTGACACTTCCTCATATTGCAACTCAAAGGACTCCCAATCATGTTCAAATGGATACAGGTAAACATGACAAAATTCATTGTCAATCATCTTTTCAGATACAATGCTACAAGACGTCATGCCCATCCTCACAACTTCTTGAATATTAATATCAAGCCCTAGCTCTTCCTTTACCTCGCGAATCCCTGCTTCAACTGTCTCAAGCGCTAATAGGTGTCCTGCCGCAGTGATATCAAGCAATCCAGGGTAATCTTTCTTTTGAGAGCTACGAATTTGAAAATAAATATAATCCTTATTTACAAGCCAGCAGTGAAACGTCTCATGCCATAAACCCTTTTCATGTACTTCTGCTCGCGTAGCTGTTCCAATTTCTTCGTACTGTTCATTAAAAACTTTAACGATTTCTTGCTCCATTTTATTTCGACCCCTATACAGACTTAGTAGCCTTTTTCTTTATCGCATTTCGTTCATCATAGATATTAGACACGATTACCTTCATTACCGCATAAAACGGTACGGCAATAATAATCCCGATAAATCCTGCAATATTTCCTGCCGCTAAAATAATTGTAATGACTGTTAATGGATGTATATCAAGCGATTTCCCCATCACATTTGGCGTAATAAAATTGCTATCGATTTGCTGTGCAACAAGCGTAACTACACATACCCAAACAACTAGCATTGGATCTTGTATAACTGCCACAACAACTGCTGGTGCCAATGCAATCCAAGGTCCAATAAACGGAATCATATTCATAAAGAAAGCAAAGATCACGAGTAGTAACGAATACTCTAAACCAATAATTAAAAAGCCAACATACATAATTAAAGCCAATAAAAAACTAATTTGTAGTTGCCCTTGAATATAACTACGTAAAACATCGTCAATTTCACTTAACGTTTTTTTCACCCATTCACGACGTTCACCACTAAAATACTTATAAATCGAAGGCGCAAGTTTCTCATGATCCTTCAACATAAAAATGAAGAAGAATGGAATTAAGATTGCCAATAACGAAGCGGATACAATCGATTGTAAGAACGTAACAAGCCCTTTACTTGCCACTACGGCAATATCTTGTACAGAATTTGCCACATGATTAATAAAGGATGTTAATTGCGGGGGGAAATTTTCCTTGTTTCGTAATACATATTCCGATGCATCTTGAATGCTTGCTCCAATCATAGGCGCACTTTTCACAAGATTATTTACCTGTGTCGCAATCGGACTCCCAATAATCAAGCCAAAACCACCAACAAGTGCAATGAGGCCAATGACAATCGTCAGTATACTTGCCCACCTAGGCCATCTGCGCTTCTCTAAAAATCGCTGTATTGGCTCTGTCACATAAAATAAAACGCCACCTAATAACAACGGTATAAAAATAGTTTTTAGAATAATAGCGAGCGGTGAAAAAATCCAATGTATTTCTATAAAATATTTCGCAATTAATAGAGCTAGTAAAATTCCTACTCCAACCTGAAACCAGACTTTCCTCGTCACTCTAAGTCACTTCCTTTTATCACAGTTACTGAAAATACTACTTATATATTAACCATTTCGCAAGTATCCTAGTATTAACTTTTTCAGCAAATAATTCATATCGCCAAATAATATGTTTTTATACAGCAGATTTCCACTCCATCTAGATGATAACACTTATTCTTGCTACGCAAATACGATGCGCAGGAATTTCGTAGATTCCTTACTTTTTAATCATCAAAAACAGTATGAGCTATGACTGTCCTCGCTCCTGTCACTATGTATAAGACAAGCCCTTTTACTAGTTGACCATATTAGGTGTTCACAAAAAAAATTCCGCTTTCTTTCCGCGGGGATTCGTAAGGCCCTACAGATGCTAAAGCATCTGCGGGTCTCACACGTTGTCCCGCAAGAATATCGCGAAATTCTTTCAAGATATATATTCAATCATTATTTGGGAGCACTGCATCCATTTAGGACATTCTCCATCCCAAACTATAATTTTGTATCGTCGACTGAATTTAAATAGTCTTCAATATCACCAATTACCGATTCCACACAGCCATCCTCAAATGGTGAGATCAATCCAGCTTCCTTCACAAGCTTAGTAAAGGACATTGAACCGCCTAAACCACATAAATGAATATAGTCTTTCCAAGCCGCAGCAAATTCTTCACGCGAGCGTTTCCAGAATTGGAATGCACAAATTTGCGCTAATGTGTAGTCAATATAATAGAATGGACTTGCATAAATATGTGCTTGACGCTGCCAGATACCTCCTACTTCTAAATAGCTATTGCCGTCATAATCGCGATGCGGTAAATAGGTTTCCTCAATTCTTTTCCATGCTGCCTTACGCTCAGCTGGTGTCATCTCAGGATTTTCGTAAATAACATGCTGGAACTCATCAACGGCAACCCCATAAGGAAGGAATAAAAGACCACTGCTTAAATGTGTGAATTTGTATTTCTCTGTGTCTTCCTTGAAGAATAATTCCATCCATGGCCACGTAAAGAATTCCATACTCATAGAGTGAATTTCACAAGATTCAAATGTAGGCCATAAATATTCAGGAATGCCAATATTACGGCTTGAATACACCTGGAAGGCATGTCCAGCCTCATGTGTTAATACATCGATATCTCCAGATGTTCCATTGAAATTCGAGAAGATAAACGGTGCATGATAATTTTCAATAAATGTACAATAACCGCCACTTTCTTTGCCCTTCTTTGCCACTAAATCCATTAAATCATTATCAATCATAAAGTTGAAGAATTCACCTGTTTCGCTTGATAATTCTTCGTACATTTTCTTGCCATTGGCAACAATCCACTCTGGATCACCCTTCGGGGTAGCATTACCTGTTAAGAAATTTAAATTTTCATCATAGAATTTAAAATCAGAGATGCCGATACGTTTTGCTTGGCGTTCAAAAAGTTTAGTTGCAACGGGTACGATTAAATCACGCACCTGATCTCGGAATTTCTTTACCATATTCGCATCATAATCAATACGGTTCATGCGTATATAGCCAAGTTCAACATAATTTTTATAGCCAAGCTTCACAGCGATTTCGTGACGTACCTTTACTAGTTCATCATATAAGCGGTCAAATTCCGCTTCATGCTCTGCAAAAAATCCAAAACGTGCATCTGTTGCAGCTTTACGCATGGCACGATCAGTCGATTCAGCGTATGGACCAAGCTGTGCAAGTGTTAATGTTTCACCATTAAATTCAATTTGCGCTGAGGCAACTAGCTTATTATATTCAGAAACCAATTTATTTTCTTTTTGCATTAAATCGATGACATTCGGAGAAAAGCCCTTAATTTGGTAGGAAGCTAAATCGAATAGCTGTTGTCCCCACTTTTCTTCTAATTGTTCGCGGAATGGTGAAGCAACTAACGCTTTATAATATTCTGTAGTGACTTCTTCTAGCTCTGGGCCGACCTCGTCAAAATAATCGCGTTCCGCCTGATAAAATTCATCATTCGTATCAATGGACGCGCGAATATAAACTAAGTTTGCCATGGTCGCATAGTCTTTACTTAGCTTATTTAATTTCTCTATAAGATTACTTTGTTCCTCTACAGTTTGAGCATCTTTGAATTGCTTAATTAAAGCTAATTGTTGCTCTTTTAATGCCTCCACATTCGGACGTTGATATTCATAATCTTTAAACGTTGTCATAGAAGTCCCCTCTTTCTATCGTATACACGGTGATATTTCTATTATATGCCAAATACATCGTATTAAGAAACAAAATTCACCTTTAGTAGCCCAAAATATATGTTTTTAATAGCGCTGCTCTTTCTCGTATTCTTAGCTTAGTTTCAACAGATTTAGGTGTTTTTGCGACAACAACATCTACCTCAAAGCCTAAAGATTTTGCTAGATATTTCGCCCGTCGCAAATGAAAATCATTCGAAACGATCGTAATTTGCTTTGTCGCCTCTGGTAATAACTCCTTTGAAAATAGTAAATTTTCGTATGTTGATGTCGATTGATCTTCTACCAAAATACGTTCAGCGGGGATACCCCTTTGTACTAAATAATCGAGCATAACAGAGGCCTCTGTTCTGTCTTCATCAGATCCTTGTCCACCTGAAACAATCACCTTCACATGTGGATACTTCGTTAAATAGTCGATTGATTCCTCTAATCTATTTCTTAAAGCTAGTGAGGGAACTCCATTTGGTTTTACCTTGGCGCCAAGCACAATCATATATGTAGCTGTCCCATTTGCTAGTGGTTGTGCACCATGCTTTATGTCCTCTCCCAGCCATATATAAATCCCACCACTAATGCAGAATAGTAGAATCGCTATCCTTATTATCCTCTTCTTCATATGCATCACCCCTTACTTCTATCAACGCGCTACGATGAAAAAGGATGCTTGTACAAAGTTTTACTTCTGTACAAACATCCAATTCAGTTATCGTAATATAAAGCGCTTAATAGATTCTTGTAATGCCGAGATTTCATCAGTTAAGTCATTGGAGGATTCACTCACAAGTTGAATTGCTCGCTGTTGCTCGTCAACAGAGGCAGTTACTTCCTCTGATGTGCCCGCGTTTTTCTCACTGATATGGGCAATGCTTTCAATGGAATGCATGATTTCATCCTTCGAATGATTCAAATATTCTACGCCAGTTGCCATTTCCTCTATGGCCGAAATAATTTTTTCAACCGCTAACTCAATTTCCTTGAATGATGATTCTGTAATCGCCACCGAATCATTTTGTTCTTGAACAATGGAATTGGTTTTGTGCATTTCGCCTGTCACTAGATTTGTTTCACTTTCAATCCCCCGTAATGTTGTACGCACCAATTCTGTCGCTACAGATGTTTGATCCGCAAGTTTACGTACTTCCTCTGCAACTACGGCAAAACCCTTACCATGTTCACCGGCACGAGCCGCTTCAATCGATGCATTTAACGCCAAAAGGTTCGTCTGATCAGAAATTTCATTTATTGTTCCGACAATACCTTCAATTTCTCTTACCTTTACAATCAGGCTATCAAATACAGTTTGTACATTACTTATTAGTGCTGACGATTCCAATGATTTTTCCTTCAAACGATTTAAGTTAGCTAAACCATCCACATTGGATTGCTTCATCAGTTGTGATGAATTTAACATGGATGTGTTTTTATCATGTAAAACGACGATTTGCTGTGCAAACTCAAGAGCTGTGCGGTTCGTATCCTCAGCATCTGAGGCCTGCTGCACCGCGCCACTTGATACCTCATTAATTGCTTTTACGATTTCATCACCATATGCATTTGTTTCCTCTGCCACCGCTGTAAGATTAGAAGAAGTTGCTTGTATTTCTACAATCGATTCTTCAACATCTGTAATTAATGTTTTTAATTGCTTAACCATTTCATTGAAGCCTTCATTTAATTGGCCAATTTCATCAGAACGTTGTAAATTTTCGATTTCGACAGTTAGATTTCCCTTTGCTACTTCACGAACACGTTTTGACAAGCGACCGATTGGTAAAGCTAAATGTCTAGAAACTAAGATAACAATGATACTTCCAATAATAACTGCCCCAAATAATGTAAGTCCAATCACTAATAATAATGAATACGCTTCTTTATTAAAATCTTGCATATATGTACCCGATGCAATAATCCAACCCCAATGAGGATCTTTTTCGGAGTAGATTATTTTATCAGCCAAAGTTGTTTGTCCCGGCAATTCAAACTCATATTGTGTAAAACCGCCGCCTTCAAGTGCTCTATCAGTGACTTCGCGTATGAAATACTTACCACTGCTATCCTGATCTTCCCAAAGATTGTCTCCCTCACGAGTAGGATGGGTTGTTAATGTTCCTTTATCATCTAAAACATAAATATAACCGTACTCACCTAAATCACCTGGGTAATTAATCGGCCGTTTTCCTTCACTGTCCTTTGGACCAAGAAATGCTTCACGTACTCTTTCTTGTGCAACTTCCAGAGGGATGTCGCCTTTTTCTACACTTTCATTCGCCAGTTCAATTAATTGCAAAGCAGATTCAACGCTATTTTGTATAACTTGCTCTCCAATACCCTCCATACCATCTTTTGCTTTCCCATAACTAACTACCCCTATAATTAAGCTTGGCACTATTAGTAGTGCTAATGAAATGATAATTAATTTCCCCTGTATTGAACGTAAAAATTTCATGCTTTACACCCCTTTTCTCTTCGTTCACAAAATGTATTAATCTATATTATGGTATGGTTTCAAAGTTTACACAATGGGTAAACCACAAATAATAGGCAAATTAGTTGCTTTATTGGCTAAATATGCTATTATGCGCATTTTTATATATTAGAAAAAAACTATCTTTCTACAGGGTTATGGTCTGTAGAAAAATAGTTTTTTGATGTTTATCATAATTTAAATGTATGAATGCCTACCGTTTACTTCATTATGAACATTTGAAAAAAACTTGCCCAAAATAGTAAGGTTAAGGTTTTAATTTTCTAAGTTGTTATGCCTTACTATTGACTATTCTACATTCAGCATACTCTGCTACGCTATAATTACTAACCAAACAATCAATGCTAGTAACGTAGCCAAAAGTGTCGGTACAGTTAGAATTATACCTATCTTTAAAAACTGCCCCCAACTTATTCTAATGCCTCGTTGTGCTAATATATGAAGCCATATTAATGTAGCAAGGGATCCAATGGGAGTCATTTTTGGCCCTAGATTAGTACCAATAACATTTGCATATATAAGCCCTTTTTTAATGGAACCCGTTGCACTTGTCTCGGCAATGGCTAATGCATCAATCATAACTGTAGGTAAATTATTCATTACTGCCGACAGTACTGCTGCTACAAAGCCCATCGTTATAGTTGCCACAACCAATCCCTGCTGAACGGCATGTTCTAGTAATCCAGCTAATAAACCTGTCATTCCCACATTTTTCAATCCATACACAACTACATACATGCCAATAGAGAAAAACACAATACTCCACGGTGCACCTTTTACAACTCGTTTCGTATCTATCTGTTGACTGCTTTGTGCCAGCCATAAAAAGATAGCCGCGACGCCACATAAAATAAAGGATACTGGAATTTTTAAAAACTCACTCGATAGGAAGCCGATTAGTAAAATTGCTATTACATACCAGGAGAAACGAAATAACTTTCTATCGCGGATGGCTGCTGCTGGTTGTTCTACTGCTTCCAACGAATAATGCTTTGGTATCGATTTGCGAAAATAAACATAAAGCACGATTACACTAGCTAGTAACGAAAAAAAATTTGGCACTATCATATGTATTGCATATTCCATGAAACCAATACCAAAATAATCTGCCGAAACAATATTTGTTAAATTGCTAATTACTAGGGGTAGCGATGTTGTATCTGCAATAAAACCACTTGCTATAATAAATGGAAAAACCATCTTCTCTGTCATATTCAGCTTACGCACCATCGCCAACACAATCGGCGTTAAAATGAGCGCAGCGCCGTCATTTGCAAATAAAGCTGATACGATTGCACCTAGGCAGGCAATATAAATAAATAAGCGAACCCCACTACCTTTCGCAAGTCGTGCCATATGAAGTGCTGCCCATTCAAAAAAACCAATTTCATCTAAAATAAGTGAGATTATAATAATGCCTATAAACGCTAATGTTGCATTCCATACAATGCCCGTTACCTCCATAACATCATGCCATGTAACGACACCCACGATAAGCGCAATTGCTGCTCCAATACATGCAGACCAACCAATTGATATTTTACGTGGCTGCACAATCACTAAAAATAATGTCCCTAAAAATATCACAACAGCTAAAAAAGTCTGCACAATTCTCCTCCCTAATTAAAAACCAGTAGCATTATCGCTACTGGTTTATCATATTTATTAAATGATTATTCGCCTAAATCTGCATTATGGTAGACATTTTGTACATCATCTAAATCTTCTAATGCATCAATTAATTTTTCAAATTTGGCTACATCATCACCAGTTAATGTAACTTCTGTTTGTGGTAACATGGAAAGCTCAGCTACTGTGAATTCTTCTACGCCTGCCTCTTTCAGTGCTTCTTGAGCAGCAAAGAATTGATCTGGCTCTGCATAAATAATGACTGTTTCGTCTTCCTCAAGAATGTCACGTGCATCAATATCTGCTTCCATTAAAATCTCAAGTACTTCGTCTGCTGACTTACCTTCTAACCCAATAACAGCTGTTGAATCGAACATATAAGCTACAGAACCACTTACACCCATGTTTCCGTTATTTTTACCGAAGGCTGCACGCACATCTGAAGCTGTACGATTAACATTGTTTGTTAAGGCATCCACGATTAGCATTGTACCGCCTGGGCCAAAACCTTCATAGCGTAATTCGTCGAAGTTTTCATCGCCCCCGCCTTTCGCTTTTTCAATAGCCTTTTCAATGATGTGTTTTGGGACACTATATGTTTTTGCACGTTCAAGGACAACTTTAAGGGCGCGGTTTGATTCAGGGTCTGGTTCGCCCGACTTTGCTGCTACATAAATTTCGCGACCGAATTTTGCATTTACACGGCTTGTGCTTTGGTCTTTAGACGCTTTCTTTTCTTTAATATTGTTCCACTTACGACCCATTGTTTCCACTCTCTTTCGAAAATAAAGTTTATAAAAATCATAGATGCGCATCGGCACATCTGTAAATGGTAATTAAATACTTATCGTATCTTTACTCTGCAAATAATAACACAATGATGCTTACAAAGCTAGATATACCAATGTTTAAGGTACTACTTTTTGAAACTTCAGTTACTAATTTTTTCATCATTCAGAGACTTCTTTTATGCTACATTACAATAAATAATAGCATTTTCACAATCTATTTTCTTGTATAATTTTTTCTAATAATGCCTGACATCCCTCTACCGCTAAATCATAGGTTTCTTGAAAATCTCCTGTATAGTAAGGGTCTGGTACGTCTTTTCGATGACTTGTTAAATCTAAAAAGCGGAAAATCTTTGGTGAATGTGGATTGCCTAACATTGAGTGGATATTTTGAATATTACTATCATCCATCCCTACAATATAATCAAATTGCTCGAAGTCTGTCTTTTGTAATTGACGTCCTTTCATCCCGCGTGTCGAAATTCCATACTCTCGAAGCTTATCTTGCGTACCTCGATGCGGTGGTTCACCAATATGCCACGCACTTGTCGCAGCAGAATCCACTTCAATGACCTCACTTACATGTTGTTTTTCTACTAAATCACGCATTACTGCTTCAACCATCGGCGAACGACATATATTACCCAAACAAACGAAAAGAACTCGAATCATTACAATGTCCCCCTATGACAAAACACTCAAAATCACATGATTTTGAGTGCTTACTTTTTACTTTTTCTCTGCTGCAATTCGCTTGTGTAACTCTTCTGTCAGCGTAAGTAATTCATGCTCTAAATGGTGCATAAATTCCTCACGTCCGTCTTTACCCTTACCGGTTACATAAAATGGTTCACCATAAATTAGATAACCCTTACCACGCTTAAATACATCGCCAGCATTGCGTGCACCAACGTAAGCGGCTGGGACGATTTGTGTTTTTGATAGCTGTGCAATCGTAATGGCACCTTGCTTTAAATCAGCACCTTCTGTATTGCGTGTCCCAGAGGGGAAAATCCCTACAATTTTCCCCTCTTTCAATAACTGCGAAGGAATTTTAATGACACTCGGTCCTGGATTATCACGATCAACTGGGAAGGCATTTAAATGCCCGATGAGCCAGCCAAGGCCTTTTATATCAAATAACTGCTTTTTTGCCATGAAATGAATTTCTCGGGGATACATCGAAACACCTAAGTTTAAAATATCAACATACCCTGTATGTGTACAGGCAATAATAAACCCACCATCCTTCGGTAGGTTCTGCTCCTCATACACACGAGCTTTTGAGCCCATTAACTTTAATATTATCTTGACGACGCTTGCTATGAATTTATACACTGTCTCATTCCTATCTTGTTAAATAGTTATCACTATTGTAATCGAAAAGACTAGTATACTGCAATTACCTATACACTAATTAGACCTTTCCCACTAACACATCAACATCAATCGTAATTTCACGTAGCGTAATACTTGTTCCTTCTGTCTTATGCCAACCCATCGGTGTCATTTCAAGGAGTGCAGGAACAAGCTCTGAAGCAAGTGGAACCTTATAAGTAACACGTTCAACCATCACTTCAGCAAAACTCTCCCTAAATCGTTCTACGGTTTGTTCATTGGAATACATTTCCTTAGCTGAATCGGCATACAGCTGCGCGCGAAGCTCTTGTAAATAGCCACTTTGTGGTACAACCTTGATCACACATCCGCCAGGTACTAGTAGCCGCTTAAATTCCTCATAATTAGCTGGCGATAAAATATTTAATATTGCCTCAAAGCTAGTTTTTGCAAATGGACTCTTCGCTAAGTCACCGACACACCAAATTTGCTCTGGATAATGGCGAGCTGCAGCAAGGATACCTTCCTTTGCAATATCAATTCCAATGCCTATACCCTCTCTATGTGCCATTATGCGCGCTAAATGTGAGCCCTCACCACAGCCTGTATCCAGCACTGTTTTAGCAGCAGCCATTAGTTCTATAATTTTCCCTTCCAGTACATCGTACATACCACTATCAATAATAGCTTTGCGAGATTCAAAAAGATCCTTACTGTATTTTGACGCAGCACTATGTGTCAGCATATTAATATAGCCTTGCTTGGCAATATCGAAAGAATGATGCATTGAACACTCAAGTCGCCCTTGTTCATGCACCCGCATAGACTCTTTACAAATTGGACAAGCAAATAGCGTAATATTGTTGTTCATCAATACCGCTCCTGCAGCTCGTTTTGATAATGCGCTCATTTAATTCGCCTCCTTCTGCTCTGTTGGTGAAACGAGTGCAAAACGCTCCCATTTCCTACTTTTCCATCTAAAGTATACGATGATGGCACGCAACCATTCATCTGCTGAAATAGCTAGCCAAATTCCTACTAATCCCCAATCTAAAACGAATACGAACAAATAGCCAAGCGGTAGACTCATACAGACCATTGATAGGAAACCAATTTTCACAGGAAATCTTGCATCTCCTGAGGCACGTAGTGAATTAATAATAACAATATTCATTGTACGCCCAGTTTCAAGTAAAATACTCAACACTAAGACAGATGCCCCAATGGCAATAACTTCTGGATTATCTGTAAAAATGCCCATAAGTGGTGTACGGAAAAACGTCACTACTATCACCATTATTATCGTGAACGTAAATGCTGCACGTACACTCGACCACAGTTGATGATATGCCTCATCCTTCTGACCAGCACCGACATTGCGACCTATGATAATCGCTGTCCCTGTACCGATTGCAATAGCAAATAAGTACGTAAACATAGAAATATTCATAGCATATTGTCTTGCCGCAAGCGTTTCAGCTCCCAAGTACGTGGCATAGTAAAGGAAAATAATTTGGCAGAACTGATATAATACCTGCTCAAAAGCTGACGGTAAACCGATATTTAATATTTTCCGGACATATTCTTTTGAATAGGTGAAATAATATTCTAGTTTGACCCGCACTTCCATTACTTGATACAACAGCCATAAAAACACAATTACTGCCAGTCCACGGCTGATAACAGAGGAAATAGCTGCCCCTTTTACGCCTAACTCTGGTAAACCTAAATTACCAAAAATAAAGCCATAATTTAATACAACATGAAGCACGTTCATGCCAAGGGAAACATACATCGTTTGCTTTGTCCAACCATGTACACGAATTACCGCTGCTAATGCATTGATAATTGCTTGAAGGAAAATAAAGCTACCGATAATAACTAAATAGCTTTGGGCATAAAGCAATACTTCACCCGTTAAATTCATCATAGACATTAATTGGCTTGCACCAAAGAAGAACACAACACTCATAATGAGCCCTACGCATAAATTCATGGTAACCGCCAATGCTGAAATTTTCGCTGCTTCGAAGTAACGCTTTGAGCCTAGATACTGCGAAACAACAATCGAAGCACCATTTCCGACAACTTCAAGTATTAATATTGCAATATGAATATATTGATTAGCCGCACCAACCCCTGAAACAGCATTATCAGATAAAGCACTAAGCATAAATGTATCAGCTAGCCCCATTAACATAAATAAAAAAACTTCTAAAAAAATCGGCCACGTTAAATGAAATAAACTTAAATGTTCGGCCGCTTTTTTCACTCTAATCGTATGTGCCAATTACTTCCACTTCTCTCTCTACATTACATAAAAATCTATTGTATCTTATCATAGATTTGTCTGCTGTAAAGACTTATTCGGTGAGAAGGGTGACAAAATCTGTCGTCCTGTTCGTCAGTGGCCTAACTCACTAAAAAACCCGGCATCTCACAAAAGCAGAACATAAAAAAACCCTCTCACAGGGCTCATGTGAAAGGGTTCTTATTCATTTAAACAATTAGCCTGTAATTGTTCACGTTTGGCTTGAGTTAGACCAAACTCTTGCTCTAAAAATGCGGTTTTTGAGCCATAACGAACTTCCATTGCATCGAACGCTGCTTGTAAATAGTCTTCTCTGGCAGACATTAATGCATAGAACTGCTGTAATTCTCGATCATTAAAATCCTTTTGAATCGCCTGCGCCATTCGGTCTACCATCGGGCGTAAAAGTTCATTCGTATCTAAATAATCTTGCATAATAATCTCCTCAGGGACATCTAACGCTAATAAAATCAGTGCACCACCTATACCTGTTCGATCTTTCCCTACTGCACAATGATGAACAAGCCCTAAATTTTCCGGGTTTTGAATGGTAGCCATTAATTCTTTAAAAGAAGCATTATTAAAGGGCATTTGTGCATAAAAATCACAGAACATTTCTGGACTTACAACTTTGTAAAAACTTTGCCCGCCAGTATTCGTAGGCATTTCAAAAGCATGGTTCCCTTTTGCAGGGATTTGTATATATCTAGCATTTAGAAATGTCGGATTAGGATTATTTTGCGCTTCATGTTTGTCTCGATAATCAAAAATCGTTTTCACACCTAGTGTCTCAAAGCGTTCTTTATCCGCCATCGTCATTTTTCCAAGTGCTGCCGAACGATAGATTAAGCCTTTTTTGACAGTACGTCCATCCTTCGTCTGATAGCCACCCATATCACGGAAATTATAGACTGCTTCAAACGGAATAACCTTCATGTCAAACTGTGTCAACCACAACGCCTCCCTTATATTAGCAATCACCTTACTTTCTATTCTATAAAACAACTGAGGATAATACCAATTTTCACACCAGGGCTTTTCTGTACATAGCAATGCCTTTTCACCAAAAAGACATGCGATGTATAGCGCTATCTAAAATAAATCTTGCCTTCTTACCAGAGCGCATTTCCAGGGCACCTGAGCGCTTCTCCCTCTTTCCGAGCTAATTTCGGCAAGGTGTCATACCTAACAAAAAGCCGTCCTAATCTAATAGAACGGCTCTTAAAAGTCTTTAATTATTGAAACAGCTCAGGATAAACAGCTTTGGCTACTAACTCAACCGCTTCCCCAATACGTGGACCAGGACGAGTGGAAATATCAGCATCTACATAATATACTGCTTTGTTTTGAATCGCTGTAATCGTATTCCAACCATTACGGGCAATAATTTCTGCCGCAGGATCCTTAGCGTAATTCACAGTTGTTAGAATAACTTCAGGGTTTTTAGCAATGACGTCTTCCTCAGAAACCTTTACCCAACCCTTTTGGTCAGCAAATACATTGCTCACATTAGCAGCATTTAAAATTTCTTGTTGGAATGTACCTGCTGCTGTTGTATAAATGTCTGGCTTTGGACTAATCTCCAAGTAAACATTTTTTTGTTTTTCTACATCTTTTACTTTTGCTTGAACATTAGCTATTTTAGCCCTAATGTCTTTATTTAATTGCTCACCTTTATCCTCAACACCCATGACAGTCGCAATTTGTTCTATATCCCCATAAACATCTTTAAATGAGGCTGCTGACTGGATAACAAATACTTTTACACCTGCATCTTCAAGTCCTTTTAACGCGTCATCCTGGCCAGTAGTATAAGCAATCACTACATCTGGCTTTAATGCTAAAATGCGCTCGCTATTAAACGTCATAGAATCTGATACTCGTTCAATGTTTTGTGCTTCTGCTGGATATGTATCATAATCTGTTGCGCCTACGATTTTATCCCCAACACCTAATGCAAATAAAATTTCTGTATTGCTTGGCTGTAATGACACCACAGTTTTTGGTACAGCATCAAATGTCACTTCTACACCACGATCATCAGTCACTTTATAGCCTGTTGCTTCAGTTGATTTTTGTTCCTGAGATGTTTCCCCATTCTTCTCTTCATCAGTTGTACCGCAGCCCACTAGGACAAGTGCTAACATCAAAATTGATAGCCATTGGAAATTAAATAATTTCTTCACTTATCTCATTCTCCTTTTTTCTTTTTCATTGGGTATGATTTACTTATAAACGGAATTTCAGCAATTCCAGCTTGTTGATTCATGTATACAGCCATGACAAAAAACACATTCGCCAGTAATCCTAAATAATCGAAGAGAATAGCTGGTACTTCTCGCTCTTCAGACACTTTGTGCAAGACACGGTATGATTTTTTCGCTTCACTTCGACATAAATGAAGGGCAACAGCAGCCTCCGTTCCTTGTGGTAAAACAAAGTTTTGAATCTCTTCCCTAACATGCTCAACGTAAAAATCATAACGATTACTTAACCATGCTAAATCTTCATCGGTAACTGCCAATTTGCCACGTACTGAACCATTGACATGATAAGCCATCGGCAAAATTGCCAGCAAATCGCCTGCTACAACCTCCACCGTTTCTTTCTTTACAGCCGCCAGGGCAACACCTACATGTGTTGTTAAACTATCTGTACGAATTTCATAATCAACCGTTGATACTTTTTCACGCATAAACGGATAACATGAATAACGCGCATCTTTTTTCAAAACTAAGACCCCCACTTTCTTTCGTGAAATTCTCCTTACTTACTGGATGAAGGTTAAAGTGCATAAAAAAAACGCCACTCCCGATTAATAGAGTAACGACGAAAATGCATAAATAGTGTCGCTTTGACACGACATTGCCTATGTATTTGCCGCATATCCTCCTAACTTCCGAAGAGTACTTATACGTTCAAATAAAGGTCGGTCTCCTGGCTTGTACAGTTCACTACCTAGATGTAGCGATGTCATAAATACCTTCCCATCTAATCTTAGACAGTGGCTTAAATTTATGATTTATGTACTTACAGTTGCGGAAACAGCTTCGGTTTTACACCGAATTCCCGATTATGCTATGGCCTAGCACCCTTATTCTGCAAGAATTATTCACTTGTAAAGCAGTTTATCATATATTGTGATGAAAAAGTAGTTGCGAAATTGCGGAAAACTCGGTCAAAAACATATAAAACCTAGCACTATTTCTACATAACGATTAGCTATTTGTAGTTCTCACCTGAAAATTCTATATTCAATAATGACTATAAAATTCTTTCGATAGCTTGTTCAATATCAAGTTGAGAATCCGTTGGTTCGAAGCGCGCAGTTGTTTTACGATTACCATCTACTAAAAATTGTGTAAAGTTCCAGCGAATATTGCGACCATCTAAAAAGCTAGGTGCTATTTGGACTATCGTTTGAGCTAACATTTTCTCCTGTATATTTGCCTTTCCAAATTCATGAAAATCCACTTCATGCTTTAAATAATTGAATAATGGATGTGTAGTCTCACCATTTACTTGCACTAATTCAAAAATTGGAAATATCACACCATAATTTACTTTACATAGCTGTGTAGTTTCTTCACCATCTTCTGGATTTTGATTGTCAAATTGGTCACAAAGAAAACCTAACACAAGGAAATTATCCTTGCCCTATTTTTCATACATTTTTTGTAAATATTCAAACTGATATGTAAAACGACATTTGTTTGCTGTGTTGACAATAAGCATCGGCTTCCCACGATATGTTTCCATCGATAAAATTTCACCATTTGACTTTTAAACCTCATTTTCATATTTTTCATGATTATAGCAATAAACTAAATTTTCTCCAACAAATGAGTTTCAACATAAAAAATAGCCATTACGCTTGTTTAACGAATGGCTGTCTGATATTTCTTTTTATATTTTACGTTTTGTTCTTCATCAATTAATCTCTTTGCAATTTCTAATAGATTCCTGTCATTCGTGGCATCAAACAACTTTTTAAAGGATACAATAATATCGTATCGGATCAGTGTCGGGTGTTTTTCGTCAATACACGTTTGGAATCTTTTTGCTAAATACGAAACAATTAAATCTCTTTGCACTTGTCCAGCAAGCCCAATTTGCCAGATTGCTTGTAGACTATGTCTTGCCGTTACAGTTTTATCATCATACGTTACTGCCCAAATTTTCAAAAAATCCTCTAGTACACGTTCTTCTGGATCACTTTTAGCCGCCAATGCGCATAAAAACTGTACTGCACGTGCACGTACATGTCCATCTTTATATGTAAGGGCTTGAACGAGATGCTCCCAGACTGAGTATGTCCAGTCAACTGGTTCTTGCATAATTTTTATCAATTCTTCATAAGACTCGAATTGGATTTCACGGTCATGCTCTGTTATATTACTAAAAAGTTGCAAAATCTCTTTTTCCATGATTCATCCCTACCTTTATTCTGTCAGAACGTTATAAAATTTTAAATTTTTTATGTTACACTTAACTTAATTTATACAAAGAAGGAGAGTTTATGAATAAATCTATTACCCGAAAGTTGATTTTACGAACGCTTGTGATTATATGTCTAATAGTGGCGGCATATTTTATCATACCAGTCTCCGTGCCTATTATATTGGCGGGGATTACCGCTTTTTTCTTAGAACCAATTGTAATGTTTTTTAAACGAAAATGGAAAATGTCTCGGAAAATTGCAGTCGCCTTCATTTACATAATGAGCGTTATCTTTATTTCTATTATTTGTTACTTTACTATTACACAGCTCATGTCGCAAATTATAGTAGTTTCAAAGCAAGCCCCCTATTATATTTCTAAACTATCGGAAATGTGGTTAAACATGCAAGATAACATTTCTAAATATACGGAAGACTTCCCCGCTGAAGTGAGTGCTTCACTTCAAAGTACAACAATGGATTTCATTAAGAAAATTGAAGAATCTTTTCTAAACATCTTTAATTATACCAAAGTTACTGCATTCTTTTCAGAAATTCCAAGCCTCTTTATTAGTCTTCTCGTATATATGATTGCTCTATTTCTATTTATGCTAGATTTACCAAAATTAAAACAAGTTACTTACAAATATTTGAAGCCATCTACTGCGAAAAAAATGAAAATAATTTCTAATCGTTTAAAAGACGCATTTTTTGGTTTTATGAAGGCACATCTACTCGTGAGCTTTATTATTGGAGGTGTCACACTTGTTGGACTTCTCCTTATTCAGCCCAAATATGCTGTCACAATGACCTTAATCATTTGGCTAATTGACATCGTTCCATTTCTGGGATCAATTATTATTTTAGCACCTTGGGGGCTTTATCATTTATTAATGGGAAACACATCCATTTCTGTCCAATTATTCATCTTAGCAGTTATTCTACTCATAATTCGTCGAGTAGTCGAGCCCAAGTTGATGGGAGATCATATCGGATTATCTACCTTGCCAACATTAATAGCCATGTTTATCGGACTTCAGCTATTTGGTATCATTGGTTTACTCACAGGACCATTTTTTATTATTTTATTCATTGCTTTAAAAGAAACAGGTATTATCAAGTTGAATTTCAAAGTTTAACTAACTTATAAGAAAAGCGCACTCGCGGCCATATAGCTGCGACAAGCGCTGAAAAAGAATGTATAGCGCACATGCCACATAAAGTGGCTTTCGCCGCGTCATTAATTTATCGCTGCATGAATACCTAAAATTGAATAAGAAAATTTATATTTCTTTAACGTTTAAAAAAGGCCATCTCTGTAATTTGCTCTACAAAGATGACCTTTTTGCTATTTAAATCGTCTATATAAATAGTAGGATTATTGAATGCGACCGAAGCCTACTAAATATTGATTCCACCAATCAAGTGATTCAATGACAACACCTTTGTTTTGAGCATCAATCATCGTGTTGTTGCCTAGGTAAATACCAACATGTGCTACGCCTGAACCATAACTAAAGAATACTAAGTCACCTACACGCGCTTCACTTGCTGAAATGCGTTGTGTTGCTAGATATTGTTGAGATGCAGTACGTGGTAATGAAACTCCCGCTTGCTTGTATGACCATTGTACAAGACCAGAACAGTCAAAACCTGTTGAAGGATTGCTACCGCCCCATACATAACCACGGCCTAAAAATTGCTTAGCTGTTGAAATAGCATCGCCTGAAGAAGCTGTACCTGTACCTGAACCAACTACGATTGATTGTGGTTTCCCACCGCCATTACTAGTTGCTTGCATTACAGGTGTAGCAGATTGTAGTGCACGTAAACGAGCCGCTTCTTCTTCAGCTGCTTTACGCTCCGCCTCTAAGCGTTCCTCTTCTTGTTTAGTGGCAATCTGAGCCTTTAACGCAAGTGATTTTGCTTCGTTTTCAGCTTTTTTAACTTCCATTTCGCTTTCTTTTTGTTGAAGCGCTTGGAATTGCTTTTGTAATTCTTTTTGTTTTTCATCTAGAGTTGCTTTTTGTTCTTCTAATTTTGCTTTATCTGCCTCTTGTTGGTTAACCAATTCTTGGTCAGCGTCCATTAATGTTTTAACCGCTACGACACGATCCATTAAGTCTGCAAAGCTTTTTGCTTCAAGCACTACGCTTAAATAAACACCCACAGTGTTATCCTGCGCTTGGTATGCAGCCATACGTTCACTCAAAATAGCAGAACGTTGCTCGATACGCTTTTCTGTTTCCACGATACTAGCATCAACTTCTTTAATATCTGCCTGTACTTGATTAAATACTTTAACTTTTTCATCAATATCGTTTTGAAGACTTGTTAATTCTGCCTCTAATTTTTTAACTTCTGCATCAATTTGAGCTTTTTTCTCAATCATTTGTTGAGAAGTTTCTTCTGCGTGCACTTCGGTTGGTTGTACTGTATTAAATAATAAGCCGCCAGCAAGTGCTAATGTTAGCACCATCGACTTACGCCATTTATTGCGCTTACCCACTAAACTTCATTTCCCTTCATCCATCAATTTCGCTCTCGGTGTTCTATGTAATCACTTGAACGATTTCTATATATATTCGAATTTTTTATACTTTTATTAGCCTTTTAAAGTTTAGCATTAAAAGCATAACTTTTATACTATTTATCGTCGTTTTAATAGTTTAGTAAAACTCGAAACATTTTTGTAATATTACCAACACTGCTCAATTACTCTACAATAACCGATAATACGCTACACTAATACTTATTTACCTCTTCACTCCACCAACCACTCATCATTATTTGTAATGGTTTTGTAATATACAAATTATATATTTCTCAGGAATTAAAAAAGGTAAGGGCATTTTTCCCCTACCTATTGTTTCATTGAACGTAAAGCTTGAATCGATAACCGTACTAACAGGATGGCACATAAGAATAAACCTAAGTACGCTGCTGTATTTAAGTATACGGCATAGGAATCATGTATAAATTGTGAGATAGCTAATAAAGCTACTGAAATTATGCCAAACGTAATCCCCACGAGTAACAGAACAAAACGTGAAAACAGTTGTGTAATAAAACGAGCATTATGTTCATCTGAAAAAATATCATGATGTAATATGATTTTTCCACTTTCCACACGTTGAATGAGTTGATCAACTCTTCTTGGCATCTTTCGTAACGTTGGAATTAGCATCGATAGTTCTTCTTGCAAACGTTCCTTTGTAGCCATTGGTTCTTTAAAAGGTTTTAAAAATGCTGCGCGCATATAGGCGGAAGAAAAATCCTTTGCTTCTGTGAAAATATCAAATTGCGGCTCAATAATTCGCAACGTACCATCCAACGTCACTAACGATCGAAGCGCTAGACCGACCGACGGATAAAATGCAAGGCCAAAATCACGGACAACGGTAAATAACGAATGAATCAATTCTTCGGTTGGAATACGATCGACATAAGAAATTTTTAACAAAATTTGATCTATTGCTTGCTCCATTCGTGCCCGTTCTACATGATTTGCTTTCTCTACTAATAGCATTAAGCCGTCGTATAAGATGCTCGAATCATTTTGCTGAATGCCCATTAAAAATAGCTTTAAACCTTCTTGTTGGGTAGTTCCTAAACGTCCGACAGCCCCGAAGTCGAGCAAAATTGGTGCACCATCTGTCTCATCGATATAAATATTGCCAGGGTGCGGATCTGCGTGAAATATACCAGAAAAAAGCATTTGCTCAAAGAAAGAATACAGTATTGTCTGTGCAAACTGCCTACGATCTATTGATAGTCGTTTAAACTCTGATGCACCTTCTGCCACGCTTTTCCCTCGTACGTACTCCATGACAATAATATCTTCATCACTATATTGCGTATAAATTTTAGGAATGCGCACCTTATAATCACTTTTCGCAAGCGCATTCGTCACCTGCAATGTATTACGGACCTCAATGTCTAAATGAGTTTCCTCACGCAAACCATCCGCAAATCCACCAGCCAACTCTCGAAATCCCAATGATTCTGCCCACGTTGACTTGCTTGTAAGCCAGTTCGCAAATTCCTCTAATATATCCAGATCATCACGCATTATACCTTTCACTTCTGGACGGAGTAATTTCACCACAACTTCATCGTAATTTTTCAGTCGTGCCTTATGTACTTGTCCAATAGATGCAGCCGCTAAAGGCTCCATATGAAAAGTAGTGAATACCTCATCTACAGGTTTAGGAAGGGCATGTTCCAATATCTTTGTTACTTGCTCAGGTTGCAACGGCCTCACACTTTGTTGGAGCCGCTCTAATTCATCTATGAATATGGGTGAAAACAACTCCTTGCGTGTAGATAATACTTGACCAAATTTGATGAATATCCCACCACACTGCTCTAATGTCTTTCTTAGTGCAATCGCAAGCTCCTTTTCATTTTCACGCTGTCTTGCATATTTAATTGTTTGTACAACACCATTAGTGACTGCAATTTTTAATACCTGGCGCAATCGCTTTTGTTGACGCCAGTAACTACGTAACCTTAACAGTATAGATTTCTGTCCGTGTCGTCGATCTCCACTAGCAATACCACTCGAATCAAAGAGTTCAAACACGAGGTAAAGTAGCATGGATATTAGGAGCATACTGCCTATCCAAATGAGCGTACTTACCTCTGTCATAGTTTGCACCATTGATTCCGATAAAAAATCTGTATGACGCAAGTATGAATACCAGTAAACAAAGGACGTCAGTGTCACACTAATCACAACTGATAACACTCTTCGTACAAAATTTATACTCGAACCTATTAAACGACCACTGACAAAGTAAATGATCCCCGAAACGACTATAATTTGAATAAGAAATTTAACAAAAATCAACAGTACCGCCCCCATTGTTTCTTCCTAATACTGCTAGTATAACAAATTCATGCATGTACTTTCTTTTACTAACCCCCTGTTGTAAATGAAGTTAATAGCTATTTTTACCATCCCATCAAATATTTCGTACAACCATTGTCAATATTAGAAGTCCTATTCGTTATTTTTTGGCTCTTTTTCAAAATATGTACTTGACTACACATGTCATTGCGGACGGTCGCTTTTTCGCGGGCCTGTGCTGAGCATCCTCATTGCTCGTACTTTGCTCTGCGACGAAAACAAAGCGACAGAAGCAGCATTCACCACCCTCGGTTCCTTATACTTTATTTCAATATAAAATTATTACGCCAAGTTTGCTGAAAAGAATAAATAATTATCATTGATTATATACCCATACAGGTATATAATTCATTTATATTAATGCTCTATAAGATTATAAGCCAAATAAATCGTTAATAATTCAACGTTTAACCTTCTCAATACCCTTATAAGTATATATTGGAAAAGGATGTGTATATATGAGTAAAAAGTTTTTAATAGTTGGTGGTGTCGCAGGTGGTGCCTCAACAGCTGCAAGAATTCGTCGCTTAGATGAGCAAGCCGAGGTTATTATGTTTGAAAAAGGACCCAATGTATCATTCTCAAATTGCTCTTTACCGTTTCATTTAAGCGGAATCGTTGAAAACAGTAGCAAATTGATTTTAATTACACCACAGACTTTTCAATCAAAATACAATATCGAAGCACGAGTTAGTCACGAAGTAGTTTCCATTAACCGCGATGCAAAAACCGTAACTGTAAAGAATTTAATAAACGACACTAGCTATGAAGAAAGCTACGATACGTTGGTGTTATCTCCTGGCGCAAGCCCCATCGTACCAAACTTAGAGGGAGTCGATTCTCCTCATGTATTCACTGTTCGTAATGTAGTAGATATCGAACGATTAAACAATTATGTTAAAAGTGATGATGTAGAAGATATTGCCGTAATTGGTGGTGGCTTTATCGGTGTAGAAGTGGCGGAAAATTTACGTCTTGCAGGTTTCAACGTCTCACTCGTTGAATTTAGTAATCAAATGATGATGCCCTTCGATTACGATATGGCACAAATTTTACACAAAGAAATGATGGACAAAGGCGTCCATGTCATTGTGAATGATGGCCTTGCCAAAGTAACGACTGACTATGTAGAACTGAATTCTGGGAAACAAGTGAAAGCGCAGGCTGTCGTACTAGCGATTGGGGTTCGTCCAGAAACTTCTCTAGCCAAAGAGGCAGGGCTTACAATCGGTGAACTAGGTGGTATTCAGGTAAATGGCAACTATGTCACTTCCGACCCATCTATTTACGCTGTTGGTGATGTAATCGAAGTATTTCATCACCAAACTCATAAGCCAACTCGCCTTGCGCTAGCGGGTCCTGCACAGCGTCAAGCACGCGCAGCAGCTAATCACATGTATAATATGCCTCAACAGAACAAAGGAGTAATCGGATCTGCGAGCGTACAAATTTTTGATCTGACGTGCGCCGCTACAGGGTTAAATGAAAAAACAGCACATGCGAATGGCTTCCAAGCAAAAAGTGTATATATTATAGCACCCGACAAAGTAGGCTTAATGCCAAATAGTAATCCGCTACATTTTAAACTTGTCTACGAGGTGCCAACAGGGAAAATTCTTGGTGCTCAGGCTATTGGAAAGGGCAATGCAGACAAACGAATCGACGTCATTGCGACAATGATTACAATGAACGGTACATTAGCAGACTTAAAAGAGCTTGAATTATCGTACTCTCCGATGTTTAGTACAGCGCGGGATGTGGTTAATCTAGCAGCACTAGTAGCACAGAATCAGTTATTCGGTCATTACCAGCAAGTTAACGTAGATGAGGTTCGAGGTCTAGTTGAACGTAAGGCATATATTTTGGATGTGCGTGAGAAAAACGAGTATGAGGCTGGACATTTAATTAATGCGATAAATATTCCATTAAGTGAGCTTCGTGAACGTATGAATGAAATTCCAAAGGACGTACCAATTTATGTACACTGCCGCTCGGGTCAGCGCAGTTATAATGCCGTTATGGCTCTGCAAAATAACGGCTACTCCAATGTCTTTAATGTGGCAGGATCATTCCTAGGCATTTGCTTATACGAATACTTTAATGACATGACAACAAATCAAGAAAAAATTGTTACAGCATATAACTTCAAATAATATGAAAGGGATGCCGTCAAATCACAGCATCCCTTTTGGTTTAATTTGTAGAAAGTACTTGCTCCCAATCAATCGTATTGTTCTTTACTTGTTGTCGTTTCTCTTTGTCCATAATATCGTTCGGACGGCCACCTTTTGGCCAATCTTTATCATGATTTGCCCATTCTGGTCGATCCTGCGATAAAATATATGCCGCTAAATCAGAAGCATCTTGATCTGTTAAAGTACCATCCGCACCAATTGGCATGTTATTTTGAATGTAACCAGCCATTTTCGACATACGAGCCATTCCCGCACCATCATTAAAGGAATTTTCACCCCATAATGCTGGACCTGTATTGGCACCAGTACCCGAGCCATCTGCAGCATGACAAGCGATACAAGACTGTGCATATAGTTCCTCACCATTTGCTACATCCGGTATTGGTACACTCTTCATATTACTTGCACCAGCCCATTCACGTTCTGCCCCAATTGGAACACCTTCTGAAATATAGGCAAAGTACGCTACCATCGCTTCCAACTCGTCACTATTTATTTCGAATTTCTTACCATTCATACTTCGTATCATACAGCCATTAATGCGTTCTTCTATCGTTACAATACTTCCCGAACGACCAATGTATTGCGGATAATTTGCCATAACGCCTACCAAAGAAGAAACTTGTTCATCATAACCTGCTCCTGCATGACAACTTGTGCAAGATAATTGATTGCCAACGTATTCATCTGCGGCAACATGTGTATTATTCACAAGTTCATAGCCATACAAAATAGCTTCTTTCATAGGTCCATCTGGTACCTCTTCGATACTTGGTGGTGCGTAGACAACTTTCTGAGAAGCTGCTGTTGTCGGTACTTGCGTTTGTACCGTTGCATCTTCTGTCTCTCCATTTGCATCACCTAAGATTTTATCGCTGATGACCGCTCCCACAAAAAGTGAACCAGCTAATAATACCGTTCCTGCTATCCCCGTTACTATAGCTTTCATCTTCCATACCCCCCTCTGTATCTTTAATTTCACTTTAGCAAAATAATGTATTTTTGGATGTGATTTTTCTCACACCACTAAATATTTGAACCTTATATACAACAAAGTTGGATAAATATTGAAATTAATATTGTGCTATAACAGAAAAACCTAGACTTAATACCCCTTTATGTATATTTAATTTTATGCTAGAAAAAAACCGAGCACATCACTGTACTCGGTCACTTCCATTTTATTATAGTTTACAATCTCCGTCAGCACATCACTGTACTCGGTCACTTCCATTTTATTATAGTTTACAATCTCCGTCAGCACATGCAAACTCACCATCCCCAGCCCACTTCAACGAAGACTTCACACCGACCATTTCAGCAGTTTGATGCAATGTACGTACAAATACTTCATTTGGCTCTGCACCTTTAATGCCATAACGATTTTCGAATACAAAGAATGGTACACTTTTCACACCAATTTGCTGTGCATCATAACGATCCATGTTCAATTCTTCTATAAAAGCTTCACTTGAAAAAAGCACTTCTTGTGCATCAACTACATTTAAACCTAAGTCTTCGATAACTGCTAGTAAAACAGCTTCATCATTTAAATCTTTACCTTCTATAAAATAAGCAGCCATCAAAGCTTCATTATATGCCACTTCTTTACTAAATTGTTTTGTCCATTTTGCTAAGCGATGAGCCTTCTCTGTATGCGCAATTTTCATGTCATTATAATTATAAGCAAGCCCTACTTCCCTTGCTCGCTTTTCAATACCAACTGTCATTTGCTTCGCTTCTTCCATCGTCATCCCATGATCGGCCATTAAATATTCCAAAAAGTTCTGTCCTATCTCTTTTGGTGCCTTAGGATTTATTTGGAACGCTTTAAATTCTATTTCTACTTGTCCAGTATATCCAGCCTGTTCAATGGCACGTTGTAATTCCTTTTCCCCTATATAACAAAAAGGGCAGGAGAAATCGGAAAATATTTCAATTTTCATTGTATACCTCCTACAAAATATCCATCCAAATCTTTACTGCAGTTGCGAGTATAAGTACCGCCAAAATACCTTGCAATACCTTTGTATTCATATTTTTCCCTGCCTTCGCTCCTAATGGCGCAGCAATCAGACTAGCCACAATCATTATCGCTGCTGGATAATAATCAACTTGACCTGTCATTAACTTCCCTATTGTACCACCGATGGATGAAATAAAAGTAATCGCTAAACTTGTTGCAATGGTCATACGCGTTGGAATCCCTAATACAACAAGCATAATCGGCACGAGCAGGAAGCCACCTGCCGCTCCAACAATCCCTGAACCAATCCCCACGATGAACGCTAAAATTGATGCTAAACCTTTGTTAAAACTAACCTCATGCATTGGCTTATCATCAATGTGCTTTTTCGGGATAAACATCATTACCGCCGCAATTAGCGCTAATATACCATATACGACATTAACATCTGTTTCCGATAAAAACCGGGAACCATAACTACCGACAAAGCTCCCAACTAAAATAGCAGCCCCCATATAGACAATCAGAGACTTATTTAAATAGCCACCTTTACGGTAAGCCCATACGCCTGCAATTGAAGCAAAAAACACTTGTACGGCACTAATACCCGATACCTCATGTGCTGTAAACGCTGTAAAGCCAAGTAAAGGGGGTATATATAATAACATAGGATATTTAATAATCGAGCCACCAATCCCCAGCATTCCTGACACATAGGAACCTACAAAACCGATTACAAATATTGTCATGATCCATGTTATATCCATTCATTTTTCCTTCTTTCTTATCAATTACGTCTTTCGCGAAATAAACCCTCGTCAGAAAATTCATTTAGCCATAGACTTACATTCTCCATTGCTTCAGTAAACAGTAACTACAATACGAAGAAGAAAGGTGAGTGTCCAAGCTCGAACACTCACCAATCACATTACGCTTTTTGAATAAAGAATGTAATAACACCAGCATTTTCGGATTGACCAAGAATTGCGTGGCCCCCTACTTTAGTCCAAGCCGGGATATCCGCTAAAGCACCTTTATCCGTTACTTGCACTTCTAAAATTTCACCCGATACTAGAGTGTCCATAGCCTTTTTCGTTTTCACGATGGGCATTGGGCAAGATAAACCCTTTGCATCTAATTGTAAGTTTGAATTCATGTTAATCTCCTCTCATGTCCGAATTGTGTGCAAATTGCGTGCGTGCCAGGCACTATCTTACGGCACAGCGATTTGGTCCTATTTCCATCTCTGTTTGTTCATCTTGTGCGGGTGTGATTTTGCCCATATTCACTTGGCGAATTTCTTGGTAGGCATTTGGTTGCGGCGGTAAATTATCAGTTACAATACTTCGGAACGTTACCTCATCTTCAATATTTAAGCCATGGTTTTCAGCAAATAATTCACCTAGACGCTTGCCCACAGTGCCATCTTCATTTAACTCATGAATAATCATAAAATGAGCCGGTAACACAACTAAATCATCTGAAAGTTCGCGGTAACGTTTATAAAGTGTTTCACGTAAATCTTCAACCCAATCTTCTGCAAGACCAGCTAAATCCGGACGTCCAATCGAATCGATAAACAAAATGTCCCCAGTTAACAAATATTTGCTATCTACAACAAATGATGTTGAACCGATTGTATGTCCTGGCGAATAAATGGCCCCTACATCAATGTTCGATGCACCAATTTGTACCGTAGTACCATCTACTAATGGCTCATAATCATATACAACTTCCTCCGCATCTTTTGGGGGTAGATAATACGTTGCACCAGTTGCAGCTGCTATATGACGGCCTCCTGAAATATGATCGGCGTGTAAATGCGTATCAAATACATGTTTAATTTTTACGTTTTTCTCACTTGCAAAATTTAAAAATACCTCTGTAAAACGAACTGCGTCAATAATTGCTGCCTCACCCTCAGAAATTACCATATAAGACAGACAGCCTTTTCCTAAACGCACGAATTGATAAAGCTCACCGCCACCTGTTAAATTCCCTACTTTAATCGGCTCTAAATATTCACTCCATGTTTTCATACCGCCGGCTAAATAAGCTGCTTTAAGACCTGCTTCCGCTAACATATCAGCTACCATCATTGACGAGCCCTCTTTCGCACAAACGACTAAGACCTCTTTGTCAGTTGGGATTTTCGCTAAAATACCTTCTACGCCATCTAGTAACTCAAAATACGGAATATTAAGGTATTCGAACTTATGTCCATCAATTTTCCAATCCTCAAATGCATCCACATTACGTACATCTAAAATAAATAATTCCTCATTATTAATTACTTTTTTCGCTACATCTGCAGCGCTCCATTGTTGTACTGACACTCAAAGTACCCCCTCAGGTATTATTTCGTCGATTTTTTTAGCGGAAAGGACAAACCTCTCCACTTACTTTTATCTACTAAACATTAAAACGTTAATGATGGCGCTGCATCTTTAGCAAATTCCAGGAACGTTACTGCACCGCCAACTTCAATACCCGCAACGAAAGCATCTGTTGTCAAACCCATTACATCCATCGTCATTTGACATGCAATAAACTTCACACCTAACTCTTGTGCCATTTCAACTAATTGCGGTATAGCAGGAACATTTGCTTTTGCAAAGCCTTCAGCAAAATGTTCAGTTCCAGCAGGCATAGATAGCGCATGCATACCTTGTTTGTGTATTAAATTTAACCCTTCGAATGTGAAAAAGATTGCAACCTCTTTGTCAGAAGCTGCCGCTGCTGTTGCGATATTGAACACTTTATACGCGTCGAAAAGACCACCATTACTTGCAATAATTGCTACTTTGTTTGACATATTAAATTCCTCCAATTAAATAGTTTTTATGAGTTCGCCCGTCCAGACTGTCATACCTGGAAGTACGTTATAAACCTTTGCAAAACCATTTGCCACAAGCCTTTGCGCTGCAAAATCGCTACGCTTTCCTGTACGACAAATCACATATATCTCTTGTTCCTTGTCAAGCTCAGAGATGCGCGCCTCAAGATCACCTAACGGAATAGACAGAGCACCATCAATATGACCGAAGGCGAACTCCACCTCTTCACGCACATCTAGGATAAGCCCATTTTTTCCAACCACTTCAACCAACTCAATTGTCGGTTCAAACGCTTTTTCAACTATTGTGTCATTTTCGCATTTACGAATATAATGCTTTAACACAGCGTCTTCTTCCGTTGTACCAATGTATTGATGACCTACAGTTTCGGCCCAAGCAGCTATATCCGCCCTAGAACCTTTATCCGTTGCTAGCACTTCTAGAATCTGACCATCCACTAAATCTGCCATTGCCTTTTTTGTTTTTACGATAGGCATGGGGCACGAAAGCCCTTTAGCATCTAACTGAAAATCTGCCTTAATACTCATAACTTCCTCCTTATACCTATAAGGGTATTATTTTTAGTAAAAAAATATAGACAGAGGCTAATAAAATCGCTTACTGCACTTCGCCTTCCCAGGCAAGCATGCCACCAAGCATATTTGTGACATCAAAACCTCGATCTGCTAAATATTGTGTGGCCTGAGCACTCCGAGCACTTGAACGACAAACCATAATATACGGTTCATTTTTCTTTAACTCGTGTAATCGAAATTCCAATAAACCCAAAGGAATATGAATGATGCCCGGAATATGCCCAGACGCCACTTCATTTACTTCACGTACATCAATTAGTTTGATAGCTTGCCCTTGCTCTAATGCTTGTTGAACTTCTTTCGCCGCAATTTCTTTCACTCTATTGCCCTCCTAGTAAACGTTCATGCCGCCACGGACATTTGTTACACGCTCGAATCCTTGTTTCTTTAGTTGTTTACACGCTTGACTACTACGCATACCACTTTGACATATGACTACAATTTCTTTGTCTTGTGGTAGTTTGTCAAAGCTGGAGCCAAGTGGGATATTTTTGAATTGCTGAATATTCCCTCGCTTGTATTCAGCTGGCGTTCGCACATCCACAAATACTTTATCCTTATCATCCAACATATTTTTTAATTGTGCTGCTGATATTGACTGAACACCTTTCGTCGGCTTCATCCTCCATACTAAAAACGCAATAACAATAGCAATGATAATCCATGTTTCCAAGTGATAATTCCTCCTAACAACATACTATAAAGGGTATATATTATTTACCTACTTTTCACGACTAAATCCATTGCCTCTTGAATAGCAGTATTCATTTTTTCTGAATCTCCTTCAGCAGTCGCTACACAATTCAACAAATTCTCGCTAACAATCACTCCAATAGTTCGATCAACTGCTGAACGTACGGCAGATAGCTGTGTAATAACATCTTTACAATGTTGCCCATGTTCCATCATCCGCAAAATCCCACGCAATTGACCTTCCATTCGCTTCACTCGGTTTGCTGTTTTTGCATCATACGCCATTCTTGTGCACGCCTCCTTCCAAATCAAAATCGCATCTTGCTTACACGATTCATAATATACCCCATTAGGTATATTGTCAAGCATATATAAGCTAGCCGTTAATTTGTGAGTTCTATCCGTCATTTCCTTACTTCTATCCGCCTCAGCTTCTAACACAGATCTTTAAAATAAAAAAACCTGTTACAAGCGTCAAAAACGCTCGTAACAGGGAAATCCTTATTATTTTGCTAATTGCATTGCTGGACCAAAGAATTCATAGTGAATTTTTTCGTCTGCTATGCCAATTTCATGTAAGTTTTTAATAACCGCTTCCATAAATCCAGTTGGGCCACATACATATACGTCCGTATTATTCGCTATGCTTTCAGCCAATAACTCTTTTGTAATGAGCTTGTCTTCATCAGAGTATAAAGCTGTATATGTTGCATTAGGAAGGGTATTTATTTTTTCTTGAATGTCATCACTAAATGCTATTACGTTCTCATTACGCGCACATTGAATAAAGTTCACTTCATTTGCCGCATCATCTTTTAGAGATTGAAGCATACTATTTAGTGGTGTAACGCCAATACCTCCACTTACGAATGTGATTGGTGTAGATGTTTCTTCTAGAACAAATAGACCTGCTGGAACACTTACGTCTACTAAATCACCCACTTGTAAAACGTCGTGAATAAAGTTTGATACTTTGCCATTTGGTGTATGGTCACTTTCACGTTTTACAGATATACGATAACCCTGTTCTGCTGTTGCTTGTGAAAGTGTATATTGACGGTTCATTAAATATTCTTCGCCAGGTACTTTCACTCGGATACTAATGTATTGACCTGGCTCGTAAGCTGGTAGTGGTGAGCCATCCTCATTCACAAAATAAAGAGAAGTTACTAGGTCACTTTCAACTTCTTTTTTAGCTACTTTTAATGGTTTGAATAAACGCCATCCACCATTTACTTCTGATTTTTGATATAACTCTTCTTCAACTTGAATGAATATATCTGCAATCATGCCGTACGCTTCAGCCCATGCATTAATAATATCGTCTGTTGCTGCATCTCCAAGGACTTCTTTAATTGCTTTTAATAAATGTTCCCCTACAATTGGGTAATGCTCAGGTAGAATACCTAAACTACGGTGTTTATGAGCAATTAACATAACTGCTGGTAAAATCGCCTGTAAATTTTCAATATGAACAGCTGCCGCATACACCGTGTTTGCTAATGCTGTTTGTTGACGCCCTTGTTCTTGGTTCGTGTGATTAAAAATATTTAATAATTCCGGATGAGCCTGAAACATATTTTTGTAAAACGTCTTTGTAATTGCCACACCATGAACTTCTAATACCGGAACTGTCGCTTTAATAATTTGTACTGTTTCTTGTTTTAACATATCGCATACCATCCTTTCGTGATTACAATATAACGCTTTCATTTTCTTAAAGCAATATATAAAATACATCTTTAACAAAATAGACATAATTAATGTATTTTAAATACATCTTTTCAACAAGCATTCGGATTACTATGGAATAGATGAAAATGCTATAATTATTTATGAACTTTAGAAAGTAGGGTGTTCTAATGCGATTAACTTTATACACAGATTACTCTCTTCGGACACTCATTTATCTAGGAGCGAAGGAAGACGGTCAACTATCAACTATTCAAGAAATTTCCGATGCCTATAATATATCAAAAAATCATTTAATGAAGGTGACACACCAGCTTGGGCAGCTTGGTTACATTGAAACAATCCGCGGACGCGGTGGCGGTATACGTCTAGCAATCGATCCAAAGACGTTAACAATCGGTGAAATCGTTCGTCATACAGAAGAAGATTTTCATTTGGTGGAATGCTTCGATAAAGAAAATAACCTCTGTAAAATAGCTCCTGAATGTCAGTTAAAGGGTGTCCTATATGAAGCATTACAAGCTTATTTAGCTGTACTAGATCGCTATTCACTCGATGATTTTTTACATTCTAAAGAAAAATTGATGGCTTTACTGCTAGGCAAATAGAAATACCCGCTCAACCAAAAGTTGGACGGGTATTTCTTTTTATGTTGCTGACTGTTATTAATATTAACTTACGGTTATTAGGACATCGTCGCACTATAGCCTTTGCCCTGTGGATTTTACTCGTCTTTTTCACAGCTTGAACTAGTATGCACGACAACATAAAAAATCGAGGAATGTTTCGCCTCGATCTCGATCTATAGCGCCTTTGAAAACATAATCATATCTAAGGCACGTATACCATTTTCATAGATTGGCTCTGCATAACTACTGAAAAAATCCTTTTCAATTGTTTCCATACGAAAACCAGACTTTTGATAAAAAGCAATATTATCAATGCTAGAATTTGCAGTCCCTACTATTACATTTTTATAACCTTGTGATTTACTAACAGTACTAATTTTTTGCAACGCTACCTTACCAATACCTCTACCTTGAAACTCTGGTTTAATAGCGATATTTTTTAATTCAATCGTTGTGGTTGACTGTGCAAGAAGCAACGCAACTCCAGCCAATTTTTCACCGCATTTAATCTCATATAAATCACCATCATTCATATATTGGCGAACAGCTTCTTCACTTTCATCCGCAATTAATAACAGTGGCAAATAGCTTTCTCGCGATCCTTCTACTAACTCTAAAGAAGTACTGTAACGAACAAAATCCTCACGTTCAAAGACATTTAGAACACATGGTTGTTTTTCCTTTACCTCTAACCAATTGTGCTCATGTGGAAAATCTTGCTCTACACCTAAACGGATAAACGGTAACTTTTCTTGCGCCTTTTGTGAGCGAATATTGACCTTTCTCGCTCCTGCAAAAACACGCTTTAGCCCTAATTCATAAAACGCAATTTCTAGTATTGCTTTTTTGGCCTCTAGATTATAGCCCTTACCCCAAAATTCATAGCCAAGCCATGAACCAATATGACAGCTCTTTTTCGCATGATCTATAAACATCAATGCTGTCACACCAATAACTTGTCCTTCCTCATTCAATACAACACGAGGGACGGTCTTTCCCTCTTCTTCATCTATACATTCTCGTTTAATAAAATTAATGGTATCTTCTACTTTGCCAGCAGGTAACCCAAGTGCATCTCTCACCTGTGGCATTGAAGATAATGCATGCATCGCTTCTGCATATTTAATGTCGTGTTTCACTAAAGTTACTGCCATACCTTATTCTCCTTTTACGTTATTACGCTTTTTTATACCAAACATGCATCGGATTTTTCTCATCATCCTCTACTGGTAAATGTATCATTTGAAATGCTCGTTCTGCTTCCGCTTTTTGTAAATCAGCATATACCTCACTTGAGCGGCCTAAACCAACAGCTAGTGCATCTGCTAGTGAATTGGCAAAATAGGCCTTATCTACGCCTGCCATGGCCATTGCGCCAAAGCACATGGGGCAGGGCGCACCACTTGCATACATTACCGTACCACGCAAATCTATAGTACCTAGTTTTTCCTGAGCACATCGTAAAGCTAATAATTCTGCATGCCCTGTGCTATCTGGACGTAGGTGTAGTTCATTGACGCCTTCGCCAATGATTTCGCCATCTTTAACTAATATAGCTCCAAATGGTTGTCCACCCTGTGCAACGTTTGCAAGCGCCAGCCCTATAGCACGCTCCATCCACTTATTCAAATATACTCCTCCTTATATTTAATTATACGTAAATTGCCATGATACACCGAAACGGTCCTCAATCCAGGCAAATTGTTTGGAAAAGCCATAATTGTCAAGTGGCATTAATGCTTTTCCACCCTCCAATACTTGTGCTGCAAGACTTCCGATTTCTTCTAGCGTCTCACATTCTACAAAAATGGATGTCGAGGGTGTAAACGTAAAATTGTGCGTAATGACACTATCATTCACCATAATTTTCAGACCTTTTAAATCGAGCACAGCCATTGCAACTTGCTGAGAATCTTCCATATAAGTCAGGCTCTCCACTGTTAAATCCGTAAACCATTGTTTATATTGCTCGATTGCATCGTTTGCCTGTCCTTGAAACATTAAAAATGTTGTAGCGCTTTTCATTTGGTCAACTCTCCTTCATATTTCAAAATCCACTCGTCTGGTGTCATCTTTGACACAAGCTCTCCAATCAAATCATATGGAATATTTTTAGTACTCGTAAAACGAATACAACTTTTCCCCATATTCAGTTTTGTTGGTACACGCTTTGCATATTCATCTTGAAACCAAGAAAGCAATACCTTATCTGCATAAATGCCCATATGATATACAGCTATATGCCGCTTTTGAGCAGCTAGACTAATAAAGGGGAGTGGTGTATTTGGGGTTACGTGATAACCTTTCGGATATGTCGATAAAGGTACACCATAGCTTATCATGTCATAGTACATTGTTCGTTCAAAGCCATCTGGTAAATTACATTCCACTACCTCCACTAGCTTGGCCAAACTATCACGCCATTTTTCATCTACTTGTTCAATATAAGTACTCATACTTTACCCTCACTTTTTAACATAGACATCAAATTCATTAGCGCAAAACATTTAACGTTGTTGAGCAGTTTTGATACATCCTGAATGACTAAAATCAACATGGACTCACTGTTAGCTATTTTTACAATGTGGAAGTACGAGTCGATCAAAATATTCGCAACAGAAGTTTCATCATGGCTACACCAATTTATAGTGCAAACCCAAAGTCATCATGGCACTACAACAGACAGCATCGTTAGCCCTTAGACAATACAATTTTACCTTTTAAAACTTCTTCAGGAGCTATGAACACTTTGCCATACAACATAAAAAGTAAATATGGGAGTAATCGCTATTACCCCATACATTATTGTTTTTTTCGCTCGTTTGTAGCAAGTTATGCTTTCTCTTCACTTTTGGCTTTTCGGTATAATTCCTTCGTCTTAAAGCCTTGTCTTGTAAGTTCCCGCATTTCATTCACACGGGCTACCTGTGTTTCTTCCTTTTTTGCACTATAAATATAGCGAGCCCAATCCTTTTGATACCCCGGTGTTAGCCCATCATAAAAGGCTAAATCATTCGTATTATCAGCAAGCTGTTTCCGCAATTGTGGAATCATGCTTTCATAGTCACTCACACATTGACTATTTGCTGTCTTTTTCTTACCACGCGCCTTACTATCTCGCTTCATGCTTAAAATGGAAAACGTCTCATCGAGTGACATCAGACTTACAAATTTGATATCACTACCGACAATATATTTTTCTTCATCTACTTGAATCGCTGGGAAAATTTCATCACGATGAATAAACTGTTGATATTTTTTATTACCCTTTTTCGGATAAACGAAAAATAAATATCCCTGCTCGGCTAGCATATTAGCCTTGAGCGTACTGTCTAAATAAGTTACCATGTCATCCACAGAAAACACAAAGGAAATGATACGGTCATATGGGGCATCGCCTGAGTGTGAAATTCCCTCTAATATCATATCCTGCGGTTGATTTAAAATAGTAAGCGAGAGCCCATCCTTTAGTTTAAATTTCTTTTGCATGTCTTTCGCACCTCTTTCGATTTCATGTATCCTAAATTTATCACAAAAAAAGGGAGGTGTCTCAAAAGATAGAAACACCTCACCTCAGTGACTAAAGCTGTACATCATACACAAAATTATAAATCACTATGAAAACATTACTATTTAATTTTTGAAGAATTTATTAAACCTTTTACAATCGGCAGTGCTGTTCCAATCAGCACAAATGGCAGGAACCACCAGCCTAATGTCTCCACTTTCTCTAAAGCTATGAGCACCATTACGCAGGAGATGAAGGCGAATAAAATTAAGCAAAAGTTCTTTACTTCATTTAATATTTTACGACTATTTAAATAAAACGCCTCCACGTTACTATCGTTTAAACGAGCAGGATAGTTATGCATATGTGGCGCTTTTTCAAGTAGCCCCATTAACACCCACAAAAATATCCCCATAAACGGTAGGATAAGTAATTCAATTTTAGACCCCCAGCGATTGACCTCTCCCGCACCATTAAAATGTGCTGGGATTTCATCAGGTATTTGTCCCCACATTATAACAATGTATAAAATAGACGCAACAAATACCCCACCACCAATATAGTCCCACATCTTTTCATATTTCGTCTTAGGTAATTTTAAAATCGGTCTATGCATCATCCCACATCCTTGTTTTATCCTTATTTGACTCTACGTTTCACACTCTTAATAAGTTTCATATCCACTTTATTCATTTTCCCTAAAATTCTATTTTTCTACAACTTACTTCTCTTATTTATATAATATTCAACATGAAAATACTCATAATACTTTGTAAATTGCATATAATCTGATATAAATGGTATATATACATATTTCATTTTTTTGTAACATTTCTACTAATCTACTAAGAAAGGATTTTTCAAACATGCGATTTACTATCTATAAGAAATTATTACTCGGTTTTTTAATTGTCATTTTCGTTTTAGTTGGCACAATAGGTTTAAACTTTAAACAGCTGAATTCAGTAAATAATACGTACCGTGAATTACTCGAAGAACAAACGACTAAATCTATTAGTATTCAAGAGCTCAGAGCTATCGCAAAGCAAGAGATTGTAAGTATGCGAGGCTATTTACTACTAGGAGATAAGCAAAATCTACAAAGTAATAAAGAATCCCGCGCTGAATTCAAACAAAAATCTGATGACTTAATGGCATCACTCGAGTCCCAAAAATCTATTGAATTATTAGAGGCCATTATTAAAAGTGAAGAAAATGTTCAGCAGTTCTCAGATCGCATGTTTTCTTTAAAAAACGATGGACAAACCGAACAATACGAAAAATTGGATAGCACACAGGGTCGCCTTATTATCAAACAATTCGATGAACGGGTGGAAAATCTTTCAAACTATCAACAAGAATTTGTAGAATCAAAAATTACTGCTACATCAAATGAAATTCAATCGATTAAGTTTCAGATGATTTTACTTGGGGCATTTGCCGTTGTCATTAGTCTGATAATTGCCATGGTAATGGGAAGCATTATTTCCCGACCAATCAATGGTATGGCAAAAGCTGCGAAGAAAATCGCAGAAGGTGATTTAACAGCTGAGCAAATCCGCATCAAGAATCGTGATGAGGTTGGCGATTTAGCCCTTGCCTTTAATCAAATGGCTCAAAATTTAAAGAACTTAATTACAAATGTGCGTCAAAATACAGTACAAGTTAGTGCTTCTGCTGCAGAGTTAACAGCGAGCGCTGACCAAACGATTCAAGCAACAGAGCAAATTACATCTTCCATTCAAGAAGTAGCGAGTGGCTCTGAAGCACAAGGGAAAAATGCTACTGAGAGCTCTGAAGCAATGAAAACAATGACGAAGGGTATCCAGCAATTAGCAGCAACGACTGCTGCTGTTTCTGAACTCGCAATGGAGACAAATACAGAGGCAAACAAAGGCAATGATTCCTTACAGCGCGTTATTACACAGATGGATACCATCAATACCGCCGTACTTGAATCTGCGACAGTTGTAAAAAATTTAGGGAGCCATTCGTTGGAAATTGGAAATATTATTAGCATTATCACCGACATCGCAGAACAGACCAACTTATTAGCATTGAACGCAGCAATCGAAGCAGCACGAGCTGGCGATCATGGTCGTGGGTTTGCAGTCGTGGCAGACGAAGTTAAAAAATTAGCTGAACAATCAAAAAAATCAGCTGAACAAATTGCAGGGCTCATCTCAGAGATCCAACAAGACACCAACCGTGCAGTCACAGTGATGGATACAGGAACACAAGAGGTACAAATTGGTATACAGGTTGTCAAAGAGGCAGAAGAAGGCTTTTCTAAAATCGTGGAACTCATTGAGCATGTATCTATGCAAATCCAAGAAGCAACTACTGTTTCCGAGGAGATGTCATCGAGTGCTGAACAAATATACGCATCATTCGATGAAATTGCTACAATCGCACAAATGTCTTCCGCTAACCTGCAAAATGTGGCTTCTTCCTCGGAGGAGCAATTAGCGACAATTGAAGAAGTGGCCGCTTCTGCAGCTACTCTCTCGACAATGGCTGAAGAATTACAAACGCAAGTTTCACGCTTTAAAGTGCAAAAAGAAGAGGCCAGCATATAAGGATTTTTAAACTCTGAATAGTTTTTTGGAATCTTACCTACTTCAAAAAAAAACCAAGTAAGCCTCAGTCGACACTTATGCAACGACTGAGGCTAAACTGGTTTACCTTTCTCTAAGAAATTTGCAGATTTTTTCTTGATGGAATCTCAGAGTACTTTTATTCAAAATAGTACTTTCCAATCTATACATATCTACATTAGCATTTATACTTTTTGCTTAATCTTTGTAGCATTGCAATAATTGCTACTTCTTCGCTAGCAACCTGTAAATTAGCATATTTCCGTACTTCATGCATGCCTACACATACACTTTCCTTTGCCTTTACAAACATTGCTTTATCATTTGCATCATTACCAAACGCGACAAAATCCCCTTCTAGAACACCTAACTTTATTAAGCCATTCCATTTATCAATACCACTAGGACTTATATCGACAATATTCTCTGACATATGCTCATATAACGAAATCGGTAGTTTTTCGAGCTCTGTCAATATTTCTTGTTGCTGTTCACCAGGAAATAATACAATTTTCACAATGTCCTTCAGTTCAGTAAATAATACTTTTTTTGCCAGCTTCAGTGGATCTAAATTTCGATAAATCGGATGATCTTCACTACCTGTGTACGCGTAATCCCAATCACCATCGATTAAATATGGGAGTTTAAATGCTGTAATAATTTTTGAGATAGCCTCCACGGTTTCTACTGAAAAAGCACTTACTTCAATGGTATCCCCATTGCTAGCGACAAATGCCCCATTTCCCCCAACCATCGGAAGTTTTCTCATCGACTCCGGTAATACGGGCAATAAATCACGAATTGGACGTGCTGAAGCAAAGATTACCTCATGGCCATCCGCCATACAATTCGCCAACGCAGTAGTTATACCTGGTGTCAACGGCTGTCCTTTAAAACAAATTGTGCCATCCAAATCAAATACGAATTTCATTGTTACACCTACTTTCTATGTATAAAATCTGGCTTTATTATCTCATAGAAAATTACTTTATTGGTAGTAATCAAGGGATATAAATTCATGCAAAAACATTATTATAATTTAAATTTCTTACTACTGTTTTGGTTAAACCCCATTAAAACAGAAAACAAAAAATTTTTAGAATATTGTTGACAGAATAACAATATCCAAGTATTATTGCTTTCAACAACACATTGTAGGCCTAGATTGGAAATAGTAGAAATGCCTGTGTACTTGTAGAGAGCCGGTGGTTGGTGTAAACCGGTAGGCACACATTTTGAACTCGTCCATGAGCTACTCCCTGAACTATAACTTCGTCAATGGACGTCGCTAAAGTAAGGGATGTCGGATTCCCCCGTTATAGGGATAAACAGTGATAGCTGTTGATAAGGGGACTTTTTCTGTAAAGAAAAGGTCAATTAGAGTGGTACCGCGAGCAAAAACTCGTCTCTATATTTTATATAGAGACGGGTTTTTTTATTTTTAAAGCAGAGAGGCACATTAATATCCGACTACCTCTGGGCATAGAGTGAAACTTCTATCAGTGGGAATTTCTTTATTCCCACTGATTGTTAGCTGAACCAATTGTTAGCTGAACCAATCAGGCTTTTACGGTCAGTTGATTGCCTTTGTATGGCATCTTACGGACCGTTAATGCGGGATAGAGTGAAACTTCTATCAGTGGGAATTTCTTCATCTCATCGCCACTGACAGGTAGGAAAACCGGTGGAGGCAATCAAAATAACCTCTCAGATGTGGCTGCTCAGCTTAAAATATTTTAATTAAACAAAAGGAGTGTTTGAAAATGGGAAGAAAAATTTGGGTGTTTGATACAACTTTACGTGATGGCGAGCAAGTACCAGGAGCAAAACTGAACTTATACGAGAAAGTAGAGATTGCACAGCAACTCAAAAAATTAGGCGTCGATATTATCGAAGCTGGTTTCCCTGCTTCATCACAAGGTGACTTTGATGCCGTGAAAGCCGTGGCGCAAAAAGTCGGTAACACAAATGATATTATGATTACAGCTTTAGCGCGTGCCATACAGGCAGATATAGATGCTGTTTATAATGCTGTAAAATACGCTGAAAATCCAATGATTCATATGGTGCTTGGCACTTCTGACATTCATGTTGAAAAGAAATTTAGTAAATCCAAAGAGCAAATTCTTCAAATTGGTATAGACGCTGTAAAATATGCAAAAACACTATTACCGCAAGTCCAATATTCAACAGAGGATGCATCTCGCTCTGATTTTGAATACCTGTGGAAAACGATAGAAGCGGTCATGAAGGCTGGCGCAACGATGATTAATGTGCCTGACACAGTTGGTTTTGCAGAGCCCGAGGAATTTGGAGCGATGATTTATAAACTAAATGACCGCATGAAAAATCTAAACGACAGTGTTCTGCTAAGTGTCCACTGTCACAATGACCTTGGTATGGCAACTGCTAATACACTTGCTGCCATTAAAAATGGGGCTGACAAAGTGGAATGTACAATTAACGGCATTGGTGAACGCGCTGGGAATGCCGCACTAGAAGAGGTAATAATGGCATTAAAAACACGCAGTACGGTCTACAATGCTCAAACACGCATCAACACAAAAGAGATTATGAATACATCACGCCTTGTATCAAGCTTTATGGGCTTAGATGTACAGGTAAACAAAGCAATTACTGGAGACAATGCATTTGCCCATTCATCAGGTATTCACCAAGATGGCCTGTTAAAATCTCGTGATGCCTACGAAATTGTGCACCCTGAAGACGTTGGATTAGACGACATGGAGCTAGTTCTTACTGCACGTTCAGGTCGTCATGCTGTGAAAAATGCCCTTGAAAAACTTGGATTCTCAAATCTTTCTGCAGAGGAGTTTGAAGGAGTCTTTGAAGGCTTCTTAAAATTAGCCGATGCCAAGAAAGAAGTATATGACCATGATTTATATGTAATTGTTGAAAGCTATTATGAAAAGCACGATGCCAATCATGCCAATGCTACTCATTATAGCGATCAATTCTTTGATTTCGCAGATCTGCAAGTCGTCAGCAATGCCAGCTTCCCATCTGCAAGCGTGAAAATTCATAAGGGTAGCGATGTATTGCAGGCGAGTGCAGTCGGTTCTGGTCCAATTGACGCATTGTATTCTGCCATCGCGGAAATTACAAAAATTGATGTGAAGCTAGTTGAGTACAATATTAATAGTGTGTCTCGTGGTAAAGAAGCACTTGGTAAAGTAAAAATCACCATTGAACACGAAGGTGAAAAGTATATCGCCAAGGCAGCGGATACAGATATTTTAAAAGCAAGTGCCCTTGCCTATATCAATGCTATTAACAGTATCGTTGTGGCAAAATTAACCCCTGTTATGAATTAGCTCTTGAAGAGTGAACCACTATTCACAAAGCTGAAAACATCATTAAACATAGAAAAGCAGTACGACGAGAAGGGTCATACTGCTTTTCTTATTTATTGACTGTCATTTACTAATTTTTGATATTCCTCTTCAATTAAACCAATATCAAGACGGTCAAACAGTGGTGTTACCTCTCTAATGTCAGTTGGCAGTTCCACTTGCTCATGCCACATTACTTCCTGTATGCCTAACACATCTCGAATTTTCCCAGCCGAAAACGGTAGAAATGGTTGCAGTAGCTGACTAAGATTGGCAATAATGTAGACGCATGTTGCAAGTGTTTTATTTCCTGCCTCCACGTCTTCGTTGACTTGCAACCACGGTTGTTGCTCATCAAAATAGCGATTTGCTGCGCGAACGTATTCAAAAATCGCCTCTAAAGCCTGCTTAAAATGCCCCGCTTCAATATCAATTGCGGCCTCACTAAACAAGTGAATGGTCTTCTTTCTTACAGCTCCATCCACCTCAGCCTGAGGGACTTGACTGTTAAAGGACTTTTCTAAAAATTTCAATGTACGATTGACAAAATTACCATATGCGCCAAGTAGCTCACCATTATGACTATAGATAAATTCGCGCCAAGAAAAATCAGTATCACGATTTTCTGGTGCATTCATTGTTAAAAAATAGCGGATTGAATCTGCATCATAGCGGCTTAATATATAAGGAACCCATACAGCCCAATTTTGACTGGTCGATAGTTTTCGTTTCTCTAATGTTAAATATTCATTCGAAACAATATGTGTTGGTAATGCCTTTGCCCCTATACCCATTAAAATAGCGGGCCAAATAACAGTATGGAATGGTATATTATCTTTGCCATGTATATAGTACGAAATTGTATCTTCATTCCATAAGTCCTCGATGGCCACATCGTGCTGTTGAGCCCATTCAATACTTGCAGTTAAATAACCAGCCACAGCTTCTATCCACACATAGATTTTCTTTCCTTCAAAACCAGGTACTGGTACGTTTACTCCATTCGGTAAATCCCTTGTTACTGCACGATCAGGTACACCTTCGGACAAATAACGCTCTGTTAAAGCTAACGCATTATCGCGCCAACGTTTCTCCAGCTTTGCCTCAGCTAAATAACTCTCAAGCCTTCCCTGAAATTGACTGAAGGTAAAATAAAAATGCTCTGTCTCTCGAATTACTGGCTCATTCCCACAAATTTTACAGCGCTTATCGATTAAATCAAGCGGATCTAAAATTTCCGAACAATTATCGCACTGATCTCCCCGCGCCTTCGCACCGCAATTTGGACAAGTTCCTTCTACAAAACGATCAGGCAAAAACTGCTTATCCGTGTCACAATATGCCTGCTCAATCTTCTTCTTATATAAATAATTATTCGTTAATAATTGTAGAAAAATTGTCTGCACGGATTCATGATGGTGCTTAGCATCGGTTCTTGTATACAGATCATAGGTAAACCCTAGCTCCTGAAAACATTGTGTAAATTCATCATGATATCTATTGGCAATAGCCTGTGTCGTGGTGTTTTCCTGCGCTGCCCGAATTGATATAGGCGTACCATTACAGTCACTACCAGAAACATATAAAACTTTCTCGCCTTTTTGTCGGTAATATCTAGCCAAAATATCACCAGGTAATAATGCAGCAATATGACCTAAATGCAAAGAGCCATTTGCATATGGCCAAGCGCCGCCAATAATAATTGTCATCCTAAGTTGCTCCCCTCAAAAATTGTGTATAAACTTCCCTTTGGCATATCTAGTGCATTGCTCTGACGCAAATAACATCTGACACGGCCGCAAAATAAAGATAAAAAAAACGCCCTAATCATTACTGATTAGGACGAGTATACCCGTGTTACCACCTATATTTACAAATAGCTCAAACTATTTGCCTCAATCAGTACATCCACATATAAGAGATACTGCTGCTGTTGTAACGAGTGCCCATCTCGTCGTAGCCTACTTGCGAAAGCTTTCGGTACGAAGCTCAAAGGTCATTTTCAAATGGGTTCATTTACCTCATTTCCACCAGCAGAGGCTCTCTATTAAATGCTTATCCAATTTACTTTTCCTTCTCAACGCTTTTCTATAGATTGGCACCATTTTACTCTTTTCCCTCATAATTTGCAATGCAAACATTTGAAGATAAAAATGCTAGATGTCGATAAACCGACGAAATTTCTCGATAAATTTTAAAATGTTCGCGATAAATGCTAAAGGTTTTTAAAATCAGTTTAGTACAGTTGGCAGTTCCTTTAAATCATCTATGACCACATTTGCTTTTTGCAATTCACATTCCTGTGCAAAATCAAAGCGTACACCAACTGCGAGAAGGTAATTATCTTGTGCCGCTTGAATATCCGAAGCACGATCTCCAACAACTGCTCCGTGTTGAATGTTATTTTCTTCGATTACTTTACGAACCAAATGTGATTTATGACCACTTGAAATGGATTGAATACTATATGTGCCTTTAATAAAACGATCTAGCTGATAAGTTTCAACAATGGCTTGTAAATACTCGATTTGACCATTACTTGCTATGTATAAATTATAGTCTTCGACCAAAGTCGCAAGAATTTGCTCTGCATTAGGATACAGTGCACCTTTACCTTGCCGTATCTGTTCAATAAGTTTTGTATGGAACAGTGCATTACTTTCTTCACGAACCTCCAAAGAATGCTCAGGACATAATGTTTCCCATACAACTGGTAAAGGAACACCCATAATTTCACGATACGTTTCGATTGGTGTATCACCTTGCCACAAGCTCTTTGCTCGAAGCACATCAAAAGTCGCTGTAAGTGCTGGTTCCAAGATGAGATTCGTTTGAAATAAAGTACCATCCATATCAAAAATAATTGCTTTTTTCATAAAGTCACTCCTTCGTATTTACATAAATCTAACCATATAATGTTGTTATTTTAGGGAAGGTTCGTTTCTTATATTTCCACATTTTAATATAGTTGTCATCAATCTTTTGTACTTCGCAAATTCGTTATAAATCAAAAGCGTCTCTTAATGGTCAGAGACACTTATTTTTTATTATTCATCAAAAAACTCCATATGCTGTTTTTCATTTTTATAATACTCTAATCTATCTTGCAAAGTACCTGTATGAAATTCAAACTTATGACCATCTGGATCAGTAAAGTAAATGGATTTTTTATCTCGTACATCTCGCTGTCTTCCTTGCAAAATATTGACATCATAATTGACAAGCTTATCATACGTTTTATCGAAATCACGTTCATGGATTGAAAATGCTATATGTGTATACGACTGATGAATTTCATTGCGCGGGATATCCTTCTCTACATTTAGGGCAAGCCATAGCCCGTTAAGATCAAAATAAGCTGTGTTTTTACCTTTCACTAATAATTTTGCATCAAAGATATGTTTATAAAATGCTATGGAATTATCTAAATTAGAAATTGAAAATAATAAATGATTGATATTTTGTATCTGCACCTGCTGTCACTCCTATATATTCATTCTAGCGGCTATGAACATATGCTATACGCCTATTTCTTATAGGCGTTTTAAAAAAATAAGAACACAGATATTTTCATTGATATCTATGTTCCTTCATGATTATTTCTTTTTACCTTTCTTCAAGCCCTTCGAAATTTGCTTCCATTTACGCTGCTCATTTAATTTTGCCTGAGTATTTGTTTTACGCTCCATAAATGCGAGTTCCTTTTGCAATTTAAAGTAGCTCCGTAGACGCGAATTTTCGAGTACTCCATCTATAATCGCTTGCTGAACTGCGCAATGCGGCTCCTCTTGGTGCGTGCAATCTCGATAGCGACATGTTGCTGATAGTTCTTCAATATCTTTAAAACTTGAAGATAAACTATCTCCTTGATCCCATAATTGCAGCTCGCGCATTCCAGGCGTATCAATTAAACACCCGCCACTAGGTAATACGATTAACTCACGATGTGTCGTTGTATGGCGACCTTTTGCATCGTCCTCTCGAATACCCGAAACCTTCATAAGTTGCTTACCACAAAGTGCATTCGTTAATGTAGATTTACCAGCACCGGAAGAGCCAAGTAATGCACCTGTCACTCCCTCAGTAAAAAGGGCATGAATATCTGATAAGCCTTCACCTGATAATGCACTAGTCACAACAACGTCTACACCAAACGCGACAGACTCGACCTCACGCAACATATTCTCAACATCGTCACATAAATCGGCCTTTGTCAGTACAATAATTGGCTTCGCACCTGAATCCCAGGCAGCGATTAAATAACGTTCTAAACGACGTATATTAAAATCTGCATTTAAGCTCATCACAAGAAGTACAATATCGACATTGGATGCTACAATTTGCTCCGTTATTTCTCGACCTGCAACCTTGCGCGAAAAGACAGACTTTCGTTCAAATAGTTTATGAATTATCGCTTTTTCCTCGCCTGCCATTTTCTCGACCAACACCCAATCCCCAACGGCTGGAAAATCTTCTCGTGCTAGCGAATTATAAGCTAAATGACCAGCAATCGTTGCTAACCATTCACCTTCTTCAGCCAGCACACGATAAGCGTGCTTATGCTCCAAAGTCACTCTTGCTGGAACACAATTAGCTAATTTTGACTCCTCGTTAAATGCAATCATTTGCTCTTCAAAATATGTTAAAAATCCTAAAGTTGTTAAATTCAATTTGTTTTCCTCCTGATATATGCATGTTATTTACACTTCGGCCTATTTGTGCACAAAACATCTATGCATCAACCGAAGCTTTATTTTTCCAGTGTCTAAAAAACCTTACTAGCGCTGAAACAATAAAAAACCTTGTAACTGCAATTCAGCAGTTACAAGGTTTCACAGGCACGTTCAAGGGAAAGTACAAGTATGCTTATTTTTGTAGAAGTCTAACTAGCTACAAAACAAGGTCAACATGTAAATTTTAGGCGTGTGAAATTGAACAAACCGAATTGCAGTACGTTAAAAACAGATCTATTCATCATGTCACATCACCTACTTTCCAATTAATTGTTTCCAATATATCGAAATCTTTTGAAATTGTCAAATCCAAATTATCAAGCATGTAACCACTCCCCACATGCATACAATGACTAAGACCACTTTGCAAAGGAGATGTTGGATTGTCGAAAATCGTTTCCATCAGTACATATCAACCACCTTATACTTTATATCAGGCAAATGCTGAAGAGCTAACAAAGGAACTTTTTTATAAAAAAATCCCAAAATTAGAACGTTATTTAAAAGTATTTGACAGCGGTGGTATTGAGTCTCGCCATTTCTGTGTACCAGCTGAATGGCATCGTACTGAGCATACTTTTGAAGAACGTAACAACTTATATATTGAACTGGCAACAACATACAGTGTTGAAGTTATACAAGCCTGTTTACAAAATGAAGCTTTCTTAGAAACACCGATTTCTCCTGAGGAAATTGATGCGATTATTTTTGTTAGTAGTACGGGCATTTCAACACCAAGTATTGATGCCCGCGTTATGAATCAACTGTCCTTTTCAGACAGACTAAAGCGCATTCCACTTTGGGGTCTTGGTTGCGCTGGTGGAGCAGCGGGTGTCAGTCGAGCCTATGATTTTTGTCAGGCACATCCCCAAGCAAAAGTACTTGTTGTTTGTGTCGAACTTTGCAGCTTAACCTTTCAGCCAAATGATTTTTCAAAAAGTAATTTAATAGGTGCCTCTCTATTTGCCGATGGTGCCGCATGTATTCTCGTTTGTGGGGATGACGTTACAATACCTACAAAAAAGCCAACACCTTCTATACTTAATACTGGTTCTAAATGGATGCCAGATTCTGAAAATGTAATGGGCTGGAATATCAAAAACAACGGTCTACATGTCATTTTTCAGAAGAGTATTCCTTCTATTATTACGAAATGGCTTGGCCCATTCATCGAACAATTTTTAGTAGAACAACAGCTATACAGTGAACAACTCAATCATTTCATCGCTCATCCAGGTGGCAAAAAAGTATTGAAAGCCTACGAGGACACACTGTATCTTGCGGAACAAAAAACCGACATTTCTCGGGAAATATTACGTTGTCATGGGAATATGTCATCTCCTACCGTGTTGTATGTATTAGAGCAGTTTATGTTAAACGAAGGTCAAGTAGATGATGTTGGTTTGCTCGTCGCTCTCGGTCCCGGCTTCTGTGCGGAAGCTGTATTACTTAAATGGAGGGAGTAGCATGTTTTTTTATATTATCTTGATTCTTGTCATTCTACAAAGATTGACAGAAGTCTCTATAGCAAAACGCAATGAAAAGCGGATGATTTCGCAAGGTGCGTATGAAGTGGGGATATCGCATTATCCCTATATGGTGGCCATGCATGTCAGTTTTTTTCTATTTTTAATTGTCGAAGTAAGCACGAATAATAGTGGACTCTCGCCCTTATTCCCATTATTTTTTTTATTATTTATTGCCGTGCAAGCATTACGAATCTGGTGCATCCATTCACTAGGGCCTTTTTGGAATACAAAAATTATTATTTTAGCCGGTGCGGAAGTTGTACAAAAGGGGCCATATACATTTATGCGCCATCCTAATTATGCTGTTGTATGTTTGGAAATTCTATTACTACCAATTATGTTTCAAGCTTACTTTACAGCGTTTTGCTTCACACTATTAAATATTACAATGCTTTCCGTACGTATACCTATTGAGGAAAAGGCCTTGCGTGAAGCAACAAACTATAACAAGATATTTAAAAAGGAGCTACCTCAAAAGTAATTTGAGGTAGTTTTATATTGTAGAAGCCTATCTATAACCATTTCGATCAAAAGAAAGAGTAATGGTAATATGGAATGGTACAACCTAATTAATTTCTCTAACTCCATTCCCAATTGAATGGATCTTTTAAATTCTCCCATGGTTCATTTAATTCTTTATCAGACAAGAGACAAGCGTCGAGCTCTTGTATAATTGCCTTTTTATCTAAATCAATACCGATAATGACGAGTTGTGTCAAACGATCACCATATAGCGCATCCCAATCCTTTAATACTTCCGGGCTTTGTAAAAAGACATCTTGCTGTTGTGCTTCAGGTAAAGCTGCCACCCAATAGGAAACAGGCTCGATTTTTGCGGAGGAGCCAGCCTGTGACAGTAATAATGCCACTTCCTGATGTTTTGCGCTCCAGATAATTCCTTTAGCACGGACAATAGATGCTGGCATATTGTCACACCATTCCACAAAGCGCAGTGGGTGAAATGGCTTTCTACGCTGATAGGTGAACGAAGTGATGCCATACTCCTCCGTCTCTGGTGTATGATTTTCATGCCCAAGCTCTAATTCTTTTAACCAACCAGCAGATTCAGATACACGTTCGAAGTTAAAACGTCCTGTATTTAAAATTTCTGCTGGCTCTATAACACCATTTTTTGTCCGAATTAATTTGGCTTCTGGTTGTAATGCACGTAGAATTCTTTCTAATCTTGCAAGCTCAACCTCTGACACTAAGTCACATTTGTTCAGGACAAGGACGTCGCAAAACTCAATTTGGTCAATCAGTAAATCCGCAACATCCCGCTCATCTAATTCACCTACTGCTTCCTTACGTGCTAACAGACTCTCTCCTGATTGAAAATCATGCCAGAAACGATTGGCATCAACTACAGTCACCATTGTATCGAGCCGACAAAACTTTGTGAGGTCAATATCAAGTTCCTCATCCAAATAGCTAAATGTTTGTGCAACTGGAATTGGCTCACTAATGCCTGTCGATTCGATCAAAATATAATCTATATTTCCAAGCCTTGCGAGACGCTCTACCTCTTGCAGTAAATCTTCACGTAATGTACAGCAAATACAGCCATTTGATAGCTCTACAAATTTTTCTTCAGTTCGTGAAATGCCACTCCCATTCGCAATTAACTCAGCGTCAATATTGATTTCGCTCATATCATTGACAATCACTGCGACACGCAAATTTTGCTCATTTTGTAGGACATGGTTCATCATGGTAGTCTTCCCTGAACCTAAATAACCACTTAAAACTGTAACTGGAATTTTCTTTGTCATGTTCTTTAACCACTCCCAAATCGTAATCATTACTATTTATATTTTGTAATTAAAGCACAAAGAATGTTAATATGCAACATTCTTTATTTTTTATTGACAAAGAAAAGCAAAAATAATATCTTGTAAAGCGTAATTATTACTATTTGAAAGGAGGCGTTGTTATGCGTGTACAAGTTACACTAGCCTGTACTGAAACAGGAGATAGAAATTATATCACTACAAAAAACAAAAGAAATAACCCTGAACGATTAGAACTCAAAAAATATTCACCTCGTTTGAAAAAAGTTACCTTACACAGAGAAACAAAATAAAGTAAAACAGATTATGTGCCCCATCGAAATCAGTTGCACCGTTACTTACGGGTAGTTAACTCACCTCATCACTCTACTACCCGCTCTTTGAAGGAAAAATTTTATAATTATATGCATATAAAAGGACTATTGCAAAAGTGTCCATCATAACTTTTGCAACAGTCCAATCGTTGTATGAAAATTATAGTAATAGAATTTTCTCTAAGCATAATACATTTCCCAATTACATTGTTCTATTGACTTCTATTTCAATAGCAAGCTGATTCAACTTCTGTTCTAAGTCATCAAGAATACGCAATTTAGCATCTAACTGTCCTTCGAAACCTACAGATTGATCTAGTATCTTTTTTACTTGGGCATCTAAGTCAGAAAAAACTTGAGAATTTAGAATGTTTTTTCCACTTAAAAGGGAAGGGTTACTCTTTGAAAGAAGTTCAATATGATGATTTAATTCAGCTATTTCGTTCAAAAGTTTATCATTTTCTATTCTTTTTTCTTCTATCTCTTTTACTAAATAGTAATTGATATTATCGGACCCACTCAGTTCTCTACGAGTCGTTCCCAATTCTTCAACAATATTTTCCATTTGTTTGTTTGTTATTTCCGTAAAATCAATTAGCTTATTTTCTAGATTTTCGATAGCAGTTTTATAATCTGCCACCATGACTTCCTGCCTCTCCTTTTTAAATGACATCAATTCGTCCTCTGCGGCCTTTAGCGCTCCCATTAATTGGTCATTTTCCATGCGCAAATCATTTTTATCCTTCAAGAGAGCCTCAATTGAAGAAACATGCTTCTTTCGTTGAATTTCTCTCATCTGAATATCTTCTTGATATTGCGTTGCTTCTTTTTCTAATTCTCTCTTTAACTTGATGAGCTCCAGTGTAAGCTCTTTTTCTCGGTTTGTTAATTGGACATTCTCTCGTTCTAGCCGAAGTACTAGTGAATAATAATCGCTATCTCTAAGTCTTTCCACTTCATTCTTATACTTGGCTAATTCTGCTCTTAAAAAAATAATCATTTGTTGTAGCTGAATAGGGTCATTATTTCTAACGCTCTCATTATCCACATTGGTACCTCCTATCACGTAATTTCTCTAAGTAAATCAATGATCTCTTCAAATTGCTTTTGGTTAGTGTCCATGATGTCGTCAAGCTGTTTTAAGATCAATAATTCAAATTCTTCATCTGCTATTTCACTCTTACCACGGCTTTCTCCCGATAACAGATAGGCTAACAGTAAATTCAGTGTAGTTTTTTCTAGAAATGCAAAACTATTATCATTCACCTTGCCATTATCTGGTGATTTATTACGCTGTTCTTTCAAAAATTGGTGGATGATGTGTTCCATTACAACATCTTGCTCCTTGTCATCTAACTCACTCATTTTCATCCTCCTGTCCACGACTGATCCCATTGAGATTGATAGGATTTAAAACAGCAACCCCCTCTTTTAGCTGATCGCAATATGTAAACCCCATAATTGTTCCTGAATAAGATAAATTATGTGACCATTTAATCTGAAAGTTTGAAAATGAAAGGGTTTCATTAGGCTCAAGAGATGTTTTTTCTAATGGCTTAAGCCAAAATTCTTCATTACTTGATTTATCATTTATTCGTTCCCAACTGGTCGGCCCTTTTAAATTTTGTTTGAAGTGTTCATACACATAGCGTCCTGAGAAGGAAAAAGGAGAATCTTCGGGTAATTTTATACACAAATATGGATTTGTGAGTGGCTGATTGCCAATGTTTCGAATGTGGAACGAACCCAAACATAAGCTCTCCTGTTCAGCATCATAAGAAATATTGAACGAAGAAGTGAAATAACTAATAATGTTTACCGTATCAGGAATAATGAGTTCCTCAACCATCTTTTTAATTTCATTGACGTATAATTCTGTTTGTTCTTTTATTTCATTAATTTTCTCTTCTACATTCGTTCTGCCAGTTTTCACAATTACGGCCTCCTTTTTTTGTATAGGATATTTAACCAAATACATTAAAGTACAACTATCGAGGCGCCTGCCCCTAGTTAATCCGCCAGCACTGCCCTAAACAGAAAAAAAAGAGAGGATTACCCTCTCTTCAAGATATGACTTTTTGTTATGCGTTAGCACTATTAACCGCCAGTTGGGAAAATAATAGAGCATTGCTTTGGACGTACTGCAGTTGGGCATGAGAATGGTAAATCTGCTCTTGGTTCGCAGAAAGTTGCTAAGAATTCTACAGTAACTGGGAAAGTAGATTGGATACTTTGACAAACAGCTACAGTAATTGTTAACGCAGAAAACGTGATTGTACCTGTTCCAGCTGTAAGTGTTCCAGTTGTACATACGAAGCAATCTAAATCCGTATATAAAATTTCTACATCTGTCCCTTTAGGTGCACATAATGTAACTTGCTCACAGCGTGAAACCGGGATTTCTGTGCTTGTGAAAACAGTACCAGTAGGTAAAGTAACAACAATCGTAAGAATGAAATTCTTTTGGATGTTTAAATGCTGTAGACAAACTGTTGATCCATCAATAGAGAATTGGCGATTCTCACGGTTCAAGATAACAATTGGATTTGTAGCTGCTGGAATTACTCTACATGTAACTGTTGCACCCGTCAAAATAGTCCCTGGTGTTACGCCTGGGAAAGTAATTGGTCCTGTAGGAGAAATATCAAATGACATTTCCTTTACAATCCAGTCATATACCTTATCGACATTTATACAAATTAGTTCCTGCGCCTGGGATGGCATAATATCTTGCATCCTTTTGACACCTCCATAAGTTTTTTATCTTTCGTTTGTAGCATATGTATTCTAGCTATAAGTGCATGGGCTAATAAATAGTTCTGCATGATATTTATTAAAAGTCACACATATCGTTATGCATCATGTTTACTTACAAAGGACTCCTTTTAAAGAGGAACTTAAATGTTGAAAAGGACCGGTGTATTTGTAACAGAAAGACAATATTTTTAATAAAATATTAAAGGACTGAAAGGGGTGAAATGCAATGGAAGACTCTAAATTGTACTCCACTCAAGAAATTGAAAAATTAAAACAGAAAATCAACTCCTACAGGGAAACATTAACTTCATTAAAAATGGGGACGTCAATTGAAGATTTTCTATTTATGAAAAACGAGTTTGATGGACTAAAAACGCAAATGGCACATTTGGAAGGGCTCACAGAAACATTAGATGATAAGCAAAATTCACACATCAGGGGATATGAGGATCAAATAAAGCTGCTATCGACACAAATTGAGTCCTTGAATCAAACCATTGACGAAATGAATCAAGAAATTTTTACAGTGTTAAACCGATTACTAACAATTGAAGTTAATGAAGCTCCAGCCACATTAGCTGCACCTACCATTGAAAAAAATTCTCCTACGACGACAAACACTTCACAAAGGCATCCTAGAATCACACAGACACCAGACCAATCCACTATTACATCAAAACAGCCATCTTATAAATTGCTCCAGAGTTTGGCAGGAAAAGCAACAACGATGCAATTAACTTTAAACAATGGAATACCTTCTACAGGAAATGACATACAGGGAAATAAGCCCGAAGAACGTCATTTTAATCAACAATACTTTCAATCGATAAATACGCACCCAAGCCAAATCTATAATGGCCTATACAGAAATACCACTGTAGAATCAACCTTCCATTTTAAAAAGGCTACTGACGCACAGGAAATACCCGTTAGTATTTACGATCCTAAAACTGTTTTGCCTGCTATTAACAACGAATCCATCGATAATAACGTCTTAAATTCTTCTATTGTTAATGAATCTGTCAATGATGTAGCATCTGAAAAAACACATGAACCCGACGACCATGTGAGTACTCAGCAAGCTATTGAACCTGGCGACCATGTAAGTGCTCAGCAAGTTATTGAACCTGACGACCATGTGAGTGCTCAGCAAGCTATTGAATCTGACGACCATGTAAGTGCTCAGCAAGCTATTGAATCTGACGACCATGTAAGTGCTCAGCAAGCTATTGAACCTGACGACTATGTCAATGCTCAGCAAGCTATTGAACCTGACGACCATGTAAGTGCTCAGCAAGCTATTGAACCTGACGACTATGTCAATGCTCAGCAAGCTATTGAACCTGACGACCATGTAAGTGCTCAGCAAGCTATTGAACCTGACGACTATGTAAGTGTTCAGCAAGCTATTGAACCTGACGACTATGTAAGTGTTCAGCAAGCTATTGAACCTGACGACTATGTCAATGCTCAACAGGTGAATGCTTCTAGCAATGATGCCATTGCTCAGCAAGTTCACGAACCGGGTCACCATAAAAATTTTGAAAAACTAAATGAACCTGTCTATTCCGATAATTCTTCTGCAACCGCAGCACATGATTTTAAAGTTTTTGAAGCTACATCAGGGGAAGTCGACGAAATTCATCTGCCACTTGAAGAGGTAAACAAGCAACCTGACCTTATAGCAGGGCCAACTGTAGAAGAAAATAAGGAAAATAAGAAAGAAAAGAATTCGTTTTTCAATTTCTTTAGAAAATGGAGTTAACTATAAGTTGTGGGGTATAGGGCATAAATACATGAGATCAACACTAATTTTTTAAACCGTCCAATATGTACAAAAAATACGTATTGGACCTTTTTATGGCTGTTTAAGGAACTAATCTAGTGATAGGAGCCTTCTTAAATAAAGCCTGTTTTCAAATATAGTAGCCACTATGAAGATATTTGCCCTCCCTCCCCATTCTTAAATGAATAGAATAATGAAGAAAGGGGGTGTAAAAAAATGTGTGCAAATAATTTTATGAATCATGGTGGTTGTGGTTGCTCATCTAGTTGTAATAATGAATGTAGTGCACTTGGACCTTTTGTAGCGATTGATGCTGCATGTATTCTTCCGCCTCAAGCAACTGGCTCTATCATTCCTTTCTCTTCTGGTATCACAACTGTTATTTTGGCATCATTAGCTACTGGTTTAATTACTGCACCTAGTTTAATTGGATTCGGTACTGCGATTCCTGGTCCAACAATTCTTGGTAATACTATTGACTTATCGGGTGTTGTAACAGAAGCTTTTTCAGTTCCACGACCTGGTAATATTACGGCTATTTCTGCTTCATTTACAGCAACACTTGGTGTTACGCTTGTCGGTACAACTACTGTAACTGCAACAGTTTACCGCGCTCCTGCTGGAAGCACTCTGTTCACAGCTACAAGTGCAACTGTAAACTTAGCACCAGCCTTTACTGGTATAATCGCTGTAGGTCAAACTGCATTCGCTTCTGCAACTGTACCACCAGTTCCAGTCGTGACAGGAGACCGCTTATTAATGGTTTTCTCAATTACAACTGCTGGTGTTACTGTTATCCAAACATTAACTGGAACAGCAAGCGCAGGTATTACTATTGAATAACAACTGATAAATCCTACTACATTAATAATTGAAAAATCTTATACACAAAACTAATCCTATAAATGTAGTTTTGTATTTAAAAACAAAAAAATAGGCGACTTCTTTCACAAGAAGTCGCCTATTTAGTATTTCATACTATACTAGTTTGCTAAAGCAATGTGAATATGTGCAAGATGATGCTTTCCATGCCATGCATATAAGGCAGTCGCTTTTTCAAGAGTCATCAATCCTGAATCTGGATGATTAAAGGCGCGTTGTAATTGTTCCTCTGTTAAGCTTGTCAGTAAATAAACCCAACGCTCATGCAAACTTTCAACCATTTTATAGGATGTCGCTACGGGCATTTCACAATCTGGTAGTTGTGCCCAATGTTCTTCATTGTAGGGCTTAATGGTCGGTGTATCTTCAGTTAGTGCTAGCTTAAAACGGATATAGCTATTCATATGACTATCCGCAATATGATGGACTAGCTGCGATACTGTCCAACCTTTCTCACGGTAGGATTTTGCTAATGATTGTTCACTTGCACCACTTAGTGCCTCTGCTAGTTGTCTTGGCAATAGACGAATATCCTCAATCCACACCCTTACTTGCTGTGCTGTTATGACTTCTGGAAATTGAAATATGCCAATTGGATATCGTAAATCGTTCATTTAGCTCTCCCTCGTTTCTATTTAATCAATATATTACCGATTCATAAGTTTTTTGCCATAAACTTTTATTACCTTTACTAATTTTATTTAATCTGATGTTGTTGTCAATTTACTCATTAATTTCATAAATCAACGTATCGAATAATTTTTCATTCACATAAAGCAATATTGCCCATTCACCTGGCTTGGGAATTATAACTCCGGATGGCATATGTGCATCTGCTCCGTTATTGGGGCCTCCTACTCCTATTGTCCAACCATCCACTAAAATTGGCTGTACTGTTGCAGACTCCTTATGAAAGCCGACGATCGTTAACTTTGTATCATAAATATTTTCAATGCCCCAAAGATGCCACATCCATTTATAGGTTGTTAAGCCAACACCAATGACACCCGATTTGTTTTCATTACCGATAATACCCCTATCCCCAAATTCAACTGCCTTCTTATCCCACTCAATGTTTTCAACATCTCTTAGTTGCACAAAATCAGGAATATCTTCTGGTAAAACGATTGTCTTTTCATTTTGGACACACCCAACAGCGACTAACAAGATGCCACATAAAATAAGAAATTGCTTCATGTCATCACTCCCAATCCCTCTTTCTTTATGAAACGATTGATTGGTACAAATTGTTACAGAGTGTTTACCCGATTTTTAATTGATCTAAAACAGTGCTCACAAGGGCTTGTAGCGGATGCGTAATGGCTATCGCCATTTCTTTTTCAAATTGCTGTGCAGCCGCTACCATAGATAGCTGTGCAACCGAAATTAACTGTGGTTGCCTTAAAGTTTCATGGAGAAAACGTAAGATCGCCTTATTATATGCTTCTTTTTGCCCCTGCATAATCAGCTCAAATGTATGATCTATCACTTTTGCCTCAACTTTTATAGACTTTTCTTGTTGCTTGGCAAACTGCTGAAGTCTTGCCATCGTGCCCTCTACAGTTGCAGGATTCGTAAAGAGGATCGTTTGATGTTGGTCGTTATTACAAATGGTTTCAAAATAAGGCTCATCAATTTTAATAATGGGAACTGATAGTGATAACTGTTCATCCTTCATAAGCGCAATGTAATTTGTACACGTTATTAAAATACCATCAACATCACAACCCGCTATCCACTGCAATTGCTCTTTGACCTTAGGAGACAACCCTTCAGCCCCCTGGCTCACTCGTTGCATAAGCCCAGGATCAACAAAATGTACAAGCTCTACCTCTTCAAAATTACAAAATGCTTGCTCAATGTAGTCAATATTCGAATAATGGGCATGCAAACAGGCTAATCTTTTCTTCAAGTTAAATCCCCCTAAGTGGAAAGTTCCTTTGCCATAGCGATGTTGTTGCAATTTTCCACAATTTCTTCTTTTGTAATAACATAGCCTAGTGAACAGTATAATTCAATATTTCTAGGTACGCTCACTCGAACTTTACATTCACATATTTTTTCCCTTGTGTACGTGCATATCTTTCAAGTTCTACGATTAATGCTTTGGCTAATCTTTGACCCTGTTGTTCTGGAATAACAGATAAGGGAAAGAAATACATCCCCCTCATCATTTTCTTTAAATCGCACCGTTGCAACTAGCTGTTCCTTTATATAGCTAATAAATGCTTGTTCTCCCAAATTTAACGCCTGTTCAATAGAAGCCACCGTTTCACTTAATGCACTCGATGGCGGTGTTGCATGTTCATACTCTTTAAACGCCTGTAACATTACTTATGAATAATCGAAGCATCCTTTATATCTGCTAGTACTATGTCCATGATACGCACAGCCCTTTTGAGATTAAATATTCATTTTATCGTATATTTAAACATAATTAAACCGCATTATCAATAGATAATGCGGTCATTCTTGTTAATTTTTATTCACAAAACGTATTGCTCTACTCATGACAGTAGGCACGACTGATGCATGATTTTCATCCAATGCCTCATAAAAAGCGATATCCGTTATATTCTCTAGATCACCGACAATTTGTCGGGCATCATCTACCATAAATGTTTCCAGTTCACCGACGCCAATAAATAATCTTTCCGTGACAGCTGCTTGCTCTTTCACAAACTTTGCAGTGCAAGGTAATAATTCATGATCATTCCACCAAATCGATGGGCTGATTGCTATATAACGCTGGAAGCTTGTTCTTTCATGAAATAATTGCCACAGCACATAATAACCTGCTAATGAATGACCAAAAAGTGTTTGTTGGTGTACATCAACCTGGAATTGAGCCTGAATACTTGGCTTTAACTCCTCTGTTAAAAATCTGTGAAAGTCCGCTGCCCCACCATGCTTATCATAGCCCTTCCCTTTAAATCTTGCTGGGTAGCTATATTCTTTTGCGGGTGCAGTAAAGTCATAAAAGCGTCGTTCTTGCATATCTTCTCCATGGCAAATTCCGACAACAATTGCCGGATTTACACCCGTCTTAAGTGCATTGCGACTCTGTAGGCGCACCGCTTCTTTTACTAAATGAAAATAAGATGAGCCATCTAACACATAATAGATAGGGAAGCCCTCTTCCGGTGCCTGTCCCTGTGGCACATGAATGTAAACTGTATATTTATAATCAGTGAACTTCGAGCTAATTTGATAGCTCGAATAATCCAGTGTTCCTTCTAATTTCTCAATGCTCATCTGTTGGCTCCTTCAATATGTCATAACCATAGCACACAGGAGTTTTTGTTGCTGGGTCTTCCATGATACGTGCATTAATATGAAATACCTTGCGCATCACATCCGCACATAAAATTTCGTTAGGCGTACCCATTTCGATAACAACACCCTGACGCATTGCTATTAAATGATCTGAATAACGTGCGGCATGATTGATGTCATGTAAAACCATTACAATTGTACAACCATGCTGTTCATTCAAGCTATTGACAATATCCAACACCTCTAATTGATGGGCCATATCTAAATAGGTCGTTGGCTCGTCTAGTAACAAAATACTTGTCTCTTGTGCTAATGCCATAGCTAACCACACACGCTGGCGTTGACCACCTGAAAGCTGAGCTAGCTCACGATTACGAAAATCAAGTGTATTCGTGACAGATAGTGACCACTCAATCATTTCTTCATCCTTCTTCGTTAAGCGATTGACATTGTTACGATGTGGATAACGGCCATAGGCAACAAGTTCCTCAACTTTTAACTGTCCAGGTGCAACAGGCGTTTGCGATAAAATAGCAAGCTTTTTAGCAATATCCTTGGACGATAAATTTTGCATATTTTGCTCCTGTAAATAAACAGTCCCTTGCTGTTTCTTTAAAATCCGACCAATTGTTTTCAATAGTGTTGATTTACCACAACCATTCGGCCCAATGATTGTTGTTACTTTTCCTTCTTCAATCGATAAATTTAAGCCTTCAAACACACGAACCTGCTCATAGCCAGACGATAAATTTTCCATACGGAATGCAGTTTGCATGTTACTTCCTCCTATGCCTTTGATTTCACTAATAAATATAAGAAATACGGTATGCCGATAATGGATACGACAATACCAACCGCTAACTCAGATGGTGCAAATACCGTTTTTCCGATAAAGTCTGCGATAACAAGCAAGCAAGCGCCAATTAGTGCACTCGCTGGCATTACATAGCGATGCTGAATACCGACAAGCTGTTTCGCTATATGAGGAGCCATTAAACCGATAAAGCCAATACTACCTGATACGGACACACACGCACTCACTAAGCCGACACTCGCTAATAACAGCTTGATTTTCTCTTTCTCCACCGCAATGCCTAAGCTCGTAATACTATCTTCTTCTAGCTGAAAATAATCCAGTAAATACGATTTTCTATAGACATAAAAACCTAGTATTATCAGCCATGGCAGCATAGCCGCAACAAAAATCCAGTTCGCATTATAAATAGAGCCAGCCATCCAAACAGCAGCAGATTCATAATCCTGCGCATTCATTTTTAATGATAAAAACAATGATAATGCCCCAAAGCCACTGTTAATGGCTATACCTGTTAATATCAGTCGTTGCATATCTAAATGACCATTTTTAAGTGCAAACGAAAAAATGAGTGCAGCTGCCATCGCACCTCCGACAAAGCCGAACATAGGCATCATTAAAATGGATACCCAGCTACTCATATCCGCTGTTACGAGATTTAGTTGGAAGAAAAACATGAAAATGACAACGGCTGCACCAGCCCCAGCATTAATACCTAAAATCCCAGGATCTGCTAAACCATTACGGGTAATGCCTTGTAATACTACCCCTGCCATCCCTAGTCCGATACCAACTAGTGCTGCGATAACGATACGAGGTAAGCGAAATTCAAAAATAACTAAATCAAATTTAGGGTTCGGTTCAATACGTAACAATGTTTTTACTACATCGATGACAGACATATCAAAGACACCATTTGTAATATGTAGATAACTAGCACCTACTATAAATAACATGAGTATAAAGATTGTTAAGACAAATACACGTGAGGTATTTTTATGCACGTTTTTCACCTCCGTGCTTACGAATTAAGTATAAGAAGAACGGAACACCAACTATTGCCGTTAAAACCCCGATTGGCGTTTCCATTGGGTAATTAACATAACGGCTGAGAACATCACAGAGCGCCAAGAAAAATGCACCGATTGCTGCTGCGCAAGGAATTATAAAGCGATAATCTACACCGACAAGGAAACGTGTAATATGGGGTATTACTAGCCCTACAAAGGCTATTTTTCCGACAAGCGCCACTGCCGTCCCTGTTAAGCACACAACAGCTAACATGCTAATAATTTTTACTGCTTTCGTTTTTTGACCGAGACCTAAGGCAATATCTTCACCTAATGAAGTTATGGTGATAGCTCTTGCTGATAATAAAGCTAGAACTAAACCAACGAGTCCAAATGGAATGGCTAGCAAAAGCATATCAATATCTACGGTATGTACCTTTGTGTTATACCAAACACTTACTGTTTGCGACACTTGGAAATACATCGCAATTGCTGTAGCTATACTGCTCAAAAATGTACCTATTACCGTTCCTATAATGGCAAGCCTTACTGGTGATAGTCCATTTCGAATGAGGGAGCCAAAGCCAAATACTATCCCAGCTCCCAATGCCGAACCAAGCATTGAAAGTAAAATCATTTGATAATTAGGAAGTCCTGGGAAGAATACGATTGCTAACGTGATGACAAATGCTGAACCATCATTAACACCCATCAGTGAGGGTGATGCTAAATAATTTCGTGTAATACCTTGCATAACTGCGCCAGCTACTGCCAAAAATGCACCCACTAGTAATACCGCCGCTATTCTAGGAATACGGCCTGTACGAATAATCTGGTGGTCGACATTCGAAGGGTCAAATGCTATTATTGCCTGCCACACCGTTAATGCACTAATATCTTTTGTACCGTACATAACTGAAATTAACGCCACAATTGTAATCAAGAATGGGGTAGCTGCTAATATAGCAAATGACACAATATTTGTTTTTTTCAACTTCCACACCTTTTTCTATTTGAACTCTCTCTTACAAAAGGCTGGTAATAGCCCGGTGACACCACCAAATCTACTACCAGCCTGTTTAAACTATTTAAGTAATTTTTCCGCTGCAACATCTAAGAATTTTACTTTAGACCAGGCAGTACCACCTTGAGCTAAAGGCTCAATCGCATTAACAAAAATCTGATCATTTTGTGATGCCTTTAAGCTGGCAAATATTGGATTCTTTTGAAGTTCCTCTAATGCTTTCGGTGCATCCGTATTTTCAGATTGCTCAAATTGTAGGAAGATAGCATCCGGATTTACCTCTGCTAATGTTTCTAGCGACAGTTCAGCCTGAGCTTTTGCAGTATTCACAATCTCTGGTACTGGCGCTCCTAAATCTTCATATAACACTGGGTTTAAGTAAACTCCCGCAGGGTAGACATACATCACACCGCCACGTACACGAATAATTAACACAGACTTGTCTGCTAACTGCTCTTTTGATTTTACTTGTGACTCAGCCACTTTTGCTTCATAATCAGCAATGATTTTTTCTGCCTCACTCTCTTTTCCAGTAAGCTGTGCAAGTACTGTTAAGTTATCCTTCCAGTTTGTTGAAATATGTGAATAAGGAATCATTGTTTGGATTTTTTTCAGCTTCTCAGCCGTTTCTTCAGGGAATTTTGATGTTCCTATAATTACGTCTGGATCCAGAGATAGAATAGCCTCTGCATTCGGTTCCATTTTGTTACCTACCAGTTTAGCGTCTGCAAAATCCTTAGCAAGGTATGATGGGACTTCCCCAGCAATTTCAAGTACACCGACAGGCTTAATACCAAGCATTGCTGCGTCTTCCATAGACTCTAGGCTTGCCGCGACGATATTATTTACCTTCGCTGGTAATTCATATGTCTCCCCTAAATAGGTAATTTTCTGAGTTGTCGACTGTTCCGTAGTTTCTGTAGAACTCGATTCCGCAGCCGAGCTCGTTGCAACTGTAGACTCTTCCGCTTTCTCGCCACCACATGCAGCTAAAGATAAAGCTAAAAGTGCAGGTGCACACATTTTGAAATATTTATTCATGTTTAATCGCTCCTAATCATTTTCAACATCTATAACGATAATGATAATCATTTTCAATTATAAGTCAATAGTATGGATATATTTAATTGATATTGATTATCATTTATGGATGCTATTTTAACAAAGAGAAAAATGGCTGTGAATGGACATATTTTTTTATCACATGGATTTTTGCCGATTTTCACTAAAAAAAGAGCTGTTTCTTTTATACAAGAAACAACTCACTTATACATATCTCGCTTCCTCATTCATCATTTTTCGATACATGGTTGGTGACAATCCAGTACATTTTTTAAACACCCGACTAAAGTAAAAGCAATCTAAATAACCTACACATTCTGCTATTTCCGCAATTGTACTATCGCAAGATTGCAACAAGTCCTTTGCTCTTCTTATACGGTATTCGGTTAAATAGCTACTTGGATTCATCCCTGTATGCTGTTCAAAGAGATCGGCAAATCGACGACGCTCCACAGCAAATTCCTGTGCGATTTTTGTGATTGAAAGTGGCTTTGCATGGTTTTCGTGTATATATTGTAAAACCTGCTCCATCATTTCACTGGTTGTATCTAAAACCTTCATTTTTGCCGACACTAGAATGGCTTCCACTAGATTCATAAATAACGTCTTGGATTTGAATGTTGCCATACTACCTGGCATTGAATAGCTTTCTAAAAGTTGCTGTACAAAGTTAATAATTTTTGTGTTGTCACCTGTATTTATCAAGAAATGCTGCTGGGTTAGTGGGAAGAGTGCGCCCACTTCTGGCGAAACGTGATAATGCACAACTGCATATTCCCACACCTTATCACCAATCACGTTGATTTCTATTGGCATTTGAGGGCCTGCATGTACTACCATTCCTGGCTCCATCGTATAAGTAGTGCCATTGAAACTAAAGTTAGCACGGCCAGCAAGAGGTATGACTAACCCACACTTTCCAGGAGCTGTTGTTCGGCCCGCATCCATTCTTCCTGCTTCTATTTTATTGGTAAAAACATCTAAAAAGGTCACAGATGCGTGCGCATAATAATCAATTATTTGGTTTACGGTAATTTCCATTCTACACCTTCACTTTAGGACCTTTTGAATCTGTAAAAAATGTTGCAGATCATGGTCCATCAAGCCTGAAAAATAACGATAAAGTGTCAGTTTTGATCCACCAATATGTAAACTTTGCTGCCATTGTTTATCTGTAAAATGATGTAGCGCATTCGTTAGTTGCTGTCTACCATTCACAAACTTCTCAATCGTTTCTTCTTTACTTTGTAAACGGCTGCTATGCGCTGCATGTGCGTTCATTTCCTTGACATTCGGTGACTTTGGCAGATTGTCCTCCGTAAATAAAAACGGAATACGTTTACTTACCACAAATTCATCCCAAGGAATAAGATGTCCAATAACCTCAGCAACTGACCATTTCCCAAGAGCTATTGGTGTTCGCCACTGTTCTTCTGTAACATTCACCAAGTTCTTTACCCACACTATAGATTTTTCGTAATGTACCAGTATTTGCTTTTTATCTGGGTTCAAGCTCTTCCACTCCTCTACTTCAGTCAAAAATCTGTAACTTCGGCCAGATTGATTTCCACTGTTTCTTCTGTATCCTTTGTTGATAAATCTTATACAGTCGCTCATCTTTTTGAAAGTATGGTGTAGGAGAAACAATTCCAGAGACTAAATGATTGATTCCATAGGGCGCAGTAATTTCGAGTAAATTATTATTTAACCTCACCCCAATTGCTGTTGGCGTTTCTGGAAAATGTGCGATTCCATCTGTAGAACATTGATAAGGGTTACTATTATTTATCAAATGCATCCTTGCTTGATTTTTCACAGACCAAGGCTCATTTGGTAAATATTTTCGCAATTGTTGTTCATACTGTTTTTCAATTGCCTCTGAGGTCGTCAATGTATCGAAATAAATGACATCAATATCGGCAATTGGGGTTCTATTGCTATATTCATGAAGAGTATCCCATACCTTAGAGCGCATAAATCCTGCACATATCCAACAATCAGGTAACTGTAATTTCTCCACAGTTTTTAAAATGTCCATCATCCAGGTATCTGCCCTTATTAATGCTGCTAAGCCACCCTCAGTTTTTAAACACTCCATAAAATCAAACCTTTCAGCTAGAAAAGTAACTAGATGCTTTCCGATACTCTCTAATTTTCCATACGCACTATCACCTGCTAACTGCTTAAATGTTCGTGAACTAATTTCCATTCATTATTCACTTTAGTAAATACATTTGTTGCTCTTCCGCTACCAGATATAAATTTTTCATTATAATAACCTTCGTAGTGGTATGTATATATACAGGTAGCGGATGTTTCATCAACTGTAAGCCATTGAACATTCGTAGCACTATAAACCTCTTCCTTTATAAGATCCCATGCATGGTTGAAATAAGCTCCAATCTCTTCAAGGGATGTGCATGTTTTATCAGTAAACCAATAAACCGCTTCGGGATGTAATAATTCTTTAACGTTATTGAAATCATGTGTGTTCGTTGCTTCTATATAACAGTCTAACGCTTTTTTAAATGACAAAATCATCTCTCCTTTTTTATTCTTATTTTAGCTGATTTTAAATTTCATAGGAACACCTTTTCTCCATAGCTGAACCGAGAACTATTTTAATTGGGGGTACCTTGAGAGAAACAAGAGAGAAAAAGACACTTACTCAATCAAATTATTTTAGATTCACAGCGAAAGAAGAAGATATGAAAGAAGGCGTGACAAATAAGTTATAATGATTATAAAAAAAGAGGTAGATACTAATGCTTGCTACTATTCAAAAGCAACCGAACAATTATGTCGTTACATTCACACGCTCCCTTGCCCATTCAATTGATGCTGTTTGGGCAGTACTGACGGAAAATGACAAGCTTCAGAAGTGGATGAGCAATTTAGAAGTGATTGATCTTCAAAAAAACGGCAAAATGCACTTTAATAGGAATGATGGTACAGATGCTTTTGAGGAAATCACCATTACAGATTATGCAAAACAACAAACGCTCGAATTTGATTGGGGAAAAGATTCCGTACGCTTTGAACTTTCTATGACTCGCGAAGGTTCAATATTGGTGTTGCAGGAAACAATCAGTGAGCTAACGGATCATACGCCTAAAGATTTGGCAGGTTGGCATATCTGCTTAGAACTTCTGTGTGATTTACTAAATGGCATTGTTCACGATGAGTTTCCGATGGAGCAATGGCGAAAATGGTTTGCGGAGTATGAATTACTTATCGCACATGTAGAGAACAATTAAAATATCCCCGAGTAAAAAATATACTCGGGGATTTACTATTAACGGCTAAATGCTGTGGCAATGGCAAGTGCATTCATTGGTTCTTTGATTGAATCAAGCGTATAAACAAGCTTTTCATCTTGCCAGACTATTAAATTACCGGATTTATAAACATCTAAATGGACAAAGCCGTTTTGGTTTGGAATTGGTAGCGTATGCGTTTCTAAATATTGAACTGCTTGTTTAGCTAACGCTACACCTGCTTGTGGATTATCCGTCCGAGTATGCGCTGCTAATGACCATCTCCCCTCATTCCAACCGGTCCATAACGAGCCAGCGCCAGCATCCTGATAGCCTGTAATATCAAATCCAAGATCAACTTGCTGCCCACCATTTTGACTGTAATCCTCAAAGGCAATTTGCTCACTTGCTTCGGCTACGCTGTCATATTGCGTTACAAGCAATTTTGCAATCACAGTCGCATCGGTTGAATTTTTGAGTTTTATATCATTAATTGGCATATACTTTTCGCTTTCAAAAAATACAATTTCCATCACTTTATCTACAACCTTTGTTGTTGCAGTTAAAAATGTACCCTCTGTTAAAGGAAGCTCTTTTGGTAAGACAACTGCTAAATCAGTCTCTAGCTGTTCCTTTACATTTTTAAGAGCCTCTGCCTGGGTTACAGTGGATACCGTTTCTTGAGGTTTTGTTTCAGATGTGTCGTTTGGCTTATCATTTGGTTGATTTTCTTCTTGCTGGTTATTTTGTATTTTTGTATTGTCATCGTTGTCCGTAGTACATGCGCCCACTAAGCTTGCACTAATTAATAGTAGCGGTAACAATAATCTCTTTGTCATGTAAGACACCCCTCTTATAAGAGTTAGTATAATTATTTTTTCCCTAACTGATGATCTCTTAAACGTTAAGTTTACAGTTCATTTATGCGTTTTGTAAGCGCATTAAATTTTCGATCGAGCGTTGCATAATCCTTATCCTTCGCTGTTAGGAAACTCAACTTGCCAAGTATTTCTTGTCTTTCATTTTCAAGCTTTAATCGAAGACTTTTTAAATCATCTACTGCTGCGGGAACGCTATCTTTCCACTTTTTGTAGATGTATTTATTGTCAATTACCCACTCACTATCTGTAGTTTTTTCAAGAAAATAACGGTCATGTGACACCACAAGTAATGTACCCTTATAGTGCGCTAATGTTTGCTCAAGCTGCTCTCGTGAAGGTAAATCTAGATGATTGGTCGGTTCATCTAAAATCAGAACATTCTTTTCCTCTAAAATATAGGCCATTAGTTTACACTTCACTCGTTCCCCCATACTCATATTACCAATCGGTGCCGTCCAATGGGTAGGTGTAAACCCTAAATGCTTCATTAAATTTTGGACTTTTCCTCGCTCTTCAAAGGTTTCTCGATAAAAGAATTTCTCAGGTGTTTGGTTGAGTGGTAAATCAAATACCTCTTGTGTTAAGTAGCCTATATTGGCAGCTGGCGACATCCAAATTTCACCTTCTGCCTTTTCTCGCGCTAATAGCACCTTTAACAAGGTTGTTTTCCCACTACCATTCGGTCCAATAATCGCAATCTTTTCACCATATTGAATCGTCAGGTTAACATCTTTAAACAATAGACGATTTTCAAAACACTTAGTTACATGTTTCAACTCTAAAAAATGTTTGCCAACACGTTGACTAGTTTTTAATACAAATTGTATTTCGTCATCCGGTTCAACGCGATTCACCTTTGCCTTTGCCAACTCTTTTTCAAGACGCTTCTTCTTGGATTTTACCTGTGCATCCATGCGCTTTGCTTTGACACGGTAATGTTCCTTAAAGCCCTCTTGCTTTGTAGACTGTGTATGCGCCTTCTGCGACCAAGACGTTAGCTCCTTCATCTGCGCTTCTATGCGCTCAATATTTTTTTGTTGCTTATCATAGGCACGTTGTTGTGCTAATCTTTGCTGTTCTCGCGCTGCCATATAGCTCGAGTAATGCCCGTTGTGTTCAATCAGTTTGCACTCTTCAATTGACCAAATTTTTGTTACTACCTCGTCTAAAAAATAACGATCATGTGACACCACAACGATTGTACCGCCATAATTTTTCACTTTAGTAATTAGCATAGCTGTACTTTTTTCATCTAAATGGTTCGTCGGTTCATCTAATAATAAAAGCTGCGCATCCTGTGAAAAGCCCCTTGCCAATCGCATTTTAAGCTTCTCTCCACCACTTAACGCTGAAAATGCTATGTTAGGCACATGCCATTTAGCTAACAAATCTGCCTCATGGGGTATTACTTCCTGCGTATCAAATTCAGCTCGTTCCTGTTCAACATAGGCCATTTCCACAGACTGCAACCATCGTAGCTGCCCTGTTGTTGGTAATAACGAGCCTTGTATCAGTTGTAATAACGTAGATTTACCCGCTCCATTTCTGCCAATAATACCAATCACCTCACCTTGCTTCACTGAGGCTGTTACATTGTCAAAAATCTGAGTATCCATCACTTCATAACGTACATCTTGTAATTTTAAAAGTTCTTTCAATCAAACCATTCCTCTCTACTTGGAGGCACAAAAAAACCCTCCAATTTTTTTGGAAGGATTAGTCGCAAAAAACCGTACACAAATAAACTATACTTCATAGCTTATCATTGTTTACCTGTGCTTTAGCACGTTCAGATTCTTACTTTAACACACAAAAAATACACACAACATTAAAGGAAAGAATAGACATGCAAAGTACCTGGTTATAGGTTATTTTATGGAAAACGGGCAGACTAATCCTATGTTTTAATTCAATGAAATTCATTTTAAATTCCATGCCTAAAAATAAGATTAGTTAATCATCAGTCACCCATCGTCCCTTCATTTATAATTACAATAATTGTAACATTCACTTCCTAAAAACGAAACATTATTTAATCGGCAGCCAAATTTCAGCGTAATAGTAGTCACTTGAAGCATATTTCTCCATATTCTTTTATCCATATAAAAAGGGCTGTGTATTTTTATCTATACCTATACACAGCTCTTGACGTTTTTTATACTATCTAAAACATTCAAATGATCGAATGTTATTTCTTATAATGGTACGGAATTGCCACCCATATCTTCTACTCCAGCGGAACCCTGCAACAAATTCTCTCCCAACGGCCGTTGGGAAGAACCAAAAACTTCTTCCATTATTCAACCATATAAACGTAAATGTAAATAAGCAAGAACGTATACCACTAGAACCTACCCGCCAAGCAGGAATTGGTGGTGAAAATCCAGGGGGTGACCCCATTGGCATTTGTCCCACTGGCGTTCCAAAATTCGGTGGTCCAAACTGTGATGATTCGAAATAATCAGGGCTACCCCAACCAGGACGTCTAAAATCGTCTCCAAATTGATTATTTGGATTGAAATACAATACAAATCCCTCCTTTTACATATTTCAATATATGTACAGGGCGAAAGTCCGTTTGAGCAATAGCCTACCCCTCACTAGTCTAGAATTGCTGTATAATCAATCAAAGTCAAATTACTTAATAAAGGAGATCTAATGCGCAAAATATACATCATTATATTAACTGTCTTATTTATAAGTACCTGCTTACTGTTAAATAACAACGTCAACGAACTACCAAATCCATCCACAACTATTAAGGAAAAACTAGCAGCGGTTGAAGACTATAAATATTATTTGGATAAAGGAAATAATACAATTGGCCAAGAGATGCAGAAAATGGATTTGGTTATTGTCGAACCAATTGAAATGCAACAGCCCTATATCGAAGCGGCTCAAGAAAAAGGTACATTAATTTTTGGTTATATTAATGCGATGGAGGCAGACAAATGGAATGAGGCCTTTTATCAACAATTACAAGAAATCGATTTTTACAAAGATGAATATGGCGAGAAGATGTATTTTGCTGAGTGGGATTCTTATTTAATGGATATGACTTCCGCACATTACCAAAATCTCTTACTACAAGAGATTCAAAAACAAATCGTACATAAAGGCTTAGATGGCGTATTTTTAGATACAGTCGGCAATATAGATTCCTTTTTGCCTCCCAAAGAACAAGGGCAACAAAATCAAGCGATGCTTGCCTTCATCAAAAAAATTAAACAGCAATTTAATGGTTTGTCAGTTGCCCAAAACTGGGGCTTTCAGACACTAGCAGAATACACAGCACCCTATATCGACTTTATCATGTGGGAAAATTTTTCATATGATGTAGTTGGAGAGGACGACTGGTCACTAGATAAAATGAATAAATTGAAACAACTACGAGAAAAGTTCGGTACACAAGTCATGACTATCGGCTTTAACGAGGAAACGCAGAGTCGTGTGTTAGCAGAAAAGCATCACTTTAAATTCTTGTATAACCCTGCAGGTTCTTATTACAATAGTTGGAAAATAGATTAAATTTTACGTATCGTTTCCAGAGGTCATTTTATAGGAGCCATCCACATTACCTTCGAATAATATTGTTCTGCTTAATTGTTTAATGAAAAATCCCATGGGTAAACTAATAAAGTACAACTTCAATCAATGGGGTCCTTGATCCCCACTCATTGTAAGTTAAACCAATCAGGCTTTTACGGTCAGTTAATCGCCCTTCTAATGTACGCGTTGTCATCTTTCAACAGGAGAAGGGTATCTTACTGACCGTTAATGCGGAAAAAAATTGTTCCTACATGAGGTGAATACATTGACTATTTCAAATATCACAGCAGAGAAAACACTTAAACATGAAAATCGTTATAAGTATGGGCAACGTAATCTTTGGACAGGCCTATTATTTGGTCTAGGTGTAATAGCCTTTATAGACGAGGTAATCTTCCATCAATTATTACATTGGCATCATTTTTACGATAAATCCACCGCTAATATTGGATTAGTGTCAGATGGTTTATTTCATGCCTTTAGTTTTTTTGCGACAATCGGGTCTGCTTTTTTACTTGCGGATTTGCATCGAAAACATGGATTTTGGGTGAAACGATGGTTAAGTGGAATATTCATAGGGGCAGGTGCTTTTCAACTATATGATGGTATTATTCAGCATAAACTGATGAAACTTCATCAAATTCGCTATAATGTCAACATTCTTCCTTATGATGTAGTTTGGAATGTACTAGCTGCTATTCTGATTTTAATTGGCATTGTCTTACTTCTACAAACAAAAAATTCAGTTAAACAATAAGGAGGTTCTTTGACCATTGCATGTACATGATAATCACACGCATAGTATCTCTATCATTGCTCAGCTTATTTTAGCCGTACCATTTATTATCTCACTATTTATATATATATTTGCTGTATTTCTTTCAAACCGGCATAAGAAACAATGGCCCTTATATCGCTCCTTTTTATGGATTGTTGGACATCTATGTGCCATAGCAACCTTAATCGGCCCATTTGCTGAGCGTACTCATATTAGTTTTTCCGCCCATATGATTGGGCATCTATTACTAGGAATGCTGGCGCCTCTCCTAATGGCTCTGGCGGCACCTATGACCCTACTATTAAGATCCATTCCCGTGAAAATGGCTCGTTCCCTCTCGCTGTTACTGCGAAGAAAACCTTTTAACGTTCTTCGTGACCCTATTTTTGCATCTATTCTTAATGTAGGTGGACTATGGTTGCTGTATACTACACCACTTTTTACGATGATGCACGAAAGCACATTTTTATTTATTTTTATACACATTCATATTTTTTTAGCAGGCTATTTGTTTACCATTGCATTTATTTATATAGATCCAACTCCACATCAATCATCCTATATTTATCGCTCTATTATTTTATTATTAGCGCTAGCAGCTCATTCCATTTTATCTAAACGTATATATGCTTATCCTCCTAGCAATGTTTCTATCGAGCAAGCAGAACTAGGTGCAATGATTATGTATTATGGTGGAGATGCTATCGAGATTGGGTTTGTTTTTTTGCTTTTTTACCAATGGTTTAAAAGTAGTCGCAAATCTATTCACCCGAAGGTTGTTGCACCTAGATAAAGAAATCCCTTCAGGTACTGCATTCATTTATGAAGACAAATAAGATTGCATTACACGCCAATCCGTTAGCTTTTCCTCAAAAGATTTAATATTTTTGCCAGGTATAGGACTTGTCGATGGCATTTTTAAATATTTTTTATCTGTCAATATCTCGAACCCAATATGCTTTTTAAATACTTGGAACGCTTTTGAACCATTAAAAAGTACAAGTTGAATATCAGGGTAACGCTCAAAAAGTGTGTTAAAATTATTTGGTTTTTCATTTCGTATTGCGGCATCTAAGCTTCCTTCACGCTCACAAGACTCTATTGTATCCCAAAGACCAATATGATTTTCCTGTAACAATTGAAGTCTCTCGGTGTAATTCTCTGGTATCTCTACTCCTAAGATTTCTCCGATAATTGGCCAAAAATGATTGCGTGGGTTGCCATAGTATTGTTGTTTCTCTAATGATTGCTTGCCCGGCATTGATCCGACAATAAGCACCTTTGTTGACGGATCAATTACTGGTGGTAAAACATTTTTTAGTTCATGTGTCATCAGAATCACTCCTTTCTTCTATTGTAGCGGAAAATCAGAACCTGCAACTATTTCCTGTGCTGATTTCAAATAGAGCTTACCTTTAGGGAAATTCTTTTTATAAGTTCGTACAATTTCATAGCCGATGCAATAACCAATCCATTTAGGTAGCTTGCCACCATATAAGAACTCAATATGATTTTGCACACCTTGTATATCTAAAACAGGTAAAAAATTGACCTGCCATATCTTCAATACCTCTTTTTTTGAGTAGTGCTTCAACCACGGAGCCAACCATTTGTCACCATACAGTTCTTCTACCGCACATTCTGCCAGCCCCTCTAAAATGAGAGAGTCCCTCAACGTCATTTCATCTAAAGTCTTATTGACATACTGCAGGCGACAAACATGATTATATTCATGAGCAAGTAATGCTTTCAGTTCCTCTTTTTCAAGACCCCTAGCTATAAATAGAAACACGGCATTAGGATAAGCAACACCATTTTTTCTTGTCTGTGATTGTTCCAGAGTTATCGGGAAAATATAGATAGGGACATCTGGGCCATTCCATTGCTTTTTTAGTCGCTCAAATTCTTTCTGCACAATCTCCCAAACATGCTCTTTTTCTAATTCATCCACAGCTACTTCCTCATGTGCTTGAAATAGTCCGTTTTGCTGTAAATTATATTGAATTTCTTCAGGTGACAAATCTATAAAAACATCCTTTAAGGGATGACAAAGTAAGGTGCACTGTATCTCCTCCAAATTTTTTTCATTATGCCCTTTGCGTACATTATTGAAATTGTTAAGCCACTGATTTGTAGGTCTTACTGACATCTTCCCATCCTTTTTTCATAGCTTATGCCTTGGATAGACAATCGGCTAATGCTGAATGTGCACAACCGCATATATTAACTTGTAATGAAGATAGAAAGGAGGGAAATTTGTGAATCCAGCTGATGCTTATAATCTTTGCTGTAAATATCATGGTAAACGCGTAAAAATTACTGATACATCTGGCAGAGTCCACGTGGGGGAAATAACAAGGGTAGACAGAAAACAGGTATGGATTCTACCTGATAGACGATATGGTGGCTATGGACTAGGTTTTTGGGGCTTTAGAGGTTCAGGATTTGGTTTTGGTATCGCACTAGGTACTATTTTTGGCATAGCACTAGCACCAATTTTGTTTTTCTAAAAAGTAAATTGCAAATGGTTTTTACTGCTTCCATCGCATTTAAAATAAGCCATCTCACACTATATATCGAGATGGCTCATTTTTTTATTTCACTGCCTCTTGTTGTTGCTTGCTTTCAATTAACTCAGATACGGTAACAAAAGTATATCCTTCCTTCTTTAATGTTGGCAAAATTTCTTCAAGTGCTTTCAGCGTTTGTGTACGATTGCCACCACCGTCATGAAAAAGAATAACATCCCCTGGCTTTGTACCGTTCAGTACTTTTTTAACAATTTTACTCACACCTGGTTGTTTCCAATCCTGTGTATCCTGATGCCAAGACCACATCACTACTTTGTATCCATCCTTCACCGCAGCGTTAATCATTTTGTCATTATAATTTCCACCTACAGGGCGAAACAGAACAGGATAGAAGCCCGTAATACTATAAATCATTTCGTTCGTCTGCCGCAGTTCCTCCTGTAAATCAGTTACTGAAATTTTAAAAGGATGCGTATACGTATGGTTGGCTAATTCATGTCCTTCCGTATAAGTGCGTAAAACAAGCTCAGGATATTTTTCCGCATTTCCTCCAACAACAAAAAAGGTCGCCTTTGCCTCATACTTGGCTAATAAATCTAACACTCCTGCTGTATACTTGGGATGCGGGCCGTCATCAAAGGTCAGGGCAACAATTTTATCTTTAGTGTTAATATCCCACACAACTTCCCCTGTCTCCTCATAATAGCTTCGACCTTTATCAGCAAAGGTTTTCAAGCCTGCATAAAATATCGAGAGGATTAAAAAGCCAGCCGTTAAAATCAATATGTGCTTACGCATCATAGCATCACCTCCCATGCACAATTTCACCTAACTACGTTAACTTACTATTTGCGTAATACCATGAATTATACTTCAGAATGACTGGCTGATTTCACCTACATCCCCTCAAAAACTACACCTATAAAATGGTTAGAAATGTTTTCATTTCAACACATTATGGCCGTTCATATACTGATCTTCATATAATATTCACAAATGGTTGCTTATTTTTGAACGATTTGTGAAAACAATCACATAACACTTTCTTTTTTAAAATATAGATGTAAAATAGGTATTACAACTGATATATAACAACCGAGGATGAATATCATAAAATACCCGATTGTTATAGTACAAATTCCGTAGACAAAGGGGACTTTATAATGTGGGTTATTACAGTTTTTGAAAAAGATACTTTCCGTATGTTCGAGTACAGCACTAAAAACGAGGCTACAATTGCATTAGAAAAATTTAAGCAAACTGCAATGCTTTCCTATACAAAATAATTTAATGACAAAGCTACTCAAAGGAGTAGCTTTTTTTATTTTAATTCCTTTTCGTAAACCTTCTAAATCCTGCTACAGCTTTTATTTGTAAGCTCTCAGATTAAGAAAGGACAGTTCCGCACCTACAGTTGTTATGGATATTTAATAGGGATACCGAACGGCTGTTACATACTTTTTAAATTGAAATATCTTGAACACCTTTTTGTCTATTGCCATATGTATATAGAGAAAAGGGGTGAATTAAATGGTGACAATTGAACCTATTATGATTAAAGGGCATTTTTTCACAGCTGTAATTGTTCATTTACCAAAAACAACATTACTGACAATTTCAAATGATACAGGCTACATCATGTGTGGTGCATTAGATGTGGGTCTTTTAAATAGTCGTTTAGTGGACCGTAAAATTGTTGCTGGTCGAGCAGTTGGTGTTAAAACTATCGATGAGTTATTGACGGCTCCGCTTGAATCCGTTACCTATGAAGCGGAACAGCTTGGCATATTTGCAGGAATGACTGGGGTAGAAGCATTATTAAAAATGATTTAACCTAGTCAACAGCGGATATGACTAGAACCATTTATTACGTCAATCATAAAAATTGGATTTTATTCAGCTGGTGTTTTACATCGGCTGAATAAGCTAATCACTTTTACCTAATACTATAGAGTAAGGGAGTGATTATAATGAATACAGCTAAACACTTGAAGATACATTTAACTTTATTATTTATTGTTATTGGCGTTTTTATATGGTCTATTATCAAACCCGTTTCTTATTTGGATTGGTTGGCAGAGGTCAGCCCGGGTGTAATCGCAATTATTACAGTTACTGCCATCTACCACAAGTTCCGCTTCACAACACTTTCCTATTTTATTATCGCTCTTTTATCTATTTTGACATTCATTGGTGGGCATTATACTTATTCAGAAGTCCCTCTTTTTAACTGGTTAAAGGAGGAATTCCATTTACAACGTAATCACTACGATCGTTTTGGACATTTCCTTAAGGGACTAATGGCAATTGTGGTAAGAGAAATTTTATTACATAAAACGCAATTAGCCAAAGGTGCGTGGTTATCCGGCATTACCATTAGTATCATGCTTGCCATTGCAGCTTTATATGAAATTATAGAATGGCTTAGTACAAAAATTTCTAAGGGAGGACATGTTTCTAAGGACTTTTTAGGGATGCAAGGTGATAAATGGGATGCTCAATGGGACATGTTTTTAGCCCTAATCGGGACAATCTTGACACTACTCCTATTCACCAAATTACATGATAAATTATTAAAAAAGCAGTCAAGGGGAACCTGAAGATTACCGGCTAAACATAGTACCATTCCTATAACGAGCATAGCATAATGAGTATGAACAATTTGGAAGGTGGTATTCGATGTATTATGCAAATTTTAGTCCGCAATCAACACCTGCACTGCGTATCATCACCGTAACGGGGAATGGCAAGGTCCTTGCTGCAGCTAGTTATGTCCAGCTTCAAATTGAGGTTAGCACACAAGGAGAAAATGTACAGGAAGCACAACAAGAAAATGCTAATATTATGTATCGTGTACTTCAATCCATCTTGGCACTTAATATCCCAAGAGAAAATGTACAAACTGCGGCATATAATATTGCACCTATCTATGATTTTGTAGACGGCAAACAGGTATTTAAAGGCTATGAGGTGTCAAATGCCATTACGGTTAAAATACCGGACACAAACCAGGTTGGGGCGGTCATTGATACGGCTGTGCAAAATGGTGCAAATCGTATCTCGTCCATTCAATTTAAAATTGACAATGTTGATGTATATTATCAACAGGCGCTCAGTTTAGCTCTTCAGAATGCCCAAATGAAGGCCAAAACAATTGCCGAAACGATGCAATTGCCTTTACATCCTCAGCCAATCGAAATTGTCGAAGAACATGAAAGTGGCCCTGTCCTATATAAAACGATGGCAATGGCAGAATCTTCGATTTCAACTCCTATTGAACAGGGTCAAATGACCGTTAGTGCAACTGTTAGAGTCAAATTTCCATATTAAATATTTTGCCAAAATATTGAGTGAAACAAGGGCTTACTACATTTCATGTAGCAAGGCTCCTTGTTTGGAGCTACGCTTTTTCTTCATCCCAAATACGTTTTATTGTCACTTCATTGTGAATATTGCTTAATTGAAAAACATCCGGATTACGAAGGTTTTCCCATACCTGAAAATTAATATCACGTTGATAATGTTTTAACAGTAAAGATATTATATTCCCGTGGCTGACGATAATTGTATTTTCTGTCCCACTTGTAAAGGTTTCATTTACAACATGTACGATGCGATTCATTGCTTCTTGACTAGACTCTCCACCGTCATATTTTAATTCCATATCATAAAATGTAGCTTTTAGTTTTTCATACCAGTCAGGTAAGTCTCTTGTACTTAAAATACGCTCTGTGAGTCGCTCCTCTATTTCAATCTTTACATTCTTTCTTGTACTTAAAGGCTCTATAGATTGAATAGCACGTAAAAAAGGACTTGAAATTATTCGGTCTATTTTGACATTGTTGAAGAAATTAGCTAAAGACTTAGCCTGTTTTAAGCCATTTTCTGTTAGTTCACAATCTGAAGATTGCCCCTGAGCTGCACAATGTCTAATAATATAAATCACATGCAAACCTCCTTTTCGCTACTGGAAATAAGGGTATTCAACCTCATTATTATTAATTACTATATGTGCATTTTGTTGAGGTCTATGCTCGTTTAACTTTGCTAAAGATTGCCATTTGGACCTAAAGGTATTAACAATTTCTGCTTAAAAGCATTGTTATCATATGCATCTTCTATATTAACCAATAGCCGATTCTTCCCCTGTCTATAGCTCATTGGGAGCCCCCAATGAGCTTATAACAAGTAAAAGGCTATATTTTTTCGTTGCTTTTTCTCTCATTTCCAAAATAGTTAGTGCCTACAACCCCAATAATAATGACAATAGCTCCGATTAGATGATATAGATGGAATGCCTCTTGCAAAAAGATAACGCCAGCAACTATCGTAATGAGTGTGGCAAAATTACTAAAAACACTCATTTTTGATGCTTCTATTTTAGATAATGCATAGTTTGAAAGATAGGATGTACCGAGTGACGATAAAATACCTAAATATAAAATAGCTAGAACAAAATCAATATGCATAAAGGGTAGGAAGAATTGATTGATAGTACCGTTTACTACATGATTACCGACTGCTATTGCGTTAAACACAAGAAATCCACATAATGTCATAACATATGTTAATGTCACTAATGTGTATTGTTGTATTAACTTTCTAGCAAAGACGTTATATAACGATGTAGCGAGCGCAGATAGTAAAATGAAGCCACTGCCAATTATATTCGCGGTATTAGTGCTCTCTCCATTCATAAAGAGCATATATATAACACCAATGACCGATAAACTAATAAAAATAAGCTGTCTGCGTGTAGCTTTTTCCTTTAATAACGTACTGGCAAATACTACTGTAAAAATAGGAACAGTTGCATGAATAACACCCGCTTCTGAGGAAGATATACGGGCCAATCCAAACACCTGGAAAGTGAAAAAAGCGATTGGGTATAATAATGCCAAAGGTAAAATTTTCAATAAATCATATTTGTCGATTTTCATTTTTTCTCGCTTAAGCACAACTAAGATGCTGACCCCAATCATTGCAATCGTAAAACGATGTGCAAGTGAATCCATTGAACTTGCGACAGCTAGTGTCATTTTAACGAACATAAACGAAAGCCCAATAACGAATGCATAAATAATTGCTGCTGTATAGGCCTTTCTTTTTTCTGCCATATGATAAACTCCTTCTATATTCTTTCCGGCCGGTAAAGCTATCGTATTAAAAAATATACAATTGCACGATATCAAAAAAACACATCTGTACCGATACAGATGTGTAGGGAGGTTGAACATGCTTAAATATGACTTTATCTACAATCAATTAATACAACAAATTCAAACAGGTACCCTTTTGGCTGGTGCAAAGCTGCCCTCTATTAGAAATTTATCCCAACAATTTTCTTGTAGTAAAAGTACAGTACTAACAGCTTTAAAGAAACTAGAAAATCAACATTTGATCTATGCAATCCCTAAAAGCGGCTATTTTGTTGTGGATCATCAGCTACCACATGTACCATCAGCAAATGATTTTATAGATTTTGCGACATCATCTCCAACTTGGCATGCTTTCCCTTACAAAGATTTTCAGCACTGCATTAACAAAGCGATTGATACATATCAAGCGGACTTATTTCGTTATGGCACACCCAAAGGCTTACCATCATTAATTGTCGAGGCAAAAAAGTTATTAGAAACATATCAAATATTCACACATGAAGACAATATTTTCATTACTTCAGGTGTTCAGCAATCCCTATCCTTGCTCAGTATCATGCCTTTTCCAAATCAGCGCACAACCGTGCTAGTAGAACAGCCAAGTTATCATTTATACATGGATTATTTGAAAACCTATAGACTGCCAGTAATAGGTATTAAAAGAACGGCTCAAGGCATTGACTTAGATGAATTAGAACAAATTTTTAGTACTAATACTATTAAATTTTTTTATACAATGCCTCGTTTCCATAATCCACTCGGTTGTTCTTATAACAAAAAAGAAAAAGATAGTATTCTTAAACTTGCTGTTAAATATGATGTTTATATTGTGGAAGATGATTATTTGGCTGACTTTGAGCAAAATTCGAAAAGAGATTCATTATTTACTGAGGATCTGGAAGAGCGTGTAATTTACTTAAAAAGTTTTTCTAAAATTATGTTTCCAGGTTTACGTATTGGACTGGCAGTGCTGCCTCCTGCATTAATTAGCACTTTTCAGCAATATAAAAATACTACCGATATTGATAGCTCCATGATTTCACAAGCGGCCTTGGAGCTTTATTTGAAAAGTGGCATGTTCAATCGCTATCAATTAACCGTAGCTGAGGATTATAAGCAGCGTGCCAATACTCTTCAGCATTCCCTAAATAAGCATTTACCGATGTATAAAACAGCTACGGATAATTGCATGCAGAGCCATATCATTTTACCAAAGCAAGTCAATTTGAAGTTATTAATTCAACAATTGACACAGCAGCATATTTTTTTGGATAGCATTGAACGCAATTATTTAGATGGATTTTACCGTGAACGGATTTTAAAACTAAATGTTTCGAATATGGAAGAACAAAAAATTGACATGGGCATAAAAGAAATTGCTCTCGCCCTTACAAACTCCAATAATTATTTTAGTTAATAGCCACTTACTTGCCACTGTAAATAGTAAGAATTTACGAACCATGTTCGACTCATGAACGCCTATTGTTAGGCATATGTTTAGACAGGAAAAAGTGAAACTTCAATCAGTGGGAGTTTTCATCATCCTTCGCTGATTGTTAGTTGAACCAATCGGTCCTTTACTGTCAGTTGTTCACCCATCTAGTTATCTCGTTCTCATCATTCAACTTGAGGTGGGCGTCTTACTACTGTTAGGGCAGGATAAAACGGTGTACAAGGAGGATATGATGCAAAAAGAAAAAATGCGCCTTCGAAGAATTCAACATCTTGCTTATGAAATCATGGATGAGATGAATGCAGGGAAAGAATTGACGCGTTTTGATACATTAATTCCAGTGGTCGATAATTTATCCCGCGCAATTGGGGATTTAACAGATTCTGTTGGCAATTATTCGTTAGATTATGTAGAGGAAAAAGTAAAAAATGCTCATTACTTGTTATTCCAGAAAGATAAAGTGGATGTCCATCAAGAAAGTGAAACTTCAATCAGTCACTGATTGTTAGTTGAACCAATCGGGCTTTTACAGTATCATCTCAATAATTTATAGACGTGCACTAGTCAATTGGAACGCAGGCGGCGAGTGTAGCTGACGGCATTCGCCTTCGTTACAGAGCAATGCTTCCTGCAAAGAATAGCCTGAGCTAAAAAGCCCCGCACAAGCGTAGCGACGTAGAAACTGAAGCCATGCCACGAAAAGCGTCCGCTGTAGCAGAAATCACGGGGTTCCTATATAAAAGAAAAAACTGTAAACAAACTCAATTTTTTGAGTTTATCTACAGTTCGAGGGTAAACATATTAATGATTACCCTCATCCATTTAATGCGTTTCAGGTTTAAATGTTTTACAATCTGTATCCTCACTATTGGAAGCCTGTTGACCTTTTTGACTAACTACATAAATAGCTTCTGCGGTACATTTGTTTCCAGAGTCCCAATACGTGCAGTTATTGACTTCACATAAAATCTGTTGTGCCATCGTATCACACCTCCTCTGTTGTTATCTTTTACAAATTAGAGGTAATCAATACTTCACCACAAAAGAAATTCCAAAGATAACCTTTTCCACACCTTATTCGCTAAAGTCTAGATTAAAAGGTTGTTTTGGTAGTTGTTCTTGCGTAAGCATATTTGTCGTTGGGACTTTATTATCCACTTCCTCAAATCGAAAGCCATCCGCCCATACCTTTCCCGCACCAATTAACAGTACACCGAAGTAAATGGATGCACTTTCTTCTGGTACATCTAAAACGATGGAATAATGATTCCACTCCGTTGTCCCTTGAATGGACCGATTATCCATATTATCAAATTGAATGGTATCTCCAGTGCCGTTATCAATACGAAGCCATGCTCCGCATTTTGTTACTTGTGCAGTTTTTAAATAACACGACATTTTTAGTCGCTTTCCTTTGTACGCATGTGCTTGAAAGCCTTGCATCATCGTCGCAAAGTGCTCTCTATTATTCGTAACTTCCTTAGCATACAAAACACCTGATTTAGTTCCTGCGTGAAATACCGCTTCATCCACTTGAAATCCATATAGCTCAGGGTTCGCTCCACTTAATAGCCAACCTTTAATTGGTTGTTGTGCGTTCATCGCTTGTTCCTCCTCCATCATACTTAATGATTGCATTAATTTGCGGTATTTCCCCGGTGGCAACTTATACACATCTTTGAAAGCTCTTGTGAATGCTTCCTGCGATTGAAACTGGAGCTCAAATGCGATCGTTAAAATAGATTCATCTGAGTACAACAAATAGGAGGCAGCCGTAGCTAATCGGCGTACTCGAATATACTCGCCAATTGTTAAGCCCGTTTCGAGTTTAAAAATGCGGCTTAAGTGAAACCTCGAATAGCCAACAATTTTCGGAAGGCTCACTAACTGAATTTCCTCCGATAAATGCTCCTCCATATAGGCAATGGCCCTTTGTGTTGCACGACTATACTCCATATTGCTCACCTCACAAATTATCATAATCGATGATGTGAAAGAATTTTTGATAGTGCTTGCTAAATTGGTGCTTATTGTTGTTATTCCATCACTGTTGTTGCTGTTGCTTCTTTGACAAGAATAATGCCATCGTAGGCTTCTGATGGTGTCATTTTAATTGTATACAGCATCTTCGATAACTTATACCAAGGGCGGAAATCATCACCTATATTGCCCATTCCTTGTTCTTTCCTAAAAATATCCGATAATGCAGCAATTTCACTAGCTTTTTCAAAGTCTACATAGAAAATATTGTCCTTTACCTCACTAAATGCGTCCACTAATTCATTATGATGCTCTACAGTATAGTTTTTACGCTTACCTGATCCTGCGTTTTGTGCCTGAAACGTATTGTTAACAAAGTCAGTACCAATGGCAAAATACGCCTTTTCGTATAGCTCATTTAAGTACTGTCCCATTGATTTGTAACCTGCCATTGATGCGGATGTTTTCTCGATGTGACCGTTATGTGCCGACATAAGAACCTTATCATGACCCCGACTCGCTTCATATTCAACAATCCACTGCAAATTGTTTGCTAAATATTCATCCCGCAGGTCCATATAATCACTATCATTTAAAAACAATTGCGTTCGTTGTTTCATGATTTGTGCGTATTGTAAGGCAAAGGCAAAGGCATCATTAGATGATTGATTGATATAGGATGCCTTATTCGACTGTAAATCTATCATAATAGCCTCAATGATGGCATTTAGCTCCTTCAATTCACTGTTAGATAACTCTCGCATGGTCTCATTCGTAACGTGAGCTAGCTGTGTTGCATATTGCTTTGCCCTATCGTTGTTAACCACTTCATAATACTGTAAAATACCTTGCTTACTGTAGTCATAACGTTGCATATCATTACCGTAAAAATATACTTTATCTTTTTCATCCGCCGTCTTGTTATAGTCATGCATCCACTGAACAAATTCAATCATTTGTTCAGTTTGATATATGCCATAATCAAGAGCTCTCACAGCCTCTTCCGCTGTTCCAGCACCATTCAAAATAAACTGGTTTATTTGCTGCGCACCACCAAAATCGCCTTCTAAAACAAAGACACGGACATTTTCATTGTCCATTAATGCTTGTAATACATCCTTCTTTAATGTCTGAAATTCAATGTTTCCATGGGTTGCTTCACCAAATCCAATTACTTTTACATCATCCGGAATATCAATATCTACAATTGCCGTAGCATATTGTGAAGCATCCTTAATTGCTTCACCGTTATCACATCCCGCTAAAAAAACTGATAGAAAAATAGCTGTAACTATAAAACTCTTTTTAGAAAATAGCATTTTAATCTCCTCTACAATATGAAAAAGTTATACTGCTTTTCGTTGGAAATACAAATAACCTCCAAGGAAAAATACAATGAATCCTCCCCCTACTATTGTTAATAATTGATCCCAAGGTACAAAGAATACATCCTCTGTATTTCCACCTATATACATCATTGAAAAGGGTTGCGCCCATGGATAGTAAGGTCCAAATCGTTCAGAATTTATTGCAAATATGGCAGGCAACGTAAAAATAACGTTTACAGCAAATGGTGCGGCAAAACTCTTAAACAGTATAGACATCCACAACTGCAATGCAACTAAAGGTAATGTAGCCACCCATCCGCCAAGGATACTCTTCCAAACAATCTCCATTGGAAAAGGATCTGTAAAACCTTTCATCATGCCCACTGCATAGATAGAACATAAATATAGCAGTTGCATTGCCATGACCAGCATCATAATTAATAAATATTTTGCTACGAATACTTTCCCTCTTGTTACGGGTAATGCTAAAAGTTGTTTCCAACCGCCCGATTGATGTTCATATCTACATATAACACTAGCGAAAACACCTGTAATCAACGGTAAAAATAATAATGCATACGTTAAATTCATTGAAAATAAAGTGAGATACCACTCATTTATATGACTATCAACTTCAAGGTTTGAAGTTAATCCTATAAAAAGACCGATTATCGGCCCCGCCAAAATAATTGGCACCATTTTTGATTTTCGTAATTTATACCATTCAGCTTGCAGTAAAGCGCGCATTATTTCACGTCCCTTCTTGCAAAATCAATCATCCCAATAATGTACAAAATAATTCCTACAGCAAGACCGAACAGTACATTGATGATGGGCTCATCCCATTCATTCATTAATGACGGCCACTTCCAAATCATCCAATCTGGCAAAACGTACGCAGAATATGCAAAAATCACGCCAAAAATTCCTACTGTTATGGGAATTCCCTGGTTATGACTAACACTCGCAATCCAGAGCTGTAATGCCAATATCGGTAATGCTGCAAAGTATGGATAATAACTATACTTAGCTAGCTCCGTATAGGGTACACTTTCACCCAAATCTAAAAACATGCCATAAGCACATGTAAATACCATTAATAGCGTGGAAGACAGCAGTAACAATGTTGCCAATACCGTAAATTTTGATAAATACACAGTTAATTTAGAGACAGGTAAGGCTATTAATTGCTTCCAGGCATTTGTCTCATTTTCGATGCTTGCTATAAAAGATGTTAAAATTGCGATTCCTAGTACAAGGGCAAGCGGTGTAAAAGAATGGACATTTAATAAATAATAGCCCCAATCATCTTCGCTTTGCTGTAACAAATAGTCTTTCCTGACCCCGTAATTGACCATCTGAAGTGCAACCACACCAATAGGACCTAAAGCTGTTAAAAACCATAATCCTTTTCGTTTAATCTTCAAAAAATCAGCCGTCAACAGTTTTCCTATCATATCGCTTGTTCTCCTGTTGTCATTTGAAGGAAAATATCCTCTAAAGATCTTTTTTCCTCTTCGACTCGATAAATCGAAACCCCATCTTGCACAAGGATTTGCACGATTTTTGCCACTTTCTCATCCGAGCATTCATCCATTAAGATTTGCCCTTCTTTATATTCTGCCTTAATGCCATTCGCTACGAGGGAACGCCATGCTTGCTCGCTATTACTTACCTTGAATGAAACCTTTGGCTGTGCATAGGTGCGCATGGCTTCGATCGAATCTTGGAAAATTATTTTTCCCTTTGTGACGATGCCCACTGTTGTAGCCATTTGATCAATTTCTGACAGCAAATGACTTGAAATAATAATTGTCATCCCGTATTCCGAAGGCAGTCGTTTAATTAAATTCCGCATTTCAATAATGCCAGATGGATCAAGCCCATTTGTTGGTTCATCTAATATTAGTAGTTCTGGATTATGTAAAAGGGCCGCAGCAATACCTAAACGTTGTTTCATGCCGAGAGAAAACCCTTTTACTTTTTTATTTGCGGCATCCTTTAATCGAACAATTTCTAATACTTCATCGATACGCGATTTCGGAACACCTAATATTTTTCTTAAAGCTTCTAAATTTTCATAGGCCGTTAGATGTGGATAATAGGATGGATTCTCTACCAATGAACCGACTTTCGCTAAAATATTAATTCTTTCTTTCGTTATATCCTTCTGAAAGATTTTAATGGTCCCGGATGATGGCCTCATCAATCCTAAAAGCATACGAATCGTCGTTGTTTTCCCTGCTCCATTCGGCCCTAAAAATCCATATATTTCACCTTTGCGTATTTTTAAATCCATACCTGCTACAGCTTGCTCTTTACCAAAACGTTTCGATAGATTTTCTGTTTGTACGATATATTCCATTTCCCTCACCTCTTTATTAAGCATAAAAAACGAAGTTTAAAAGCAGGTAAGGACAAAGGTTAAAATTTGTTTAAAAAAAGATTTGCCCAGTTATTTGGACAAATCTTTTTGTTTTTTTATTTTAATGATGGTGCCAGATTCACTTGACGTAATATCCCACTCTAGTTCCATGCCTTTCACCATGAGGTCCACAATGGATAAACCAATGCCGGCACCTTTTGCATTTGATTCATTTTTCATGCCTTTCCCGTAATCCTTAATGATAAATGCATCATAGTGTGCTGTTGATTCTGTTTTCACGCCAAGATATTTCCCACTATTCGCATGTCGTAGTACATTTTGAAAAATATTATCAAATACGCGACCTAACCAAAGCGGGTCGATCAGCCACATATTGTCGTCAAATGCTTGTAGTTCAATATCAATGTCAAAGCCTTCCTTTTCAAAAACGGGATACCATGTAGTCATTTGTTCTCGTGCAAATCGCACCACATTAATTTCCTTTGGTTCAAAAATATATGTACTAGCCATAAGCAGTGTATAAGACATTAAATTTTCAATTAGTCCGTCAATATTCACAATGGAAGTTTCCATTGCCTGAATCGCTTGTTTGCCTTCTTCTGATAAATTCTCTTTACTGATGGAGTAAGCTTGCGCACGTATTTTTGTTAAAGGCGTGCGTAAATCATGGGACAGGTTAGCGATTAGTTGTCGCCGTAGCTGTTCTTCCTTCCTCTCGCGATGTTTACTCTCCCTCAGTTCGACCACCATGTGATTAAAAGTTTGTTCGAGCTGTCCGATTTCATCTTTCTTTTTCACATGTATCTCAATAGGTAGTCCATCTACATCCCGAATTTCCATTGCATCCTGTAGTTTTAATAAGCGTTTTCGAATCCCTCTAAAGAACAAAAAGGATATGCAAATAAAAAATAAGATAATGACAATAACACCCAAAAACACCAAGGAACCATATTGTTCATAAATATTCCTCAGTGGTGGATTAAATACATCTCTAGGAATTTCTAAAACAATAAAACCATTTGTTTCATCCTCCCCTACAAAGGCAATAACCGTAAAGGGATTTCCTCCATAACGCTCTTTAATAAATTTTGTTGTAAAGGAAGGTGTCCATGTTGATGGTAGCTGCTCCTGTACATTTACTTTTGAGCGTAGTGTGCCATCCTCGCTTATCCAAAACATTGCTGCTTTCGGATATCGCTGCTTCCAACTTTCAAAATGTTGCGTAATTGTTTCATCCGTAAAATTTTGTATGTGCTTCGCTTCATCGTGCCATCTTTCCTCAACATTGCTTTCTTGGTTAACTTCATTTAAACTTTCATCCTGCCCGGTTTTAGTGATTTCTAACGCAAAAAGGGCAATAACAAAGTAAGCCACCTGAGTAATTGACATGGCAATCAGGATAATCAACATGTATTTAGCTAATAATGATCGCAGAAAAAAAAATGGTCGCAAAAATTTCATAATTTCACCCTGTAGCCAATTCCACGTATCGTTTCAATAATCATTGGCTTAGCGGGATTTATTTCTATTTTTTCTCTTAAGTATCGAATATGGACCATTAATGTTTTATCACCTTCTATGTAGCTTTCACCCCAAACGCCTTCATAGAGCTGTTCTTTCGTTAATATTTGATTTAAATGACGTATAAAAAATTGCAGTAAGTAAAACTGTTTACCTGTTAATTGAATCTCGTCATTAGTTTGTCGGTTGATAACACGCATCTCTTTCGTATGAATTTTTAGATGCTGAAGTTCTAGTACATCATCATTCTTTTGATATCTCCTCAGCAATACCTCAAGACGTGCGACAAGCTCGTCTGGATGAAATGGCTTTGTTAAATAATCATCTGCAAAATTCAGGCCCTCTATTTTATCCTCTACTGCTGTACGTGCTGACAGCATTAAAATCGGCAATTCCTTATTTTCCTTTTTTATTCTCTTGCCAATAGAAAATCCGTCTAATCCGGGCAGCATAACATCCAATACAACTATATCTGCGGCTACAATGTATTTCTCGAGCTCTTCTCCCGATTCTAGCCAAGTTACCTCGTAGCCTCTTTCTGTTAAATCTCTTGTCACCCACTGACCTATTTCTTTTTCATCTTCTATGTACAATATACGAAACAATTTATATCCTCCAAATATATGACTTCGGCTTAATAGAAATAAGTGTATCCTCGAAAATCCATATTTTGTATTATACATTTACAAAAACGCTAACTCAAATCATAATTCTATATATCCAAGAATTTTAAAAATGGCGTGTATTGAAAAATATTTTTCAATACACGCCGAAATATTCTAGTTCTCGCTAATAATTAACATATCATTTTCATCAAATTCCCAGCTATCGCCATATGCAACTTCCCAATAATAGCCGTTAGGGTCTTGGAAATAACCACTATATCCACCCCAAAATACTGTTTCCGGCTTCTTGATGATTTTTGCACCAGCCCTTTCAGCTAATAAAAATACTTCATCAACTTCTTCTTTAGATTTCCCGTTATAAGCAAGGGTAATTCCTGCAAAGCCATGACCTAACTGCGGTGTGTTTTCTTCGTTAATATCTTTTACTAAGCGATCAATTTGAAACAGTGAAATTTTTGTGCCTGCATTATTAAAGAAAATTACATCTGGGCTTGATTCATCTCCATATACAAATACTTCAAACCCAAGTCCATCACGATAAAATGTTAGTGACTCTACCATATCTTTAACACCTAACGTTATTAAATTTAAACGGTTCATCTCGTAATCCCCTTTTCTACAGTCTCTTTACTTAATTCTATTTCTACACGGAAATCCCCTTTATCTTTATCAACTGTCCCAAATATAAAATACTCAAAGACGACACTTACTATTTTTTGTGTCTCCCACTTCTTTACCATAAAACTCTCTCAAGTTTGTATAAGAAACATCTAGAGAATGTGTATTGTTTGTTTAATTAATGTATCCTATAATTTACTTGAATCAAACGAGAATGATTATCATTCTAAATTACAAATGTTTTCACAGTGTATCTGTACGAAAACTATAGGAGTGAATAGCTATGCGTAGAGGGCCATTTTTTTCGTTAGCACTTTTATTGGTGCTGACGTTCATTTTAGGAGCATGTAGTTCTAACGAACAAAAAGTTGAATCGCAAGAAAACACATCAGCAGCAGAGACTAGAATTGTAGAGGATGAGTTTGGTAAAGTCGAAATCCCTGCCCATCCACAGAGAGTCGCAGCCGTCTACTTAGAAGATTATTTAAGCGCTCTTGATATAAAGCCAGTCATCCAGTGGTATCATCCAATATGGGGTATACAAGAGTATTTAAATTTAGATGTACCTAAGTTCGATGTGACAGGAAGTATAGAGGCTCTATTGGAAGCAAAGCCAGATTTAATCATTGTGGACGGAGCAGTCGATTCAGAGAAATATGAAAAGTACTCAAAAATTGCACCAACTTATCGATTAAAAGAAGAAATTCTCCAAAATCCTCGAGAAATTGTAAAAACAATTGCAGATGTTTTAAACGTATCAGAAAAAGCGGATGAGGTTGTTAAACAGTATGAAGAGCGAGTGACTTTATTAAAAACTGAATTAGATGCCTCTGTCGGTGACGATACAGTAGCCGTTTTACGTTTAAACGTTGCAGATAAAACTTTAGCTTTACTTGGCATCGAAAATCGATTCATAGGGAATGTTTACAAAGAAGCAGGTTTAACACCACATCCTTTAGTGCGTGATATGAAGGAATTCCAAGAAGTTTTATCTGAAGAGGCTATTCCCAATTTGGATGCGGACCATATTATCATCTTCCCTTCTGATGGAACATGGGAATCGAAGGAAAATCAAGAGGCTGTTCAATGGCTTGATAGCACGCTATGGAAATCGGTACCCGCAGTAAAAAATGGTCATGTGTATATCGCAAGTAGAACATATTGGCAAACAGGAGCTATTACAGCAAACTTATTAAAATATGATGATCTTGAAAAATGGTTTGTTAAATAACTGAATCATCTTGAAAAATGGAAAGCTCTCTAAGGGCTTTCTTTCTGTTGTTTTCAAAAAAAATATGGAAAGGATGAAGGATGCAATGGGAAAGCAACCGTTTATGTACGTATTACAAGAAATATTGTATTTTGCTCAATTCTCAGAAAGGCAATGGCAGACAAATAATAACAATGACTATACATTATTCATCATTAATAATGGCCATGGAAAACTAGTAGTAGCTGGGGAAACTATTAAACTTGCTGAAGGTAAATGCGTTATTATTTCTCCAGATAACATGACTGAAATTAGCATTGAAAGTGAGTGTTTTAGTTTCTATCAATTGTCGTTTACAACTATAAGTTTGGGTGATTCAAAGCAACCTAAAGTGCATGAAATCTTTTCAATTATAGGTGAACTACGTTGCCTTCCCGTTTCACAATGTAACAATCAACTAGAGATTATTTATCGCAACCGCTTAATGAATGATGAACTTTCGATATTTGAGCAGCATGTTCGATTTCAAGAATTTATGCTATTTATTCTTCAACAGAATCTCCCTAAATTGCACCAAAAAAATGACCGCCAATCTGTTGAACATTCCATTGACTATATCCACGAACACTATGAAAAGGATTGGACTGTCGAACAATTATCACATATTGCAGATGTTCCTCGGTGGAATTATTCTCGTCTCTTTAAAGAAATCACTGGCCACATCCCTCTTCACTATTTAAACAATATTCGGATTGATCGTGCAAAACAATTACTTAGCACAACTAATGATCGGATATTTGAGATCAGTCAAACCGTTGGATTTAATAATGAATATTATTTTAACCGTCGCTTTAAAGAACATGTCGGTGTCTCTCCGGGACAATATCGTAAAAGTCACAGCAACAGCATTCGTATTTTTGCTCCTTTTTTAGAAGATTTTTTAGTTGCATTAGGCATTACACCCATTGCCCAATTTAGCCATGCAAAATGGGGGAAACAAGAATACTTGGACTTACAAGAAGTGCCGGATATTGATGTAGCCGATGGTCGCATGGAACAGATTTTACAATATAAGCCAAATTTAATCATGTTAAATGCTGGTGTAGAGCGCTGGGACACTTGCCACCATTTAAATCAGTTAGCGCCAATTTGTCATTTCTCGCACCCTGGTGAGGACTGGCGTTCAACACTCTATAAAATTGCAGATCTAACAGGCCGAATCGCCATCATGAAAGATGTCATTAGGCAATATGAGCACACTGTCCATGATGCCAGAACAATCTTAAGTAAATCTGTTTATGGACAAACCGTTGCCTTTCTTCGTATTTCAGCAAATAGTATTAGTCTTTATGCTGGCCCAGAATGCGGCTACACAGGGCCCATTTTATATCGAGATTTAGGTTTGATGCCCCATCCGCTTGTCTGGAATATGCCTCATCACACAAGAAGATGCGCATTGACGAACGATCAACTTAGTAAACTTGATGCCCATCATCTGTTCATAACATTTGATAAACAGCATTCTACTTTTGAAGGAGAGGAACGAAATATTTTAACCTCACCTATATGGCTTGCCCTTTCAGCGGTTAAAAATCATTGCGTCTATGAAGTGGATTTTTTAACGTGGATGAATTACGGCGTACTTTCCCACAGCAAAAAAATAGAAGATGTCTTACATGTTCTAGGGTAAGACATCTAAAAGGCAGGACTAATCATCCGAATAATGTGCTTGATTGTATATATAAACTAGTAACTTCATGGTTGGTTTTAGAAGATCGACACCTTTAACACCTAACGTCTTTATTTTACATAAGATAAGGGTATCAGAAATTGGATAGGAGGAATTCCGTTGTATTACAACCCTTATCCGTATTTTGTCTATGCCAATCATTATCCCCCATGGGCAACGTCCAACCATACCACACCTAGCCCACTCCCTAGCCATTTGGCAATGCCGACAAATCAACCAACCACTAGCCCCTTCCCACCAGTTAACACACATAAACTGCAGTCATCCGCAAAACAGGTACAAACGATTATGCAGCAAGCTCGACTACTTACAGATAAAATTGATGGGTCAGAGCAATTTGCACACGATCTCATGAACGCCGCGCAACTATCAAATAAAACTGAAGTCGATAAATTAATTGCGTCCACAGGCATCAGCATTAAATTCGACACTAAATATACACCTGATAATCTTCGAGTACTTTTTATTGAAAACGGTTGTTGCGGCCTAACATTAATTTTAAATTGGTGATTGGCAGAAGTAGATAAAATCGCTTTTATTACACATCTCTTAAACTTGTAAACTATGGTTGAATATGTTAAAGTACTTATAATTATTTTTCTGAAAATTCTTATACGCTTTTTTTCTTATCTCGAGAGACGGAGGGATTGGCCCTATGAAGTCTCAGCAACCAGCCTTAGCATGGTGCTAATTCCAATGGCGAATATCGCCTTAAAGATGAGAAGATTGACTTCAGTTGTGATGCACGAGGGCCCTCTTCTAAAAGATGGCTCTCTTTTTATTTTAACTAAAGGAGCTGTTCATATTGACTAACGAACTTTTACAGGCACTTCAATTATTAAAATCTAAGGAATGGATTGATTTAACACACACATTTGGTCCCAATTCACCACACTTTTTTATGTTTGAGGATGCGAAGTTTGACACGTTATTCTCGCATGACGAAGGATTTTTTGCACAACAATTTACGTTTCCTGGGCAATATGGGACACATATCGATCCGCCGGTTCACTTCGTCCGAGACACGCGCTATTTGGATGAATTACAATTAAAAGAACTTGTTTTACCACTTATTGTGATTAACAAAGCTAAGGAATCTGCAACAAATCATGACTTCTCGTTATCTGTACAGGATATTCTTGACTTTGAAGCGGAGTTTGGCGAAATAGAAGCAGGGACATTTGTTGCACTGCGAACAGATTGGAGTAAACGCTGGCCAGATAAAGATGCCTTTAATAACAAGGACGAAGAAGGCCATAATCATATTCCCGGTTGGAGCTTACCAGCATTACAGTTTTTATTTAAAGAACGAAGAGTGAGTGCCGTAGGTCATGAAACATTTGATACTGATTCAGCTGCTGATTTTCGTAAAAATGGTAAGTTAGATGGCGAATATTATGTACTCGATCAGGATACATACCAAATCGAGCTGATGACAAATTTGGACAAGCTACCACCTAAAGGAGCAATAATATTCAATATCGTGCCAAAACCTGAAAAAGCATCCGGCTTCCCCGTGCGTTCATTCGCAATTTTGCCTTAAATCTTTCAACATCATCTAAAAAGGGCCTGTTCCAAGGTCACTTATTGGTACCTTGGAACAGACCTAATTACGGCATTTACTTACACAGGCTATAAAATAGCTACTCTATTTAGATGAGGCACAGTTTACGTAATGCATAATCAATGCCACCCTCATTGGATTTCTTCGTTACAAAGTCAGCATTTCTTTTTAATGCTTCACTGCCATTTGCCATCGCAATACCATATCCAACTTGCTCCAACATATCAATATCATTGTCTCCATCACCAAAAGCAATGGCTTCATGGGAAGTTAACTGGAAATAATTTAACACAGCTTTTACTGCAATTGATTTTGAAACATCGTCTTGCAAGACATTGACGATATTTGGATGCCATCTTTCAAATTTTAAATTTGGAAATTGCCTCGTGTACTTTTTCTCCATCTGTTCGTCCACATATAAACACATTAAGTAGACCTCTTGATTTAAAATATCTTCATTGATTATCGGGAAATCCATTAAAGATAAAGTTTCTCTCATTGCTTTTAAAGTTATAGGATTATGTACACTGTTCATTGATAATTGTTCTGTAAAAAATGTAAGACTTTGGTTATTTTCATCAGCAAAATCTTTTACTGTGTGCACTATCGCTTGCGCCAGCGGTATTTTTTGAATAACTTGATCTTGGTGCTTCACATACGCACCATTGGCTGTAATAAACGTTTCGATACCTAGAGCCATCAAATCCTGACACATTGATAGTGGTCTTCCAGTAGCAGCCACTAATCGAATCCCTTTGCTTTTCAATATCTGTAGAGCTATCTTAGTACTGTCTACGATACTTCCCATCCTCATAATTAATGAGCGTTCCATCAACATCAAAGAATATAATTTTACAGTTCATATTAGCTCCTTCATTGATTGATTGCTTGATGCTAATTAGCAATTATTACTATATTGTACTTTTAAATTATAAAGAAAAACAACTTGCCCGTTTTTATACTAATTGCATTGATATCATCTAATTAGTATCAATGACAGGAATTTTTTTGTGAAAACCTACAATAGTTAATTTAACCTACAACCAGCAATAAAAAAAAGTCATACAACAGCCAGCACTGTCCACCAAAAAAAAGTTTTTCAAGTCAACTATGAATTGTAATTTGACAATCCATTTAACTTTATGTCAAACACACCGATAAATGCTATTACCAGTAGATTTTACGAAACTTCAAACTTACATAAAAATAACATAAATATGAACAAATATTGTGTAAATAATTCTAAAGGAGTATACCAATAAACATAGAATTGTTAATATAAGAGTAAATTAATTAAATCTATTGAACGAACATATACATTCTATAAATAGAACAAAAGAAATAACTATGCATTCGCAGTAAAGGAGTTGAATCATATGGCTTTTAACATTTACTACTATGAAAGTAATGTGGATTGCAAATTTTGCAAAAAACATTTTACTACATATAAGGTACGTCCAAACCGCTATAAAGTAATGGAGGAACAAACAGACTTCATGCCCATTTATGAAGGTTTAAATCCGCTGTTTTACGAAGTAGCTGTTTGTCCACATTGTGGATATGCGTACCACAAATCTATGACGAGAACTTATGGTCCGTTCATGCTGCTAATTGATGAATTGTATATTAAAGAACTGCAAAAACCAATGAATATTTGTCAGGAACGGACAATTGATGACGCGATTGTAAGCTACAAATTAGCATACCTCGTATCGAGGGCATCTATGGAAGAGCCCCTTTTAATGGCCAATTTCGCGCTAAAAATAGCATGGCTTTACCGCTTAAAAAGCGAACAGGAATCAGAAATGCGCTATCTCTTTGCAGCTAGAGACTTTTACAGTAAGTCCTTTGCTTCCAACCAAGAGGGCGAGGAACGTATCCAATTTTTACATGCAGAACTGAGCTTACGTCTCGGTGATATTGCCGAAGCCAAAAAAGGATTCTCTCGCTTAATTTCTGACCGTAGTATATCCAACAAGTATCGCAAGCTAGCGCGTAATCGTTGGGAAAATTATAAATATGATGAGCATTCCATCAGCATGAATGAAAGTATAGGAGAAATCCTCAAATGAAGTAATGGAGGAGTGAAGTAGCATGCAGCTATTTGGCAAAAAAATAGATGCGAGAGAAGAAGATGTTTTTTCAGAATTACATCATTTCTTACTAAGAAAAAATAATCGCATTTTATCAAATGATGAAGTTGTTGCATTAACAGGTGTTTCATCCGAGTTGATTTATAAGTGGGTAAAAGCAGGTAAATTAAAAAAGTCGATATTCCCGAATCTCGGCGCGCCATGTGAGCGATGTGGGAATATAACTCAAGCAAAAATCTGTGTTAATTGTTCATCATCCATCGTTAGTACGTTAAATCAAGAGAAAAAAGATCAAGCATGGTTTAATCAAATCCAGCGTAACAATCCACGAGTAGGCACATATCATTACAAGTAAGACAAAAACACACCTTCCAAAATGCGTACTGATTTTTCATGTACCCATCTCGAGGTGTTTTTTGTCCGCTCCATATTTTAAATATACACCGCCCCTAAGAAATATCAGGAATTTAAACTAAATTTAAACAAGTTCCACCAAATTTTTAACCTTAATTCATTATAATGGGACTCATCTAAGAAAGGGGCCGATGAATTTTGATTAAGCCGTATCAGCAAAACAACAAGAAAAAAATAGTTTTGCTTTCACTAAGCGTAGCCATTACTAGTTTACTAAGCTTCAGCAATGTTGCCAATGCCTCAGCTGCTGTCCCTGCCCATACAGAGCACACGGCAGTGGAAAATAATAATGTAGATGTTAAGCAAGCTCGCACATCAAATGAAACACTACAAGAATGGAAAAGTTGGACCAATGACCATGCCTATAGTTTAACGTCCATTCAACCAGAAAAACTAGAAAAGCAGCACATTCCATCTAGTAATTTTGATGATTTAGCGATGTTAAAGCCATTATTACATGATAAACGCATTGTCTTTTTAGGTGAGAGCTCGCATGGAGTGGCTGAATTTAACCTTGCCAAAACCCGCATCATTCAATTTTTACATCAAGAAATGGACTACAACGTTCTTGCATTTGAAAGCGGTATGGGCAATGTCATGAATGCCCAAGGACAAATTGACAAGCAAGCCGCACAACAAACGATGAAGGATGCTATTTTTGGCGTGTGGTGGACAAAGGAAACACTACCGTTGTTTGACTATACGAAAAAGACTCAACAAACAGATAAACCACTAGTGTTAGCAGGATTTGATATTCAGCAACAAGGAGCATTTACAAACGGTGACTGGTTAAAAAACAGTGACTTAGCTAAACAGTTCAGTAACGTAGAGGAGCAATTAGCGCAGTGGAGTTCAAGTAAGGATTTACAAGGCTACCAAAAAGCAAAGCCTAGTATCATTGATATCTACACACAGGTAAAATCACAAGTGAAGCTTAAGGAGGCAGAATTAAAATCAGCTTATCCGAATGAACCTCATATTGTAAAACTTATGGAGAGAACGTTAACAGATCGTATCCATTTAGCAAATGAATATGTGGAACTTACAATTCAATCAAATATTGAAATCGAAAAAAATAACCCTGAGCCGTTTTTGAAAACAATGGAATGGCGTGATCAAGCAATGCTCGAAAACTTGCTTTGGTTATCAACAGAAATTTACCCGGCAGAAAAATTTATTGTTTGGGCTCATAATGATCATATTCGCAAAGCCCAATCTGAAGTCATGGGTTCTCCTTATCCGGTAAAATTAATGGGTGAACGCCTACCCGATATCTATAAAAAATATAGCTATGTGCTTGGTCTTTATATGGCTGGTGGAGAAACGGCAAACAATATGCGTGAACCTATGGAGGTCTTGCCACCAGTAAAAGGATCAGTTGAAGATATTCTTTCAACGACACATAAGCCTTACACATTCATAGATTTACGAAACCGTCAAAATGAACGTGGAAATTCGTGGATGTTTGAACCGCGTCTATCTTATAGTTGGGGAATTATGCAGGAAAGCCTTGTGCCACGCGATCAATACGATGGACTCCTTCTGATTGACAAGGTTAGTATGCCGAATTATCTAAAGTAGAAGGATTTGAAAATTCTATCCGTCTCTCCATCTATTTATTGAAAAAAGCAGGCTAAGGAAAGAATCCTTAGCCTTTTATGATTCTAAGTATCCATCGAAACATTATCCCAGCCTTCATAACAATGACCTATCATCCAGAATAATCCTCTACGTCTTTCCATGACAATGCTTTCATTCATGCCAGCAGGAGTTTCTTGCCCTTGAATGCGCTATAAATGCGGCTCTTGTTTCGCAAGTTCTTTCAGCATCACTTTTACTTGCTCTACCATAGGAGCTGGTGCTTTCTGTGGCGACCCTGCATCAAAAGGCGGCATAGGATCGTATTCTAACAATAGCTGGACTGATTGACTAATATCTTCTCCCCATTCCCACGCTACTAGCTGAAGAGCCATATCGATGCCTGATGAGACACCAGCTGCCGTAACCATTTTACCTTGGCGCACAACCCTTTCTTCTGTTGGAATGGCACCAAGTGAGTTTAGAATGTCGAAGGAGCCCCAATGACTAGTTGCCTTCGCTCCTTTTAGCAAACCTGCGGCACTCAGAATTAAAGAACCGTTGCATACGGAAGTGGTCCACTTAGTCGTTTCATGAATTTGCTGCATCCACTGCAATGTGTCTTCATCATTCATTGGCGCTTTAAAATTAGGAGGACGACAACCAGGAACGATGAGAATATCGGTTGATGGCACTTCAGAAAAGCTTAAATCTGCATGTAAATAGCCCATTTTAGAATCTAATTTTATTAAACCCTTTTTTTTAGCGACAAACTCTACTTGTATGCCCTCTACTGTTGCGAACACTTCATACGGACCAATTGCATCTAACGCTGTAATTCCATCGTAAAGCATAATTGCGACTTTCATATTAAACGCTCCTTCTTATTTCATTATTTATAAAGAATGAAAGTTTCACACTTCATCATAAAGGACCGGACGGTCCGGTCCTTTATTTGCATTATATATGATAGTCCTCCATTTTCCTATACAAAACAATAATCTATTGTGACAATAAAAAAAGAACCTTCGTTAAGATTTAACTATGGTTCTTTTCTGTATAATGCTGTAAAAGTATTTTCATTTGTTCAACACTATGTTGCATATGTTCATTATTTAAAGATAAACGGCTTGCCATCACCGCTCCCTCTATAGTCGAAAGCAAAAAGGATGCTACAGCATAGGAATCCATCTCTTGACGAAATTCCTTGGCCTGAATTCCCTCATCAATGATGCCTTGTATAAAAAACACAGTTCGATTATAGGCCTCTGAAGCTTTCTCTCGCAGCTCAGGAAAACCAAAATCTGATTCGATAGCTGTATTAAGTAGAGGACAACCACCTTCGATTGGAGGGCTATTAACAGCATCTTGATAGATATGAAACATGGCTATTAATTTATCGGTCGCAGTAACCATAAATTTCGTTGCTTCAAAATAATACTGCCAAATAATACTGCCCGCATATTCGAACGAAGCAATTGCAATATCGTTTTTATTTTCAAATCTTCGATATATAGCACCTTTAGGTAGTGCAGTTGCTGTCATAATATCTTGGATAGAAGTTTGACTATAACCCTTTTTATTAAATAAGGCTAAGGAAGTTTTAATAATAAGATTGCGTGTTTCATCTACCTTATTCATTTATATTCTCCTCCTATGTGAAAGTAACAACCATTATAGCTAATAATGCAATAACTTTGAATGAGTAACAATCTTTTTCTAACACATTTATCCTATAGTCTTCCCTATGGTTTTATATCTTTACAAGTTCCATCATTATTTTCGTCACATACTCCTCTTCACGATTTTTAATAACTGCGTCGTAAATATATTCCTCATAAACGTACTGCCCTAGCATGTAACCCTTGTCTTGCATGACATTAAATAAACGTTCGTATGTTTCCCCAAGTGTAGTGGATGGTCCCACATGGTAGCCAATAATAAATTCTCCTTCAATGGCTTTAAAGTATGGGTGACCCTCCCGCGGTTGTGGTTGCTCCATATATAGAAAACAATAATTATCATAGTTACCGGCTAATACTTGCTCTCTTTTAGTAATACCGCCAATCGGATAGCCTGTATCTAATTGTGAACGATCTAACTCATCGATAAAATCAGAGACTGCCTTGACAAACTGTTCCTCTGTGGAGTCTTCAATATTTTTACTCAAATACAATGTTTCCTCAGGGAAATGTTCAATTGAAATGCTATCAAAATCAAGATATAAGGCTTCCGCTGTGGACTCAATTTTTACATCAATAATTGTTTCAATCATTTCAAGCTCTCGGCGTTTTTTTGTAACTATCTCCTTTTGCTGACGCATCAATTCTAAGAAATTCTCGGGTGATTTATCTGCCATATATTGCTGAATTTCCTTTAACGACATACCGAGTGCCTTTAATAATTCGATGACACTAAAGAAATCATATTGTGCAATGGAATAATAGCGATAGTCTTTATTGTCTTTCATGATTGGTGATAATAACCCTATTTGATCGTAGTAAATCAACGTTTGTTTATTAACTTTACATAGCTTAGCAAATTCCCCTGTTGTAAAAAACTTTATATTTTTATTGAGCATTTTAAGTTTCCTCCCTTGACTATATAGTTACTATATACCTTAAATTGTAGCTAATCACAATATAAATAGAAAGGTTTTGACATTATGTTCACGGAAATTCGTGACATCTCTACTTTAAACAAAGAAGAAATTTTAGCCTTACGTATCGCTGACTATCAGCAGAATTTTATTGAAACGACAATACAATGCTTGAACGAAGCTGAAAACGATCAACGTTTTATACCTGTTGGTCTGTATAAGGAAAACGTTGCGGTTGGATTTGCAATGTATGGCGTTTTTCAACACGAGGATGAGACGGAGCGTGTTTGGTTAGACCGCTACCTTATCGATGAACGTTACCAACATAAAGGATTGGGTAAGTATTTTCTACAGCAACTTATTCACTTTTTAACAAGGAAATATCATTGCCAAAAATTATATTTAAGTGTCTATGACGATAATAAAGTTGCCATTCAGCTATATAAAAAATTCGGATTCGTTTTCAATGGTGAACTAGATGAACAAGGTGAAAAAGTGATGGTAAAGGAGGTACACAATCATGACAACAATTAACCCTATTGAAACAAGACCTCTGAAGCCGTTGTTTTTATCATATTTATTTCCAGCTATGATTGGGATGTTACTGATGTCGGTCAATATTTTAGTTGACGGTATTTTTGTTAGTCATGGTGTTGGTCCGACAGCTTTAGCAGGAGTAAATATCGCAGTGCCGATTTTTTCTATTTTGTTATCGATTTCTCTGTGGGTCGGTATGGGTGGCGCCACTTTGTTCTCGATTTCTCTTGGTGAGGGCAATAAAGTACGTGCACATCAGCTTTTCACATTATCATTTTTGACGATGCTTGCTGTAGTGGTAACATTGATTATGGTTCTTTTATTTAACTTAAAGGACATTGCCTATATATTTGGCGCAAGCGATGCTACCTATCCTTATGTAAAAGAGTACTTACATGTTATTTTGTTATTTGGTGTTTTTTATACGATTGAAAACTTATTGAGTATTTTTATCCGGAATGATGGCAATCCAAAGCTTGCGATGTTGGGCTTAATGACAACATCGATTTTAAATATAATCTTAAACTATCTCTTTATTTTTGTTTTAGGCTACGGTGTAACTGGCTGTGCATTAGCTACTGCGATTTCCACTATTTTAGGAATGTCGGTGCTATGTTTACATTTCTTCCGTGATCAATGTGAACTAAAATTCGTATCTAAATTTTTTAACTGGTCAGATTTAAAAAAGGTATTTGCGATTGGACTACCGAGCTTTATAGTGGAAGCCTCAATGGCTATCATGATTATTTTATACAATATAACATTTTTACACTATTTAGGCGCTAATGGCGTTACTGCCTACGCAATGGTTAACTATATTCATACAGTACTGTTAACCGTTTTCCTAGGCATCGGCATGGCACTACAGCCTCTAGTCAGCTACCATCACGGTGCCAGATTGATGAAGCGGTTAATAGTACTTTTAAAAATTGGCATTGCGACAGCTCTTATTTTCGGTTTAAGTACGACAGTTGTTGCCACGTTATTCCCTTCACAACTCATAGCTTTATTTGGTGACAGTACATTCGAAATTCGCAATATGGCCGTACAAGGCTTTGCCCATTTTGCAATTGGATATATATTTCTCGGCATAAATATGGTGTTTGCGGAATTCTTCCAATCCATTGAAAAAATTCGTCTCGCTACTGCTATTATGTTACTGCGCAGTATTATTTTATTTATCCCATCTCTTGTATTATTGCCAAAATTATTCGGCGTGCAAGCTATTTGGTGGACATTCCCAGTCTCTGAAGGCATCACAGCATTCCTTATTTTCTTGTATATAAAGAAAAAGCGAAAGAAATTCCTTCTATATTAAATTCATGAAAAGCGAAAAAACGTTATCCCCCTTTCACAGTGTATTGTGTCGAAGGGGGATAATTTTATATCATTATGTAATAGGTACGACCCAGCGACCCTTATCTCATCAGAAATTACCCTAAAGAAAAAAGAGTACAAACGTTCTGTTTTATGATATGATAAGCGTAGAAAAATCTAAAAGGCGGGATGTACATGAATCGTAGCAGTTCGGTTAAATTACAGCACTTTGCTGAAAAATTTCTACATGATTTAGAGAACTTTGATCTTCCTCAACAGCAAATTCAATTTTCTGCACTCCCAAAAGAAATTCTTAATACAACGGATGGGCAATATCGTATTGTCATAACTCATGATGAACAAGCAGTAGGTTTTTTTCTTTTACATGCTACAGAGAGAGTGAAAGACTACTCTAGCAACCCAAAAGCACTCCTTTTAACAGCATTAACTGTAGATCACAAACATCAAGGTATGGGGTTTGCGAAGGAAGGCATGCTCGCTTTATCACATTTCATTAAGGATTTTTTTCCTAAATATAACGAAGTCGTTCTAGTTGTAAATAAAAAAAACATTCCTGCTCAAAATTTATATAAAAAAGTTGGATTTGTTGATACAGGAATACGAAAAACGGGTCAAATAGGTGAACAAATTCTAATGAGTCTGCTCATTACATAAATTGATGCTCTAAATTAAAGAATCTGCAAGACGCCTACGGCTTACCCGCGGAAATCGAGCAGATTCCTGTTATTTACTTGAGCAATGCAAGCATCACTTCCACAGAATTATCAACAAATGAACGCTCAGGACGAGATTTCATTATTACAGTTAGACCTATTAATGATACGAGTAAAGCCTGAGATAAAGCCTTTGCATTTGTCCCTTGCTCAAGTTCCCCCGATTTCATACCACGCTCAATTGCCTCTTGAAATATAACTGATAAGTACATTTGATGCTCCCGAGTAAGAATTTCAAACTTCTCATCATGAGGTGCAAGTTCGACCATTGTATTGATGGAAAAACATCCTCGACTGAAACCTTCTGTGTATTCCTCATCAACCAAGTCTTCAAAAAAAGTACGAAATGCCTGTTTTACAGTTGGATTGTTTTGGAGTTTTGTTCGTATTTCAGATGCACGGGCCATCGTATATTTACGTAGCGCCGCTTCAAACAATTCTTTTTTGCCTCCAAAAGCTGAGTATATACTGGGGCGTTGAATACCCATTCTGGACGTTAAATCGCTTAATGAGGTAGCCTCATATCCCTTCTCCCAAAATAGTTGCATCGCTGCATCTAGTGCTTGTTCTTCGTCAAATTCTCGGTTTCGTCCCATCCTCAATACCTCACGTTACGCTTATTTATTTCTCATTCGTTCAATGACACCAATGTAAGTGAATACATTTATGTACCAAACAGTATAATATAATTTTATATTTTACTAATTCTATTGTCAATCACGTGCTACACAAACCTAATAAAACATGACTATTTCGGGCGTTACATGCTCCATCAAAAATTAATTGACAGAGACAGTTTCTATAAGTTATATTTACTTGGCGTAATACCATACCGAACGGTATGATATTGCACTTAGTAATTAAATCTATAGAAAAGGTGTGTACAAAATGAAGGAGGTTAAAGAAAAAGTAACATTTAATACCGGAATATCGCTATTACGGTCGCTTAACTCAGCTTCTGACCATCGTTCACCTATGCCACACTATGTGACCATATTGTTTGCAGTTGCATGTGGTATGTCAGTTGCGAATATCTACTTCGCACAGCCTCTGCTTGATCAGCTTTCTAGTGAGTTTGGGATTAACCATGCCACAATCGGCATTATTATTACCATTACACAAATCTTTTATGGTCTGGGATTACTGCTGCTGGTACCCCTCGGTGATTTACTGAATCAGCGCCGTTTGATCATTGGTCAAATGTCATTATCCATCATTGCTTTGGTTATAGTTGGAACTTCATCTACCACCACAGTCCTTTTTGCAGGGATGGCTTTGGTCGGACTGCTTGCGGTTGTAACTCAAACACTTGTGGCATTCGCGGCAACTATGGCTGTTCCTGCTGAACGCGGGCGTATCGTTGGCATTGTAACAAGCGGGATTGTCATCGGTATACTTCTGGCGCGTTCTATTGCAGGCGTACTAACAGATCTTGCGGGTTGGCGTTCCGTATATCTAGTATCTGCTATGCTACTGCTTGTTATAGTATGTATGTTTCTGAGGGTGTTGCCCAATGTTGAACGCAAGGTACAATCCCTGTCGTATTCCCAGTTGCTAAAGTCTGTGTTTATGTTGTTTAGACAAGAGCGCATATTACGTATCCGCTCTGTTTTAGCCCTACTGATTTTTGCCGATTTCAGTATTTTGTGGACTTCACTTGTATTGCCCCTTAGTACACAGCCGTTATCTCTTTCGCACAGTGCGATTGGAGCTTTTGGTCTTGTAGGCGTAGCTGGTGCATTAGCTGCTGCACGTGCAGGAAGGCTAGCTGATCAAGGTCACGGTCAGAGAACAACTGGCACTGCTTTAATTCTATTGTTGATTTCATGGTTGTTCATTAGTTATACAGAGCATTCGTTATTCGCATTAGTTATAGGTATCGTTCTGCTTGACTTAGCAGTACAGGCCGTACACGTCACTAATCAAACTATGATTCTTCCATTGCGTACGGAGGCGCGTAGTCGTCTTACCGCTGGGTACATGGTGTTTTATGCTATTGGCAGTGCTAGCGGTTCACTTGCTTCGACCCAAATATACGCACATTTTGGCTGGGAAGGCGTATGCTTGCTCGGTGCCTCAGTTAGTGCTGTAGCCCTTCTATTTTGGGCAATGACTAGTCGCGCCCCTGCAATAAAATAAGCCACGTCCTATCATAGCCAGGTTCTTCTACACAATGAGCCTGAACATCACAAGAACTTGTTTTAGATAAAATAAAAAAACAAGATATGAAAACTTTTGCTTTCAAAGCAAGTTACGGAGAAAGCTAATGAAAAAAGGAGAGATAATTCGTGGAGATTGGTATTACTTCATTTGTAGAAACAAAGCCAGATGTAAAGACTGGTGAAGTGATTAGTCACGCACAGCGATTGCGTGAAGTTGTGGAAGAAATTGTCCTTGCTGATCAGGTGGGACTTGATGTGTTTGGCGTAGGTGAGCATCACAGGGAGGATTATGCAGCATCTTCCCCAGCAATTGTGCTGGCTGCTGCTGCACCCATGACTAAACATATTCGGCTGACTAGTGCCGTGACAGTACTTTCTTCAGCTGATCCCGTACGGGTCTTTCAGGATTTTGCTATGCTGGATGGTCTTTCAAATGGGCGTGCAGAGATTATGGCCGGCCGGGGTTCTTTTATCGAATCCTTTCCATTGTTTGGCTATGATTTGAATGACTATGATGAGTTGTTTGAAGAACATTTGGAATTACTGCTCAAAATAAGAGAGTCCGAAAAAGTAACCTGGGAAGGCCGACATCGACCAGCCATTAATAATTTAGGCATATATCCTCGGCCCATTCAGAATCCTTTACCAATATGGGTTGGCAGTGGAGGCAACCAGCAATCTGCTATTCGAGCTGGTTTGTTAGGATTACCACTGATGCTGGCGATTATTGGTGGGAATCCAATGCAGTTTGAATCACTAGTTAAGCTTTATAAGCAAGCAGCAGCGCACGCTGGTCACGACGTATCAAAGCTAAAGATTGGGTCGCATTCGATCGGATTTGTCGCCGATAATGCCGAACTTGCAGCAGAAACTTTTTTCCCTTCTACTCAAGCAGGCATGAATAAGCTTGGCAAGGAGCGAGGCTGGAGACATTATGACCGCTCTAGTTACGATGCCGCTCGAAGCTTCGATGGTGCTTTATATGTTGGCGATCCGGAGACTGTTGCCCAGAAAATTATTCACCTTCGTAAAAATGTTGGCATTACACGCTTTATGATGTATGTACCGTTAAGCTCTATGCCACATGCAGAAGTGATGAGAGCCATTGAGTTGTTAGGAACTGAGGTAGCACCCCGAGTAAGGAAGGAAATAGCCAAATGGGAAGCTGAAATAGGGGACAATCAATAAAAAACAAACTTCTCAACGACTAATAATAATTTAATGAAGGAATTCTAAAATAAGAACTTAGATTACACTAGTAGACATTAAAGGGCTGGCCCAAAAGTAAAAACAATACACTTAGAAGTATCCTATTAGGCTATTTTTCTGATACAAAGGTAAAAGACCGCGTAAAAAGCAAGCGTATGAGAACCAACAAGGAGCTTTAGCAAGCGATGCAGCTCATACCTTGCCCGCGGAAAAGCGAAGCGACTTTTACCAAATAGGAGCACAGGCGTTATTGTTTAGGACTTTTTAGACAGCCCTTTCGTTGATAGACACAGTGAGTAAAACTTTACGCAAAATAAATAGCTTATTTTACTTTTAAGCCCAACATTCTAGCAAAACCAATTGCTTGTTCAGAAGAAACCTCGCATCCATCTAAATCCTCTAAAGTTACACTTAGCCTTTCAAATGTTGAACTACTAATATCTATCCCTTTAAGAGATGTTCCAGAAAAATTCACTTCATTTATATCACATTGTTGGAATCCAACTTTCTTAAAATTGCATTCATAGTAATCAGCATTTTGTAATGAACAATTAGCAAACTGTACTTGTTTTAAACTACTATAACCGTACGAACTTAGATTCATAATACAGTTTTCAAAAAGTACATTGCCTAAAGTAGCATCTGACAGATTAATCCCTAACATTTTTGATTCTTTAAATTCGACTCTATGTATAATCCCTCCCATAAAATCGGCATTGGATAAATCACAATTTTCAAAAGTAACATCTGTTAACTCAATATTTCTAAATGTCACATCATTAAATAACACATTTTTAAAAGTAACTTGCGAAAATTCTATCTTATCTATATTTTCTCTTTCAATTGTGCAATTAGTAATTGTGCAATTAGTCAGATATGGCTCGTCCATATCATGTATTTCTTGAAAGTTCGCAGCAGGTAAATGAAGAGAAAGTTTTGGTTTTTCAACTTTTATTTTTGACATATTATCACCTTACCTAACATTTTAAGGAACACTAGTTCTTATGCAATGATAACATATTAGATATTCCACTGCTATGCATTTCAATGATCACTATCTTTCCAAAGTAGAAAAAGGACCTAAAACAGGCCCCTTCCCCTCACTATTTCTTGCAATACTTTTTTACTTATTTATATATTTGATGACTGCCATTTCTTTACCGAATTTATCCCCATTATCAATAAACCCTAAACTAGAATATAAACGATGGGCACCCTTATTTTCTGGGTGATTTTAATGTCGGTTCAAACTTTGACTGCGCTATTGAGATAGCATTTGGTTCTATAAAAGCTGTTTGTTCTTTTGATAATTCTAGTACACAACATTCATACCAATTTTCTGCATTTACTTCTACAATTTTCACATTATTGTTATTCAAAAATTTTCCCCTTTCGAATGTGAGGAAACGCTAATACTTTTGTTAATTAAACGTTATCCCCCAGTATTTAAAATGGATAAAAATAGTATTGTTTGTCATAATGACCTCCTCCTTTCAAAGTTTGCCTACATTGTAAATCAAATTTTCAGTCTTTATACATATTAAATATTCCTATAAAGTAATTTTCTACGTGTTAAACCTGCATCTTTTTGTTAAAGCTTCGCTTCCCTACATAGAAGAAGTAAATCCCTAATAAAGATATGAAAGCCATAAATAAAAACATGGTTGTCCCGCCATACGTAGATAACAAGATCCCTCCGAACCAGGGACCCAAGAAATTGCCAAACTCCCCTAAACTTTGAGCTCCATAATAAGTACCTCTTAAATGCTGTGGTGTAATCTCATCTACTTGAGCATATTCAGCAGGAATGACCAGTATTTCACCTAAAGTAAATACAAACATCGAAATAATAAAGGCAATCCAAATAGTAGAAAAGGCAAATCCGATTTCTCCAACTGCAAATAGCATGCAGCCATAAGCAATTCTTTGAATTAAAGTAAAACGCTCTGACCATCTGGTTAACGGAATTTGCACTATAAGTACGGTAAATCCGTTGACACTCATTAATATCGCAAATAACTTTACTCCATCAATAATATTTGCCTGTAGGTATTGAGAGAGTGTTACTGACATTTGACCATGTACAGTCGTTAATAAGATGCCACCTATAATAAATAACATTAAGGGTACATCACTACGTAAGGTATGCCATAAGAGAGCCACATTCATGTTATCTTTCGATACAGCTCCATTGTTATGCTTAGAGTCCTTGATAGCTCTAAGCATAAAGTATAAAACAACTGCATAGATGACATAAATTGAAGATGTTAAGATAAATGCTATCGTACTGCCCCCAATTCCTAAAAAGGCACCTAACATAGGCCCTAACGCGTAGCCAAGATTAGAAGCTAAATATCGATTAGCGAACATTTTATATCTTTTATTATCTGGTGTTAAATCGGCCATTAATGCCTTTGATACCGTTCCAAAGAAAGCTTGCGCAATTCCCCTGATTATACTAAAAATCAATAAAAAAATAATATTCGTGGTAGAAATAAAACCAATAAAAGCAATACTTAACCCTATCAAAGAGAGGATCATCAATTTCTTTCTTCCAATGAAATCTGACAGGACACCTCCAATCAATCCACAGAAAGTACCTGCTAAAGGACCTACACCTATGATAAACCCGATAGTAGCAAAATCTAAATTTGCAGACTGACTTAGAAAAATTGCTAAAAAAGGCATACTCATTGAGCTTGTTAAAGTAATTAAAACAGTTCCAAATACTAATATATGAACAATTGGATGAAATTCTTTTAAGTAACTCTTAATTTTGTCCATTAAATAATTTTTGCTCTCTTTCTACAGAATTTCCATTTCTATGGCCCAAATAAACTATGATTATTGATTGAAAGCTTTTGTGAGCTTATCTATCTTCTTTATCTTGTATTAAAATATATGCTGTTCAATTCTAGAAAAACTTTGTCTCCAATTCTTTTCTATTTCATCAAGAACTAAAGGTAAGTTTCTTTGTTTTAGTGCAGTTATAATCAGATTATGTTCCTCGTAAGAAAAATGAACATCCTCTACCTCATCAAAATAATATAATTCTACTCGTTTGAGCTTTTGCTTAATACCTTCCAGTATTCGTTTCAATTCCTCATTTGTAGAAACTTCTATATAAGTGGAGTGGAATTCATTATCACACTCTACCGCTACTAATTGATTTTTCTCTTCTATTGCTTTTTTAAGTTCAAGATTGATTTTCTCCATCCTTTGCAGATGCTCATCCCCAATTTTCTCAAAGGCCTGTTCCATAGCCAATCGATCTAGCGTCCAACCAATCGAATAGAGGTGTAATACTTCATGAGCATAAATAGGCGAAACAGTAGTTGAACGATTAGGCTTGGTCTGTACAAATCCTTCATCCTCCAACCGTAATAATGCTTCTCTAATAGGCGTACGACTCACACCTAATAATTCTGCTAATTCCTTGTCGCGCAATTGTTGCGCTGGTTTTAGGGTTCCATCAACGATCCAATCTCTTAAAACCGTGTAGGCTTCCTTACGCACAAAAGTACGCTTGAGTGTTTTCTTTACCTGTAATTGATCCAACATTTCCGACCCCCATAAACATTTTATACACATTCTAGTAATATGTAATATATCACATACTAAAGATATTTTCCTTATTTTTCATAAGAAAACAATGTTCTTCCATTAAAATCTTTCTTTAGAGTTTGGTAAATCTCCGATAACTACAACAATCCATGGAAACAATACGTTCCCATGGATTGGATGAGGTGTGTTACTATGCTTTTGCTGCCCAAATCTCTATTTCTATTTGAATTTCTGGTAAACCTAACTCCGAAATATAGCCAATCGTCATTGCTGGATAGTCATTGCCGAATAGTTTTTCCCATTCAGCATACAAGTAGTCCCAATCAATTTTTTCTACTGCCCATATGTTCACTTTAATAATGTTCTCAGCTGTTAAACCTTCCGAATCCAATACTACCTTAATATTATGAAAAGTATTGGTGATTTGATCATTCATACTATGTGGCATTCGACCATTTTGATCTAATCCAATTTGCCCCGATGTCACATATAGCTCTGAATTTCTAGGAATTTTCGTAATATGCGTGTAATTCCCTACTGGATTAGGCATTCCCTGTGGATTTTTTCTAATGATTTTAGTGTTTTTCATATTATTTACCTCGCCTCTTAATAGTTTCTACTGTATTTCCTTTTTCTCATTTTTGGGCACACTTCTCCCGTAAAAAATGATTCTAGAAAAAAACAGCAGTAGAGTACCCATATCCAAACGATAAAAGCTTCAGTGATTTTTTCTTCATGAATTGAATACCCCTTTCTATTAATAGGACAAGATTGTCATTTCTATATTTATTATACACTTGGATTCTCAAATTTTACAATATATTGTATTATTTGCGTCATTTCATATAAATCAATAGGCAAATTAAGATTACACAATAAAATAAATAAAATGAAAGCATGCGCTTAAGAGCGATGCTTCCATTTTAATTAGATTAGACAATCTTAGTCAATTGGCTTCTCCTTGTTATCTTGAACTGTAACTTTTTTCTGTAAATCTACCTCTGGTACAGACGTAACACCAAGAATATCAAGTAGGAACATGAACAGTGGGATCCCGATGATTAGCCCCCAGACACCTAGGAAATGTTCCGAGAAGAGGATCACGATAAAGGTATAGAAAATTGGAAGATTCGTCTTTGCCGACATCAGCTTCGGGTTTAAGAAATACGCCTCAAGTGCATGTAGCACCACAACGATGATTAGAATATAGACTATGTGCATTAATCCACCGATACTATAGGCAATAATACTGAGTGGAATCAATGAAATGATAACGCCTGCGACAGGGATTAATCCAAGTATGAAGAGCATGATTCCTAATGCAATCAAATGTGGGAAGCCCATGAAGTACAACGCAATAACAGATACAACACAGTTCACAGCTGCAATAACAAATTGTGCTTCGATGACCTTACCGAACGACCGCACGAATATTTTGCAGAAATACGTTAGTTCATCGTAAAGTGGACCAATCTTGCTATCCTTGAATTTCGCTGTAAACTCCGTAATGCGTTTTTTTTCGAGAAGAATAAACAAGCTTAAAATCAATGCGATGAACACATGCATGATAACTTTACCAATATTCGTGAGATTTGTAAGTGTGAGGTCCACACCTTGCTCCAAATATTTACCTAGCTCAATCTTCTCAAAAGTTGGAGCCAAATACCTCGCTATCTCATTATCATTCGGATTGAGGTTAAATGCTGCAATTAGATTAAACAATTGTGTAATTTGCTGACTTACGACTGGTAAATACTTATAGATAACGGCAACAATACCCGCTACAAGTAGAAGGTAAAGCGTAACAATCACAGCTTTCTCATTTATCGGTGCGATTCGTCTGAGCCTTTTCGTCACACTAGTAGAGAGTTCATTCATCAGATAGGTGATAATGAATGTAAGCAGAATAAGATTGATCATACTCCACATCAGATATAGTGCAACTGCGACCCCTATTAGAATAATAAAACGTTTAAATCCATTACTTCGAAAAAAATCAACCATGCATTCACACCCTTCAAAAAAACGGCTTCTCTGCCTTTACGGTTTGATTTGTTCATTTATCGTGAGATACATTAACATATATAATAGGAAAGTAGAAAATATATTTTGATATCTAAACAAATATTTTTTATGCTATACACTTTCAAAAAATGATAAATCATTGAGCTTAACAGCTAAAAAATCCATAATTAGAAGAATATTCACATAATCCAAAAGAATAAGTAAAAACAGACCTATTTTAACTATATAGCTAAAAACGCTGTTTGACAAAGGATTAATCGAAATGACGTTATTCTTCTTCGAATGTGAATGATATTTTATAAAAAGTCTAATCAGCAAAGGATGATTCTATGAAAACCTCAAGAAATCCAAAGGACATTCACCCTCCAGTGGCTCCTTATGTCCACCAAATTGAAGTAACTGGACCAACTAGATGGCTGACATTATCTGGACAATTAGGGATGAGCGTAGATGGAACAGTACCTGAAGATACCTTAGAACAACTTGAAATCGCACTAGACAATATCCTAAAAAATCTTACATCTGCGAACATGGGGATTCAAGATTTGACCAAACTGGTTTTTTACTTTGTCGGAGAAAATGACGCTAATCGGAGACGACAGATCGTAAAGGATTTTCTTGGTGATCATCTACCGTGTACGACAATGATTTATGTAGTGGCATTAGCTGCACCATCCTTTAAAGTTGAAATCGATGCTTGGGCATGCAAGGACATCGAATAACATTTGCCAACGCATACCTTCGATAATTCCTTGACCAAGCATGATTAGAATAGAGATACCCCCAATTACAATTAACACAAACACCTACCAATAGAATTACTCACTTACTAGTGAAGGAGAGGTTGAATTGAATTCCTATGAGGTATCAACTTTAAAAAAGGGCTTTTTAATTTTGGATTTACTACGTGAAAAGCATGCGCTTACTTTAACTGAAATTATGGAAGAATTATCAATGAATAAGACTTCTGTTTTTCGCATGCTTTATACATTAGAAAAAATGAATTATGTTACGAAACATAATAAGTATTATCACTTAAATTCCCATATTTTTAGGAATGAACATTTATATTGGCATCATGATATCCAATGGGCTTCTCTCATAGCGCCCTATCACCTAGCAAGGCAAGAACAAATAACAACTTATATTGGTATTTTAGAAGATTGCGAAATGGTCATAAAAAATGTCATTAGGGAGCCTTTTGAGCAGCCTGCTTTTCATGCCATCGATTCTCGAACACCTATGCATTCAAGTGCCCTTGGCAAAGTAGTATTAGCTCACCTCTCACCTGACAGACAGCAAGCAATGTTAAATAATATGGAGCTTCATACATATACAACGGAAACTTTTTATGATTATGGATTATTGATTCCTCATTTACAGGTCATTAAAGCACAAGGATATGCGGTTGATAACGAGGAAACCAATTTAGGTAAATGCTGCATTGCCGTTCCAATTTATCTGAATAAAGAAGCAATCGGAGCAATTGCTTTCCATGGTACGACTGAACAAATTAAAAAAAACGCCATTCGTTCGTATGTAAAAAAATTAGTGGAGGCAAGTCAACAAATGACGGTAGAAATTAATTATCTATTAGACTAATATTTCCATTTGCAAATTTCCTTCTGTTACAATTAAAATGCTTTTGTTTCTATATTTGAAACAATATGTAGGTGTGTTGGTAAAAAATTCTTTTTGCCCTATGCTGATAATAGAAAACACGAGGAGGTAGGATGATGAAATTTCATACGTTAAAGAAAACAGCGATCAATATTTCAGAAATTGGTCTTGGTACAAATGCTGTAGGTGGACATAACTTATTTGAAAACTTAAATGAACAAGATGGTAAGGAACTAGTCTCCACTGCACTTGATTTAGGAATAACTTTTATTGATACAGCAGACATTTACGGCAAAGGGCGTTCCGAGGAAATTGTCGGGGAAGTACTGAAAAATTATCGAAGAGACGATTTCGTGTTAGCGACAAAGGGTGCTAAACATTGGTTTGAAGATGGATCTGTCACAGTAGATAATAATCCTCAATATTTACGCCAAGCACTTGAGAATAGCTTGCAGCGCCTTCAAATGGATTATGTAGATCTTTATTACTTACACTTTCCAGATAACGATACGCCACTAGCTGAGTCTATTGGTGAATTATCACGTCTAAAAGAAGAAGGAAAAATCCGAGCAATAGGGATTTCCAATGTAACAGTAGATCAACTAAAAGAAGCCAATGGCCATAATGATATTTCAGTTTTACAATCTCCTTACAATATGTTAAACCGTTCAGCAGAGCAAGATTTATTGCCTTACTGTATTCAACATGATATTTCATTTATTCCATACGGTCCACTCGCATATGGGCTACTTGGTGGTAAATATACAAAAGACTTCAGATTGGATGCAGGCGACTGGCGAATTTCAAATCCTTTATTCCATGGTGAGCTATTTGAACAAACATTAGCAAAAATAGAGGCATTAAAGGGAATTGCACAGAAACATCAAACAACATTATCAAATTTAGCGCTTGCTTGGTTATTAGCGCAAGAAGGTATTGATGCTGTTATTCCTGGAGGAAAACATAAAAGTCAAGTGGCTGCCAATGTAGAAGCAACTGATGTCCTTCTAACGACTGAAGATTTCGTGAATATAGCAAGAATTTTATAACAAAAAAAGCGGAAATGCTGTTAAATCAACATTTCCGCCTTTTATCTTGGAACACTGCACATCAACATGGCTTAATTATGGTCGCTCTAATGCAAAAATATCACCAATTTTTGCGTAATTAGAACCCGCTAGCCTACTAACCGCTTGTAGCTTCCTTGGATCAATGCGACCTTCATGATAAATCGCCTCATCTATATGAAATTGAACAACTTCTCCAATAAACAAATCACCCGTCTGTTCCTCACCATTCATCAAAGGAATCGTTTGTACTAGACGACACTCCATGCGGACCTTTGCCTCTTGAATACCTGGTATCTTGATACGCTGACTGTCAATAAGAGTAAATTGTGCTCTGTCGATTTCACTCTCAGTTACAGGCAAGGAAGCCGCAGTTTCATTCACCTGTTTTACATTATCCTCATCTACAATATGCACAACAAACTGTTGTTGATAATGAATATGACGAGCTGTATCTTTTAAGCGCCCATTTGGTCTTTGAATGGCTAAAGAAATCATCGGTGGGTTTGACGACACAATATTAAAATAACTGAAAGGTGCGCCATTGATAATCCCTTGCTCTGACTTCGTTGTAACAAAAGCAATAGGTCTCGGAATAATGCTACCAATTAATAATTTATAGTTTTCACGCTCTGTATTGTTCTTAGGTTCAATCGATATCAAAACATTTGCCCCCTTTTTAATCAACTGAGCGAACGCTGATTGGGATCAATGTTCTTTCTAACCGTTCACGATGTTCCTCATACTGTGTTGGTAACATTAATTGACTCCCCATTGTCTCAGGTGTTTCGTCGTGCGCGAATCCTGGTGGATCTGTCGCAATTTCAAATAGAATTTCCCCGGGTTCACGGAAATAAATAGCATTAAAGTAATTACGGTCTTTTACTTCTGTTACATGTTGTCCATGACTCATTACTTGCTGTTGCCAATCTAAATGATCCTCATTATCTTGTGCTCTCCATGCAATATGATGTACTGTCCCTACGCCCATTTGACCGCGTTGGCCAGGAACTACTTTTAAATCCACGATATTCCCTATATCAGCACTGGATTTATAGCGCGTATACTCGCCTTCTGTCGCCACTTTTTCAAGCCCCATAACACCTGTTAGTATTTTTGCTGTTTCATCAGGATGACTTGAATATAGTGTTGCACCACCAAATCCTTTAATGGCAACCTCAGGAGTTACTTCACCAAAAGTCCATTCATTTAATTCACCTTCCGCACGTGCAACGATTTCAATATGAAGTCCGTGTGGGTCATCCAGTTGTATCACTTGTTCACTAAAACGTTCAGCTTTTTTGAATGGAATAGCAAATTTCGCAAGACGATTAATCCAAAATGGTAGCGCTCCTTCTGGTACAACATAAGTCGTTACTCCAACTTGGCCATCACCAATTCGTCCTTGATAAGCATTTGTCCATGGGAAGAACGTAATGATGGTACCTGGTTTCCCACCTTTGTTACCAAAGTAAAGATGATAGGTGCCGGGATCATCAAAATTTACCGTTTGTTTTACTAAACGTAAACCTAGTACGCCAGCATAAAAATCAATATTTTCTTGTGGATGACCTACAATAGCTGTGATATGGTGAATACCCGCTGTCTGTTTTTTCATATTAACAAGCCCTTTCATGATTAAATGTTTTTCCTCACCCATACTTTGCCCCGTTATGTTGTCCCTCAATCTGCAATATTAACGGATTGTATATAAAGCTTTTGACCATGGAATTAATTGGTCTAACATTTGGTTAACAGAATCCGCTTGAACTGCTTTTGGTTTAAAGTCTGTACCATTTTCGAAATCTGTGAATAATGATAGTGCTGGGTGTACACGTACATCCGCAATTAACAACTCACCCATAATGCCACGTAAATGCTCCGCTGCTCGTGCACCGCCTACAGATCCATATGATACAATACCCGCAGCTTTGTTATTCCATTCTTCACGTAAATAATCTAGTGCATTTTTTAGAGCACCTGTAATCGAGTGATTGTACTCTTGCACGATGAACACAAAACCATCTTGTTTTGCAACAGCCTCTGACCAAGCTTGAGCTCCCGAAGCATCTTGCCCCGTTTCACCTAGTAAAGGTAATTTGTAATCTGCAATATCAATAATTGTATAATTAGCATCTCCTCGTTGATTTGCGATTTCTTTCACCCATTGTGCTACCTGTGGACTTACACGACCTTCACGCGTTGATCCTAAAATGATTCCGATGTTTAATTCTGCCATTCTATGTTCCTCCTCTTTGTTTGAAGTAAAGAATTTATTTAAAAAATTCATTTTGTTAGCTCCTTCTTTGTAAAAGATAAATTTTTCTAGACAGTAAATGCTTCGAATTAATTTATCTTGAATTTAAATATCTTGAATTCGAGATAATAATAACATGGTGTTGAGAATTACGTCAACATATTTGTTTATTATTTATAAAAAGCCGAGACGGAATGATTTCCTCCTCTCGACTTTCAGCAACATTACAAAAAGTATAAAATATATAAAAAACTTGATATAGTATGTACTTAAGAAGAAATCAAATTTATGGTGGTGTTGTGTGTGAAGAAATACGTTTTGGATATTTTAATGATTATGATCGGGTCGCTGCTTTTTGCGCTGGCAGTTAACTTATTTGTCATTCCGAATGATTTAGGTGAAGGTGGCGTAACAGGTTTAACAATCATCGCCTATTATCTGTTTGGTTGGTCGCCAAGTATTGTGAGCTTCGTGCTAAACGCAGCTTTATTAGTGGTTGGATATAAATTTTTAAATAGGCAAACAACCATTTATACGATTATTGCCGTAACGTTCCATTCACTTTTTTTACATTTGACAGAAACATGGTCCATCTCTTCAAATGAAATCATTGTGAATTCCATTTTCGGTGGGGTATTTGCTGGAGTAGGCATTGGCTTAATTATCAGGGTTGGTGGAACAACAGCAGGTTCTACCATCTTAGCTAGAATCACGAACAAATATCTTGGCTGGAGTATTAGTTATGGTTTATTATTTTTTGATTTAATTGTTGCTTTCTCATCTTATTTTATTATCGGGACAGAGGCGTTGTTGTTAACTATCATTATGCTATATGTCGGAACAAAGGTAATGGAGTTTGTTATTGAAGGTGTGAATCCTAAAAAGGCAGTTACCATTATTTCAAAAAAACCAGAGGCCATTGCCGGTCAAGTGAGTGCGTTTATGAATCGAGGCGTGACGGTCCTATCAGGACATGGCTATTATACGAAGGAGCAAAAAGAAATCCTATATATTGTCATTAGTAAACAGGAAGTTGTAAAGCTAAAGAAAATTGTCAAAGAAATAGACAAGGATGCCTTTATTGCCATTCACGATGTCAGAGATGTCTTTGGACATGGATTTATAGAATTATCTAAATCTTAAACTAATAGGACACAAAGCTGTCTGAAATACTAATTAGAGTTATCCTTTCTGTGTGAACATCCAATAGAAAAGAAATGATGAGGCTGGGACAAAACTTTAAATTTTAAGAAAGAGGAGCAAAGATATTATTAAATTGTTGCTATCTAAAATGAAGAAAAATTTAGACGTTCTTCCTTTGGCATAAATAAAAATTAGAAGAGAGCACTAGTAGCGAAGGCGTCGACTCCTGGGGGATTAGCGTGACGCCTGAGACTACAGGCTCAGGCCACGCCCCCGGAAAGCGTCCGCCGTAGTGGACATCATCGTTCACAGCAAAAAGTGTTAGATCGACATCAGTCAATCTAACACTTTTTCTCTTTTGTCCCAGCCTCATTTAACAGAAAATAAAAAACGTCATTTTGAAACATCTTCATCAAAATGGCGTTTTTCTGATTATCCATGTTCTACTAAGTTTCATTGTTGGCAAAAGGAACTCCTTTTATTGTTCTATACAATAGTATATCCTTCACTTGTCCTAACCTGTAAGGAACTTTCAATAATGTTATCCAACAGCTTAGTATAGGTGATTCCCGCTGCAAGAGCACTTTTTGGCAGTAAGCTATTTTTTGTCATACCCGGCAATGTATTGACCTCCATGACGTAAGGAATTCCATCCTTTATGAGCATATCAATTCTGGCATAAATCGTGCATTTCAAGACGCTATAGCAGGCCATTGCAGCCTCGGCGACCCGTTCATGTATTGCTGTTGGAAGTTCTACAACCTCTTCAATTGTAGCGGCATCATCATATTTTGCATGATAGTCAAAAAACGCGGCTGTATGACGAATCGAAATGATCGGTAACAGCTTTCCATCAACAATAGAACATGTAATCTCTTCGCCTGTTATATACTTTTCAATAATGATTTCACTATCCCATTTGAATACGTCTGCCACTGAGGATAATAATGAATCTTTATCGTATACTATTTTTACTCCTACACTGGAACCGCCTGAATTCGGTTTTACCACCAATGGATAGCCCATATTATCTAATTTATCCATCTGAAGCTCATTCATATCCGAAATATGAAGCCAATCTGGTGTTTGAATTCCCTCATAGCGAATAATTTTTTTTGACATATTTTTATCCATACAAATACCGCTTGATAGCATGCCACTTCCGGTATATGGTACATCTAAGGTTTCAAGTACACCTTGAATTGAACCATCTTCACCAAACTTGCCGTGAAGCGCTATCAAAGCAATATCAATATCTCTCACCTTGTCAATCAGCTCTATTTTATCATTTAGTTTAATAGCGACAACTTCGTATTTATCCTTATCTAAATGGGTAATCATTTCTTCACCTGTCATGAGAGACACTTGCCTTTCTGAAGAAACACCTCCCATAATAACGCCAACTTTCATTTTTTCAACTCCCCACTTCATTTTTCAAAGTTTCACCAATGATTTTAATGCCTTGGACAATATCCTCTTCTTTTAACCGGGAAAATCCTAACCGAAATGTGTTACTTCCTCCTCCATCGCTGTAAAAAACATCTCCAGGATAAAATACAACACCCTTTTGATAGCACTTTTTTAAAAGTACACGAGCATTCATTCTTTCTTCTAATTCTATAAAGAGATGGAGACCGCCATCCCCTGTCATTCTTTTAAAAGGTATATATTGATTACATGCTTGTCGAGCAAGTTCATATTTTTTCTTATATACTGACCTAGCTTTTTTCAAGTATCTTTCGAAATAGCCATCATGCAAATATTGATAAAGCACAGCCTGATCCAGTGTAGATGTATGAATAGTACGTGCCCTTTTTACACTTTCTAAACAGTGGATTAGTTCTTTATCTGCTAAAATCCAACCAACACGTAAGCCCGGAAAGAGAATTTTGGAAAAGCTGCTAATATAAATAACCTGGTTACCAGGGCCAATAAAAGTCATTAACGGGGCTAGATGAGAGCCTGAATAACGTAATTCTTCATTAAAACCATCCTCTACAATAGGAATTTGATAGCTTGAAAATAGTTTAATAATTTCTGCTCTCTTTTCAGAGGAGGTAACAATTCCCGTTGGATTATGATAAGACGGGATGAGATAGGCAAAATCAAAAGTCCCTTGTGACAAGCTTTCCTCAACCTTCTCGATGTCAATGCCATCATCCATCATGTCGATTCCGTGAATATCAAATCCATGTAAGCGAAAAAGCTTTAAAGCGGCATGATGCGTAGGATTCTCGCAAAGAACACGTCCGGATTTTTTAGCTATCGAAGATAATAAAATATCCAAACCCTCTGTAAAGCCGTTCGTGATAAGAATATCCTTATTGGAAATATCTACACCCTTCAATTGCATATAGTGAAGAAGATATTCGATAAGGGGTTTGTAACCTTTTGCATAGCCGTAATTCAACACAATATCTCCCTCAATAGACATTCGAGTCAGAAAAGCCCTTTTAAAATTTTCGACATCAAAAAGCTTTTCTTCTGGTGCAATACTGTTGAATGAAATTATGCCTTTTTCCGACAAGACATCTTGCTTCATCAAGTCCAATTCGTCCGCTAGTAATGTCACTTCATTGAGCCTCTCTTTCCAATGAAATTCAATGGATGGCATTTTGGACGTTTCGACTTTTCCGATAAAATTTCCCCTTCCTTTAATTGCGTAGATTAGACCATATTGTTCTAAATCTGCATAGGCCGTAAGAACAGTATTTCTACTGACTGATAATAATTTACTAAGTTCACGGGTTGAAGGTAGCTTCTGATGCTCCAACAGATGGCCTTTTTTAATCATCTCTTTTAAATAATCTCTTACTTGCATATAAACTGGACGATCATTCATAAGCTTAAAATCATTAAACACTCTCTGACCTCCTTACTATCATTTTTACATAACTATAGCTATCCCAAAAGGTCCACGCCATATGTATTTTTCTTTAGCAGCGGTTGCCCAAAATTTTAAGTACATTTAGTTTATTCCAATTGTATACTCATACACAAAACAGACAGTAGAATTTCTTGCTTTCTTATTGCAATTGCAGATACTATTAGCTTTTCAATATATGGTTAATTTTTCCGAAACCATTTATGTATTCAGCCGTATATAAGACAGACAGAAAAAACGAAAGGAGCGGTAAAATGGATCAGCAAGAAATTTTGACGATTACGAATTTGACGAAGAACTATGGCAATAAGGAAATATTAAAAGGAATTGACTTGCACGTCTCAAGAGGCGAAATTATTGGCTATATCGGTCCAAACGGGGCAGGTAAAAGCACAACTGTTAAAATCATTTTGGGGATTGAAGGCGATTATGGTGGAGAAATTAAGCTCTTCGGTGAGCCTATCGAACAAGATCGTATTGAATATAAACGAAGAATTGGCTATGTACCTGAAATAGCTGATGTTTATGATAATTTAACAGGGTATGAGTATTTAACCTTCATCGGCCAGCTTTATGGCCAAACATTAGAGGTTGCTGCTGATAAATCAAAAACCTTAATGGAATTGTTTGGTGTTGGTGAAGCATATCATGCAAGAATCTCTTCTTATTCAAAAGGAATGCGACAAAAGCTGTTAATAATTGCTAGCCTTATACATAATCCAGATTTACTGTTTTTAGATGAACCAATCAATGGGTTAGACGCAAATAGTGTAATGATTTTTAAAGAGATTTTGACTCAATTGGCTGCCCAAGGAAAAACTATTTTCTATTCATCTCATATTATGGATGTTGTCGAAAAAATCAGTAGCCGCATCATCTTGCTGAACGATGGAAAAATCGCAGCAGATGGAACATTTGCCCAGCTACAAGCGGACAATACGATGGGAACTTTGGAAGGGATTTTCAATCAATTGACAGGCTTCCATGATCATAAAGAAATTGGTGAGCAATTTGTTTCAGTTGTACAAGGTGGCATGTAATGAACGATTTCAAAACCCTACAACTACTGGATAAATTTCAATTTATATTTGTGAAAATGGGCATCGATTATGACATCATGAGAAAAATTCTCCATATTAAACTAACAATGGACGAACGCAAGGTACCAACATTATTTAACCAAGCAGCAAATAAAAAAAAGCAAGACAAAAAATATGGCTATATCAAATCTTTGTGGATTTATACGTTATTCGGACTTGTGCTAATTCCTTTGATAGGCTTTGGCCAAAACTATCTTTTCCAGATGAGTATCGCTTATGCAATGATTATTTTTTTGATTATGACGTCGATGATTTCTGATTTTTCTTCAGTACTTTTGGATGTACGTGATAGAAGTATCCTCTCAACTAAGCCCATCGCTACTAAAACGGTGAATGCAGCCAAATTTATGCATATATTTATCTATTTGGCGTATTTAACTATAGCCTTAACGACCATTCCACTTTTAGTCGGCTTGTTTACACAAGGCATTATATTTTTTATTTTAACGGCATTCGAACTCGTTCTAATCAATATTTTCATTGTTGTTCTAACTGCCATTTTATATATTGTTATCTTGAGATTTTTTGATGGAGAAAAGCTGAAGGATCTCATCAATTATGTACAAATCGGTTTGTCATTGGTGTTGATGATTGGCTATCAAGTTCTTATTAGGTCCTTTGAATTTGTCAATTTTGATGTTGTCGTTGCGTTTCATTGGTGGAGTATTTTCCTAATTCCCATGTGGTTTGCCGCTCCTTATGAGCTACTGCTTAATGGTGATAACTCTTTATTTACAGTGCTATACTGTATTTTTGCTATTGTCATACCAATTGTGTCGATAGGACTTTATGTAAAGCTGGTGCCGACCTTTGAGCGCAATCTACAAAAATTATTAAACACAAGTAAGTCCAAAAAGGCCAAGAAAAATCAGCTGAAGGAGTTTTTATTAAAGTTCATTTGCCGAACAAATGAGGAAAGAGCTTTCTACCGCTTCGCATCCCTGATGATGAAGCAAGAGCGAGAGTTTAAATTGAAAGTATATCCTTCCTTAGGCTTTTCTTTTATTATCCCATTTATTTTTATGTTTACGATGAGGTCCGATGAGGTTGATTATTCTGTTAGCATGGGCTATTTGAATATATATTTTAGCATGCTTATTATTCCGTCTGCTGTGCTCATGCTAGGACATTCAGGAAAGTTTAAAGCAGCTTGGATATATAAAATCTTTCCTATCAAGGACTATACAGACTTACAAAAAGGCAGCTTAAAAGCATTTTTGATTAAATTGTATTTTCCTTTAAATATTGTTCTCAGCATAATCTTCTGCTTTATTTATGGCACAAGAATCATCCCGGATTTATTGTCAGTTTTCGCAGCAAGCTGTATATACACTGTAATATGTTATATCGGTTTGGGCAGTAAAATTCCTTTCACAAAGCCCTATGATGAAATCGGCGATGCGCAAAGTTGGAAATCTTTACTATTATTCATTCCATTAGGTATGTTGGCAGGATTACACTATTTCATGGCAACTCTTCCTTATGGATTTATGATTTACTTAATCGCTCTATTCATCATTAATTTTGCACTTTGGAAAATCGTCTTTAAACGGTCAAAGTAAAATTCTATACCCTTCTTCTTGTAAAATAAATAAAACGGCTTGAGCCCTTTATTCCATTGGGCTTAAGCCGTTTTTTAATCCAACATCAGTTCCTGGATTTAACACTTTATAATAATTTTTAAATTATTTTGCAACCTTTTTTGGCCCTTGTCCGAGAATAGAGTGAAAGGTGGGAAAAGATGGAACTTGAAACAATATATCACCTACATGAATGATATATATCGCTATTTATATTCACTTACCAAAAATCATACTTTAGCTGAGGATTTGCTTCAGGACGCATTTACAAAAGCGCATATCACCCTTCTTGGTCAAGAAATTCAAGACATCAAACCTTGACTTTTTAAAGTAGCTTACTATACATATATCGACAGTACACGAAATTTAGTAGTTCGCGTTTATACACATCGTTTCATTAAATGGTGCATAATCACAACTACCCATTAATTTTTTATCTTTAAACTCTTCATACATAACCTGACCATTCAATATGTTAAGTACGTGTTTGTCAAATAGCTCACTCTTCTCATTTTGTAACTGCTCAATGTCAATTTTTCTAAAAATACGCATGCTACACCATTCCTCATCTTTATTGATTGAAAGTTTAACAAATGATTGGACAGGCATATTGCTACGTCTTTACAAAAATTCTAGCCTCTCATTTCATATATTATCTTATACTTTTTTCCTTGTGATGAAATCGGGTTTTGTTATATGAACACGAAAAGGTCTCAAATTAGAACATCTGCAAACTTCTTCTCTCTTACTCTCATGCCACTTTTTAAACTGTATTTCCTCAACAAATGCACGGCTTCTTTATTCAATGCCTTTTGACAAAAGTAACAACCCTTTGATAACATTAAGTTGTTACTTACTAATTTTTAGGTATATTTGGCTCGTTTTATAAAATAGAGAAAGCAATAAGGAGGGGGATTTTATGAGATTCGATAGATTATCAAAGCTAGTTTTAGCATTTGCATTACTTTTACTATTAGCGGCCTGTGGTTCAGATGATACAAGCACCCAAAATAAAAAAGTCAATTTAGCGTATGTAGAATGGGATACAGAAATAGCGTCCACTAATGTAGTAGGACAAGTTCTAGAGGATTTAGGATATGATGTAACTCTAACACCACTTGATAATGGCATTATGTGGGAGGCTCTTGCCAATGGTGAAGTTGATGGCATGGTGTCAGCTTGGCTACCACAAACGCATGCTCCACAAGTTGAGAAGTACAAAGATAGAATAGTAGATTTAGGTGAAAATCTAACAGGGGCCAAAATTGGCCTAGTCGTCCCAAGTTATATGGATGTAGACTCTATCGAAGATTTAACAAATGAAGCTGGTAAAACCATAACAGGCATTGAGCCAGGTGCCAATATGACAGCTACTACAGAAAATGCGTATAAGATTTATCCTAACCTTGAAGGCTGGACTGTACTTACCTCATCTGCAGGAGCAATGACAGCAGCCCTTAAGCAAGCGATTGAGAATAATGAAGAAATCATCGTTACAGGTTGGTCTCCTCATTGGAAATTTAACGCATTTGATTTGAAATACTTAGATGATCCTAAAGGAATATATGGAGCAGAAGAATATATTGGGACATTTGCACGTAAAGGATTTAAAGAGGATAATCCGGGGGCATACAGTGTTCTCGATAACTTCCACTGGACTGCAGAAGATATAGAAAGTGTTATGTATGATATTATGGAAGGCACTGATCCTAGGGATGCAGCAAAAAAATGGATCAAAGAAAATGAAGCTAAAGTTGCTGATTGGACAAAGGATATAAAATAATAAGTTGTTATACCGTGTATAAACTTCTATCATGAACATAGCTCAAAGAGCATGTGTGCAACGTAGCGGAAGGAAGTAGAGCATGAGCTTCAGCAGAGAGCGTCTGCTCGTGTGGCTCATGCCTTTCCCGCGTGAAAAGGGAAGCGGATTTTTACTAGATCGGAAGGTGGACTGTATTGTTTGAATTATTTTTGACAGCCTCTTTATCGCTCCCAGTAGTTTAAACAGAAAGTTATACTAGCGATCACTAAATCATGTATTGCTTGGCATTAATAGGAGCTTCCTTGCCATAAAATATTTTCTTTGGATTTATAATGATGATTAAGACTGCTACTGCTAAATAAACAATTGCGTTATACATGATTAAATCCACTAAGTTTCCGTTTATAATGCCAATAAAAAAATTAAAAAATTGGTGGATGGTAATTGGAATAATTAAATTTTGATTTAAGTTATAAAATGTGGTCATAATAATTGTAGTGGCTAGGATTGCAAACATAAAGAATAGCATATATTTGATTAAATCAATGCCCACATATCCTGTAGTAAACCATATGGGTAGATGCCACATCCCCCACCAAAATCCGATGATAATCGAAGCTTTTAATGGCGAATGTTTCTTTTGGAGCTCCATTAGAGCAAAACCTCTCCACCCTATTTCTTCTCCTAGTGGCCCCGACAGAAGATTTTTCAAAAAGAAATAAATCAGCATTCCCCACGAAGATATCTTAAAAATTGTGTCTGCTTCACTGTTAGTAGCTACGAAAAACATTACCATCAAAAATATGAAGACTTGAATCATAATTACAGTAAGAATCACAGAAACTTTAAGTTTATTCTTGAATTTATCTTTTACAAATTGTATAAAACTCTGCCCAGGATAGATTTTCTTAAATAACACTGCAAAAGCAAAGGTTGAGGACCAAGCTGATATACAGAGCATTACATGAAAGACCCATTCAGGAAACCCTAACATTTTTATGACTCCTACAAGACAAAAAAGTGGAAAAAAAATGATATTGGTTAGCACAATAAAACTTGCTACTGGTTTTTTTAGTTTCTTTTCATTATCCATGTATAATCCCCTCTTCAAACGAAGTATTTCGTAAACATCATACGCTCATATTTACGAATACATTCAGCTTAAACCTAGGGGTTACCCACAGGTCAATATATGTCTGTATTATTTTATAGGTACATACATTTCTAAGAATACACGTTCAAGTCCATCTTCATAAGTGGTAAGTAATAGATTTATATAAACTAGCCCTAACAGTTTATACCCATTTTCTATTGCTGCTTTTCTTAAACTAGCTTCCACGTTATGATCAGTATTTTTTCCACCAGTTGACCACCTTCCATCTTCAATAACGGTATACATACATTTTGGATGAGATACAATTTCTCCTTCAATATCTTTATCAAAGTCTTCTACTTTTCTTACGATGATAAACTTATCTTCTAGCATACCTTCGTCATTGAATCTTATGACCCTTCTTAAAGAAGTTAGAGTAACTGCTTTTTTCAGACTGTCCTTGTTCTCTTTAAGCGTTTCATATTCTTCATATGCAGTGTAATGCTCTATTTCTCCTCTTATTTCTAAGGGTTTCATTTCTTTTACTGTGTATTTCCCTAAAAATTGTTTAATTTTTTCGCAATCTTCTTTTACAATCTGAAGCTTTTTTAAAATAAGCTTTTTATATTCTATTTCCTTTAATACCTCTTGCTCTTTCTCATCTACTAATGATTTTATCCCCTCTATACTCTTGCTTTTTCTTAATTCCTGGATTTTTTTTATTTCAATATCCATTTCTCGATAAAAATTTACTGTGGTTATGTCATATATATCAAAACGATTATATTTTCTATACCCATTCTCAATGTTTTGCTTAGGTTTTACTAATTCCTTTTCTTCATAAAATTTCAAAGTATCTCTAGATACACCTAAAAATTTAGCTACTTGTCCAATTGTGTACATACTATTCTCCTTTATCATTAACTACATATTGTTCATGATTTAGTACGGAAAAAATAATAATATCGGTTTTATTACAATAACTGAGTTAGATGAATTTATTTCATAGCCCCGAAGCGGTTCGGTGCACCCGCATATATATTTTACCTTTTAAATTTAAAGTCTATGAAAAGAATTGTCATAAAAATAAATTTTTTTGTTGTTATTGTACAACAGATATAATAAACACCCATTATGTTATTAGATGAACCAACTACTTATTTGGACATGACTCATCAAATTGAAGTATTAGATTTTTTATTTGAATTAAATCGCTCTGACCAACGAACAATCGTTATGGTTCTACATGACTTAAATCTCGCTTGTCGCTATGCAGACCATTTAGTTGCAATCCATGACCAAACAGTGGCTGTACAAGGTCCTCCAGAGGATATTGTAACCGTAGAAATGGTTCAAGAAGTATTTGGTATGGAAGTAGCTGTATCGGAAGATCCTTTTTTTGGAACCCCATTATGTATCCCGAAAGGCAAAGGGAGGTATGTAAAGTGAATTTAGAGCCTTATGCGTTGAAAAGCAACCCTCACCTCAAGGTATTCCTTTACATGACTTATTGAATAAAGATACTTTATTCCCAATCATTAAACAGTATGCAAGTCATTTAGATACTTCTTCTTTAGCTATAGCGGGTTCTTTATTTATTAAACGTTATGCAATTTTAGTGGCAGCTTCGAATCTGGATTATTATGGGCTGCAAAAGGAGAGAGTTGATTGGTGGTCTACAGCTCGATTGGATGTAACGTCATTTACATTGCAAATTGAAGAAAATCCCACAAATATTTTTCAAGACTGTTGGAAAACACGCATTTTTGCTCGCCATTTAACGCCAATGATTAATATTATTACAAATTAATGTAAAATTTATCCAAATACCTTATGGGAAAACATCGCTGTAAGGCTGCATGCAACTCTTCGCAAAAATGAAAAATCATGTGCAGTAACTGAATTAAATGAAAATTTTAATAAACTTACTAGTACTGAAACGAATTGGTTAGGTATTGAACAAAATCCTTTTCAAACTTTTCTTCAGCGCAAAGAAAAATGGAGTGAAGTACCGGTTCGAAAAACATGCTGCCGATACTATCAAGTAAATACAAAAGAAGAAATTCCGTATTGTGGAAATTGCCCTTTAAGGAAAAAATAGAGAGAATAAAATTAAACACTTATTGATAATAAAAGGGCTTAGGAATCATTCTTAAGCCCTTCTTTTCAAATAGATGTATTTATGGTGACGAGAAATATAAAAAATGGACGACATCAATTAGATTGACCAAGCTGTCTATATGCAAAGTTTAAACCCTTAGCGAGCCACGGAAGCCTCTTGCAGCATAGTAAGAATCTGCTCCATTGTGGTACATAAAGACAGTGTCGTAGCGACAATCACAAAAGATGGCCCCGCCGAGATTTCTAATATTTGCAGGGGTTTGCACCCAGCTCGACGTTTTCATATCGAAATTTTCAAATTTCTGCAGCTCCCGGTATTGTTCTTCCGTTAAAAGTTCAATGCCCATGGCAATTGCCATATCTATAGCGTTATTTTCTGGTTTGTGTTTTTTCCTTGACTCCAGTGCTTCACGGTCATAACAAACACTTCTACGACCTTTAGGGCTTTCCGCTGAACAATCATAAAAAATATATTCGCCCGTTTGTTCATCATGTCCGACAACATCCGGTTCACCCCCAGTTCCTTCCATTTCATTGAGCGACCACAGTTTTTCAGTATTAGCTTCAAGCTTAGCTTGCACTTCAGCCCATTCAAGACCTTTATGGCGGTTCATGTTTTTCTCAAAACGGGCTTTTAAAGTTCTGAGTAGCTCCTCACGTTGTTCTAGTGACAACTCCTTATTGCTCTCTGTCATATTCGTTCCCTCCTTATTGTTTTTACTCACAATGTTTTGATGACTTAACCCTCTATTAATTCCATAAAAATCCTATTTTCACTAAATAATTTAACCTACTTATGTTAGGTTTCTCAATTACTGCTCTAATTACGATTTTAAATCATATAAATATGACTGTACAAATTTGGCTTACTTATTATTTTCCAATTTATATAGCATGGATTTTTTTTTATGTTAGGGCACAGCATGCTATCATCACGGGTTTGCATGATTGTAACGTTTTCATTTGGGAAAAATGATATAGTACCCATCATATACGATAGCAACAAGTAAATGAAGTCTTCTAGAAAAATCGGGAGTGGTATATGCACAGTATTCATTTCTTAAAGCTTGGACATGGCAAGCTCTTTGGTAGGAGAATCCCCTTTGCTGAACATAAAAAAGGACAAAAGGCATCAAGAGTTTGCTTCTTGATGCCTTTTGTCGACAGTCTGAAACCTTACAATAAGGTTTTTTTAAGACTCTATTTTATTTAACTTCTTTCCATAATGACAATGCGAAAATCCAATTTGGATCTCCATATCCTTGATAGCTTTGAACCGCTTCATATACTTTACCTTGGTGCTCTACTTTATCACCTTTTGTGTACGCCTTAATTGGGCTCCATTGCTCATAAGACGACCCTTGCTCTTTTGTAGTTACAGTGAAAATCGAACTTTTAATAGATTCATTTCCAGCTGCATCAACGGCAGTGACCGCATACTTATAAGTTGTATTTGATTGAAGATTCTTGTCCATAAAGGACGTAGTTTTCGATGTTCCAACTACAGTCATTTGTCCTACTGATGTCCCTCGATAGATAACATAATGGTCAACTGCTACATTATCCTCTGATGCACTCCACATTAAGTCTACACTTGAGGATGTTACGCCCATCGTGTGTAGTGCAGTTGGTTGCGTTGGTGCTTCTGTATCTGGAACTGCAATCATTGTCTCTACAGCTATAGACTCACTTTCTTTAGAAACATTTCCAGCTGCATCCACTGCCTTTACTGTATATGTATATTTTGTATTCGCTTGTAAATTTTTATCTGTGAATGTTGTTCCCGGTACCGTTCCAATTGCCTTACCATCACGGAATACTTGATATTCTTTTACACCTACATTGTCTGTAGAAGAATTCCATGTTAGCTCAGCACTATTAGAAGTAACTTTCGTTGCTTGTAATCCATTTGGTTGAGATGGAGCTTCCTTATCTACATCCACATTATTCACCAAATTAACATCAATGACATTGTAGAAAGCATTTGCAGTATTTGCTACATCCCAAACAGCTAAAATAACGTGGTAGCCACTACGATCAGTTGGTACGTTAATTGTATGCGTTAGATTAGCTGAGGCTTCAGTACCATTATGTTCTACAGTTCCAATTAGCTCAAGATCAGCACGGGTTAATGGCTTATTAGAATCCCATCCCTTTTTCGTAATATAATAGTGCCATTTACTTGTTAAATGCGACTGAGTGTACTTCCAGGTAAAGGTATTTGATCCCCCTGTAATCGTATTCTTAAACCAGCGATTTGCGGTTTGTTGATCGAGGATGCCATCAAACTGACCTCCTGCAGAGGCAATTTTACCATCAACTGGTCCACCTTGTGGAAATCCTTTTTTGGCCTCTAAGCTCTGTGGCTCATACATAACCCTTCCACAACTCAAGTTAAGCGCGCCATAACTTTGGCTACATAAAGCAGCACGGCTAGCTGGTTTCTCAACAAATCCATGGGCAGATGCATTGGGTGCCATTGAAACCCCCACGATTCCAGCTGCTAATAGGGCAGCAGTTATTCCCTTTTTACTTAATTTTGTGAATGTAGTGTTCATATAAGTAGTCTCCTCACCTTTTTGTAGTATGAAATTATAATTACACTAGTATGATAGCTATGAATATAAAATTAAGCAAACTATGTATTAATATGGTAATAGCTGTATTAAATGACTATGTTTATTCGCGAAAGATGTCAATAAATAAGTCTAAACATAACAATTATCTTATCATTAGGTGATTTACTATTTAAAAGAGTATAGATTTTTATGAATTGTTCATAAAACGTTCAAGTTACATTTGTTCCAAAGTAATAGAGTTAGTTCACATTTTAAAAATTAAAAAACACTCTTTTGAGTGCTTCTGACTGTAGACAAAAATATCACTTGCTTCACTTTTATACTTTGAATATAACCATTCAAAGTCATTCAATTTCTATCTCTCCGTTTACCGAAAAATAAAACATAACCTCTTACGGCTATAAGACCCACACATTTTGAACAAAGATTAATCAAAATATGTGGGTTTGTCTTTAAGTATAAAATTAATTTTATAAAAAAGATTGATTAAATAAATTTATTTGCCTTTTTGCACAATAAGTAAATATTCTTTTATCCTTGTAGGAACCTTATCTTTTCTATTTACAGTAGTTTTAATATGATATGGCTACCGTTTAAAAGAATAGTCTCTCGATAAATTACTAACTTTTTTATATCCTAGACGAACCAATCAAGTAGTACTTCTTTCATAATATCGTTCGATGACCCACTACCCAAGTTTGAAACCCACCATTTTAAGATAACAAAGCTTCTATACGTATTCTCTCGCTTATTTATCCCTGCTTCTCTCGAAAGTTTCATGCAATGGGCGTAGTAATAACTGGTACGCCTGCTTTTTATTGACCAAGTATTACTCTTAAAATCATATAATTCGTCATCTTTATACTTTAAACATATTCGTTTTTTCTTGTAAGTCTTCTGCCATTTTAGAAAGTGCCGAAGTAGATGCAGAAATTTCCTGCATAGAGGCTAATTGTTCTTCCGTAGCCGCTGAAATATTTTGTGTCCCTTCTGCGGAGCTTTGGGCGATTCCATTAATTTGTTCCATGGATTTGGACATTTGATCTGCACCTCCAACCATCTGCTCTACAGAAGTAGACACTTCATGAATTTGAACTGATACCTCGTTAATGGCATGTTGAATTTTCTCAAATGATTCACCTGCGCTGTTCACATTATTAATACCCGTTTTCACTTCATTCGTAGTGAACTGCATGGAGTCTACCGCTTTATTCGTTTCGCCTTGAATTCTTATAATTAGCTCAGAAATTCTCAGCGCCGATGCAGATGATTCTTCTGCCAATTTTCGCACTTCTTCCGAAACGACCGCAAAACCTTTCCCATGTTCGCCTGCTCTTGCTGCTTCTATCGCTGCATTTAACGCAAGTAGGTTGGTTTGGGTAGCAATACTTGTTATAACTTCAACGATATCTCCAATCTCAGCTGAACGCTCACCTAAACCACTAATAACATCACTTAGACTACCAATAGATGTTTGAATCGAGTTCATTTGTAGAACTGCATTTTGTATAATATCATTTCCATCTACAGAAAGTTGTTTTGCTTGTGTAGCAGCCCCTGAAACGTTCGTAGAATTTCTAGCTATTGTTTGGACATCTTGTACCATATGATTAACAACGTCTAATGTTTCTTCAATCGTTCTAACTTGATCGTCGGAGCCGTTTGCCACCTCTACTGTAACAGAGGCAATATGTTCACTTGCCTCACTCGTTTGTTCCGCACTTGCCGAAAGCTCAACCGAAAATGCTGCCATCTGTTCGGATGATTGTTTCACCTGACCAATTAGATCTCGTAATTGAGCAATCATGTGGCTGAAAGTGGACGTTAAGACCCCTAGTTCATCCTTTGAATCATACGCTACACTAAAATTAAATTCTCCAGCTTCGGCTCGTTGGACAGCAATTTTTAACTTTTCAATTGGAGAAATTAGATATTTTCGTACACCGATAAAACCGATTGCCACAAACAAAATTCCTAATACAATTGATATAATTAGAGAATTTGTGATACCTTTACTTGCCTCGGCCTTACTTTCCATATTCAAAGTACTTGCATTTTTTTTATTCAATTCTGTCAGCTCTATACCTTTTGAAATAATTTCGTCAAGCACAGGCTCGGCACTTGAATTAAAGAGGTTTATTGCTTCCTCATTCTTATTAGCAAGACTTAACTGAAAGACTTGCTCCATGCTTTCTTTAAAATTTGGATATAGCTGAATCAATTCACTTATTATTTTATCCTCATCCGATTGCATTTTGGCTGCTTCAAGTATTTTAAGATACTTTTCATTATCTTTAAACGCATCAGTTACTTCATTTTTAATTTGAGTAATAGTTGTTTCATCTGTAAAAAGAAAAGAACGATACATATCTGAAACAATAATCCGATTATTAAGTCTATAATCTGACAAAATAATACTTGGTTCTAGACGATTTTTAAAAATATTCTCTGTATTATTCTCCAATTTTTTCATAGTGATATATCCACTTACTTGGATAAGAGCAATCGTTAAAATTGCTATAGACATTAATAGGACTAACTTCTTAAATATGGATAGATTACGAAGCAAGGTTAATACTCTCCCTTTCAAATTCAATTATTTGTGCACTTTTGATGAAAGACAATAATTTCTACTTTATCAAAGGTGCGAGTATACATATTTATTTACTTCTTAACAACAGCCCCATTCACTCACAATAACATGCTACTTTTCATACTATTTACAACACCCTATCACTTCCCATTTTATGTAAATTACTGATTCATCAAATTTATATCGACAACTCTTTAATAATGTTTAATGTAAAATAGTACTAAAGTTACTTGTTAATTGAATAAAATATAAATTAAGGAATTTTGTCGTCACTTTTCATAAGATCAAAAATATAATGCTATAATTTTCTAATACCTCATGAAACCTCTAAACCAGCCACATGCCGAACTGAAATAACAGTCAACCTCCAAACGCTGTATAGATGCTAATAATTATCTTTAGATGGCGTTTCTCCTATATATAAACCGAATAAGGTACTATATTTTGTTTGATAATATCATGAGAAATTTGTATTCGGGAGAATTCACCTAGGTAAGTAGTAGTATTTGTGGACTATAAAATTAATGAGGAGTTATTATACTAAAACAATGTTTAGTATTTTTTATGCTATTTAAATTTGTGTAAATATATTTTCCACATTCCTACGTCTCCGAATCAAAGTTTTAAGCAATTGAAAGAGCCTAGGAGTCTATACATGGCTTTGCACCTTACTTTCTTCTCTCCCATGTAAATAAATAGGTTTACTGCTGTAGAGTTACCGTTAATAAAAACCTCTTTTTTCATATGTTTTTTACATTACGATTCAGTTGTGTGCAGGCAAAAGTAAAGCCTTACAAAGAATGAAGTTGAATTTCGCAGTAGGATTAGCGATAAGTGTTGAGTCGTTAAATTCAAAAAGACCAGTCAATATCTACTGACTAGTCAAAAATGGAAAGTGAAGATTTAACGAAATAACACTTCTGTAAATATCATAATCATCCAGTTTATCGCTAACTTTTTTTCTTTACTGGCATCCAAATTTCGCTATATACATTTTCCGATGTACCATTGTGCTTTGTAAAAGAAATTCCGGGTATATCTACTACTTCATAATCTGAAGAAGGCAACCATACAGAATAAATTTTTGCCGTAGTTTCTTGAATTGTAGCAGGAAATGGTCCTTGATTAGGGAAAATTGCCCACAAACTCTCTTCTATAGAAATTTGCTCTAAATCATCAAATGGATTTTCTTTTGTAGTTGCAAAACCAATTATATGCGTTAAGCATCCTTTTTCTTCCAAGAACCCATCGTCAAAATCATAAGATACATTCAAGACTTGATGAGGATATAAATCAGCTAGTTGATGCATTTCATTTCTTTGTTGTTCGGTAATTGACTGGGCTAGTTCTAAGATAGCATTATTTACCCCTTCGAATTGAATTGGCACCCTTTTTGATACACCTACTATATTAAACTTCTCTTTTTTTTCAATTTTGAATTCCATGGATATTCCTCCTCTTATATCAATAAAGAATGAAAATTTAGGAAATGATTTTTGAATTTTGTTTTTACTTACTTCTGATGGTAAAAAACCACTCCATTCACGAAAGGCTCTTGAAAATCCTTCTATAGATTGATAACCATATTTATAGGCAATATCGGTTACCTTTGCTCCATTTATTAATTCAACATTCGCAACTGATAATCTCCTATTCTTGATATACTCATTCAATGACATACCAGCCATATAGGAAAACATTCTTTTAAAATGATAATCAGATACACCTACAATTTTAGATATATCTTTGCCAGAGATTTCTTCCGTTAAATGTGTTTCGATGTAATCCATTAAATTATTGAATTCTTGTAACATTCATTTCCCTCCTTTACAAATACATCTTATCGTTAAAATTTATAATTTCCTCGATATTTTTGATACGGAAATTATCGGAGCAGAAAGTACAAAAGAAAAAAGTTGGATTATGTATGTCGCAGTTGGTAACCCATAAAAAAGGGGGGCCTTGCCCCCTTCAATCGCTATCTTTTTATCAAACTTTATTTCAAATAATCAATCTTTTTTCTAAAACTACAATGTGAATTACATTTAGTGTTGTCATAAATTTATAAGTATTTTAAAGCGATTTATAAGATCTTGGTGTCACTTTTTATAATAACACCTCTTACAATTACACGTATTAATATACACTGTCATAAACTGTATGGTCTTTTAAAATTGGTTATAGTTTAATTACGAGAAGTGTAATCAGCAAAATTTGAGGAAGAAATAACTTTAGCGGTTTACTAAATCTTATAAAGTCTTATCGTATAATCGATAAATAACTAAAATAATTCCTTCATCATTTCACCAACAAATTCAACTGCTTGTTCCTCTTCAACGTGTTTCATATTCTTAACTTCTTTTATCGAAGCAATTTTACAAGCACAATTGCTTTCTCACAGCATATCAATCCACTTTTTTCGAATTTAAAATTTATCCATTTTTCCTGTTCTTATAAAATCTGTTTTTTTATAAAACTATACCACTTCTATTCAAATTTAGTATTTTCGAATAATTTAAACACCATACCCTATCTCCTAGAACATCGCTTGATATAAGCATTTTTTGCAAGTTTAAGAAAATAATAAAGAACAAAATTAATATATTTTAAAAAATAATATTGACAACTATTTAGGGTGGTATGTAGAATAGGACGAGTGATTATGAGAATCATTATCAACTAAGGTGCAGAGCCTTATTTTTTTATTATCAATTGAGAATGACTCTCATTTCATTAAACATATGTTGTTAGTTAGGATGATTAACGAATGGAAGCAAGCGCGAAGAGTATGGAACAACAAGAAACGAATATGAAAAAGATTAAGAGCAGACCGCTTATTGCTTCGATTATTTTAATAGCAGGTACGATTTTATTAGCTTTAAGTATGGGAATGTCCATTTCATTTGGGGCAGCGGATATTAGCTTAAAGACTGTCTGGCAAGCTGTTTTTCAATTCGATGATTCACTTACATATCATAGTGTCATTTGGGAACTTCGTATTCCAAGAGCAATTGGAGGAGTTGTCGCTGGTGCATTTCTAGCGGTATCCGGAGCAATTATGCAAGGGATGACACGAAATCCTCTCGCCTCTCCATCTTTAATGGGGATTACGGATGGTGCGGTATTTGGAATTGCCATTACTTATGCATTTTTCCCTAATTCCCCATACATAATGTTTGTTATCGCTTCATTTATGGGTGCAGCATTTGGTGCAAGTATTGTATATGGTGTGGGTGCGTCCTCACCAGGAGGGCTGACCCCCGTGAAGTTAGCGTTAGCTGGTGCAGCTATCAGTGCTTTACTTGGGGCCATCTCATCTAGTATCGCACTTTATTTTAATCTTGCTCAAGAAGTGAGCATGTGGAATGCAGGAGGCGTTTCAAGTGTGAAATGGGTAAGTATTGAGATGTTGCTACCAATTGGACTACTCTGTCTTGTTATAGCAATTATCATGTCGAGATACATTACCATCTTAAGTTTCGGAGAAGAAATTGCGATTGGGCTTGGGCAAAATACAACTTTAATTAAATTTATTGGAACCGTACTTGTGCTTGTTTTAACAGGCTCAGCTGTCTCTATGGCAGGTTCTGTCGGATTTGTTGGACTTGTTATCCCACATATGACACGTTTTCTCGTTGGATCTGATTATAGATGGGTTATTCCATGTTCAGCGGTATTAGGTGGATTGTTAATTGAATGTGCAGATATGTTATCTCGCGTTATCAATCCTCCATTTGAAACGCCAATTGGTGCAATTACAGCTTTAATCGGGGTTCCATTCTTCCTTTACTTAGCTCGTAAAGAGGGGAGAGGGAAAATATGAGGCAAGATATCTTAACAAAAAAGAGTATGTCAGTATTAGCCATTTTAGTTTGCTTAATTGTGTTTATACTCCTAATTAGCTTAAATACAGGAACGTATAAAATACCGCCAATAGATGTATTGAAATCGTTAATTGGGCTAGGCGCTGAAGAGCAATCTGTCATCTTATTCGAGTTTCGTATGCCTCGAATGGTTATTGCTATTCTAGTTGGTTCAGCGCTAGCGATATCAGGGGCAATCATGCAAGGTTTATCTCGAAATCCACTAGCTGACCCTGGAATTATCGGTATTAATGCTGGTGCTGGATTGACGGTTGTTATTTTCGTCTACTTCTTCTTCGGAAAAGTTGGGACCGGTACGCTAATATCAGTATTCATTCTTCCATTTTTCGCTTTAGTTGGTGCTTTGTTGGCGGCAGTTATTATTTATACACTAGCTTGGAAAAACGGTGTTTCATCAACTCGTTTAATTCTTGTTGGTATTGCAGTTGCTGCAGGGTTTGGTGCTGTCAGTTTAATTTTCTCGATGAAAATGACTTCTAATGATTTTCGTTTTGCAACCATTTGGTTAGCAGGGAGTTTATGGGGAACAGATTGGAAATTTGTATTAAGTGCACTTCCATGGATGCTCATATTTATACCAATTGCATTTCGCAAAGCACATGTATTGAATGTAATGAATTTAGGAGATGCAGCAGCGGTTGGCCTTGGTGTAGATGTGGAGAAGGAAAGACGCAAATTATTATTTATTGCCGTTTGCTTGGCAGGTGCATCGGTAGCTGTTGCTGGTGGTATTGGATTTATCGGTTTAATGGCACCTCATCTGGCAAGACGCCTTGTTGGAGGAAAACATCAAATTATGTTACCAACAGCAGCATTAATTGGCACTTTGCTATTACTATTTGCAGATTTAATTTCAAGAAGTGTACTAACGACTTCAGAAATACCAGTCGGTTTCGTTATTTCTATTATTGGTGCACCATATTTTATTTATTTACTTATGAAGACAAAATAAAAGGAGTCATTTTTGATGGTAACTTTAGCAGTTGATTCGGTATCTGTTGGCTATAATGAAGGATTAATAATAGATGGATTATCAGTGGATATCCCCGAAGGAAAGATTACAACAATTATTGGACCAAATGGTTGTGGGAAATCTACCTTGTTAAAAACAGCATCTCGTATTCTAAAGGCAAAACGAGGGACTGTTTATCTTGATGGAAAAGCAATTGAGAAACAGTCAACAAAAGAAATTGCAAAGAAAATGGCGATTTTACCCCAGACTGCAGAATTACCGACTGGTCTTACTGTGTTTGAGCTTGTTTCATATGGTCGTTTTCCACACCAAAATGGATTTGGAACACTGAAAGAAGAAGATTATCGCTATATTCATTGGGCACTTGAAGTGACAGGGATGACAGAGTTTGCAAAGCGTCCAGCAGAAGCTTTATCAGGTGGTCAACGTCAACGAGTATGGATTGCAATGGCACTTGCTCAAGGCACAGACTTACTTGTATTAGACGAGCCGACAACTTACTTAGATATGGCTCACCAGTTAGAAATATTAAAGTTATTGAAGAAGTTAAATCAGGAAGAAGGCCGAACAATCGTCATGGTTATTCATGATTTAAATCATGCCTCTCGTTTTTCTGATCATATGGTTGCTTTAAAAGCTGGCAAACTGATTCACCAAGGAACGCCAGACGAAGTAATGACAAGTGAGACGCTTCGCAATGTATTTGAAATTGAGGCACTAATTGTTTCATGTCCTGTAAACAGTAAACCGATCTGTTTAACTTACGATTTAACGATGATTCATAATTAATCACAGAAAAAACCATATGGGGAGGAGCTTCCTCTCAGCAACTATGCCTCTGCATAATTGCAATCTCACCACCTATAGAGGTAGGAGACTTCTGTACCCGTCACTACGCTTTCGGTACAAAAATATTTACTGAAAGAAGTTAAATAGATAGAGAGGGAGCCTTCTAATGGGCGTTGAGCTTCTCATTTTAGCCTGAGATGTTGAACACCCATTAGAATGAAATGGGTCACATACAATTTATCCGGGAGGAACAAAAATATGAAGAAATTTAAACTATCGTTACTAGCAATGGTATTAGTTGTTACATCTATACTATTTGCAGCTTGTTCTTCAGATAAGAAAGAACAAACAGAAAAAGCAGACGCAAAAGCTGAAGAGCGTACTGTCGTGCATGCTAAAGGGGAAATTAAAATCCCTGCAAACCCAAAGAAAATTGCTGACCTTAGTGGTTCGACAGAAGAATTATTAATCTTTGGAATGAAACCAATCATTACTGCAAATACATCTCAAGAAGAAATTGATCCACATATTGCAGATAAATTAAAAGATGTTAAACCTGTCGGCTCTGCTTGGGGTGACAACATTAACATCGAAGCAGTGGCTGCTGCAAAGCCAGATTTAATTCTTATAAATAATCGTCAAGAAAAAATTTATGATCAACTATCTAAAATTGCACCTACCGTTATGTTAGAGACACCATTAGATCAATGGCGTCCGAAGTTTGAAGAATTAGGTAAAATCTTCGATAAAGAAAAAGAAACAGAAGAATGGTTCAAAAAGTATGATGACAAAGCAAGCAAGTTACACGATAAAATTGTTGCTAAAACTGGTGATGCGACGTTCATGAAAATGGCTGCATATCCAAATGCATTCCGTGTATACGGTGACTATGGTTACGGTAGCGTAATCTTCAAAGATTTAAAATTACCAGCTGTCCCAGGTACACCAATGGATGAACCATTAGTACAAGTACAAAAAGAAGCTTTAATTGACTACAATCCTGATTACCTATTCGTATTTACAACAGGTGACGGTTCTGAACGCTTAAAAGAATTCCAAGAAGAAACAATTTGGAAAAACATGAATGCTGTTAAGAACAACCACGTATTTATCATTAACAATGATGCAGTAAATAAAGGATACTTCCCTCTTGGTAAAGAAATGATTTTAGACGAAATTGCTGATTTTGTTTTAGAGAAATAATAAAAGCAAGAATCACCTTCGTAATATCGAAGGTGATTCCGACTGTGAACAACCCCAAAAATAGGGTTTGTTTACAGTCCTTTTTGTTACTTTCCGCTACGGCGGACGCTTTTCGTGGGCATGGCTTCAATCTCCTCTTCGCTACACTCCTGCGGGGCCTTCAGCTCATGGTATTCTCGCAACCATCTCAGCTAACAAAATAATTTATGTACCTTTTTGTCCATATGAAAATGAAGGCATCAGTCCGGCAAAGTCTCCTGCCAAACTAGCAAGCGGCTTAAACTTATCGATAGCTATTTTATAGTTTCCTGCATAGATTGCTTCATCTACTTGGACACATTCAACTTTTCCAAGCACTAGATAATCTCCACCGACAGGAATAATCTGGTCTAACTTAAGTTCTATTGAGATTGGCGCTTCTAGCACTGCCGGCACATTCAAAACTTTACCATTCTGGACAGTCACTCCTGCAAGCTCAAACTCATTTTTTTCTGGCTCTACACTAGCCGATGAACGATACATCGCTTCCCCAAGCTGCTCAGGTACCATATTAATTATATATTCCTTTACTTCACGAATGTTCGTTAACGTATCCTTAATGCTTCCCATTCGTTCATGAACGCCCGGTCCTATTGAGATCAAAAGTGTTGGTGGATTTCGAGAAGCTACAGTAAAAAAGCTGAATGGCGCTAAATTTAAAATGCCATCCTTACTTTTTGATGAAACCCACGCAATCGGTCTTGGTATTACAGAGCCAATTAACAATTTATACATCTCATGCTCGCTCAAATCAATTGAATTAAATATGAGTTTCTGTTCTTTAGACATCTATTCATTCTCCTTCAACTATATTTGATTAAGTAATATGTCGATTCTATAATAGAATTATTATAGACTTCTGAAATACTTATAATTCCATCCCAAATTATAAACTCGAATACAAATAAAACTAGTATGCACTTTTTTGTTAGGTACCTACTTAAAGGAGAGTGAAGTTATTGTCAGAATTAAGTAATAATTTGATGAGACACAACAAACAAAGACCCTTTGACTTCACATTATCGTTAATCGGTGGCAAGTGGAAGATGAAAATAATGTATGAATTATCTTCCGATACGATTTTACGTTATGGAGAGTTAAAGCGGAAAATTCCAGCTATCACTCACAAAATGTTAAGTTCTCAGTTAAGAGAACTAGAGAACTCTGGAATTGTTCACAGAAAAGAATACCCACAAATCCCTCCAAAAGTGGAATACTCCTTATCACCAAAAGGAAAGAGTTTAATGCCAATATTAGAGGAAATGTGCAAATGGGGCGTGGCAAATCAAATATGAACTTATGAGGGGTAAAAAGTGCTATGTGGATCTAAGTCAAGATTCCGGACACACAAAAGGTGCTGGGTTTGGTCTATTCCTTCTTTGATCTGGCCAAGCTGGTGTAGCTTTGGAATAAAGATTATTAAAAAATATCCCTCAATCCTTATCTAATAGCAACTTCAACAACTCCATTTTGAAAAAAGATTGGTCAAAATGGAGTTACTCTTTTTAGGTAAGAATGAGATTTTTATAAAAAAGTTTGATCATTTTCCAGCTATGTTGTTCCACAATTGCGCCCGATTGTTGAAGATCGTTATTCAACTAAAGCCCAAGTTAGTTAAAGTGCAAATCTTCACACACTCTTTTCTAAATTTTTAATTCTTTTTTCTAATCTCTTCTTTTGAGACAACACGCCAACCGTTTACTTTAAGTCTCTCTATATAGTTCTCTATCTCAATTTCTTCCCTTTCTAACTCAAGGGGACATAGTGAAACCCAGCATTCATTTAAAGCATAATTCATTGTAACCTTAACAACTTCATATCCATTATGAAATCCTGGATGGAATCCTGGATCATCTAAAATGTCCCCCTTTACAGGACGAATGTTAGATTCAAATGTTTTTATAACTATTTCTCCGATATTGTTTTCTTTTTGTTCTTTTATGGATGATATAAAAATCATTAAATTTATTTTCATCATAATCCCCTTCTTTACCTTAAATTGTATTAATTAAGTTATCTCTCCACAATACTACGAAATGGAGATATTCTCCATAATCTGCTTCGTTCGTATTATAAGGTCAGCCAGATATTTCTGGTTGACCATTTTTTATATGATTTTATTATAGCAGTAGCCAGGGTAGAACGTATCTGCTCGTGGGGCTTGACCCCGTCAACTAAACCGTTCGCCCCCTACTTGCAGAAACATGATTGAGGCTGGTTGGGACTTAGATCTCGTATAACAAGCGAAGCTATGACACTGCATGGAGGATTAGGGGTAACTGGCAAACTATGATTCTAGGAGGAGATTAATAATGAATCCAGTCGTTGGTCTGGATATTTCAAAGGAGAAAGCCAGGTTCAAGCATTCTTAGATAAAGGCAAACCATATTGTAAAAGTTTTAAGGTAACACATACTTTAGAAGGTCTGAATGACCTTGTTATATTTTTAGAGGATGTAAAAAACGAGGCCTGTATGAAGCCTACAATCATTTTAGAAGCTACAGGACATTATGGAGCTCCTGTCATACATTATTTAGAAGAACGAGGATATTTATTGATTATTATTAATCCGTTAATTTCATATAAGGCAAGAGGAACGAGTTTGAGAAAAGTAAAAACGGATGCCATCGATGCCTATCTTCTTTGTGAATTGTTCTATAAAGAGGAATTAGAGCCATATAAAAAGCGTGGTGTGCAGTTATTAAATCTTCGTAATCTTACAAGACAACATGAAAATATTACTGGTGTAATGATTCAAACTAAGTTACAATTTCAGGCAGTCCTTGAACAGGTATTTCCTGAATATAAAGGGGTCTTCGGAGATTTATATTCTAATGTTTCACTATTAACTCTTTCAGAGTTCCCTTCTTCAGAAGATATTTTGAAAGCAAGTGAGGAATCCATTACAGACAAAATTTACGAACTATGTAAGAGTAGATCCATTAGATGGGCAAATGAAAAAGCTTTACAGCTTAAAGACGCTGCAGCTCGTAATCCTTTCGAAAAAATAATTTACCAGAGTCATATTTTAAGTCTTGATATGTATATAAAGATCCTTCTTCAATACAAAGAGCATCTATCAAAGTTAGAGTCAGAAATAGATGCCCTCGCTAAAGAAATTGAAGAATATAGTATTATCAAATCTATCCCAGGTATCGGTGAAAAAATCGCTGCAACGATTATTTCTGAGATTGGTGAAATAGATCGATTTAACAACCCTAAAAAGCTTGTAGCTTTCGCTGGAGTTGACCCAAGTGTTTTCGAATCAGGTAAGTTTTCAGCGACCAAAAATCAAATTACAAAACGAGGTTCAAGTAGACTTCGTCATGCCTTGTTCATGGCTGTTCGTTGCGCAATACGAGATTGCAGGAAAACTAGAACAGACGATAAAATCATTCCTCGAAACAAGAAATTACGTGAGTTTTATGATAAAAAACGTGACGAAGGAAAACCTTTTAAAGTAGCGATGATAGCTTGTATTAATAAACTATTACATTGGATTTTTGCCTTATTAAAAAACAGAACTACGTACCAAGATTTAGCTTGATAAGTAGATGCAACTAAATCAAACAAAACCTTCCAAAAGCAAACTTTAGGAAGGTTATTTGTCATGCATTTTTTAGTATAGCACGTGGCTATTAAACTTTTAACAGAAAATTATTGACAAACTATTAGCTGGTTTAGTTTAATAAGCATAATTAAAATTGCACACTAAATCCTTTGAATTTATGAATTCCAGTTCCGAATCTTACTTGATCTTTTTCTTTAAGTTCTTCAACTGCATTTCCCACTTCTTGTAAAAGGCTTGCATCAAGACCTATTGTATTATGTCCTCCATAAATCTTCGTTACATTGGTAATGTTGGATATTTTCTTTAACGATTGCGTTAAATCCACAGGGTTGGTCGTTGGGAAAAAAGCATACACTGGAGTCCCATCATAAAGCAAATCACCTGTAAATAAATAACCTTTACTATTATCTAAAATTGAAATATGTCCCGGAGAATGTCCTGGAGTATGGTAGATAGTCAACTTTCTATTGCCTATCTCTATTTCATCACCATCATTTAACAAACCTGTAGGATTACCCTGAAAGGGTTTATAGGTGTCTGGATTAAACGTTTCTGGCGTAGGTATTGTAATATCACGACTTACATCTTTTCTGATTTGTTCGATAGAAAGTTTCTTAATACCATTGACTAGCCAGTCTTCTTCATCCTTATGTACATAAATATTCTTAAATTCACCATGACTTCCAATATGATCTCAATGGACGTGTGTTGTTAAAACAATAATCGGTAAATTTGTAAGCTGGTCTGTAATCCTCTTTATGTTATCAATCCCAAGACCCGTATCAATTAATGCAGCTTTCTCCTCGCCAATTAATAAATAAGAGTGAACTTGTTCCCAATGTCCATACTCACTAATAGCGAAAGTTGTATTATCTATTTGATTTACTGTAAACCATGAGTCTTTAATTTCAACCATTTATTAAATTCCCCTTTCTAAACTCTCATATCAATAATATTCTCCATTAACTTACTTGAAACCTTCTACTGTCATTCTTGAACTAAACTGCATAGTTAGTTGCAATAGTAAAGTTCTATTCAAACAATGGAACTTTTGGGTATATTCCATAACAATGAATAAGCATAGAGTGTAATTGCCCTCTGTGATGATAAATATGAGCTACAATCTCTAACAACCATTCATATCGTGAGTATGTAACACCCCAAAAAGAAGTAACTTCCTCTTGAAGTTCGACTTCTGTGAAATTCGTAAATTTATCTTCTAAAAATTGATGATTTTTTATCAATGCTTCTTTAATCTCATTTAGACTTTTATATGAAACACTTGAATAAAATTTGTTCATCTTGTCTTGAGATGCCCCGTCCGAAATAAGCGAATCCGCTTCACAAATAATAGCAATATGTTCTAACAGCTCTCCTATGGACTGCTTATTAGGTGTGGGCCTTTTTTGCAAGTCATTTTCTGTTAACTTTTCTATCATTTCAACAATTGTCGTTACAGCGACTTTAATTTGATGTAATGCGCTCTTACAATATATATTCATTTTATCCTCCTTTACATCAATCCTCTATTCAACTAAACTGCTCCTTTAGTAAATAAAATTCAACAAAAAAGCGTAAATCCTTGTTGGATAAACGCCCCCGTTAGCCATCCATGAAGCGCAAAAATCAGCACTTCACCACAGAAAATGAAAGATGATTAAGTTCTTTCATGGGAGTTTAATAAGTTCTTCAAACTACATATGATATTAATTATTTTGAGGTATTTTTATAAGATAACTATTCATTATTTACTTTCTAAGATAATCTCTTCTTCATTATCATTCCAACTAATTGTGAAGACTGGTTTATCCTTTTCAGTCAAAGTTCCTTTCCGTATTACAGAACTGGAGCTTGTATACAGCCCGTTTTCATCTAATTCAATTGTACTTTGGCCCCATTTACCAAGTTTAGTTTGTACCGCGAATTGAAATTCTCCAATACTGCTTAAATCTGACCCCTGATATTTTAAGTTAATAGAACGTTGCACTTCTTCTTTACCTATATTATTGAGTGTATATTCAACTTTCCAATTTTCATTTTCCCCTTCATAAGTGAGCTTTTCATCACTTCCACTTTGTCCAAATAGAAAATAACTCCCAATGCCTAAAATTCCTGCTATAAATATTCCAACTAAAGTTTTTTTCATTTATTCAATCCCCTCACTCTCATTTAATCAGATTATACCAAAATAATCCAAACGCTTGATGAACTATTCTGCCCCGTTAGTACAATAAGAATCCTCAGCCACTTTGGTCGAATTGGCTTATTTTATAAAATTGTAAATCTTAAATCAAGATTCGAGATAGGGCAAGTAAAAGTTCATATTTAAGAGCCATTGAATCTTTAATTTAAGGCTGTCGTAAGGCTCACTTTAGATATGAGAAAGGTAAATTCATTAATGTTTGAGTTGAACAAAAATTAAAAGACTTGAACGGAGATGATTTTTTCATATGAATACATCGGCTATTGTGCAAACACAAAATCTTACCAAAAAGTATGGATCTATTAATTCAGTAAATAAAGTTGATCTTTATGTTGAGGAAGGAGAGATTTATGGGTTTTTGGGCCCGAATGGTGCTGGAAAAACAACTACGCTAAAAATGCTGCTAGGACTCATTAAACCTTCTGAAGGGACAATCAATATATTTGGGGAAAGTTTAAACAAACGTCGGTCATCCATTTTACAACGTACGGGATCCCTAATTGAATCACCTTCTTATTATGGGCATCTGACAGGACTCGAGAATATGAGAGTCATGCAACGACTTAGAAATGTACCAGATAAAAACATACATGAGGCACTTCGTATCGTACGTCTGGAAAATCAGAAAGACAAAAAAGCTGAACAATATTCGCTAGGCATGAAGCAACGATTAGGTATTGCAATGGCCTTGCTCGCCTTCCCGAAACTATTGATTCTAGATGAACCAACGAACGGTCTTGATCCCGCAGGTATTAATGAAATCCGAGAACTCATTAAATCATTGCCCGTACGCTATGGGATAACTGTATTGCTCTCTAGCCACATGCTCTCAGAGATTGATCAAATTGCTACTTCAGTAGGCATTATCAGCGATGGGAATCTACTGTTTCAAGGGAGTATGGAAAGTTTACGAAAAAAAGGCAGAAGCGCAATCCTTCTTAAAACCGGAGACAACACTAAAGCAGAGGAGTTACTCCTCACGCAAGGCTATAGTCTAACAAAAAGTGATAGCCGTCTTGAATTCGACAATCTTGCGGACAGAGAGGTTGCAGAAATAAATAGACTACTTGTAGAACATTACATTCCTGTCACTAGAATTGAAGAGCAAAAGAAAAGTTTGGAGGACATTTTCCTGGAGCTTACAGGGAAGGAGCGAAGCTTGTGATTAAAACAATAGGACTAGAATATTACAAAATACGCCGCAAAAAAATATGGATCATGATTACACTATTTCTTGGCGTGGAGATGCTATGGGCATTCATGTCTATCACCCGATCCATAGCTAAAAATCCGGACCACGCAGTGTGGGAATCTATCATTTTCAATATAACCTCTATGAATGGGCTTTTTATGCCAATTATTTCGGCCATTGTTGTCTCTCGTATTTGTGATATGGAACATAAAGGGGCAACCTGGAAATTGCTTGCTGCCACTAATGTAAGACGCGGCAATCTCTACGCAGCGAAGTATATTTGCGCGAATAGTTTGCTCTTGTTTGGCATTCTTACACAGGCAGTAATGATGATTGTATTCGGATTGATGAAAGGTTTCCCTGGCACACCTCCTATAGAGATTCTACTTCAGTTTATTGTGAGTAACTTGCTGACGACTCTCGCTATTACGGCACTTCAGCAGTGGATTTCTCTAGCCATTAAAAACCAAACCTTTGCGCTGTGCTTAGGTATGTTAGGAGGTTTCATCGGGATGACAGCGGGACTATTCCCGGCTGGAATAAGACATATTTTTATATGGGCGTATTATTTGGACCTCAGCCCGGTAACTTTTCATTACACGGAGTCTACGAGTCTCTATATAACACAGTCTGTAGGGACAGGTATTATATTGCTTGCACTAGCGATGACCGTTCTATTTTATATTGCCGGAAGCATCCATGTATCCCGGCAGGAAATCTGAGGTGAGAAGATGATAAAACAAAGTATTTCTGCTGAATTACTCAAGTTGCGACATTCTCGTATAGGTCTTGTACTAGCTGTACTTCCTAGCATAAGTCTGATGATTGGATGTGCAAATTTTTATCTTAATCAAGGAGTTCTAGAAAATGGATGGTACAGTTTATGGAATCAAGTTTGCATATTTTACGGGGAGTTTTTCCTGCCTATTTTGATTGCCATCTGCTGTTCCTATGTATGTAGACTGGAGCATTTGAACCGAAATTGGAATATGATTTTGACCTCTCCTGTATCGGTTGCCAGTATATTTCTTGCCAAATTGCTTGTTGTTAGCATATTAATTCTGTTCACACAAGCATTTTTCCTAGGGTTGTACTGGTTAGCGGGTACCTTGTTCTCCTTACCTGGCAATTTTCCTGTAGAGACGATTGGCTGGTCCGTACGTGGTTGGTATGCCACTTTATCCATTAGTGCTCTACAATTGGCAATATCGTTACGAATACGTAGCTTTGCAACACCAATCGGCATTTGTCTTTGTGCAGTCTTTATCGGTTTGGGTATGTATACTGCTAATCTAGGTATATTTTTTCCGTATTCACTTCTCACGATTGGCATGAGTGTCTTGAATCAAGATCAGCTGACTACTATACAGAATATTTTTTTTGGGGTGACGAATTTATCTTTCATCATTATTTTTGCATCGATATCCATTCGCCGCTTGAAGAATAAAGATATTGTTTCATCCTAATTATTTGGAGGAATTTTAGGTGAGAAAAATATTGCTGATACTGGGACTTATCATTGTGCTTGGGGCATGCTTGTTGTTGTTCTTTTTTACCCCAGAGAAGTTGACACCTGAAAATCCTGCTGGGAAGACTATCTATTATGCATTGATAAACGATTCAGGTGTTCAAGATAATAATAAACGCTACGACTATGAGGTGACTGCTTATAGTAAGAAAGGGAAGGAAAAAAAGCTTGAGTTTTCAGCAGGAAAACAATTAAGAAAAGGAGCTTATGTTCAGCTGTATTACACACGTATTCGAGGTGTTACTTATTGGGCAGAAGTTCCCTATGAGGAATTGCCAGTGATAGTTCAACAGAAGTATGAAAAATAAATAAAAAGAATAACGGATGGAATTGGGAAAATGCTGATAATCCTCCTATTCATGTATAATAAAAGTCAGGTGATGTAGCGTGGGAAATTTAAAAGACAAAAAAATATTAATTGTAGATGATGAACCGGAGATAAGCAAAATGATTGAAGGTTTTTTGAGAAAAGATGGTTTTTTTCGTATTTATAGCGCAACTGATTGCAGCTCCGCCCTGTCAATCTGCCAAACAGATAAGCCGGATATAGCAATTCTTGATGTCATGTTACCTGATGGCGACGGATTTTCACTTTTGTCATCCATCAGACAATTCTCCGAAATGCCAATCCTTTTTCTTTCGGCACGGGGAGAGGATGAAGACCGTTTACTAGGACTAGGTCTAGGAGCAGATGATTATATTGTGAAGCCGTTTTTACCGCGGGAACTAGTATTACGGCTTACGGCAATTCTGAAAAGAGTATACTCCTCTCCTGTTTCGGAGAAATTGTCTGTTTTCCAACTTGGAGAACAGACAATTAATCTAGAAAGTGCAGTCGTAAATAAGAATCAAAAGGAGCTACCATTGACTGCAAAGGAGCATGCTATTCTTGTGAAATTGTATGAAAATCAGGGGAGAATTGTTACAAGTGATGCCCTATGCCAGGCAGTTTGGGGAGATGACAGCTACGGTTATGAAAATACATTGATGGTACATATCAGGAGAGTTCGTGAAAAAATTGAGACGGATCCTTCCAAACCAATTTATCTTCTCACTGTTAGGGGACTGGGATATAAACTGTTAGTGAAGGAGACAAGATAAGTGGAAGGAGTTAGTCGCATATTACGACGATTTGTTGCTGCCACTATTTTAATCTCAATATTTCTGCTTATTTTTAACTTCGTCATGTTATGGGGGCTAGTGTTCACAGAAAATAATCAAGATCCGTCCCCAGAAGACATTGTGAAGCAAGTGGGTCAAGGTATAAATAAGCAGGGCGAGAACTATCAATTAAACGCGCATACCGCTGAGCTTCTACAAAAAAATAATGCCTGGGCTATGTTAATCGGTGAAGATGGCCGTGTGCAATGGGACTATCATCTACCTAATGATGTTCCGCAATCGTATAGTCTAGTCGAAGTAGCCAAGCTTTCACGTTATTATCTTATGGACTATCCTGTTTATACTTGGGAGCATCAAGATGGTCTTATTGTGATAGGATATCCAAAGAAAAGTCACTGGAGGTATCAATTTGATTATCTTTCAGAATGGGTAGAGTCTCTCCCTTTGAGGCTTATACTGTTGCTGATTTCTAATGTAGTACTTGCTTTGCTAATTTCTATCATGATTGGGACGAGACTTATAAGAAAGGTGCGTCCTCTTGTGGACGGGGTTCATAGTCTTGCTAAGGAAGAAACGGTTCAGCTGGACTCTAAAGGAATCTTTGGTGATTTGGCACAGAGTATTAATTCTACGTCTACTATGCTTCAACATAACACGGATGCTTTGAAGGTACGCGATGAAGCACGCTCCAACTGGATTGCTGGAATTTCTCATGATATTCGGACGCCACTCTCCCTAGTTCTCGGCTATGCAAGTGACATGGAGGAAAATTCAGACTTACCAGAGGTGCAGAGACATCAAGCTGGCATTATCCGGCGTCAAGGCGAGAAGCTACGTTCACTTGTAAGTGATCTGAATTTGGTCTCGATGCTTGAGTATGAAATGCAACCTTTACATTTGAAGAACATCCGACTATCAGTTTTGGCGAGACAGGTTGCCACTGATTTTTTTAATAGCGGAATAGATGAGCGCTATTCTATTAATTTAAAACTAGGCACTGAAGTAGCACAAATCATGGGCGATGAGAAATTGCTATTTAGAGCAGTTAACAATCTTATCCAAAACAGTATACATCACAACTCTGAGGGGTGCGAAATTATACTGGAAACCAATTTATCTAAGGACGGCTCCAAGTATCGCTTTATCGTAAAAGATAATGGTAAAGGTATTCCACAAGAACAATTAAAGGATATTACTGAGTTACCTTATTCACCAAAGAGAACGGGAACTATCAAGCAAGGTCACGGTCTGGGACTTCCGATGGTGGCAAGGATTGTGAAGGCACATCATGGTCGCCTTATTCTTGAAAATGGTGTAAATCATAGTGGTCTAAAAGTTATTATGGAATTCCCTGTAAATCATCAAAGCGTAGAAAATCAGAAAAAACTAAGAGGAAAATAAAATATTTAAGAGAGTTTAAACGAGAGGCTGGGACAAAACTAGCTGATATCTCAAAAAAGAAAAAAGCAGATTTAATCTACAAAACGTGTAGATTAATTTCTGTCTTTTTGGTTTTTATATCTCGTGAATCAATTTTTTATTTACTAAAGCCCCTGTTAGTTGAATAAGAAAAGAAACGCTTATTCCACAATCGCGCCCGATTGTGGAAGTTCATTATTTAATTCTCGTTTTAGGATATATACTTTAACTGTTATTACTTTTCCCTTTAATAAAGAATCCAATTAGTGTCAAGATAAAACCAAAAGCTAATATAAAAATCTCGTTACCATAAAATCTAATTCCTTCTTCATTTTGAATAAATAATGAGATTATCATTATTGAGATACCAAATAACATTAATTTCGTAGAACGCATTATCTTACTCCTTCTTATGTAGGTATTAATTGGTTGAACACAATGACCCCTATTTTAACATAATTCCCTCAAATTATTTAAATTCGTTATTCCACAATCTGGCCCTTTCCATGAATAAAGACGCTTTCCCTATTACGGAAAAGCGCCCGATTGCTGAATATCAAGTCGGTGATTAGTCTTTTGCTTGTTAAAGTAAAGCCCCCCGTTAGTTGAATAACAAACTTTTATTCTAGGTAACCAAAAGCCGTTAGCTACTAATATCTATTAACGGCAATTATCCCTTTCCAATAAAATATATCCTAGTTACCTCGAAGTTTTTGGCTAACTGTATTTACAAAGTTTAAACCTTATTTATAGCGTTATTAATTTCTAACAAGTTTAGATGTATCTGTATCTCCTTCATCTACATAATACTTTCCAATTAATGCTCGAATTTTTCCTGCTACATCTGCTCGTTCAATGTTTTCTTTCGCATAACGTTTCACGTCATTATTGCCTACGCATACACTATGTACTGCATGTTCAAACAAGCATTGATCGTTACTATCGTTTCCAAAAGCAATAAACTGTTGAATATCCAACATATGAAGTCCTCTAACTTTATTAATACCTAGAGGACTAATATCGATGGCATGCTCTGTTTTATAGTGTGTGACTGTTACAGGAATTACTTGAAGAGCTTCTAATACTTCCTCATTCGGTTGGAATAAAACTAATTTGCAAACTGGCAGTAATTGTTCCAATGGAATGTTCGTTGAATTAGTTTTATCGATATTTTGATAAATAGGATGTGCAACATTACCTGAAAAGGCGTAATTCCACTGACCATCTGCTAAAAATTCTAATTGATGTAGATGAATGAGTTCAATGAGTTTGTTTAATATTTGTTGTTCGAAATGTATCACTTGAATATGCCCATGATCATAAGTAAATGTACCATTTCCTCCAACTAATAAACCTTTATGAAAGCTTTTAGGTATAACAGGTAATAAATCACGAATCGGCCTAGCTGAGGCAAAAATCACTTGATGTCCTGCAAACTGTAATTCTTGAAGTGCATCAATTATTTCTTTATCAATACTCTTGCCATTAAAACAAAGTGTTCCATCTAAATCGAATACAAAGTTCATTTGAATCCCTACCTCTTTATTAATTGACTATAACTATATTAAAATAAACAAAAACAAACAATAAAGGACAGATGTCCTGGAGGGAAAAATGAGTCAAAATCTATTTCAATCTATATATGACTATACTATATCAAAAGAACTAATATCGTCCATTTTTGTACGTACTTTTCAACCTAATGAAATTATTTTAAAAGCAGGGGACAAGATAGATGGCTTATATTTTTTACTTTCAGGTAGATATATGGTGTCTAGCTTAGAAGTGACTGGAAAAGAATTACTACTACGCTACTGTCAACAACCAGCGATTATGGGCGATATCGAAATCTTTGCAGATTGCTTAGTTGCATCAAACTGTATTGCAACAGAGCCGTGTGAAGTATTATTTATTCCTATAGAAGTGTATGAAACAAATTTAAAATTTGATAGTAAATTTAATCAACTATTGTTGAAAGAGCTAGCCTATAAGCTTTTAACTTGCACCATTTCATCAAAAGTAAATGCACTCTCACCAGTAGGCGTACGTCTAGCTGCTTATTTATGCTCGGTTGAATCCCCTTCACATGTAAATCAATATATAAAAACAAATTCTTTAGATGATGTTGCCTCATTGATTGGTACTACAAAAAGACATCTAAATAGAATACTAAAGGACTGGACAGAGAAAGGGATTATTAAACGAGAAGAGAAAGAAATTCAAATTTTAGAATGGGACAAGATTAAAGAAATCTCAGAAAATGTACGGTTTGAATAGTTTTAAATCGCGAAAAATTTTATAAAACATTCTAATTTTAACAAAACCTTTTTAACCGAGGTTAATTGCATTTCTTTAGTTTGTTCAACTAAACTGCACCGTTAGCCATCCATGAAGCGCAAAAATCAGCACTTCACCACAGAAAATGAAAGATGATTAAGTTCTTTCATGGGAGTTTAAGCGAGAAACTTCACAACCTATTACTCTATAATTCAACAATAATATCCAATTTTATTGAAAATGTTCCTCAACAATCTGGCCCTTTCCATGAATAAAGACGCTTTCCCTATTACGGAAAAGCGCCCGATTGTTGAAGATAGTATTCAAAGTAAAACCCAAAAATTGCTATGAAAACAACATATTTTGGGTTCTTGTGCCTACCCTAACTTTCATTTGGGAACGTTTTTTTTATATGATTTTGTATACTATATTAGTTCTTGTTACAATAAAGCACCTGTTAATGTAATAAGGATAAATAGTTAATTTAATTCAATCGTAATAGGTTCGAAATCAATTCGTTTATTATCACTTTGACTATTACTTACATGAGCGAATGGATAAAATGTAATCGATGTTGCCTCGGGATCTAGTCCATGAATTGTTGCATTCCATGTAATATCTTCACTCGAATCGCCATCCACCGTGCCAGATCCACCGTTATATGGAACTCCATACTTATTGCCTAAATTATCAATCGCACTCAACTCAGCCTCAACATAATTCCATCTTTCATGAACAGCAGGATCGATATCTTGTAAGTAGTTAATCGTTAAATTAACATCTGTTTTGATTGCATCGATTAGCTCGACCGTTACACCCTCTTTGTTTACTTGCTCATTAATTACGATCTGTTTTCCTTCTAGCTTGCTTAAAGAAAATTCAAAATACCAGTCGCCTTTCATTACTTTTTCCCCCGAATAAATTGCTTGAGGACTCCATTCTATATTCACTCTATCTTGTGTTTTATCACGCATAGACAACGTCATCATGCCTACATAGCCAACACCATTCACATACCCTCCTTCATAGCCTCCATTCACTATATTCGTTGGCAGATTCTCAAAAGTCGGGGATGAGCCTAAATCTTCTTCAGCTCGTATAACATATGAAAGGGTTACTGTATTGCCGTCGTAAAATGCTTTTTCAATAATTATTTCAATTCCGTTGCTTTCTTGGACTAAACCAATATCTGTACTAACCTCTTCATATGCTTGATAGTAGTCTTCCAGTTGGATAAAATAGTCGAATGCCTGACCAATAATCGGGATTTTCGTTACAAAGTTAGCAAATGCAGGTGATACGTAAGCAGATGAAATGAGACCCATCGATAAAATTCCCACAGCAGCCGTATATTTAACTATTCGTATAAAGGGGAATTTCCGTTGCTTCTTCTCCTGCTTAAAAGCGTCAGCCAAAATAGCATCTAATTCTTTAGAAGGAACAGAAATTTCATTCATTGCCTCCTTAAATCGGTCTTGTTCGTTCATCTATGTACGCTCCCTTCAATGTCTTTTTGATTTTCGCTAACGCTCTCTTGCCGTTCGATTTGACTGTACCAATCGGTTCGCCAAGTACCTCTGCTATTTGTTCGAAAGTTAAATCCTCATAATATTTTAAGAGTAGGACTGTTTTATATTTTTCATCTAATCCATAAATGGCATCCAATAAATCCAGCTTTTCATCAGATGTTGCGATTTCAGTGGAGAGAGTGTTAAATTTAAATTCATCAATTAAAATTACGTTCTTTTGTTTTTGGAGTACACTTAGTGATGCATTGATACAAATTTTCATCAGCCATGTCGTGAAATACTTTGGCTCTCGTAGCTGATGAACCGACTCAATTGCCAGCAACACCGTTTGCTGGAAAACATCCAAAGCATCCGCCTCATTTCGAACATAGCTATAAGCAGTCCTGTAAAGCTTCTCTTTTTCTTGATTCAGCAAAAACAGCAGTGCTTCTCGGTCCCCTCTGATTGATTGTTTTATTTTCTTTTCGTTAACCGCCATCCTTTTCACCACCCTATCTATTAGAGAGCCAACCATCAAAAAAAGATGCACTTTTCTAAAATAAAAAAGACGTATTCAAATTAATAAGTCCTTATTAAATACTTTTTTTATTGAGTTAGTTGAAAAAAACGTCCCAAAACCGTCGTTTGGTAACATATCTTAAAAAATTGTTATTCAATTATATGGCCCTTTCCATGAATAAAGACGCTTTCCTTATTAGGAAAAGCGCCCGATTGCGGTATAGTTAAGCAATATTTTCACCAAAACTTTAAGTAATGAACAAGCGTGTTAATTCCTACAAACTTTACAGCCATAATTGCAATTATAACTATAATACTTAATACTACCCCAGTAGCCTTTTTACCGGAATTAGCCATGTTATCACCCTTCCTTAAATCATTCATCAAACGATAAATTTACTGGCTCGTCCAGCAGTTCACCATGCACCTCTAAATTAGTTGTTGGAATACTTTCATTCACTTCTTCAAAAGTGAATTGATCTGCCCATACAGTTCCTTGTCCAGACAGAATGATACCAAACGAAATAACAGCACTTTGGGTTGGAACATCTAAAATAATAGAATAATGGTTCCAGTTTGTTGTTCCTTTAATGGGGCGATTACTCATATTATCAAATTGAAGAACATCTTCCATTGTGTCGTCTACTCGCATCCACATCCCAGCGAACTTATCTACCTCTTCCGTACGGATGAAACAAGAGAGTCTAATGCGCTTTCCAACAAACTGATTAGCCTTAAATGTTTGCATCATGGTAGCGAATTCAGTTGAATCTAACACTGTTTTGGATTTTAAATAACCTGATGCTTTCCCCTGATGAACAACTTCATGGTCAATTCCCATTTCGTAATTAAATGGATTTGATCCACTTAAAAACCAACCTTTCACCTTTGTATCCATATTTGTTTCCTCCTTAATTTTATTCACGTCTGACATCATTCTGCGATATTTGCCAGGTGGTAGCTTATAAATCTCTTTAAATGCTCTTGTAAATGATTCTTGTGATTCAAACTGATAATATAAAGCGATATCAAGAATGCGTTCACTTGTGTAAAGCAAGGCGGAAGAAGCATTAGCCAATCTTCTTAACCGAATATATTCAGTTACCGTCATGCCAACCGTGGATTGGAATATTCGATGAAAGTGATACTTTGAAAAATTTGATTGTGCTGCAATATTTTCCAAATTAAGTGGTTCATGTAGGTTTTCTTCCACATACAAAATAATTTTCTTAATTATAATTTCATGGTTATACAACGAAGGCACCTCCTTTAAATATGATATCAAGGTTCTTCATTCGTTTTTTTGATATATCTTGCGAAGTAATCGCTCCATCCTAAAAATCATTAAAAAGAGGTTGATGTAATATCAACCTCTTTTTATATCTGCTGTAGGTTTAAAATAAAGTTTGATCAAAAACACCTCTTAAATCCACATCTTACGTTAAATTAATAGAACCCGTTTTGAAAAAAGTTTGATCAAAACGGATTCTTCCTCTGTGAAGTATTGTTTAATTTTTATAAAAAAGTTTATTTCAATATCAATAGTGAATTTCTGGTTAAAAACAAAAGCTCGAATTTTGATCAAAATACGTACCTTCTATGTTTATTGCTATTTATCTTTTAATAAAGATTGATTATTTCAGAGAGCAAATCTTCATCTTACGACCCTTTTTGTTTAAGTTTAATACTCTCAAATCTCTTTCTTAACAAAACTTAAACACTCTGAGGAGGGGCATAAAAAAACTCCTTCTTATTCAAGGAAAGCGCCCAATTGTTGAAGATATCTATTAGCTCACCAAACATATAGCTATTCACTTCAGTAAACCCTTAAACTTCAAGGGCTTCTCCTATAACTAAAATGGAAATAAGCGCTGACCCTTGCTAGGATCAACGCATCTCGTTAGTAATAATCGAAAAATATTTACCTTTTAAGGTAGAGTTACTGTAAAGCAGATTGAGAGATTTAGACGGTTGGTTTTTCTCTTTATCTGAGAAGTTATACGTATATATTTTGTATATATTTCCTCATTTTCATGATATCACGAAAAAGTTAGGCTCTGCCTAACCCCACACCATTTTGGGGGCACTTTTTCCTTAAATAAAGTATATACATTTAGTCATAGGGATATATATCACTCTGACAATATTCGTAGGTAGGTATCCAACGACCATTTCTACAATAATGCCTCATATCACCAATACAAGTTGTGGACCCTTCTCGTTGACATGGGCCCATATCTGAACCATATTGTGGCCATGTTGGTGTATTATCACTCTGACAATATTGGGAGGTAGGTATCCAACGACCATTTCTACAATAATGCCTTCTATCACCAATACAAGTTGTGGACCCTTCTCGTTGACATGGGCCCATATCTGAACCATATTGTGGCCATAGCTGTGGACTATAACCATATTGTGGCCATGTTGGTGTACTCTGACAATATTCGTAGGTAGGTATCCAACGACCATTTCTACATACAAAATACATATCACCAACACAAGTTGTGGACCCTTCTTGTTGACATGGGCCTATATCATCAGGAAAAGAACCATATTGCCAAGTCATCAAAGTCACTTCCTTTTTTCTTTTTTATAAACCATATATAACCGTCAGGTAACTTTGAACACTTTACTGAAAAATAGTGTTCAGTCTTATTCAGCATTTTCAGGTAAGAAAGTGTTCATTTCTACTTGGCAGTTACACCATATTCTAAGTTATGAAATGGAAATGATTACTACTAGGCCATCTTCATCGTATTGGCATAATTGGACCAGATGGCAACTCAGGGAGGCTAAACGTCTTTTGTAGATATTGCAGATGGATCAAAAAGAACACTAAGGTATCCAATTCAACTTATCGAATATTTGTCGAATCTCAAAGTCGTCAAACGGTTTCAGGAACTGTATATGTAAGAGGAGTTTCGAGTAGGAGGGAGTGATTAACTCCCGACCACCGTACGTACGGTTCCGTATACGGCGGTTCCATGAAGTCTGACGGACAGCGATTTTGTATCTCCCTGTCCGTTTGCTCAGACTGTAAATAAAGTTGAGCAAGTATCATAGTATGCAATATTTTATACAAGTTCCAGGTAGTAAGACTGCCTTAAAACGCTGTCAAATCAACGATGTATAAAATCTTGTATACACAATAAAAAGTGATTCAAATGAAAAGGCAGTAGTGACCGTTCTTATTGTAGCTTTGGAATAAAGGTTGATTAAAAAATATCCCTCTATCCTTATCTAATAGTAACTTCAAAAACTCCCTTTTGAAAAAAGATTGTTCAAAATGGAGTTATGAGATTTTTACAAAAAAGTTTGTTCATTTTCCAGCTATGTTGTTCCACAATCGCGCCCGATTGTTGAAGATCGTGGATGACTTGCTCTACTTTCATAAGGTTCTGCTCTCAATACTTGCCCTTTAGCGCATTCATCGGCCGATATTCAGGTATTGTTTTTTCGTTTCATTGCAATAAAGAGGAAGGTTAAGAGACTGTTAACTGCCAATATTGCGATCAGACATTGAATAAGAAATTCGACGTCTGGAAGGAAAAGACCAACCGTCCTCCATGAGATACCCATACTATATGTGAATAAAGGAATCAGTCCAACAGCCAAAATGGCGGATAGGATTCCCGTAGACACCCATACTTTTTTATTTATTGTAGTTCTACGTTTTAACCGGATTAAACTAATTAAAGATATAAAAGCCAGCAGTAATACAACACCAAGCGTAATCCATTGCGTGCTAACGTTTAGTTGTACTAAATCCGGATTTTTACCATTCATAATGGATCGAATTCCCTCCATTATACTTAAATACGAAACAGCTTCTAATTCATGGTATTTATTCATTAAAAGAACGGCACCTAGACCTCGTTCGGGAATAAAGAATATTTCCGATTTATATTCAGGCGTTGCACCCGTATGGTAAGGATACTTATTTCCCGATCTTGGGAAGTGCCAACCCAAACCATAACGTCCACCATTTTCTGGTGGTGTTTGTAGTTGTTTCAAACTTTGTTCTGATAATAATTCTCCGCCGTTTAGCATGAATTTTATAAATTTAGTCAGGTCACTGACGGTTGATGACATATAACCATAAGGCGCTCCCGATTGATCATACAATCCATCACCTTTAACAGGTTTGCCAAACCAGGAATGAAAGCCGGGCACAAACCCTCTTTCTACCGCACTTTCATAATCGACAGTAGTATTGTTCATGCCAAGAGGAGAGAAAATATGAGTTTCCATAAATGCTGAGAATGACTGGTTGGACACCGCCTCAATAATAGCTCCTAAGAGCAAATAGTTAGCTGAATTATATTCATATGCCTCACCCGGAATACGGCTTAACTGTACTCCGTTCAGTTCTTTAACAGCTTGAGTTATACCATTCTCTTTATCACGACCTTGTTGATCTGTTACTTTCATTCCATCATAAGCGCTAATACCGCTTGTTTGTTCTAATAGATGGCGTACGGTTATTGATTTTGTGCCATCTGTTTGATAAGTAAACCAAGGGATGTAAGTTTCTATCGGTTCATCTAATTTGATTTCTCCATCTTCTACCAACATCATAATAGCAAGTGAAGTCAAAGGCTTGCTTACTGAGCCTATAAGAAAAGTCGAGTCTTCCGTTACGGCTGACCCGTCACTCATTGTCCCCCAGCTATCCTGAAAGATGGTCTGACCGTTATGTACGACTTCCAGCGAAGCCCCAGGAATATTATATTTTTCTAGTGCTTCGTTCATAAATGTTTCGATTTGTTGAGCGGTATCACCACCTTCAGCAGCTAGAGAAAGTGAAGGGGCAATGAGCAGAAAGACGAACAAACATATTACTAATCTTTTCATATTATTACCTTTCATGTTAATTTACTTGTATATCCAGGTGAACATATAAACTGTTAAACAGAATGAGACTTGCATAAATAAAGCTCAAGGAGCTCAATCAATAGTCTATACGAGTGGTCGATATCAAATTTATCGTCAATAATTTTCTGAAGTGCTAGCCCGTCGAAGCAAGCCAATAGTATACTGGCAAGCGCAGAAGCATTATGGGAATTGCCAACTAAATGCTGCAACGGTATAGAAAGACTATCCCTCCCATTCTTGAGAATAGACGCTACTTGCTGTTCAAGATGACCACTTTCGCTTTTTATCCCTAAAGAATAAATTTCATATCGCCAACGATACCAGTCGGGATTGTCTACCGCTCTGGATTTGATTTCAAGTAGAACTGCCTCTGTATTTACAGAGTCATCAGGCTGTCCGTTATATTGCCTTTGGTAATGCTTTTGAATTTCATCTTGTACGGAAAGCAACAGTTCTTCTTTATTTTTAAAATAATAATGAACAAGTCCCGATGTCATATCGGCTTCGTTTGCGATATCTTTGATTGAAGCGTTGACATATCCTTTTTTTACAAATACTTTGTAAGCCGCATCGATTAATCGTTTTCTTTTGTCCTGTGTACTCATACATTTCCTCCTTTTTGGTTGGTTGACCAATAAAATTATAATGACATTATAGAATAAAGTCAATAATTGGATGTTGTTCGATTTCTTCACATAAACCTATCTAGATATTTTCTATCTAAAACAATTTCATTTGTAAAAAAATAATTTATGATATAAGTAAGTTTATAAATTCAGAAAGATTAAGTAGTAAGAATAAAGAGGTGTTGAGAAACTTATGAAGAAAAACATTTTTACTATAATTAAATGGATAGCAGCAATATATTCTTTAGGGTACATTGTCTTTGGATATCCAAATGATACATATTTAATGCGAGCAATTACCGGTTTTATGATGACTATTTTTTCTGTTAATGTATTAATTTATTTGTTTAAAAGTATTGAAAACAAATTGAAAAATAAAAATTGATGCATTTTATTTTTTGTAAATGTACCCAAAACTTCGTTTGGTAATAGTTCATAAAAGGTTGTTATTCAATAATATGGCCCTTTCCATGAATAAAGACGCTTTCCCTATTACGGAAAAGCGCCCGATTGCGGAAAAGCGCCCGATTGCGGAAGAACAAAATAATGATTATAATTACTGCCTTTAGCTTTTTGAACTATAGCACCCCGTTCGTATTATAAGGTCAGCCAGAGTAATCTGGTTGACTATTTTTTATTCAATTTATAGATTGATAGTAGCCGGGGTCGAACGGAAGCACCCGTGGGACTAGATCCCGACAACTAAACTGTTCGCCCTCTACTTGTTAACACATGATTAGGCTGGTTGGGACATTACGATCTCGTATAACAAGCGAAGATATGAATAACAAGCTAGATAGAGGTTACCGGTCAATACACTACCTTAGGAGGAGATAAACTATGAATCCAGTAGTTGGTCTGGATGTCGCAAAAGGTGAAAGTCAGGTTCAAATGTTCTTGGATAAAAAAATGCCCTATAAAAGCAGCGTGAAAGTTGATCATACGGTGGATGGATTGGAAGAGTTACACTCTTATTTATTAGATTTAGAGCGTCAAACAGGAATGAAGCCACCTGTTGTTTTGGAATCAACAGGTCACTATCATGCCCCAGTTGTACAGTTTTTAGAAGCAAGAGAATACATTGTCATTATCGTAAATCCACTGGTATCTTACCGAGCAAAAAGTTCTAGCTTGCGAAAAACCAAAACAGATGCCATTGATGCTTATCACTTAGGCGAACTGTATTACAAAGAGGATTTAGCGCCTCAGAAAAAGCGTGGTGTACAGTTATTAAACCTTCGGCATCTAACAAGGCAACATGAAAATATGACGGGAATTATGATTCAAACAAAGCTTCAATTTCAAGCCGTATTAGATCAAATATTCCCTGAGTACAAAGGAGTTTTTGGCGATTTATACGCTGAGATTTCCATAAAAACTTTACAAGCTTACCCTACTTCTGAATCAGTTAAAGAAGCAGGGGTAGAAGAGATCGCACAATTCATTGATACACATTGCAAAGCACGTTCGTTTAATTGGGCGCTTGAAAGATCGGAAAAATTAATCGGAGCTGCAGAACGCAATCCATTTCAATCAACTCTTTATCAAAGTCTTCTAGTCAGTTTGAATATGTATATTGATTTACTTCAAGTGTACCACCAACAACTTTCTACGTTGGAGCGTGAGATTGATGAGTTAGCGGCACAACTTGAAGAATATGAATTACTCCAATCAATTCCCGGTATTGGTGAAAAAATCGCTGCAACGATTATTTCAGAAATCGGAGAAATTGATCGGTTTAATCATCCGAAAAAGTTAGTAGCCTTTGCAGGACTAGATCCCAGTGTGTTTGAATCAGGTCGCTTTAAAGGCACGAAAAATCACATTACTAAACGCGGCTCGGCTATGCTTCGCCACATGCTTTATACAGCTGTTCGTTGTTCTATTCGAGATAGTCGGAAAAAGAAAACAACACCTGAAACTATCGCACGAAATAAGCGATTACGAGCCTTCTACGATTTAAAACGTGAGGAAGGAAAGCCATATAAAGTAGCCATTATTGCTTGTGCAAATAAGCTTTTACATTGGATTTATGCGATTTTAAAAACGAAAACACCATTCCAAGAAACCATGTAGTGACAGCATTTTCAAATACAACAAAAACCTTCCAAATCGAATTCGGAGGGTTATTTGGGTTGCGCTTTTTAGTATAGCATGAAGTGTTTTTTAATTTAAAAGATTTTTATTGACAATCTATTAGCTGGTTTAGTTTAAGTGAAACTCTTCACATTCCCTTAAAAAGTTTACCATCTCTTAAGCTAACTCGATATAGAATAATTTTACGCAAATTATAACTTTTTTATAGAAAACCTCTGAACATATTAATGATAATTATTCAAAATAACAAATCGTTTATTGAGATGACATGACGTTCATACTTTCTAAGATTTGTACAACTTCTTCAGTTGGAATATTCATATCATCATTTATCCATTTTCGAATTACTTTAATGATCCCACCTGTCGAATAAGTGAAAAAATATTCTAAATGAGTCTCATTAGCATTTGGTAACTTTTTTTTAATTTCTGCAATTGTTATATCATGAGCAGAATTCAAAACTGTATTTAGTACATGAGAGCTATTTTTTTCATTAAAAATGATTTTACAGAGATCCTTATTTATAAGTATCAATTTTAAAAGTTCATTTAGTATATTTTCTTCTCCCGAAATATTAATAGTACTCATCATTTTCTCTATCAATTCTTCTTCAATACTTCTCATTAAATCAAAGGGATCATTATAATAAGAATAAAAAGTTCCGCGATTAATATCTGCTACTTTACAAATATTCGTAACAGTAATTTTATTTAAGTTTTTTTCTTGTAGCAGCAGTAAAAAAGCCTCTATAATTACCTTTTTACTATACAGTGTTCTTCGGTTTCCTGGTGTACCAACCACGTTTTTCCCCTCCCTTAGTAACCAATTCACTTTAATATGTTTTTAAATGGACAAAACATTAATAAATGATTATTTAATAACACCTGTTTTTATTTTGCTTATTGTTACCTTCAATTAGCCTTAATATACTATGTCTATGCCATTAAATCAACAAGGTGTTCAATTAATAACTTTTTGTTTAAGCAATAACTAGTTGTTTTAATGTGTTGTATGTAAAATTAGGATGAAAGGAAGCTGTTAATGGCAAAGTATCTTTATAAATTAGGAAAATTGGCGGCAAACAATAGTAAAAAAATAATTGGAGGCTCAATATTAATTCTCCTTGTGATAGCAACTATTGCAATGAACCTGGGGTCAAATTTCTCTGAGGACATGTCTATACCTGGATCAGAATCAGAAAAAGCCCTTCACCTCATTAAAAAGGAATTCCCCTCTAATACAAGTCAAGTACAGTTAGTATTTAATGCACCTGAAAATAAAACCCTAGATTCTGAAGAGATTAATAATGTAATTACGGATACATTAAAAGTGATAAAAGAAAAAGATAGTTATATTATTTCTGTAGCAAGTCCATTAGAGTTAGGGAATATAAATAAAGATAAGAATATTGGTTATGCAATTGTTACTTATAATGTGGCAGCAGACAAGGTATCGGAAAAATCAAAGAAAAATATTATAGAAAACATCGAAAATATACGTGATGCTGGCATTCAAACAGAACTTTCTGGTGATGTTTCATTTTCTGAAATGGAAATTGGAGGAATAACAGAAGTAATTGGGGTAATTGTTGCTTTCGTTATATTGGCAATTACTTTTATTTCCTTATTAGCGGCTGGGTTGCCAATTATTACGGCGGTTATTGGACTAGCTACAGGAATTTTTTTAATTATGATTGGAACAAATTATTTGGATATTACCTCAGTTTCAATAACGTTAGCAGCAATGTTGGGACTGGCAGTAGGCATTGATTATGCTCTCTTTATTATGACTCGTTTTAGACAACAAAGGAAAGAAGGATATTCTGTCCAAGAGTCTGTAGCAATTGCAAATGGAACAGCCGGTAGTGCTGTAGTGTTTGCTGGTATAACAGTCATCATTGCGCTCTTAGGTTTATCTGTTGCAAAAATACCATTTTTAACAATGATGGGTCTATCTGCTGCCCTTTGCGTATTATTCGCAATATTTATTGCAATAATTGTGGTTCCAGCTTTTTTAGGTCTGATGGGACATAAAGTGGGACCAGATAGAAAGAATAGTTTTTTAAGCAAAATTATTAAACGTGATAAAAAACAAACTACTTCCGGTAGATGGGGAAATTTCGTAGCAAAACGCCCATGGAAGGTGGCAATTATTGGAATTACACTTCTATCTATAATTGCTATCCCTATTTCCCATATGGAACTCGCATTACCAGATAACGGTTCGAAAAGTGAAGAGACAACAGAAAGAAGAGCATATGACTTACTTACCAAAGCTTATGGCCCTGGCCATCTTTCAACATTAATTGTAGCTGCTAAAACCTCAAGCGAAACAACCAATCCACAAGTAGCATTAAGTGATACTATAGAAGAGTTAAGTGGGTTATCAAATGTAAAAAATGTTAGTCCAGCAATTCCTGGATCTTCAGGAGAATTGTATCTTATTACTATAACTCCAGATACAGGAGCTGCCGATTCAGAAACAAAAGATCTTGTAAACGATATTAGAGAAAAGGCAAAGACCTTGGAAAAATCCAATCATATAAAATTAATGGTTACAGGTACTACGGCGGTAAACATTGATATATCACAAAAACTGAATGATGCATTACCAATATTCGCCTTGTTAATTATTGGATTTTCATTCATCTTATTAGTACTAGTATTCAGGTCTATTCTAGTTCCATTAAAAGCAGTACTAGGATTTGTACTGTCTTTAGGTGCAACATTAGGATTCACTGTATTTGTTATACAAGATGGAAATTTAATTGATTTATTTGGATTCCCCATTGCCTATCCTATATTAAGCTTCTTACCAGTCATTGTGATAGGGATTTTATTTGGGTTAGCAATGGACTATGAGGTTTTTATAGTTAGTAGAATGCGTGAAGTATTTACACATACCGGTGATGCACGTAAAGCTGTTTTAGCCGGAATGAAAGATAGTGGTGGAGTAGTAACAGCTGCTGGGTTGATTATGATTTCAGTATTTACTGGATTCATGTTAGCTCCAGATCCTATAATTAAAGCAATGGGCTTTTCACTCACATTTGGCGTTATATTTGATGCTTTTGTAGTAAGAATGGCTATTGTACCAGCAGTAATGATCTTAATGGGAAAAGCTTCTTGGTACTTGCCAAAGTGGTTAGATAAATTACTACCAAATTTAGATATTGAGGGAGAATTATTTATGAAAGAAAAGAAATAGAAATATAAAGGAATTAAAAGGAGAAAGAAGTTAAGTTCGAATAATGCATAATGTTTTTAATTAATGGTGCTGCTTATTTTTTATAAAAAAGTTCATCGGTCGTATTAAATAAGAGGGTGTTTTGATCAATCTTTTTTCAAAGCATCCTCTTTCTGTTTGTTCATTTATCAAGGTTATTAATATTAATTTGATAAAACTTTAATCTAAAACAACATCTTCAAATTCCAAAAAAATACATTGCTAAATATGGATATTAAAATACGCTTTAAATTTTTGTATAGCTATTTTCTTATTGAACTAAACTGCGCCTTTAGTTTAAGTACTTTTCTTCACAATCTCCACGTCCAATTTAATTCTTGTATTTTTATTCAATTAAATGGCCCGTTTGTTGAACAAAAAAACCCTGCATATCAACACAGGGTTTTTAATCAAACTTTATTATAAACGTCGTGACTTTATTTCAAACCTACACATAGCTTATTTAATCACTACAAGCTTATTCCACAGTCACTGATTTAGCTAAGTTACGAGGTTTATCAACGTCACAACGACGGTGTAAAGCTGCATAATAGCTAATTAGTTGTAAAGGCACTACCGATACAAGCGGTGTTAATAATTCATTTACTTGAGGAATGACTAAACGGTCACCGTCTTCGGCTACCCCAGCCATAGCGATAATACATGGATATGCTCCACGTGCCGCTACCTCTTTGACATTCCCACGAATGTTTAGCGATACCGCTTCTTGCGTTACAAGAGCAAACACTGGCGTGCCTTCTTCAATCAAAGCAATTGTACCATGTTTTAGCTCGCCACCTGCAAAACCTTCCGCTTGGATATAGGAGATTTCTTTTAGTTTCAAAGCACCTTCAAGACTAACACAGAAGTCAATGTTACGGCCGATGAAGAAAGCATTACGTGCAATTTTTAAGTAATCTTCTGCAATATCCTCTAACACATCTTTCGAATCAATAATTGTTTGGATACCGTTTGCTGCAATCGCAAGCTCTTGTTTTAAATCAAATTCTACTCCTTGGCCATTCGCCTTCGCAGTGACATATGCTGCTACAGCAAGTACAGCGACCTGTGCTACGTAAGCTTTTGTTGAAGCGACCGCAATTTCTGGGCCTGCGTGTAGTAGCAAAGTGTGATCTGCTTCACGTGATAATGTTGAACCCGGTACATTGGTAACTGTTAACGTTGGGTAGCCAAGCTCTTTAATCTTCACAAGCACTTGACGGCTGTCTGCTGTTTCACCTGATTGGGTAATGAAGATAAACAATGGTTTCTCAGAAAGTAAAGGCATATTGTAGCCAAATTCACTTGAAATGTGAACTTCGACTGGAATGCCTGCCATTTTTTCGAAATATTGTTTACCAATTAATCCTGCATGATAGCTTGTGCCAGCTGCAATAATGTATAAGCGATCCGCGTCTTGTAATGCTTGTAAAATATCTGCATCAATTGTTAAGTCCCCAGTTTCGCTTTCATACGCTTGAATGATTTTACGAATGACAGTTGGTTGCTCATCCATTTCCTTTAGCATGTAGTGAGGATACGTACCTTTTTCAATATCACTCATATCAAGCTCTGCTGTATAGGGTGCACGCTCTATTACTGTGCCATCTAGAGTCGTAATTTGAACACTTTCTTTGTGTACAATCACGACTTCTTTATCGTGTAATTCTACGTACTGATCCGTTACTTGTAGCATTGCCATAGCATCTGATGCCACAACATTGAAGCCCTCGCCCACACCTACAAGAAGTGGTGATTTGTTTTTCGCTACAAAAATTGTGTCAGCCGCTTCTGCATCTAGTAGCGCAAGTGCATAAGAGCCGTGTAATAGAGATAATGTTTTACGGAATGCTTCAGCCGTTTCCAGCCCATCTTTCACAAATAACTCTACTAATTGCACGATAACCTCTGTATCTGTATCAGATTTCATCGGAATGCCTTTTAAATACGTTTTTTGTAATAGATGATAGTTTTCAATTACGCCGTTATGCACAAGTGTAAAGCGACCTGATGCACTTTGATGAGGGTGTGCATTTAAACGATTTGGTACACCATGTGTTGCCCAACGTGTATGGCCAATACCAATTTTAGCAGCCACATCTTCGTCTACTGCTTCACGCAAGTCTGCGATACGTCCTTTTTCCTTGAAGATTGTAACGCCCTCTTCATTGCGTACAGCAATACCTGCTGAGTCATAACCACGGTATTCTAGTTTCTCTAAGCCTTTTAATAAAATTTCCTTTGCATCTGTCTCACCAATATATCCTACAATTCCACACATAATTCATTATTCCTCCGATATTGTCAATTTAACGCAATGACAAACTAGACCTCAACCTATCGATTTTTTAGTGGACGTAAATGTTATACTTAATTTTCTATAAAATAAGCATACAACTATGTGCACGTTATGGTACTATTTCAGCCAACTGAATAGTGCTCCATTCCGATATGTGAAGTTTTCCTATTTATCTACTGCTCTAACTATACCTTCTCCATTCTCTGTACATTCAATCACTCAAATGCTTTCAAAATGAAAAATGACAATCGGGTATGTCGATTGGGAGGCATCCGCCGAATTTTCGATAAACCTCCACCTCGTCTGCTGAAGTTGCATCCGTCCAATTTCTTCAGCTCAGGCGCTATAATTGTTTTCCGATTTTGCGCTTCCTTCCCTCCTTATACGCTCGTTAAATGATAAGGTCGGACCTCATCTTCAACTTCTCCATAATACTCAATCATATGCTATCAGTCAAATTTTCGTTATAAAAAATTCCTACTCACGTTCTTTTTTCGTGACAAAAATGTAGACAAACCCTATGCTATAAAGAAATTATTATATACGCTCATTAAAAATATATCGCTGAAAATCTGTACTTGGTCAATGATTTCCTTTAGATAAGCCACTATGCCCACTTAGCAATCTAGTAAGAAATAGCATTTCCTAAAGCGGTGCTAGAAATGAACTCTATAACTTTCGTTCTCAGCCACAAGAAAAAGGCACAAGCAAATTGCTTGTACCTCGTTTAACTTAGTTTTCTTTACTGGCAAGTAATTTTACAATTTCTCGATTAAAGGCAGGTAAATCATCTGGTGTACGGCTTGTTACTAATTGCTTTTGGCAAACAAATACTTCTTCATCGTGGAAGATTGCACCTGCATTTTCTAAATCCACTCGAATGGACTTATAGCCTGTTGCGTCACGGCCATTTAATGTTTTAGCCGTAATAAGTAACTGCGGTCCATGACAAATGGCAAAGGTTGGCTTCATGTCATCCATAAACTCCTTAACAAATGCCACTATGCGATCATCTGCTCGTAATATATCAGGTGAAAAACCACCTGGGATGAACAATGCATCGAATTCAGAGGCTTTTGCCTCATCAATTCCTTTGTCAATTTTCACCTTTTCTCCGTGCTTGCCTTTAACTTCTTTACCGGCTTCCATATCAATCGTTATGAGCTCATGACCTGCCGCTTCTAATGCCGCTTTAGGGCTCGTATATTCACTATCTTCGAACATATCCGTAATTACTGTAGCAATTTTAGCCATATCAATACAACACTCCTTGTTATTGTGACTCCTTACTACTGTTCCCTTTGTCCTGTATTTCAAACGTTGTTATTGTTAAATTGGAATTGCATCATGGAGCTGTTCCAGCATTTATTAGAAAAAACTCGATTTCCTATTAACGGAAATCGAGCCTCTATGTTTAATTTATTCTGTTAAACCCATTTCAGCGCGTACAACATCTGCAATGCGCTCTACATAACGCTCGCAATCTGCTTCTGTAGCAGCTTCCACCATTACACGAACAAGTGGTTCTGTACCAGAAGGACGTACTAAAATTCGACCGTTGCCTGCCATTTCAGCTTCAACTTCAGCAATAATGGTAGCAACTTTAGCGTTGTCAGTAACAGCATGCTTGTCTGTTACACGCACGTTTACTAAACGTTGTGGGAAAATGGTCATTTCAGATGCAAGCTCAGAAAGCTTTTTACCAGTAGCTTTCATAATATTCACGAGTTGAATGCCTGTTAATAAGCCATCACCAGTTGTATTAAAGTCTAGGAAAACAATATGACCTGATTGTTCGCCACCTAAATTATAATCATTAGCACGCATTTCTTCTACGACATAACGGTCTCCTACAGCTGTTTGTACACTTTGCATGCCATTTTCATCAACCGCTTTATAGAAGCCCATATTACTCATAACCGTTGACACAATTGTTTGCTTTTTAAGGCGACCTACTGCATTTAAATGCTTACCGATGATGAACATAATTTGGTCACCATCTACGATATGACCGTTTTCATCGACTGCAATTAAACGGTCACCGTCACCATCAAAGGCTAATCCAACATCAGCACCCTTTTCAGTGACAAATGCAGCTAAGCCTTCTGGATGTGTTGAACCCACGCCTTCATTTATATTTAAGCCCGTTGGTGAAGCACCCATTGTTGAAATGTCTGCTTCTAAATCTGCAAACAAGTGTGTTGCAAGTGAAGATGTTGCACCATGCGCACAGTCTAATGCCACATGAATACCATCAAATTCTTCATCTACCGTTTGTTTTAAGTATTGGATATATTTTTGTCCGCCTTCGAAGTAGTCACTTACAGAGCCCAAGTCTGCCCCTATTGGACGTGGCAATGTATCCACTTCAGCATCAAGAATTGCTTCGATTTCGGCTTCTTGCGCATCTGTTAGCTTAAAGCCATCAGGACCGAAAAATTTAATGCCATTGTCGGCAACTGGGTTATGTGAAGCTGAAATCATGACGCCTGCATCTGCACTCATAATACGAGTAAGATAAGCGACACCCGGTGTCGAAATAACACCAAGACGCATCACCTCTACACCAATCGATAAAAGACCAGCAACAAGTGCACCTTCAAGCATCTCACCTGAAATACGTGTGTCACGACCAATTAATACCTTTGGACGTTGTGTTGCATCTTTCGTTAAAACATAGCCACCTACGCGACCTAGTTTAAATGCAAATTCCGGTGTTAATTCACTATTCGCGACGCCACGGACGCCATCTGTTCCAAAATATTTACCCATTCTAATTGTTCTCTCCTTCAATGCAAGACGACCTAAATCATGCTTGTCTCTTGTAGACAATTGGACGGCTCGTCTGCTTACTTTTGGAAAAGTCTATTTTCGTTCATTTTAGTAACTATTATTTACACTCCTACGTAATTGTACCTGAGCTTTCGTGCGTAGAACACTTTGTGCATTTTGAACAAACCCTAACATTGCCCTAGGGACTCGGCCAACATGGAACTGATTGCTCAAGGTTGTACTGAATCAAGTTAAAATTATAGTCAGTTCTTGTTTAAGAATCAACATCTTCTTCTGTAATCGTTGTCGGTTCGGTCTCCTCTGGAGTCGTCGTAGTTTCCTCTGGAGTCTTCGATGTATCCTCTGGAGTCGTTGTAGTTTGCTCTTCTACCTTCGTAATATCTGCTTTAACTTTTATTTTTTGTTCAGATACTTTTGTCGCTCCTTCGGGTAATTTCACATCAAATTCATATGTTTTTGATTCAGTAATTTTTGACAGATCAACATCTACCAATATTTCAGTTAAGACATCAATAATTGATTTTCTACCATATACTCTTAATGCTGTAGTATCAAGCGTCAATTTATTGATTGTAATACCATCTTGTACTTTACCTGTCTCATTCATCGTAATAGGTAGTTCTTTACTGAATTCTCCGATATCCACATGTACCTTAACACTTTCTGGCTCAATGGTCACGTCCAGTTTATTTAAATCACGGTCTAATACTTTCACTGCAGCTTCTTGAGAGAAAGGTTGCTTCAAGCCTTGCTCACCCGTTACAGTTGCTTTTACATAGCTGATGCTCTCTATGGCACTCTTTGCCCCTGTAACATACACTGTTGCTGGGTTCGCAGTCATGCCCTTCAGTATATAGCCTTCATCAATCAAACGATTATTCATTTCCGGATCAACACGGAATTCCTGCGTCACTTTTTCCTCGATATTCACATCGATTGTTGCTGGGTCTAAAGTAACCTGCAGCTTATCAGATATATTTTCATATTGCAACTTAACGTTGTGCTCACCCATTAATAAATGGTTTAAGTCCACAAATATAGAGAAATCCTTTACTGCTTTTGTTCGTAAAACGATTTGCATCGGTCCCTTAATTGTGACATTAACCGTTTTTGGTATACCCGTAACAATAAGACTATCATCATCATAAAAAACGTCTACAGGTACATCACGAATCACTTCCATCTGTTCGTTCGTCGTCGTTTTATTCGTTGAAGAAAGCTCTGTGCGAACGGAGAAAAACAGTAGACATGCAAGAAAAAGCGCAATGATTCGTAACACCCAAGGACTATCCATCATTTTATCCATTCTTTTTCCCCCTCCAAGTCAACTTAGAGGCTGTATTCGATTCTTGTACTGATCCGAACCACATTTTACGTAACAGTGTTTCGAATTCCTCTAGAGAAAGGTTGCGATGTAGATTACCGTTTAATGTAATACTAATTGCTCCTGTTTCTTCCGATACGACTATCGTAATGGCGTCTGTTACTTCACTTAAGCCAAGCGCAGCACGGTGTCGTGTTCCAAGTTCTTTTGAAATAAATGGGCTTTCAGAAAGAGGTAAATAACATGCGGCTGCCGTTACCTTATCCTTTTGCATAATAACCGCTCCATCGTGAAGTGGTGTATTCGGTATAAAAATGTTGATAAGTAATTCAGATGAAATTTCAGCATTTAGGCCTATTCCAGTTTCAATATATTCATTCAAGCCTGTTTCTTTTTCAATAGAAACCAATGCCCCAATACGACGTTTAGCCATATAACTTACGGATTTCTTCATCGCTTCAATGAGCCTTGTCTGCTCTTCTTCTTCTTGACTTGTCGAACGTTGGAATAACTTCCCTCGTCCAATTTGTTCAAGTCCACGTCGGATTTCAGGTTGGAAAATGATAATAATCGCCAAGAAACCAAATTCAATCACTTGTTTTAGCATCCAACCCAATGTTTCTAACCCTAAAAAGTCCGTTGCGATGCGCGCAATAATAATTACGAAAATTCCCTTTACTAATTGGACAGCCTTCGTTCCTTTAATGAGGGTTAAAATTTTATAAACAACGTACCAAACGAGCAGTACATCTATGAAGTTAATAACAATGTTCACTGGCGTCAAATCCGTGAATTGTTCGATAATTTGCACGTGGCATCCCCCACTTTTCATTGCGAATCCATACACATTTAAGTATAGCACATTCTTATCAAATGTAACTTTTTTCAAATAAAAAGTCTACTCATAAGAGTAGACTTTTCAGCCTCTCACGTGCACTATCATGTAGGACGTATAGAGTGTTATTTAGTTTCTTTATCTTCAAATGCCATAGCATCTTTGAATGAATTTTTTATAGTATACCAAAGCCATTCAAATGCTTGGTCAATTTCTTCAATTTGGCCTGTAACCACTGCCGAGGATGCCATGTACTGTCCATTAATTACAGTAACATTACCATCTACTTGCCCCTCAACAATTAAATCACCATTTTTTACAACGATATCCCCATTTACAACTTCACCTTTCGGTACGATGACTGTTTGCCCTTCAACAACTAGATTCGGCTGTTTAGTAACAGAAAAATGTTGGTCATCCATGAAACTTCCAAGTAAAGTAGCACTCATAAATAGGCAAAAAACCGCTGCAGCCACAAAGAACGGGTGACGGCGAATCCATTTTTGCATGCCCATACGACTTTTAGGTTTGGGTAAACGAGCCATCACTGCAGCTTCAAAATGCGGAGGTGCTGTAATATGGGAAGCACTCTTCACAAAGGCGATCGTCTCACTCAATTCCTGCATCAGTTGCTTGCAATCACCACACGAATGCAAATGTTGCTTCAACTCTTGCTCATGCTCACGACTAATGTCACCGTCTAAATAATCATGCATATAGTCTATAATATGCTCTGGACAAATATTCATGATGCTCCCCCTCCTACAGATTGTTTAATTGCTTTCGTAATGCTTCACGTCCGCGGTGAATTCTCGTTTTCACCGTTCCAAGAGGCATATCCAAAATATCACTAATTTCCTGTAACGATAATTCTTCAATATATTTCAACACTATAACTGAACGATATTTATCCGGCAAACGTCCAATCTCATATTGAATACGATCTTGTAACTCCATCTGCTCTAGCTGTTCTTCTGGTAACTGGTCATCTGCTGCGATTTGGGAATACATATCAAGCCCTTCAGTACCAGCTACCTCCGCATCTAAGTAATAATCCGGCTTTTTCTTGCGAATACGGTCTATACAGAGGTTGGTAGCTATGCGATAAAGCCACGTCGAAAATTTTCTTTTCTGATCAAATGTATGCAGGTTCATGTAGGCACGTACGAACGCTTCTTGTGCAATGTCCTCTGATTCTTGTTTATTGCCTAACATCCGGTAGCATACTTGGTACAGTTTGTGCTGATAGAGACTCACAATATCGGCAAATGCGTTTTGATCGCCTTTAAGCACTTGTTTTATTCTCTTATTTACTAACGCATCCATTGTGTTAATTTCTCCACCTTTACAACTGTCTTATACTATACGACCCATCGATAAGAAAAGTTTCATTTTAATTAATTATAACAAAAGATTTTTATTCGATGCGACAATAGGCATTTTTTTGACAATTTTAATTATACTAGGGTCTCACCAAATAATGAACCCATTAATGCTACTGCAACATCTGCAGTTTTGTTCTTTTCATCTAATATCGGGTTAACCTCTACAAACTCCGCCGATGTAAGCATACCTGATTCCTGTAACATCTCCATCGCTAAATGACTTTCACGATATGTTATCCCACCAGGTACTGGCGTTCCTACTCCTGGAGTATAAAGCGGATCTAGACCATCTAAATCGAGCGATAAATGTAAACCATCTACCTTACGTTCCTTTAAATAGGAAAGTGCATCCTCCATAACACGAGTCATACCTAATCGGTCTACCTCATGCATTGTATAAACTTTTATACCTTGTTGACGAATCAGTTCACGTTCTCCAGGATCTACTGAACGAGCTCCGATAATAATAACATTCTCAGGTTTAATTTTTGGTGCATAGTTTCGAATTTGTACAAGTCGTTCATGTCCTAGTCCAATACTAACAGCTAGTGGCATCCCATGAATATTACCTGAAGGCGTTATATCTGGTGTGTTTAAATCTGCATGTGCATCAAACCAAATAACACCTAAGTTTTTATAATGTTCACCAAGTCCTGCCAGTGTGCCGATTGCAATGCTGTGATCACCACCAAATACAAGTGGAAACTTTTTCAGCTCTACGGCTTCATATACTCTATTTGCCAAAGTAGTACTTATATCGACAACTTCTTCTAAATTCAATAATTGTTTATCAACAATTGCATTTTCTTGCTTTTGATTAACGCGGATATCTCCCTGATCCTGTACCTCATGACCGATTGCCTCTAAACGATCAACAATGCCCGCATAGCGAATGGCACTTGGCCCCATATCTACCCCTCTACGTGTTTGTCCATAATCTGTCGGAACTCCAATAATTGAAACACTAAGTTTATTCATTATTTTATACCCCCTATGTGTTATATAACTATTGTAAATCCTACAATACCTTTGGCTCAACCCAACATATTTATGTATTTTTATACAATTTAAAAGGCAAAAAAAAATCTCCTACTGTTTTCAGTAAGAGATTAGTATATGTAGTTAATGTTACACTTTTAAATATTTATTATAGAAAAGTGAGCCATGAAGGACTCGAACCTTCGACCCTCTGATTAAAAGTCAGATGCTCTACCAACTGAGCTAATGGCTCATAAAAGAAAATGGCTGGGGTACCTGGATTCGAACCAGGGCATGACGGAATCAAAATCCGTTGCCTTACCGCTTGGCTATACCCCAAACATTCAAAATAAAACTGGTGGAGGGGGACGGATTCGAACCGCCGAACCCTAAGGAGCGGATTTACAGTCCGCCGCGTTTAGCCACTTCGCTACCCCTCCGAAATAAACACTATATGGTGGAGGATGACGGGCTCGAACCGCCGACCCTCTGCTTGTAAGGCAGATGCTCTCCCAGCTGAGCTAATCCTCCATAAAAACAGGTGTAATTTCTTCACAGTTTATTTATTCTTTTTAAGCCTCGGCATTTTACTACAACGCTAAGGAAATGGTGACCCCTACGGGATTCGAACCCGTGTTACCGCCGTGAAAGGGCGGTGTCTTAACCGCTTGACCAAGGGGCCCTTTTATTAATGTCTCAAACAAGACAAGATTTATATTAACATCTTTTCTTTTGTGACGCAACCCTTTTTTAATATTTTATTTTAAAAACTTATTTTTTCTTAAAATTGGGCAAAAAAATGGCTCCGAAGGCAGGACTCGAACCTGCGACAACCTGATTAACAGTCAGGTGCTACTACCAACTGAGCTACTTCGGAACAATACTATTCAATTGAGTTGTTTTTAACAACCTCTTAAGCACATTTATTATTATAGCAAGGATTGTAAATTATGCAATAACTTTTTATGAAAATTTTCATATTATATTTATAGTTTTTGTTTTCTACTTCATAAAGACCTGATAGTTCTCTATTAAATCTAATATTTCTATTTTATGTACTAATTATTCTTGCTGTATATTATTTCAATTGTTAAAATATAAATAGTTTAAAGAATTTTCAATTAAATTCGTTTTGGGGAGGACTGTTCATATGCTAACAAATGATTTAATTGCACCAGAACTTTATAACATTACAGAGGAATTAGAAAAATTTTCCCAAGATAGTGACCGCCAAGCAATACGCTGGCTAGATGCACAACAACAACGCCGCGGAATTTCTTATGCTGAACTTATCCAAAAAATGAATCAATACGCAAATGCTTTCACGAAGAAGGGGCTTCAAAAAGGCGATCGCGCATTGGTTATTATTCCACGTCTACCAGAAGCATATTTTGTGTTTCTTGGTTGTTTAAAAGCGGGAATTGTTCCTATTTCGTGTTCAGAGATGTTACGTGCAAGTGATTTAGAATATCGTATGGAGCACTCTTCTGCAAGAGCAGTTATTGCCTATGAAGCATTTACTAGTGAGGTAGACCGTATTACTTCAACAGTGGATGCGTTAAATAACAAGTTAGTCATTGGCAATGCTAATGGTAATTGGACTTCTTTAGATGAATTAGCTAGCACACAACCTGTAACATTTACAGCAGTTGCAACAAAACGTGACGATATGGCATTTCTTTCTTATACTTCAGGTACAACAGGGAAGCCAAAAGGCGTAGTTCACTCACACGGGTGGGGATATGCACATATTAGAACAGCAGCTTCTAAATGGCTTTGTGTACGCGAAGGCGACTTAGTATGGGCCACTGCGGCACCAGGCTGGCAAAAGTGGATTTGGAGCCCGTTCTTATCGACAATTATGCTTGGTGCGACCGCCTTCGTCTATCACGGTGGTTTTGATCCAAAAACGTATCTTCAACTCATACAAGATGAAAAGGTTAATGTCCTTTGCTGTACTCCAACTGAATATCGCATAATGGCCAAGATTGATAGTCTGAAAGATTATGACTTATCTGCTTTACGAAGTGCAGTTTCTGCAGGGGAACCATTAAATCGTCCTGTAATTGAAACATTTATGCAAAACTTTGGGCTTAAAGTACGTGATGGCTATGGTCAAACAGAAAACACGCTACTAATTGGCACCCTCGAAAATACCGAGTTACGACCAGGTTCAATGGGTGTTCCAACACCTGGTAATCTTGTGCGTATTGTTGACCAAGAAGGTAATGAGGCGCCCGTAGGGGAAGTTGGAGATATTGCTGTGCATAAATCTTCTCCCGCGTTATTTAAAGAATATTATCGTGAGCCTGAACGTACACATGCAGCCTTTCGTGGTGATTGGTATATTACAGGTGACCAAGCAAAATGCGATGAGGACGGTTACTTTTGGTTTGAAGGTCGTGGTGATGATATTATTATATCTTCAGGTTATACAATTGGTCCATTTGAAGTAGAAGATGCTTTAAATAAACATGAGGCTGTCCAGGAATGTGCTGTTGTTGCAGCACCAGATGAAATTAGAGGGCATATTGTCAAAGCCTTTGTAATCTTACGTGAAGGGTTCCGAAACCGCGACGAGGATGAGTTAACGAAAGAGCTACAAGAGCATGTTAAAACGTTAACAGCGCCTTATAAATACCCTCGTAGTATTGTCTTTTTAGACGAACTTCCAAAAACAACGTCCGGCAAAATTCGACGTGTTGAACTACGAGCAACTGTTTAAAATAATTAAGGAGACATCTCAACAAAATCCAAGTTGAGATGTCTCCTTTTTAAAGGTTATGGCTAAAATTCAACCTTATTGTAATAGAAAAGTCCTAATATAAAAATTCCCCAAAAATAAAAAAAGCCACTACTGAGTGTATCAGCAGCGACTTTTTGCGCCTAGCGATGTCCTACTCTCACAGGGGGAAGCCCCCAACTACCATCGGCGCTAAAGAGCTTAACTTCCGTGTTCGGTATGGGAACGGGTGTGACCTCTTTGCCATCATCACTAGACTATTGTTGGCTTTCAATATACGTCGTCTTTCTTTGTCAGCTTCATTCGTTCAGTCAGTCACGTACTTAGGTACGCTCCTTCCTTCTCTCAATTGCTTCCTTGAACTACTCGTATCTTGAAACCCTCTTTTAGAAAGATGTTGTTCTTTCAAAACTGGATAAACGGTGCATTGAATGTTTCAAACATTTTGGTTAAGTCCTCGATCGATTAGTATTCGTCAGCTCCATGTGTCACCACACTTCCACCTCGAACCTATCTACCTCATCGTCTTTGAGGGATCTTACTTACTTGCGTAATGGGAAATCTCATCTTGAGGGGGGCTTCATGCTTAGATGCTTTCAGCACTTATCCCGTCCACACATAGCTACCCAGCGATGCCTTTGGCAAGACAACTGGTACACCAGCGGTGTGTCCATCCCGGTCCTCTCGTACTAAGGACAGCTCCTCTCAAATTTCCTACGCCCACGACGGATAGGGACCGAACTGTCTCACGACGTTCTGAACCCAGCTCGCGTACCGCTTTAATGGGCGAACAGCCCAACCCTTGGGACCGACTACAGCCCCAGGATGCGATGAGCCGACATCGAGGTGCCAAACCTCCCCGTCGATGTGGACTCTTGGGGGAGATAAGCCTGTTATCCCCGGGGTAGCTTTTATCCGTTGAGCGATGGCCCTTCCATGCGGAACCACCGGATCACTAAGCCCGTCTTTCGACCCTGCTCGACTTGTAGGTCTCGCAGTCAAGCTCCCTTGTGCCTTTACACTCTACGAATGATTTCCAACCATTCTGAGGGAACCTTTGGGCGCCTCCGTTACCTTTTAGGAGGCGACCGCCCCAGTCAAACTGTCCGCCTGACACTGTCTCCTGCCCCGCTAAGGGGCATGGGTTAGAATTTCAATACAACCAGGGTAGTATCCCACCGACGCCTCCTTCGAAGCTGGCGCTCCGAGATCTCTGGCTCCTACCTATCCTGTACAAGTTGTACCAAAATTCAATATCAGGCTACAGTAAAGCTCCACGGGGTCTTTCCGTCCTGTCGCGGGTAACCTGCATCTTCACAGGTACTATAATTTCACCGAGTCTCTCGTTGAGACAGTGCCCAGATCGTTACGCCTTTCGTGCGGGTCGGAACTTACCCGACAAGGAATTTCGCTACCTTAGGACCGTTATAGTTACGGCCGCCGTTTACTGGGGCTTCAATTCGCAGCTTCGCTTGCGCTAACCACTCCTCTTAACCTTCCAGCACCGGGCAGGCGTCAGCCCCTATACGTCACCTTACGGTTTTGCAGAGACCTGTGTTTTTGCTAAACAGTCGCCTGGGCCTATTCACTGCGGCTCTCATGCGCTTGCACGCTCAAGAGCACCCCTTCTCCCGAAGTTACGGGGTCATTTTGCCGAGTTCCTTAACGAGAGTTCTCTCGCACACCTTAGGATTCTCTCCTCGACTACCTGTGTCGGTTTGCGGTACGGGCACCTCTCACCTCGATAGAGGCTTTTCTTGGCAGTGTGAAATCAGGAACTTCGTCCTTAAAGGACTCGCCATCACAGCTCAACGTTACAGTGTGCGGATTTGCCTACACACACGCCTTACTGCTTGGACGCGCACAACCAACGGCGCGCTTACCCTATCCTACTGCGTCCCCCCATTTCTCAAACGGTGAGGAGGTGGTACAGGAATATCAACCTGTTGTCCATCGCCTACGCCTATCGGCCTCGGCTTAGGTCCCGACTAACCCTGAGCGGACGAGCCTTCCTCAGGAAACCTTAGTCATACGGTGGACGGGATTCTCACCCGTCTTTCGCTACTCATACCGGCATTCTCACTTCTAAGCGCTCCACCAGTCCTTCCGGTCTGACTTCAACGCACTTAGAACGCTCTCCTACCACTGACATCGTAGATGTCAATCCACAGCTTCGGTGAATCGTTTAGCCCCGATACATTTTCGGCGCAGCGTCACTCGACCAGTGAGCTATTACGCACTCTTTAAATGATGGCTGCTTCTAAGCCAACATCCTGGTTGTCTATGCAACGCCACATCCTTTTCCACTTAACGATTACTTTGGGACCTTAGCTGGTGGTCTGGGCTGTTTCCCTTTTGACTACGGATCTTATCACTCGCAGTCTGACTCCCGTGTATAAATATCTGGCATTCGGAGTTTGTCTGAATTCGGTAAACCGGGATGGCCCCCTAGTCCAAACAGTGCTCTACCTCCAGTATTCTCATCACGAGGCTAGCCCTAAAGCTATTTCGGAGAGAACCAGCTATCTCCAGGTTCGATTGGAATTTCTCCGCTACCCACACCTCATCCCCGCACTTTTCAACGTGCGTGGGTTCGGGCCTCCAGTAAGTGTTACCTTACCTTCACCCTGGACATGGGTAGATCACCTGGTTTCGGGTCTACGACCACGTACTAATTCGCCCTATTCAGACTCGCTTTCGCTGCGGCTCCGTCTTCTAAAACTTAACCTCGCACGTAATCGTAACTCGCCGGTTCATTCTACAAAAGGCACGCTATCACCCATTAACGGGCTCTAACTACTTGTAGGCACACGGTTTCAGGATCTCTTTCACTCCCCTTCCGGGGTGCTTTTCACCTTTCCCTCACGGTACTGGTTCACTATCGGTCACTAGGTAGTATTTAGCCTTGGGAGATGGTCCTCCCAGATTCCGACGGAATTTCACGTGTTCCGCCGTACTCAGGATCCACTCAGGAGGGAATGAACTTTCGACTACAGGGCTTTTACCTGCTCTGGCGGACCTTTCCAAGTCGCTTCATCTAACTCATTCTTTTGTAACTCCGTATTGAGTGTCCTACAACCCCAAGAGGCAAGCCTCTTGGTTTGGGCTCTTCCCGTTTCGCTCGCCGCTACTCAGGGAATCGATTTTTCTTTCTCTTCCTCCAGGTACTTAGATGTTTCAGTTCCCTGGGTCTGCCTTCAAGACGCTATGTATTCACGTCAAGATACTACGCGATTAAACGTAGTGGGTTCCCCCATTCGGAAATCTCCGGATCAAAGCTCACTTACAGCTCCCCGAAGCATATCGGTGTTAGTGCCGTCCTTCTTCGGCTCCTAGTGCCAAGGCATTCGCCGTGCGCCCTTAATAACTTAACCTACGTCGGCTTCCAATACACTGCGTATTTCGTTGTCAGCTTCACTCGTTCAGTCAGTCACGTACTAAGGTACGCTCCTTTCCTCTCTCGCTTGCTTCCTAGAACTACTTGTGTCTTGAAACCCTACATTATCTGTTATTAAGCCTAAAAAACTTAAAAAATAAATGTGTTTGTTACTATTTCAATGTCGTTTTATCCAGTTTTCAAAGAACAAGTTTTGAAGTTATTCATTCAGAAGAATGAACCTTCAAAACTGAACGCAAAACGTAATCTTACAAACCCAAGGTTTGTATTCCGAAAATATCCTTAGAAAGGAGGTGATCCAGCCGCACCTTCCGATACGGCTACCTTGTTACGACTTCACCCCAATCATCTATCCCACCTTCGGCGGCTGGCTCCAAAAGGTTACCTCACCGACTTCGGGTGTTACAAACTCTCGTGGTGTGACGGGCGGTGTGTACAAGGCCCGGGAACGTATTCACCGCGGCATGCTGATCCGCGATTACTAGCGATTCCGGCTTCATGTAGGCGAGTTGCAGCCTACAATCCGAACTGAGAACGACTTTATCGGATTAGCTCCCTCTCGCGAGTTGGCAACCGTTTGTATCGTCCATTGTAGCACGTGTGTAGCCCAGGTCATAAGGGGCATGATGATTTGACGTCATCCCCACCTTCCTCCGGTTTGTCACCGGCAGTCACCTTAGAGTGCCCAACTAAATGATGGCAACTAAGATCAAGGGTTGCGCTCGTTGCGGGACTTAACCCAACATCTCACGACACGAGCTGACGACAACCATGCACCACCTGTCACCGTTGTCCCCGAAGGGAAAACTGTATCTCTACAGTGGTCAATGGGATGTCAAGACCTGGTAAGGTTCTTCGCGTTGCTTCGAATTAAACCACATGCTCCACCGCTTGTGCGGGCCCCCGTCAATTCCTTTGAGTTTCAGTCTTGCGACCGTACTCCCCAGGCGGAGTGCTTAATGCGTTAGCTGCAGCACTAAGGGGCGGAAACCCCCTAACACTTAGCACTCATCGTTTACGGCGTGGACTACCAGGGTATCTAATCCTGTTTGCTCCCCACGCTTTCGCGCCTCAGTGTCAGTTACAGACCAGATAGTCGCCTTCGCCACTGGTGTTCCTCCAAATCTCTACGCATTTCACCGCTACACTTGGAATTCCACTATCCTCTTCTGCACTCAAGTCTCCCAGTTTCCAATGACCCTCCACGGTTGAGCCGTGGGCTTTCACATCAGACTTAAGAAACCACCTGCGCGCGCTTTACGCCCAATAATTCCGGACAACGCTTGCCACCTACGTATTACCGCGGCTGCTGGCACGTAGTTAGCCGTGGCTTTCTAATAAGGTACCGTCAAGGTACAGCCAGTTACTACTGTACTTGTTCTTCCCTTACAACAGAGTTTTACGAACCGAAATCCTTCTTCACTCACGCGGCGTTGCTCCATCAGGCTTTCGCCCATTGTGGAAGATTCCCTACTGCTGCCTCCCGTAGGAGTCTGGGCCGTGTCTCAGTCCCAGTGTGGCCGATCACCCTCTCAGGTCGGCTACGCATCGTTGCCTTGGTGAGCCGTTACCTCACCAACTAGCTAATGCGCCGCGGGCCCATCCTATAGCGACAGCCGAAACCGTCTTTTAGTCTTTCACCATGAAGTAAAAGAGATTATTTGGTATTAGCCCCGGTTTCCCGGAGTTATCCCAAACTATAAGGTAGGTTGCCCACGTGTTACTCACCCGTCCGCCGCTAAATCAGAGGAAGCAAGCTTCCTCATCATTCGCTCGACTTGCATGTATTAGGCACGCCGCCAGCGTTCGTCCTGAGCCAGGATCAAACTCTCCATAAAAGAAATTTGATTAGCTCAAATTGTTTTGCTGGCATCAATTTTGATGTCCAAAATTTTGTTTCGTTCACTAACTGAAAGTTCGTTACTAAAAACGTTATTGATTACGTTTTGCTTGTTCAGTTTTCAAGGTTCATGTTGTTTCGTTTAGTGCGTCACCTCTTGGCGACTTATACATAATAACATCGATTAATCATGAAAGTCAACACTAAATCATAAGTTTTTTTAAGGAGTTATTTTTTTTGCTTAAATTCAAAAGAGATGAGGGTGTTAATATGTTTCGGAAAACGTTGATATCATTGTGTTTGATCGTAATATTATTTGTCTTCATAAAGCCTCTAAATTCTACTATGGTTTCTGTATTTAATATCGCAAATGCTCCAGCTGTAGTAACTAAAGGACACTATGGTACATCACTAATTGTCGAAATTTCTTTTTCTGATGAATCACTTTTAGAATGGCTAAAGACTATAAAAGAACCCTACCCGCTTCTTCTTTTAGATGCTGCTTGGATTGAACGGTCGCCTGAACATATGAAAATCATTGAAGAAAGAAAGCTGCCCACAGGTTTATTAGGTCCAGAAGATTCCGTAGACGAGCCCATTGATTTTGCATTGGTGCAAAAAGATATTAATATTTATGAAAAGCATTTGAAAACTGCACCCCTTTGGTTTGCCACAAGGAATCATCAATATTCGCAAGATTTACAAAAAACTTTGTTTCAACAACAGGTAAATATCCTTTCGCCTTCGCTAATTTGGCAAGGAGAGAATACACCCAAATTACAAAAAGGAGATTTTCTCTTTATTCCGTTACACCAAAATAGCAACATTTCATTTAAAGAGTTTAATACCTTATTACAACAAAATAAATTTATGTCAATTGAAGAAAATATATTCGGTTATTCCATTCAATCAAAGAAATCTCCATAAAAAAAGTTGCCTCAATATATTTTGAGGCAACTTCTGTTTGTCATGCATTTTTAGCTTGTTCACGTCGCGCTTTACGACGTGCTTCTAATTTTTGACGATCTTCATCGGATTTTGCATTGTATTTCGGTAATACTAACAATTGATACGCGTTCACAGCTAATAATGGAAATAGCAACAATGCGACATACTCATTAATATTTTCATCTCGCCCCATTAAAGCAATTGTCCATTCTAATGTTGTGATGACAATCATAAAGAATAAAGCCGAAATTAATACATGTTTCTTCCCTGTCATCTTTACTTTTTGCATGGCTGTTGCTATAGAACCAAAAATTAATACAACTAATAAACCAATATAAAATAACCAGCTTTGCCCATCTTTTACACCCGGTATAAAACGGAAAAACACAATATCAAAAATAGTTACGGCAATTAGCAGAAGCTGTACCCAATTCCATAATGTTAGCGTTCTGAATATATTAACTCCGACTTGGTGTAAAGTTAAATAGGCGAAAAATCCCGCTTGCGCAATAACACTCATTGTGAATCCTAAAAATACCATCCATAAAAGTCCGGCAAAGAATTCTCCCCATTGACCATTTGTTACATAAGGTTGGAAGAAATCCCAACGAATAAATAAGCTAAAAACTCCGTTGACTACACCACCAACGAGCATTGCAAAGAAGAAAAACTTTGCCCAATTTCGTATCGTCACAACAAAAAATCCCCCAATTTCTCAATATATCTGTACTCATTTTAACAATGCATTGTTAAAAAAGCCATTTCTCATTCCATCCAATACATAAAGTCATCATAAATGTGAACAATAATTGAAAGAGTCTATCTATAGAAAGGACTGATGTTAATGCGAAAATTCACCTTATTACTAATTCTGATGCTTATCCTTACTGCCTGTGCACAAGATAAAACCTCTACCATGTCCTATGATGAAATAAAAAAAATTATGATTGACTCTCTTCAAACAGAGGATGGTAAAAAGGCATTGCGACAGCTTTTAGAGGAGCCAAGTTTTCGTGAATTATTGATATTAGAACATGAGGAAGTAAAGAAGGCAACAGAGGAAACTTTACTTTCAAAAGAAGCAGAGGATTTTTGGAAAAAGACTTTTGAAGATCCAAAATTTAAAGAGACTGTAGCTAAGAGTATGCAAAAGCAACAGCAGGATATTATGAAGGAACTTATAAAAGACCCTACTTTCCAAAAGGATATGGAGGCTTTCTTTGGTCAGCCTGATATGCAAAAGCAGTTGGAGACGATTTTAAAATCCGCCAATCTTCGGAAACAAATGGAGGAAGTCGTAAAAGAAACGATTGAAAGTCCCCTTATGCAATCGAAATGGCAGGAGCTCATTAAAAACAGCGGTGAGGGAAGTTCATCTGCTGATGGTGGAGAGAAGAAAGAGACAAGCGGTGAAAGTGGCGGAAGTTCTCAAAATGACCAAAAAAATAAGCAATAATCCTCTACATTATAGAAAAACGGATTTCCAGCATTTTGAGGAAATCCGTTTTTGTTTATTTATTTAATTTTTTTATTACTTCGGCGGCTATATCTAAATAGATTTGTCCAGTATTGTGCTTCTCTGCATAAACAGAAGGCGCGAAGTCCTCATCTGTCCAGTCTGGTTGACCCAGTGGAATTTGCCCAAGTAACTCTGTACGTAACTCGTCTGCTAATTTTGGTCCACCACCTTGTCCGAATACAAATTCACGCTCGCCTGATTTCGACTCGAACCACGCCATATTTTCAATCACACCTAAAATTTCATGATCTGTTTGTAAAGCCATAGCCCCCGCACGCGCTGCTACGAAAGCTGCTGTCGGATGTGGTGTCGTCACTACAATTTCTTTTGATGACGGTAGCATTTGGTGAATATCTAAAGCGACATCACCTGTACCTGGAGGTAAATCTAATAGTAAGTAATCAAGCTCTCCCCACTCTACATCTCGGAAGAATTGATCTAATACTTTCCCTAACATTGGTCCACGCCATACAATTGGTGCATTATTTTCAACGAAGAAGCCCATTGAGATTACCTTAACGCCTAAACGGTCCACCGGGAATATCCGGTTGTCGACTACTTTCGGCATGTCCGTAACACCCATCATATCTGGTACACTGAAGCCATATATATCAGCATCAATTAAACCAACTTTTTTTCCTAGACGTGCCAAAGCAACAGCTAAGTTAACTGATACGGTAGATTTCCCTACACCACCCTTACCAGAAGCAATTGAAATAACTTGCACTGTGCTAAGTGGTGATAATATATCTTGAGCTTCTGCCTCTGTTGCTGTTCCACGGAAGCTTTGTAATTTCTCTGTCGGTAATTCTTCAAAGCGAATTCCGACTGTGTTAGCGCCCGCTTCTTTTAATACATCAACAATTTTCATTTGCAGTTGCATCTGCTCAGGCGTATTTGTTTTAGCAATAGCAATTTTCACACTGACATGATTTTTTTCTTCTTTAATTGCAACATTTGTAATTCCATCTGTTTCTGCTAATGATTTATGTAAAAATGGATCTTGTAGTTGTCCTAATATTTCTCGCACTTGTTGTTCTGTTATCACGACGAACACTCCCCTTATATTATCTCAATGTTAGTATATCATAATGATTTGATTTACGTGGTTGCAGGTGCTCTATTCAATCTTTGCTAATAGATAATCTTCTATACCTTCTACGATGGCATCTGCCATCTTTTCTTGATATTTCTTATCAACTAGTAATGCACGTTCCTCGTCATTACTGATAAAGCCAGTCTCAACTAATGCTGCAGGAACCTCCACTTTCTTCAATAAATAAATCTGCTTAATCGACAGTGCTTCTCGATCTGTATTTTGTAAGTTCGTACGGATTGATTGTTGAATGCTCTTTGCTAGCAATTCTCCGTCAGCATGTCCGCCTTTATGATAAAACACTTGTGCTCCTCGCCATTTTGTTTCTGGAATTGCATTCGCGTGAATTGTAATAAAAACATTGGGTTGTTCTTTTTCAACAATATCCTTGCGTAAAAAGATGTCCTGTTTTTTTCGTTCTCTTAATGTACTATACTGCTCTGATGACGCGTGCTCATCAATCACATCACCATTTTTCGTTCGTGTCATCACGACCGTTGCGCCCTTCTTCTTTAATCGCTTCTCTACTTGCTGCGCAATAGCAAGTGTGATTTCCTTTTCAATTACTTCGCCCTTTGAAGCACCTCCATCCTCACCACCATGCCCCGCATCAATGACAATTTTCATGCCACCAAGTGGGTCTGGTAAGAAGAAGTTACGGTCCGAAGCATTTGTCTCATATGCCACGAATACTATACTCATTAGCATAATCACTCCTAGTGCAAGCCAGCGCTTCACCCATATCCACCACCCTTTTACATATAGTGTACGAAAATAGTGATGGAACTATGCTACAAAGTAAAAAAAAACTCCCAAGCATAAGCTTGAGAGTTTGATAAGAATAATCCGTAGATTAACGTTTTGAGAACTGAGGTGCACGACGAGCGCCGCGTAGACCTGGTTTTTTACGCTCTTTCATACGTGAATCACGAGTAAGTAATCCAGCAGATTTTAGTGCAGCACGGAAATCAGGGTCTACTTGAAGTAGAGCACGAGCGATACCGTGACGAACAGCACCAGCTTGACCAGTGTATCCACCACCGTTAACGTTTACGTGGATATCATAGCTTCCTGTAGTTTCAGTAGCTACTAATGGTTGTTTAATTACTTCACGTAATGCAGCGAATGGTACGTATTCTTCGATTTCACGCTTGTTGATAACAATTTTACCTGTACCTGGTACTAAACGTACACGAGCTACAGAGCTTTTACGGCGACCAGTGCCGATGTATTGAACTTGTGCCAAAGTAATATCCTCCTCTTAATTTATATTATCCGCGAAGCTCATATGCTTCTGGTTTTTGTGCAGCATGTGGGTGCTCTGTTCCAGTGTAAACGTTAAGTTTACCAAACATTTTACGACCTAAAGAGTTTTTAGGAAGCATCCCTTTGATTGCTAATTCGATCATTTTTGTTGGGTACTTTTCTAACATTTCACCAGCAGTACGAGTTTTTAAACCACCCGCAAATTGAGTATGGTGACGGTAAAGTTTACCCTCTAATTTGTTACCAGTTAAATGGATTTTGTCAGCGTTGATGATGATTACGTGATCACCTGTGTCAACGTTTGGTGTGAATGTTGGTTTATGTTTACCACGTAAGATTGCAGCTACTTCAGAAGCTAAACGTCCAAGAGTTTGGCCTTCTGCATCAACTACTAACCATTTACGGTCTACTTCGTGACCTTTAGCCATGAATGTTGTACGCATGTATATATCCTCCTAATCAATTCGATTACCGTTATTTTTCATTAGACTACACTATAAGTTTCGGGGCTTATTTGTGGTGGTAATGAAAATACCATCTGTTATCATATAATGAATGACTTTTAAAGTCAAGTAATTTCATTAAACACCTGGTGATGTTGTATAGGGGAAATCACCAGGTTTACCTTGGCGTATTTACACCCATTTTTGGATAATAATTTTCCTATTTACCTCTAAATAAAATTCATGTACGTACATCATTAATAGAAGACTTTTTCAAGATATAAGCCTTGTGCTGGTGCAGTTTTACCAGCTTTATCGCGATTCATGGATGCTACAACCTTTTCCACATTGATAATATCGCGACGCCCGATACCAACTTCCCATAAAGTACCTGCAATAATGCGCACCATGTTATATAGGAAGCCACTACCTTCGATAATCATATGTAGCTCTTCTCCATGCCATTCAAACCGAAGTGTATTCACTGTTCTCACCTTATCTTGCACACTTGTATTGGCCGCACAGAAGCATGAGAAATCATGCGTACCAATTATCGCCTTTGCCGCCTCCTGCATTGCTGCCACATCTGGCTTCAGACCATTTGTCTCTACCGTGTAATGTCTGCGGAATGGACTTTGAACAGTCTCACATGACCAAATATAACGATAGCGCTTTCCTACCACACTATAGCGCGCATGAAAATCAGCAGCCACTTCTTCCATTGCTAATACCCGGATATCCTTTGGTAACTGAACATTTAGTGCTTTCATATACTTTTCTACCGGGATAGTCAGCGGCGTATCAAAATGCAGTACTTGCCCTGTAGCATGTACTCTTGCATCCGTACGACCACTCGCGGTCACTTTGACCTTTTCCCCTTTATGCATGATGGCAAGTACTCGCTCAAGTTCTGCTTGTACCGTACGTTCCCCGGGTTGCACTTGGTAGCCAGAAAATTGCGTTCCATCATAACTAATTATTGCTTTTAATCGTCGCATAAAGTTACTCCTTTTAACTTCTATAAAAGAATAGTAATACAGCCATTGCTACTAATAATACAAGAGCAAATGTATCGCCCATATCCCACTTCAGCTGACGATAACGGGTACGCCCTTCGCCCCCACGGTAACCTCGTACTTCCATTGCAGTTGCCAAATCCTCAGCACGTTTAAAAGCACTTACAAAGAGTGGTACTAGTAGAGGCACGACGGCTTTAATACGATCCTTGATAGGCCCGGAAGACAAATCCGAACCACGTGCCATTTGCGCCTTCATAATTTTATCTGTCTCATCCATTAAAGTCGGAATAAAGCGCAGAGAGATTGACATCATAAGGGCTAGCTCATGTACAGGTACCTTCACTTTTTTTAATGGGTTTAGTAGCACTTCAATACCATCTGTAATTGAAATTGGTGACGTTGTTAATGTTAAAATCGATGTCATAAACACTAAAACAAGGAATCTTACTGAAATAAATATCCCTTGGCGAACACCTTCTTCATAAACGGAGATAAACTTCCAGTGAAATAATAGATCGCCTTCTTTCGTCATAAAAATATGAAGTAAGAACGTAAAAGCCATTAAAAAGAGCACAGGCTTCAAACCATTTATTAAAAAATACAAGCGAATACGTGACACTAAAACAATAAATAAAGTAAAGGCAAGTAACATTGCATATGTTATCGTATTATTTGCTAAAAAAACGATAATGATAAATGCGAACACGAATATAAGTTTTGATCGTGGGTCAAGCTTATGCACAGGGGAATTTCCAGGTAGGAAGCGCCCGAAAATCATTTTTTCCATCATGACTCCGCACGCTCCTTTCTTAACAACCCGGCAATTTCATTTGCTAGCTCCTCTTCTGTTAAACATACCTTTGATAGTGATGAATTCATCATCTTTTCAATTTTATGTTGAAAGCGCACAATACGAGGCGGTTCTAAACGAAGCTCCTTCAATGTCTGAACATCCTTAAAAATTTCACGTGGGGTTCCACTCAACACATTTTTGCCCTCATGCATTATGACAATATTGTCTGCATAGCGCGCAGCATCTTCCATACTATGAGTAACAAGAATTGTCGTTAAGCCTCGTTCCTGATGCAACGAATAAAACATATCCATAATCTCTTTTTGTCCACGTGGATCAAGCCCAGCCGTTGGTTCGTCTAAAACAATGACTTCTGGCTCTATTGCCAGGACGCCAGCAATTGCTACACGACGCATTTGCCCACCTGATAAATCGAAAGGTGACTTTTCAAGAACGTTTTCCGGCAGACCTACTAAACGTACAAGCTCTCTTGCGCGAATTTCAGCCTCCTTCTCTGGCACCCCAAAATTCATGGGACCAAACATAATATCCTTCAATACTGTTTCTTCAAAAAGCTGATGCTCTGGAAATTGAAAAACAATGCCAACCTTTTGACGTACAGCTTTTAAAGCTTTCGCTTTTTTCCCAGCTACAACAACCCGATCTCCGATATGTACTTCACCGGATGTTGGCTTTAACAGTGCATTAAAATGCTGAAGAATTGTTGATTTACCAGAGCCAGTATGGCCAATAATCGCTTGATAGGTATGTGATGGAATAGCAAAATTCACATCAAACAAAGCACGTTTTTCGAAGGGTGTACCTTGTGCATAAGCATAGCTTACTTGTTGAAGTTTGATGTCCATAAATCATTCACCAACTCTTCTTCTGTCATATGTTGTCCCATTAATGGAACACCTTCCTTTTGCAATAACTTTGATAACTTCATGGCAAACGGTAAGTCAAGTCCTAACTCGACAAGCTTGTCCCCAAGTGCAAAAATTTCGGTTGGTGTCCCCTCTGCAAACTTTTTACCATCATTCATAAAAAGGACACGATCCGCAAGCATAGCTTCTTCTAAATCATGCGTAATAGATAAAACTGTTAAACCTGTTTCTGCACGTAATGTTTGAACGGTTTGTAATACCTCCGCACGACCTTGAGGGTCTAACATGGATGTAGCTTCATCTAAGATTAACAACTTTGGTTTTAACGCGAGTGCACCTGCAATGGCCACACGTTGCTTTTGCCCACCCGATAAATGGTGTGGCTCATGGTCTAAAAAACTACCCATCTTAACTTGCTCTAGCGCTGCATGTACACGTTTTACCATGTCTTCAAATGGTACACCGTTATTTTCAAGCGCAAAGGCAACATCATCTTGCACCGTAGCACCGACAAACTGATTATCAGGGTTTTGAAACACCATACCCATTTGTGAACGGCTTTCGCATAAATTATCTTCACTCAGTATTTGTCGTAATATACGAACATCCCCTTGTTGCGGGAATAATAAACCATTCATTAGTTTTGCAATTGTTGATTTACCAGAGCCATTATGACCGACAATGGCAATCCATTCACCTTCCTGAACAGCGAAGCTCACATCTTCTACTGCATTGCGACTTTCTGTGTCATCAGGTGTATATGAAAACGTTACATTATTTAACGATAAGATTTCGGGCATTTCTAGTACTCCTCTCTACATGCTCAGCTCTACTAACTAACTTACACTGTTTTATGTATGAATTCCACCACAATACATATGTCTCCATCAAATTCACCTTAGTATATTTGCGTCCAGCATTTGAATTGGGCTTGCACAATTCAATATCTGTAACATTTATACTCCAACTGAAAAAGGGCCGAATCCACATTTATCTCCTTATCGATAGATGGGACTGCTCGGCTGAATGAAGATAAAAAAAAGCACCATCAATTGGCGCTGTCCTATACTTCCCTAAAATAATAAAAAAGCGCGCACCTCATTCAATAGAAATGCGCTAGTCGTTACATTTACAAGAAACACGGGTGCTCAAGCCCTTGATCTTTTTTGAATGAGGTGCGGAGAGCTAAACGAGACGCTACACAAAAGTGTCCGCTCATCATAACGCTCAGCTTAATTATTTGTCGTATAAATCGTTTATAAAGAAAGAGGGTGGTGGTCCACCCTCTTCACCACTTGTTTTCTCTTATGATTAAACTAGTTCAATCACAACAACAGGTGCACCGTCTCCACGACGAGGACCTACTTTAAGAATACGAGTGTAACCACCTTGACGTTCTGCATAACGTGGTGCAACATCATCAAATAGCTTTTGAAGCGCAAATGAAGTTGTTTCGTTACCTTCTTCGTCAGTAGTTGTTACTAGTTCACGACGGATGAATGCAGCAGCTTGACGGCGTGCATGTAAATCTCCGCGTTTACCTAAAGTAATCATTTTTTCAACAGCTTTACGTACTTCTTTAGCGCGAGCCTCAGTAGTTTCGATACGCTCGTTGATGATTAAATCAGTAGCTAAGTCACGTAACATCGCTTTACGTTGAGAACTTGTACGACCAAGTTTTCTGTAACCCATGGATGTTTCCCTCCTTTATAGAAAATATCTGATCTTGTTAGTTTGTTTAAATCGCTTAGTCTTCTTTGCGTAATCCTAAACCAAGCTCTTCTAACTTCGCTTTTACTTCTTCAAGTGACTTACGTCCAAGGTTACGGACTTTCATCATATCGTCTTCTGACTTATTCGCTAGTTCTAGTACTGTATTAATACCAGCGCGTTTTAAGCAGTTATAAGAACGAACAGAAAGATCAAGTTCTTCAATAGTCATCTCTAAAACTTTTTCTTTTTGATCTTCTTCTTTTTCGACCATGATTTCAGCAGTTTGTGCCTCATCTGTCATGCCAACGAAGATGTTTAGATGCTCGGTTAAAATTTTTGCTCCGAGCGAAATCGCCTCTTTCGGACCGATGCTACCATCTGTCCACACATCAAGAGAAAGTTTGTCGTAGTCAGAAGACTGACCTACACGAGTATTTTCCACTTGGAAATTGACGCGTGATACTGGAGTGTAAATAGAGTCGATCGGGATCACGCCGATAGGAAGATCCTCACGTTTGTTTTGATCAGCAGGAGTGTAACCACGGCCGCGTTGAGCGTACATACGCATACGTAAATGACCGTTTTTAGCGATTGTTGCAATATATAGATCTGGGTTTAAAATTTCTACGTCACTGTCATGTGTAATGTCAGCAGCCGTAACTGTACCATCGCCCTTTACATCAATCTCAATAACTTTTTCTTCGTCAGAGTAGATTTTAAGAGCAAGTTTTTTTACGTTCAAAATAATTGAAGCCACATCTTCTACTACGCCTTCCACAGTTGAGAATTCGTGAAGAACGCCATCAATCTGAATGGAAGTGACAGCAGCCCCTGGTAATGAAGACAGAAGGATACGACGTAAAGAATTACCCAAAGTGTTTCCATATCCGCGTTCAAGCGGTTCTACAACAAACTTTCCATATTTGGAATCTTCGCTGATCTCCACCGTTTCAATCTTTGGTTTTTCAATTTCGATCATTTCATTTACCCTCCCTCAAAACATCGAATGTATAGGTTCTTTCCATCATAGATTCGATCGTCATTGACGTATCGTTATTTATCTGCACAAGACAGTCTGTACAAAAAATGATGTTCTCATACAATATGAGACGCACCCATTACACGCGACGACGTTTTGGCGGACGGCAACCATTGTGAGGAACTGGAGTAACGTCTTTAATAGCAGTTACTTCTAAACCAGCAGCTTGAAGTGCACGGATTGCAGCTTCACGACCAGCACCAGGACCTTTAACAGTTACTTCCAACGTTTTCAGACCATGTTCAAGGGATGTTTTAGCAGCAGTTTCTGCAGCCATTTGAGCAGCGAATGGTGTAGATTTACGTGAACCACGGAAACCAAGAGCACCAGCACTTGACCAAGATACAGCGTTACCTTGCATATCTGTAATCGTTACGATTGTATTGTTAAATGTAGAACGAATGTGTGCAATACCAGATTCGATATTCTTTTTCACACGACGTTTACGAGTTTGTTGTTTACGAGCCATGTTAAGAAGGAACCTCCTTTACCGATTATTTTTTCTTGTTCGCAACTGTTTTACGAGGACCTTTACGCGTACGCGCGTTGTTCTTCGTATTTTGACCACGAACAGGTAAACCACGACGGTGACGGATACCACGGAATGAACCGATTTCCATCAGACGTTTAATATTTAATGAAGTTTCGCGACGTAAGTCACCTTCAAGTTTGTAAGAGTCAAGTTGTTCACGGATTTTGTTTAACTCATCTTCAGTTAAGTCGCGTACGCGTGTATCTTCAGAGATACCTGCATCAGCTAATACTTTCTGAGCTGTAGTTTTACCAATACCGTAAATGTAAGTTAATGAAATTACCACGCGTTTGTCGCGAGGAATGTCAACACCAGCAATACGTGCCATGTACGTTGTGCACCTCCTTTAGAATCAACCTTGTTTTTGTTTGTGTTTAGGATTTTCACAGATTACCATTACTTTACCGCGTCGGCGAATTACTTTACATTTTTCGCAGATCGGTTTCACAGATGGTCTCACTTTCATCTAACCTAACCTCCTTAGTAGTCCGGAGCGCAAAAGATTATTTAAAACGGTATGTGATACGACCGCGAGTTAAATCATAAGGAGATAACTCAATAGTAACCTTATCTCCAGGTAGAATGCGGATAAAGTGCATACGAATCTTACCAGATACGTGTGCTAAAATCACATGTCCATTTTCTAATTCTACCTTAAACATCGCGTTTGGCAAAGTCTCAACAACTGTCCCTTCGACTTCAATTACATCATCTTTCGCCATCTACTCTGTCTCCTCTCTATATGCAAATTAAAGTTCTCATCGTTACATCAAACGGATATATCTGCTGCAACTATAGAAGCAACCTCGTTTCAACATATGTTTGGATTGTATGAGAGATGTTAGAAAGACGCTCGTCTGGTTTCGCTTCACACAATCCACGGAATAGACAGAACCAGTAAGGGCACTGAATCTCCCATGTTTACACGAATACCGGAATGTCTTGGATGAGATATTCATACCCGTTACACAGATGCTTCCACGAAACCCATTATACTCTCTCAAAAGTAATGTTGCACTTTTTAAAAGAAATATATACCGGGCACAATATGCTTTTGCAACTCTCAAAAAAATTATGTTTCGTTGTTGCTTCCGCATGCCTCCCGCGGAAGCAGTACTCTGCGCCCGGAGCCGGGTATCAGCTGCGGCTGCTCTGTAATAGAGCATCAAGATCAGCAAACACTTTATTAATATCTTGCTGTCCATCTATATTAGTTAACACACCTTTAGCTTTATAGAAGTCAAGTAAAGGTTGTGCTTGATTCATATTTACTTCCAGACGGTTTGTAACCGTTTCAGGATTATCATCCGCACGTGTATAAAGCTCGCCACCATCTTTATCACATTTTCCTTCCTCAGCAGGAGGATTGAAAACTAGGTGATAAGAAGTTCCGCAAGTTTTACAAATACGACGACCTGTTAAACGAGCAATTAGCTCTTCTTTTTCAACTTGGATGTTTAACGTATGCTCAATCGCTTTGCCAAGATCAGCAAGAATGCCATCTAAAGCTTCAGCTTGAGGAACAGTACGCGGGAAACCGTCTAATAAGAATCCCTTTTCACAATCAGGTTTTGCAAGTCGCTCACGAACAATACCAATCGTCACTTCATCAGGTACTAGAGCACCTTGATCCATAAACGATTTAGCCTGTAAGCCTAGTTCTGTACCGTCTTTAATAGCGGCACGGAACATATCGCCTGTAGAAATATGAGGAATCGCGTACTTCTCAACAATTTTATCTGCCTGTGTACCTTTACCAGCACCTGGCAAACCCATTAAAATGATATTCATACGGAAATATTCCTCCCACAAAGTTTGCTGATTTCAGGAAACGAGCGAGCGTTCCCTAAAAACCAACATTATTTCATAAAGCCTTTGTAGTGACGTTTAACAAGTTGAGACTCTAGCTGTTTCATCGTTTCTAGCGCTACGCCGACTACGATAATAATACTAGTACCACCGATCTGCACCGAGGCAGGTAAATTCATCAAATTAATGAATAAAATCGGCATTACAGCAATAACAGTCAAGAAAATCGCTCCGACAAATGTCAAACGATATAACACGCTTGTTAAATACGTTTGAGTGTTTTCACCCGGGCGAATACCTGGAATGTAAGCACCCTGTTTTTTTAAGTTGTCTGCCACATTCTCTGGGTTCACTTGTACGAACGCATAGAAATATGTGAACGCGACGATCAGTGCAATGTAAATAATCATTCCAACAGGTTTAGTATAATCAAACGTGTTTTCAATGAAAGACGTTACATTATTCTGACCAAAGAACGTAGCTAGTGTTCGAGGTGTCACAATGAACGCGACTGAGAAGATTACCGGAATAACCCCTGCAGCATTTACTTTTAACGGTAAGTGCGTTTGTTGACCACCTGTTTGTTGGTTACGTCCAGTAACTCGTTTAGCATATTGAATTGGAATTTTACGTAGTGCTTGTTGCACATAGATAACACCAACTACAATAGCAAGTAAGATTAAAGCAAGTAATGCAAGGACAATGATGTTAACAAACAGTTCATCACCTGCATCCTCGATTTGTTGTGCGTAAATTTGGTTTGCTGCTGTAGGTAATGCGGCAACGATACCTGCGAAGATAACAACGGAAATACCATTACCAACACCATGAGCAGTAATTTGTTCAGCAAGCCATACAAGGAATGCTGTACCCGCCGTTAATACAATAGAAATTGTAACATATGTTAAAATTCCTTCTTCTTTAATCAAAGATCCACCATACATTTTATTAAAACCAAATGACATCGCGAATGATTGGATAAAAGCAAGAATAATAGTAAAGTAACGAGTAAATTGTGCAAGTTTACGTCTTCCGACTTCACCTTGCTTTGCCCACTCAGCAAATTTCGGTACTACGTCCATTTGCAAAAGCTGAACAATGATTGAGGCTGTGATGTAAGGCATAATTCCCATCGCAAAGATAGAGAAGTTACTCAGTGCACCACCGCCAAAAGTATTGAGGAAACCAACGAGGTTAAACTCATCAGTTGCCTTTAATACATTAGCGTCAACGTTCGGTACTGGTATAAATGTGCCAATACGGAAAACGATTAACATTAAAAGAGTGAAAATGATTTTATTTCTTATATCTCGAACACGCATAAAGTTAGAGATTGTCTGAAACATTAAATCACCTCAGTAGTTCCGCCGGCATTTTCAATTGCTTCTTTAGCCGAAGCTGAGAATTTATGAGCTTTTACTGTAAGCTTTTTGTTAAGAGTTCCGTTTCCAAGAACTTTAATTCCAGCTTTTTCATTGCTCACTAGACCTGTTTCAAGTAATAATGCAGTTGTTACTTCTGCACCATCTTCGAAACGGTTTAATGTGTCAAGATTAACGATCGCGTACTCTTTACGGTTAATGTTAGTAAAGCCGCGTTTCGGTAAACGACGGAATAAAGGGTTTTGACCACCTTCGAATCCTGGGCGTACACCGCCGCCAGAACGAGAGTTTTGACCTTTATGACCTCTACCTGCAGTTTTACCGTTACCAGAACCGATACCGCGACCTACGCGGTTACGTACTTTACGGGAACCTTCTGCTGGTTTTAACTCATGAAGTTTCATATTGGATGGCACCTCCTTGTTCGTTAATTAAAAATTAGTTTTCTTTTACAGTAACTAAGTGAGCTACTACATCAAGCATACCGCGAGTTGCTGCATTATCAGCTTTCTCTACAGTTTGGTTTAATTTACGTAAACCTAAAGCTTCAATAGTTTTGCGTTGTGCTGGTTTTGAACCAATCACAGATTTTGTAAGGGTGATTTCTAATTTATTAGCCATTATTATTCCCCCCTTATCCTAATATTTCTTCCACTGATTTACCACGTAATTTCGCTACGTCCTCTACGCGTTTTAATTCAGTTAAACCTTGAACAGTAGCACGAACCATATTGATTGGTGTGTTTGATCCAAGTGATTTTGAAAGAATATCAGTAATACCAGCTAGTTCTAGTACGGCACGTACTGGACCACCAGCGATAACCCCTGTACCAGGAGCAGCAGGTTTGATTAGGATTTCTCCTGCACCGAAGCGACCAAGCACTAAGTGTGGAGTTGTTCCACCAACACGTGGCACTTCTACTAAGTTTTTCTTCGCATCTTCAACAGCTTTACGGATAGCATCTGGAACCTCTTGAGCTTTACCAGTACCAAAACCTACATGACCGTTTCTATCGCCAACAACAACTAGTGCTGTGAAGCGGAAGCGACGTCCACCTTTAACAACTTTAGCAACACGGTTAATAGTAACTACGCGTTCTTCAAGTTCTCCAAGTTTGTTTGCGTCAATTCGACTCATGAAATGTGTCCCTCCTTCTTATTAAAATTCTAAACCGTTCTCACGTGCAGCTTCAGCTAAAGCTTTCACACGTCCATGATATAAGTAACCACCACGGTCAAAAACTATAGCAGTAATATTTTTTTCCGCAGCGCGTTTCGCGATTGTTTCACCGATTTTTGATGCAGCTTCAACGTTGCTACCAGCACCTTCAAAACCATTTTCTTGAGAAGATGCGCTAACAATAGTTACGCCTGCTACGTCATCGATAAGTTGAGCGTAGATGTTCTTGTTAGAACGGAATACGTTTAAGCGTGGACGCTCAGCTGTACCCGAAATTTTAGAACGAACTCGCGCATGACGTTTTTTACGAACTTGATTTTTATCCTGTTTCGTAATCACAAGGGTCACTCCTTTCTAATGCTTACGCAGCATTATTTACCTGTTTTACCTTCTTTACGACGAACGTATTCGCCTTCGTAACGGATACCTTTACCTTTGTACGGCTCTGGTGGACGAACGTCACGGATGTTAGATGCAAGAGCGCCAACGCGTTCTTTGCTAATACCTTTAACGATGATTTTAGTATTAGAAGGAACTTCTACTTCTAGACCATCTTCAGGCGTGAACTCAACTGGGTGAGAGTAACCTACGTTAAGAACAAGTTTTTTTCCTTGTAATTGCGCACGGTAACCGACACCGATTAGTTCTAATGATTTTTCGAAACCTGCAGAAACACCAGTAACCATGTTCGCTAAAAGCGCACGAGTTGTACCGTGGTTTGTGCGGTGTTCTTTTGAGTCAGAAGGACGAGATACAGAGATCGCATTACCTTCTTGCTCAATTTTCATATCTTGGTGGAAAGAACGAACAAGTTCGCCTTTAGGACCTTTAACAGTAACAGTGTTGTCAGCTGCAACAGTAACAGTTACGTTAGCTGGTACCTCGATAATTTTTTTACCTACACGAGACATTTAGTTGCACCTCCATTCATTTATTGCTAATTACCAAACGTATGCTAGAACTTCGCCGCCAACTTGTTTAGCGCGAGCTTCTTTATCTGTTAATAAACCTTGTGAAGTTGACACTAAAGCGATACCAAGACCGTTCAGTACTTTAGGAACTTCATTTGTTTTAGCATATACACGTAGACCAGGTTTAGAAATACGTTTTAAGCCAGTGATAACACGCTCGTTATCTTTACCGTATTTTAAGAAGATACGGATAATACCTTGCTTGTTGTCTTCCACGTATTCTACGTCACGTACGAAACCTTCACGCTTTAAAATTTCAGCGATTTCTTTTTTCACGTTGGAAGCCGGTACTTCTAACTTCTCGTGACGAACCATGTTCGCATTACGAATGCGAGTAAGCATATCTGCAATCGGATCAGTCATTGTCATTACATTTACCTCCTTCCCAAATTAGGGGATTACCAGCTGGCTTTTTTCACGCCAGGAATTTGTCCCTTATATGCAAGTTCTCGGAAACAAATACGGCAAAGTTTAAATTTGCGATATACAGAGTGTGGACGGCCACAGCGTTCACAACGTGTATATTCTTGCACTTTAAACTTTTGCTTACGTTGTTGTTTAACGATCATAGATTTTTTAGCCACGTTTTCGCCCTCCTTGTTTAATTACTTTTGGAACGGCATACCGAATTGTGTCAATAACTCGCGAGCTTCTTCGTCAGAGTTCGCTGTCGTTACGATCACGATGTCCATACCGCGTACTTTTGAAACTTTATCGTAATCGATTTCTGGGAAAATTAATTGCTCTTTAACACCTAGAGTGTAGTTACCGCGACCATCGAATGCTTTTTTAGAAACACCACGGAAGTCACGTACACGAGGAAGTGAAATTGAAATTAATTTGTCCAAGAATTCATACATACGCTCACCGCGTAATGTAACTTTAGCACCGATAGGCATACCTTCACGTAAACGGAAACCAGCGATCGATTTTTTCGCTTTAGTTACAACTGGTTTTTGACCAGTGATAATTGTTAATTCTTCTACAGCTGCATCTAATGCTTTAGAGTTTTGAACAGCATCACCAACACCCATGTTGATAACGATTTTGTCAACTTTCGGCAATTGCATAACTGATTTATATCCAAACTTGCTCATAAGAGCAGGTGAAACTTCATTTAAATATTTTTCTTTTAGGCGGCTCATGTGTGTACCTCCCTTCTTTTATTTACTAATTAGTCGATTACTGCACCTGATTTTTTTGCAACACGAACTTTTTTACCGTTTTCGATTTTATAACCTACACGAGTCGGCTCGCCAGATTTAGGATCGATTAGCATTACGTTCGAAACGTGAATTGCAGCCTCTTGGCTTACAATCCCACCTTGTGGATTCAATTGGTTAGGTTTAACGTGTTTTTTCACGATATTAACACCTTCAACAAGAACGCGATCTTGTTTAGGGAAAGAAGCAAGGATTACTCCTTCTTTGCCTTTGTCTTTACCAGTGATAACCTTAACCTTGTCACCTTTTTTTACATGCATGCTGTCGCACCTCCTTGATTGGCACTGTCATGAAATTAAAGAACTTCTGGAGCTAGAGAAACGATTTTCATGAAGTTGCTGTCACGTAATTCACGTGCAACAGGTCCGAAAATACGAGTTCCGCGTGGTGATTTGTCATCACGAATAATTACACAAGCATTTTCATCAAATTTGATGTACGTACCGTCTTTACGACGAACGCCTGATTTAGTACGAACGATAACAGCTTTAACAACGTCACCCTTCTTGACAACGCCACCTGGTGTTGCTTTCTTAACTGTACATACAACGATATCACCGATGTTAGCAGTTTTACGGCCAGAGCCACCAAGCACTTTAATTGTAAGAACTTCACGTGCACCTGAGTTGTCAGCAACTTTCATACGACTTTCTTGTTGGATCACTTAGGTTACCTCCCTTCGGAAATTGGTTGTTCCGAAATAGTTATTAAATAATAACCGCTTTTTCTACAACTTCAACTAGACGGAATCGTTTAGTAGCTGATAGCGGGCGAGTTTCCATGATACGTACGATATCACCGATTTTCGCTTGGTTTTGCTCATCATGAGCCTTAAACTTTTTAGAGTATTTTACACGTTTACCGTAAAGCTTGTGCTTTTTGTGAGTTTCAACTAAAACAGTAATAGTTTTGTCCATTTTATCTGAAACAACGCGGCCCGTGTAAACTTTGCGTTGATTACGCTCAGTCATACTTGAAAACCTCCTTTATCAGTTATTTTCACTGATTTCTCTTTCACGAATAACAGTTTTCATACGCGCGATTGCTTTACGCACTTCGCGAATACGAGCTGTGTTTTCTAATTGACCAGTCGCCAATTGGAAGCGAAGGTTGAAAAGCTCTTCTTTCAGTGATTTCACTTTTAATTCAATTTCAGAAGTGGCAAGGTCACGGATTTCATTAGCTTTCATTAGATTCACCACCAGTTTCTTGACGTTTTACGATCTTACATTTAACAGGAAGCTTATGTGATGCTAAACGAAGTGCTTCGCGTGCTACCTCTTCAGATACACCAGCAATTTCGAACATTACTTTTCCTGGTTTTACTACTGCTACCCAACCTTCAGGAGAACCTTTACCAGAACCCATGCGGACTTCTAGAGGTTTTTTCGTGTAAGGTTTATGTGGGAAGATTTTAATCCAAACTTTACCGCCACGTTTCATGTAACGAGTCATCGCGATACGAGCAGATTCGATTTGACGGTTTGTAATCCAGCTAGCAGTTTGAGCTTGTAAGCCCCACTCGCCGAATGAAACTTCTTTACCGCCTTTCGCTTCGCCACGCATGTTTCCGCGGTGTTCACGACGGTATTTTACGCGTTTAGGCAATAACATATTATTTGCCTCCTTCCACAGATTTCTTCGTAGGAAGAACTTCACCACGGTAGATCCATACTTTAACGCCTAATTTACCGTAAGTAGTGTCAGCTTCTGCGTGTGCATAGTCGATGTCAGCACGTAGAGTATGAAGTGGAACAGTTCCTTCACTATAGTGTTCAGCACGCGCGATATCAGCGCCACCTAAACGACCAGATACTTGTGTTTTAATTCCTTTTGCACCAGCACGGATTGTGCGTTGGATCGCTTGCTTTTGCGCACGACGGAATGATACACGGTTTTCTAATTGACGAGCGATGTTTTCGGCTACTAGACGAGCGTCAAGATCAGCACGTTTGATTTCGATGATGTTGATGTGTACACGTTTACCAGTTAAATCGCCAAGGTATTTACGAAGGTTTTCAACTTCAGTACCACCTTTACCGATTACCATACCTGGTTTCGCAGTGTGAATTGTAATGTTTACACGGTTTGTAGCACGTTCAATTTCAACTTTAGAAACTGATGCGTCTTTAAGAGCCGTTTCAATATATTTACGCACTTTGATGTCTTCGTGAAGTAGAGTTGCATAGTCTTTTTCAGCGTACCATTTTGACTCCCAGTCACGAATAATACCAACGCGCAGTCCTATTGGATGTACTTTTTGACCCACGGATTAACCCTCCTTCTTCTCAGATACCACTAGAGTAATGTGGCTTGTGCGTTTGTTAATTGCGCTTGCACGTCCTTGTGCACGTGGACGGAAACGTTTTAATGTTGGACCTTCATCAACAAATACTTCAGAAACTACTAAAGAGTTGATGTCAAGATCGTAGTTGTGCTCAGCGTTAGCAACTGCAGATTTTAATACTTTCTCAACGACTGGAGACGCCGCTTTTGGAGTATGACGTAAAATTGCAACTGCTTCACCAACTTGCTTACCTCGGATTAAGTCTACAACTAGACGTACTTTACGAGGGGCAATGCGTACTGTGCGAGCGATAGCTTTAGCTTGTGTCATTAGGATTTACCTCCTCTCAAAATTAGCGTCTTGTTTTCTTGTCGTCTGCACCGTGACCTTTGTAAGTACGTGTCGGCGCGAACTCACCAAGTTTGTGGCCTACCATATCTTCAGTAACGTATACAGGAACATGTTTACGTCCATCATATACAGCAATCGTTAAACCGATGAAAGTCGGGAAAATTGTAGAACGGCGAGACCAAGTTTTAATAACTTGTTTTTTCTCAGAAGCCTCTTGTGCTTCCACTTTTTTCATTAAGTGGTCATCGACAAAAGGTCCTTTTTTCAAGCTGCGACCCATGTAGGAACCTCCCTCTGTGATTCCACCACGGCTCTCACATAGAACCGTAGTTTAACCACTTTATTTTTTACGACTACGGATGATAAATTTATCCGATTTGTTTTTCTTCTTGCGAGTTTTGTAACCAAGAGCTGGTTTACCCCAAGGAGTCATTGGTGATTTACGTCCGATTGGAGAACGTCCTTCACCACCACCGTGTGGGTGATCGTTAGGGTTCATTACAGAACCACGAACTACTGGGCGTTTACCTAACCAACGGCTACGACCAGCTTTACCGATGTTTACAAGTTCGTGTTGTTCGTTACCAACTTGACCGATTGTAGCGCGGCAAGTAGCAAGAACTAAACGTACTTCACCTGATTGAAGACGTACGATAACGTATTTATCTTCACGACCAAGTACTTGAGCTGAAGTACCAGCTGAACGTACTAATTGGCCACCTTTACCAGGTTTTAACTCGATGTTATGGATTGTAGTACCCATTGGAATGTTTGCTAATGGTAATGCATTACCTGCTTTAATATCAGCATCTGGACCAGATACGATTGTTTGACCAACCTCTAGACCTTTTGGTGCTAAGATGTAAGCTTTTGCTCCATCAGCGTAGTTGATTAATGCGATATTCGCAGAACGGTTTGGATCATATTCGATAGTAGCAACTTTTGCCGGAATGCCATCTTTAATTCGTTTGAAATCGATGACACGGTATTGCTTCTTATGACCACCACCATGATGACGAACAGTGATTTTACCTTGGTTGTTACGACCAGCTTTGCGTTTTGTTGGTTCAAGCAATGATTTCTCAGGCTTGTTAGTTGTAATTTCCGCAAAGTCTAATGACGTCATATTACGACGACCATTAGAGGTAGGTTTATACTTTTTAATCGCCATGTGTTTTCCCTCCTTCTTGATTGTTCAAATCATAAATCCCTAAAGGATTACATTTCGAATAATTCGATGTCTTTGCTGTCCGCAGTTAATTTAACAATCGCTTTACGACGTTTGTTAGTGTAACCACCGTAACGGCCAACGCGTTTGAATTTACCTTTGTAGTTAAGAACGTTTACTTTCTCAACTTCTACACCAAAGATTTCTTCTACAGCGTCTTTTACTTGAGTTTTGTTAGCGCGAGTGTCTACTTCGAAAGTATACTTTTTCTCTGCCATAAGTTCTGAAGAACGCTCAGTAATGACCGGACGTTTTAAAATATCACGTGCTTCCATTATCCAAGCACCTCCTCAACTTTTTCTACTGCAGCTTTAGTGAATACAACTTTTTCATGACCTAAAAGATCAAGAACGTTGATTCCATTTGCAGTTAAAACTGTTACACCAGGGATGTTACGAGCAGATAATGCTACGTTTTCATCTAGGTCAGCAGTAACGAATAAAGATTTTTTCTCTAAAGAAAGATCTTTAAGGATTTTTGTGAATTCTTTTGTTTTTGGTGCTGCTAGAGTAAGAGCATCAAGAACTAAGAAGTTTTGTTCTACTACTTTAGCTGATAAAGCTGATTTAAGAGCTAAACGACGAACTTTTTTAGGTAATTTATAAGAGTAGCTACGTGGAGTTGGACCGAATACGATACCACCGCCGCGCCATTGTGGAGAACGGATAGAACCTTGACGAGCACGACCAGTTCCTTTTTGACGCCATGGTTTACGACCACCACCAGCAACTTCAGAACGGTTTTTAACCTTATGATTACCTTGACGTAGAGAAGCGCGTTGTGCAACTACTGCGTCGAATAATACTGCTTCATTTGGCTCGATTCCGAAGATCGCTTCGTTTAACTCGATTTCACCAACTGAAGCACCTGTTTGACTAAGTACAGATACTTTTGTCATTCCTGTTTCCTCCTTTCTCGAAGTGATTAGTTAGCTTTAATTGCAGTTTTAACTGTAACTAGAGCTTTTTTAGAACCAGGAACATTACCTTTAACAAGTAGTAAGTTACGTTCCGCATCAACTTTCACGATTTCTAAGTTTTGGATTGTAACTACAGTGCCACCCATTTGACCAGGTAATTTCTTTTGTTTAAATACGCGGTTCGGAGCAACTGGACCCATTGAACCAGGACGACGGTGGTAACGAGAACCGTGGGCCATAGGACCACGAGATTGTCCGTGGCGTTTGATAACACCTTGGAAACCTTTACCTTTAGTAACACCTGTTACATCAATTACATCGCCTTCTGCGAAAATTTCTACTTTGACTTCTTGACCAACTTCGTATTCTTCAACGTTCACGTTGCGGAATTCACGAATGAAGCGCTTAGGAGCAGTATTCGCTTTTGCTACGTGACCTTGTTCTGGTTTGTTAGAAAGCTTAACACGCTTATCTTCGAAACCAACTTGGATTGCTTCGTAGCCATCTGTATCAACAGTTTTCTTTTGAAGAACTACGTTTGGAGCAGCTTCAATCACTGTTACCGGGATTAAATCGCCGTTTTCAGCGAAAACTTGAGTCATACCAATTTTTCTACCTAAGATTCCTTTAGCCATTCGTCACACCTCCTGTAAGTTTTAAAATGTTATATTGTTTTTACCATTAAAGTTTGATTTCGATATCAACGCCAGATGGTAAATCAAGTTTCATTAACGCATCAACAGTTTGTGGTGTTGGGTTAACGATATCGATCAGACGTTTATGCGTACGCATTTCGAATTGCTCACGAGAATCTTTGTACTTGTGAACAGCACGAAGAATTGTGTACACAGACTTCTCAGTTGGAAGTGGAATCGGACCTGATACACTTGCACCTGAACGTTTTGCAGTTTCCACAATTTTCTCAGCAGACTGATCTAAAATACGGTGATCATACGCTTTTAAACGAATACGAATCTTTTGTTTTGCCATTATTTTCCCTCCTTCTCGCCTATTTTCTAGACATTCTCCACGAAAATTCTCCCACACACCGCCATGGCAAAGCGGCCGGGTGTGTCGGCAACCTCTCGTTTCATCGCAGTCAAAGACCAACATTCAACATTATATACAATAAAAAAAGAATAAGCAAGTCTTTTCGCTAAATTCTTTTAAATGTTGTAGATATTCTTAACTACTAATATTTCTCGCTTATTTAAGCCGTTTACTAGTATATATAATTTCTACGAACATTGCAACACAAAAGGCTATACCACAACGTTTTCGGACATTTCACACAATTAACGTAGTCACCGTCAATTCTCAAATACTTAACCGTGCTTTTCTAAAATTCATAAGGACAAGCATAGTCTCTCACCCATTTGATATATAGTTGTCTGGCATATCAATATTCAGTCCAGTTGAGCCAGTGTTTTACCTGGGCAACAATAAAAAACAGTATGGAGCATTCATCTGCTTGCCATACTGTTTTTTGACTTTCTTCATATAATTATTGTTTACAAAGACTCTCGGATAACTTTTTTATAATAGCCGACAGAGAGTACTGCAAAAATAGCGTATAGTGCTATATAGCAAATCATAGCTATCCACAGAGGCGTCGTTAGCTCTGTGCCGAATAAAAACCAACCCGATTTAACTGCAAAGTAACTATGAAGTAATCCAATGAGCAAAGGTACACCAAAGTTAAACGCTTGCTTCATATAGATTCCTTTCATTATATCTCGCTCTGCAAAACCAATCTTTCTTAAAATTGTATATGAACCTCGTTCCTCTTCAGCTTCGGACATTTGTTTAAAGTACAAAATACTTCCTGTTGTCATTAAAAAGGCTAAGCCTAAGAAAGCCGTCGTGAATATCGTTATTCCCAAGGTTTCGATATTCTCTTTGCGCTTACCCTCAAAAGAGGCTTGCTTGTAGCTTTTTGTTTCGCCTTCACTATCTATAGAAGAGATAACACCTGCACCCGATTGTGTATATAGTTTTTCAGCTAAAGCTAAATCTTCTTTTGATTTTAATGTAATGGAAGTTTGTTTATGCCACTGTGATTCATTTGAATACTTAGCTAGCTTTTCAAACAATTTGTCTGTTACTACAAAGATTGGTCCGCCCCCACCAGCAGTCACAATGCCACTGATAATACTTTTATCTTGCACATCTATGACATGAAATGTTTCCTCATGTTCGCCCACAGTTACGACCATATCATGATCCTTTTCCAACGGGAACATTTCAGCCATGTAACCACCATAATTTGTTAAGATGACATCATCTCCTGACATTGAAGCTTCGGGCACACTTTGTCGATAATCAGAAAGTGGAACTGTATAAATAGTACCTTTCATATTATAAAAGGGACTATCTTTTTGATCCTTCGGTAATAATTGCGCTACTGAAGCTGTTACGGCCTGTAATCTGTAATCAACCTTGTTATAGGCAATGTTATTTTGCTTTAGCATCTGTAAGAATTCCTGCCCGTTATCTTCAAGTAATATATAATCTCCTGGTACTTGGCTGTATGCCGATGCTTCAGAAGAATAATATGCAATATAAGATAATGTTGTAACCCCAAGTGATACACCCGTTAAAACAGTAATAAGCGTCAATGATTTTGCGTTACTTTTCATACGGTGCATAATCGGTGTTAATGCTAATACATCATGCACAGATAAATGCCCATTTTTCTTTAAGCGAACTGAATTCATAATAAACGCAACTGAAAAGCGGAATACAAGGAATGTCCCACCAATTGTTGACGCTAAAATAATTATCATATTGACAAACAGATTGCCAGTGGACTCAATATCGAATAGTTTCGTTGATGCATAGTATCCATATGCAATTAATACAAGCCCTAAGAAGCCAATCATCATTTGTAGTGGACTGAAACGTTTTACACGCTCGTCTGCCTGCTTAGAAGCACTAAATAACGATAGCAAAGATACACGTTGAATCATCCATGCCATCTGCGCTAGCACTATTACCAAGAGAATCGCGAATACTACAATAGACTGCTGTAAAGCCTGTGTACTGAACGTCATTGTCACAAGTGCTTCTTTTTCTAGTACACGAAGTAAAACCATCGCGAAGAAACGTGAGCTAAAAAAGCCTGCTGTCATGCCTAGAATAACAGCTCCAACAAATAATAAAATATTTTCTACCGCCAACAAGCGTACAATAAGACCCTTTGTCATTCCTATTAACTGATACAAACCAACTTCCTTACTGCGACGCTTCATAAATAAATGGTTAGCATACAACACGAAGAACAAAATGATAAAGTACAAGATATATGTCGCAGCTTCAAAACCTGCAGTTGCTGTACCACTCTTCTGTACAGTAGCTAGCACTTCAGCATTATTCTGCAATGTCACAAAAGAAAAATAGAGTGTAACACTAAAAATAAGTGCGAAGAAATATAAGTAATAATGCTTCATATTTTTCTTCATACTGCGGAACACGAGTTTACTAAGACTCATAACCGTCACCACCTAGCACACTTTGCGTATGCATAATTTCTTGGAAAAATGCCTGTCTTGTCTTATCACCTTTATATAGCTCACTATAAATGAGTCCATCCTTTAAAAACAAAACACGTGTACAGAAGCTTGCTGCCACTGCATCGTGCGTAACCATCATAATCGTCGCCTCTTTTGCTTCATTGATACTTTGTAGGTTTTTTAGAAGCGCAGTAGCCGATTTGGAATCGAGCGCACCTGTAGGTTCATCCGCAAACACAAGTGATGGATTTGTAATAAGGGCACGCGCAGCAGATGTGCGTTGCTTTTGGCCTCCTGATATTTCATTCGGATATTTATGTAAAATATCTGTAATACCTAATAAATGCGTCAGCTCCTTAACACGGCTTTCCGCAACAGCTTTTGGTAATTTACCAATCGCTAAAGGCAATAAAATATTTTCTTTCACTGTTAAAGTATCAAGTAGATTATAATCTTGGAAAATGAAACCTAACTGTTCACGGCGGAAATTAGCCAGTGCCTTTTCCTTCATACCACGTAAACTTTGACCATTTATTTCGATAACGCCCTCAGTCGCAAAGTCAATCGAACACAAAACATTTAATAATGTGGTCTTGCCTGAACCAGAGGGACCCATAATGCCTACAAATTCACCTTTATTAACTTCTACATCAATGCCCTTTAATACTTCCTGAGCCGTTGATTTTTTACCATAAACTTTTTTAACTTTACGTCCAATTAAAACTGCCACTTAGTCGCGCCCCTTTCTATAGTCCAAGTGTACCCTGTCTGTGAAATCATTTCGTGTGTTTTACATGACAATATAAAAAGGTAGGTGACATTTTCGTCATCTACCTGTTAGTTTGACATATTCATTTTGCAAGGGGAAACGTAATGTGAAAATGGAACCTTCACCAGCCTCCGATTGCACGCTAATACGAATGCCGATTTTCAGTGCAACATTATGTGCTAGGTATAAACCCATACCTGTTGATTGTGCCGACTCCCTACCAGCAGTCCCCGTATACGACTTTTGAAAGATACGTGGCAAATCCTCTTTTCGAATACCAATACCTTCATCTTGTATATGTAGCAATATTGCGCCAGTGACATCTACTTCCGTAAAGATTACAATGTCAGTATTGGTAGGACTGTATTTTATAGCATTTGATAGAATTTGCCGTACGATAAAAGCTAACCATTTACCATCCGTCATTACCATCTCCGATAATTCTGCTACATCAAAACCTATACCCTTTTCCAAACACCACGGCTGCATTGCACGGATTTCCTTGTAAACAACAGTACGCAGCTCCATTTCGGTCATATAGTTATCTTTTTCAATTGAAGCAAGACGAGTTTGATGCAGCTGCTGATCGACTAATAAATGCAATCTGAGCCACTCATGCTCTAGTTTGCGACGTAATGCTAAATCCTCTATTTGGGATAACATTAAGTTAATAGATGTTAAAGGTGCCTTCACTTCATGTACCCATGCCAGAAGCTCGTCTGTATACTCTTGTAACTGGACTTTCGCCTTGTTCAATTCCATATCCTTTACATAAAATACATCTTCAATCTTCGCAAAATAAGCATCTTGAAAAGGTGATAGGTCTAAGTTTTTACTATGAACGTCATCTAACTGCCCATCCACATTTCCCAGGAAATCTTTCAATTGACCTACTTCAACAATATAACGCCACAGCAAAAAGACTGTAAAGCTAACTACCATGCAAATATTAACATACGTAATGGAAATGCTCATTAAACCCACATCTAAAGAAAATAGTACATTCACAACAACTATTATAAATAAATGAAATCCTATCCATGTTAGTCGCTCTTTTAAGAATAATAGAAGCACCCACAATCACATCCCTTGCGATAACGCCATATAGCCTAGCCCTTTTTTTGTTAAAATGACTTCCTGTAATCCTATATCTTCAAGCTTTGTGCGTAAACGATTTACATTTACAGACAATGTATTATCATTAACAAAGCGCTCATCGTCCCATAATTTTCTCATTAGATCATCTCTTGAGACAATTTGATTAGCCTTTTCCACTAAAATCCTTAAGATAAAAAGTTCATTTTTTGTCAAAGAAACCAATTGTCCTTCAAACATTATCTCGCTTCTTGCATAATCAATAACAGCACCATTAAAACGTGTGACTTCCATCTTTTCTTCTACATAGTCATACGTACGCCGCAAAAGGGCCTGTACCTTTGCAACTAATACTTCCATATGAAAAGGTTTTTGTATAAAATCATCAGCACCCATTTGCATGGCCATCACCATATCCATAGGGTGATCTCGTGATGATAGAAAGAGAATTGGTACCTTCGAGATATGTCTAATTTCTCGACACCAATGAAAACCATCATAAGCAGGTAGTTGAATATCAATTAATACTAGTTGTGGTTTCTCTTCTATAAAATCATCCATCACTTTTTGAAAATTTCTTGGACCTACAACTTGCAGTGACCATTGCGCAAAACGCTGTTTAATCATTCCAAAAATTGATGGATCATCTTCTATCAATAAAACTTTCATTTCCATGCACAAGCACCCCTTTCTCATCTAATTTTAACATAAAAAACCAATCTGTAAGCGTCCCTACAGATTGGTTTAGAAAAATTAGCTTGCGCTAAAAATTATTTTTGGATAGAAGCAACTACGCCAGCGCCTACAGTACGGCCACCCTCACGGATAGAGAATTTAGTACCTTCTTCAAGAGCGATTGGAGCGATAAGTTCTACTGTCATTTCGATGTTATCACCAGGCATTACCATTTCAACGCCTTCTGGTAAGTTACAGATACCTGTTACGTCAGTTGTACGGAAGTAGAACTGAGGACGGTAGTTAGAGAAGAATGGAGTATGACGGCCACCCTCTTCTTTAGATAAAACGTAAACTTCAGCTTTGAAGTTTGTGTGTGGAGTGATTGAGCCTGGTTTAGCTAATACTTGACCACGTTGGATTTCTTCACGAGCTACACCACGAAGTAAAGCACCGATGTTGTCACCAGCTTCAGCGTAGTCTAATAATTTACGGAACATTTCAACGCCAGTTACAGTTGTAGATTTAGCTTCTTCAGTAATACCTACGATTTCAACTACGTCACCAACTTTAACTTGACCACGTTCAACACGGCCAGTTGCAACTGTACCACGACCAGTGATTGAGAATACGTCCTCAACAGGCATCATGAATGGTTTGTCAGTTTGACGTTCTGGAGTTGGGATGTAAGAGTCTACAGCGTCCATTAATTCAACGATTTTTTCTTCCCATTCTGCTTCGCCTTCAAGAGCTTTAAGAGCAGAACCTTTAATTACAGGGATATCGTCGCCTGGGAATTCATATTCAGATAGTAGGTCACGGATTTCCATTTCTACTAATTCTAATAATTCTTCGTCGTCAACCATATCACATTTGTTCATGAATACTACTAAGTATGGAACACCTACTTGACGAGATAAAAGGATGTGTTCACGAGTTTGTGGCATTGGGCCATCAGCAGCAGATACTACTAAGATACCGCCGTCCATTTGTGCAGCACCAGTGATCATGTTTTTAACATAGTCAGCGTGTCCTGGGCAGTCAACGTGTGCATAGTGACGAGATTCTGTTTCGTATTCTACGTGAGAAGTATTGATTGTGATACCACGTTCTTTTTCTTCAGGTGCGTTATCGATGTCAGCGTAAGATTTAGCTGTACCACCCATTTTTTTAGAAAGTACTGTAGCGATTGCAGCAGTTAAAGTAGTTTTACCATGGTCAACGTGTCCGATTGTACCAATGTTAGCATGCGTTTTTGAACGGTCAAATTTTTCTTTAGCCATTAGAGATTGCCTCCTCAAAATTATATGTTTTTTTTTGAAATTTATAGAATGAATGCTGATAGAGAACGGGCCCATCCCCTATCCTGCAATCATAGCTTACAAATTAGTTATACTTTATGCAAGATGAAAATTCAATTATTCACCTTTATTTTTTTTGATGATTTCAGCAGCGATTGATTTTGGTACTTCTTCATAATGATCAAATGTCATTGAGAATACACCGCGACCTTGCGTTGCAGAACGAAGAGTTGTTGCGTAACCAAACATTTCCGCTAACGGAACCATTGCACGAACAACTTGAGAGTTACCGCGAGCATCCATACCCTCAACGCGTCCGCGACGAGAAGTAATGTTACCCATGATATCACCAAGGTACTCTTCTGGAATTACAACTTCAACTTTCATCATTGGTTCTAAAATAACAGCGTCACATTGTTTCGATGCTTCTTTAAGAGCCATAGATGCAGCAATTTTGAACGCCATCTCATTCGAGTCAACGTCATGGTAAGAACCGAATACTAATTTCGCTTTAATGTCGATTAGAGGGTAACCAGCTACTACACCGCGGTCAAGAGAGTCACGAAGACCTGCTTCAACTGCAGGGATGTATTCACGAGGTATTACACCACCAACGATAGCGTTTTCGAATTCAAAGCCTTTACCTTCTTCATTTGGAGAGAACTCAATCGTTACGTCTCCGTATTGTCCACGACCACCAGATTGGCGAGTGAATTTACCTTGAACTTTTGCAGAGCCACGGAATGTCTCACGGTAAGATACCATTGGAGCACCTACGTTAGCTTCTACTTTAAATTCACGGCGCATACGGTCAACTAAGATATCAAGGTGAAGCTCACCCATACCTGAGATGATTGTTTGTCCAGTTTCTGTGTCAGTGTGTGCACGGAAAGTTGGATCCTCTTCTTGAAGTTTTTGTAAAGCTTGACCCATTTTATCTTGGTCAGCTTTTGATTTTGGTTCTACAGAAAGAGAAATTACTGGCTCAGGGAATTCCATTGATTCAAGAATAACTAGGTTTTTCTCGTCACATAGAGTATCACCAGTAGTAGTATCTTTAAGACCTACTGCTGCTGCGATGTCCCCAGCGAATACTTTAGAAATCTCTTCACGAGAGTTAGCGTGCATTTGTAGGATACGACCTACACGTTCACGTTTACCTTTAGAAGAGTTTTGTACGTATGAACCTGAATCTAATGTTCCAGAGTACACACGGAAGAAAGTTAATTTACCTACGAATGGGTCAGTCATAACTTTGAATGCAAGAGCTGAGAATGGCTCTTCATCAGAAGATTTACGTTCTAACTCTTCGTCACCATCAACTGAAGTACCTTTGATTGCTGGTACATCAACTGGAGATGGTAAATAATCGATAACTGCATTTAACATTGGGCGTACGCCTTTGTGTTTGAATGCTGTACCACAGATTACTGGGTAGAATTCTACTGCGATCGTAGCACGACGGATAGCCGCTTTAAGTTCAGCAACAGTAATTTCTTCGCCTTCTAAATATTTCTCCATGATTTCTTCATCAACACTTGCAACAGCGTCGATTAGTTTTTCACGGTATTCTTCAGCTTGTTCGCGGTATTCTTCAGGGATTTCACCTTCAGTTACTGCAGTACCTTTTTCGTCGCCGTAGAAAGTTGCTTTCATTTCAACTAAGTCAATGATTGCAGAGAACTGATCTTCAGCTCCGATAGGTAATTGGACAGGGTGAGCGTTTGCTTGTAAACGATCATGTAGAGTTCCTACAGAATATAAGAAATCTGCTCCTGTTTTATCCATTTTGTTAATGAATACAATACGTGGAACACCGTATGTTGTAGCTTGACGCCATACAGTTTCAGTTTGAGGCTCAACACCAGATTGAGCATCTAGTACTGTTACAGCACCGTCAAGTACGCGTAATGAACGTTCTACTTCTACAGTGAAGTCTACGTGTCCAGGAGTATCGATGATGTTTACACGGTGGCCTGCCCATTGGGCTGTTGTTGCAGCAGAAGTGATTGTAATACCACGTTCTTGCTCTTGCTCCATCCAGTCCATTTGAGAAGCGCCTTCATGAGTTTCACCGATTTTGTGAATCTTACCAGTGTAATAAAGGATACGCTCAGTTGTTGTTGTTTTACCAGCATCAATGTGAGCCATGATCCCAATATTACGAGTATTCTCAAGTGAGAATTCGCGTTTCATAGGAAATTTCTCCTTCCATATTGGGGTAAAGACTGTATAAAAGACCTTGTGTTAGCCAATTAGCTAACACATAGGTTAAATTACCAACGGTAGTGAGCGAATGCTTTGTTCGCTTCTGCCATTTTGTGCATATCTTCACGTTTCTTAACTGATGCACCAGTGTTGTTTGAAGCATCTAGGATTTCGTTAGCTAAACGCTCTTCCATAGTTTTTTCACCACGAAGACGAGAATAGTTAACTAGGTAACGAAGACCTAAAGTTGTACGACGTTCTGGACGTACTTCAACCGGTACTTGGTAGTTAGAACCACCAACACGGCGAGCGCGTACTTCAAGAACTGGCATTACGTTGTTTAGAGCAGCTTCGAATACTTCAATTGGATTTTCACCAGAACGTTCTTTAACAATTTCGAACGCACCGTATAAAATCTTTTGAGAAGTACCTCTTTTACCATCAACCATCATTTTATTGATTAAACGAGTTACTAGTTTTGAACTATAAATTGGATCTGGTAACACGTCACGTTTGGAAACAGGACCTTTACGAGGCATGTGTTTTCCTCCTTTCGAATAGTTATCGATTTATTTTATAAATTTTGCCTTGTTCGTAGTTGCCACACGAATTTCAACTCTGCTAGCAAGATTTGAAATTGGTGACATCTACATGAGGCTCAATATTTAATAACACTTATCGTGTTACATTATTTTTTTTCTTTAGGGCGTTTTGTTCCGTATTTAGAACGTGATTGTAAACGACCGTTTACACCAGCTGTATCAAGAGCTCCACGTACGATATGGTAACGAACACCCGCTAAGTCTTTTACGCGTCCGCCACGGATAAGAACAACACTGTGCTCTTGTAAGTTGTGGCCTTCACCTGGGATATAAGCTGTAACCTCAATTTGGTTAGTTAAACGCACACGAGCGTATTTACGTAACGCTGAGTTTGGTTTACGAGGTGTCATTGTACCTACACGAGTACAAACACCGCGTTTTTGTGGAGATTTAACATCAGTTAAAGATTTTTTAAATGAGTTATATCCTTTGTTTAACGCTGGTGATTTTGATTTCGTGATTTTAGATTGACGAGGCTTACGTACTAATTGGTTAATTGTAGGCATCGGTATTTCCTCCCTTCATTTATTCCTTGTTAATACCACACATCCAGGTGGTTCATTTTTTGGGTAAAAACAAAGTCTTTGTGTTTTATACACAAAAACTACTCTACAGCAATAGCAACAACCGCTGCTCCAACGTGGATTCCACAGGCCTTGCCCAGTTCCTTTTTGGACTCAACAAGAATAATTGGCACACCGATTTCTCTCGCGAAAGTAATGGCCAAATCGGTTACCCAATTGTCTGCATCAAGTGCCACAAAAAGTTCTTTTACTGAACCATCGCGCATTGCTTTTACTGCTTGCTTTGTACCTATGATTGTTTTACTAGCCCTTACTTTATCATAAGACATTTTCATATCCTCCGAAGTATAGACAGTTAACTATCAACCTTCAATATATTAACATTACCTATTCCCACTGTCAACTAATATCTTTAAAAAGTCCGAAGAGATGGCAACAATCCATCTCTTCGGAGCTCATGTTACGAGTTATTCAGCAGAAACTGTTTCTTCTAAATCAAGCTCATCTTTTTCAATACGGATTTGACGGTAACGTTGCATACCAGTACCTGCAGGAACAAGTTTACCAATAATTACGTTCTCTTTTAATCCTAGAAGTTCGTCACGCTTACCTTTAATGGCAGCATCTGTTAATACACGAGTTGTTTCTTGGAATGATGCGGCAGATAAGAATGATTCTGTTTCAAGAGAAGCTTTTGTAATACCTAAAATTACAGGACGGCAAGTTGCAGGGTTTTTGCCGTTCATCACAGCATCTGCATTTGCTTCTGAGAATTGGTGGATATCTAGTAATGAACCTGGTAGTAACTCTGTATCACCAGCTTCAATGACACGTACTTTACGAAGCATTTGACGTACCATTACTTCGATATGTTTGTCTCCAATTTCTACCCCTTGCATACGGTATACTTTTTGTACTTCTTTTAACAGATACTCTTGTACTGTTGAAACGTCTTTAACTTTTAATAATTGTTTTGGATCAATAGAACCTTCTGTTAATACTTGGCCGCGTTCTACGAAGTCGCCTTCTTGTACTTTCAGACGAGCATTGTATGGTGCTTGGTATTTACGTGTTTCTACTTCACCTTCAATTGTAATTTCTTTTAGACCTTCACGAATTTCAGTGACGTCTGAAACCGTACCTGCGATATCAGTGATAACTGATTGACCTTTAGGATTACGAGCTTCAAAAATCTCTTGGATACGTGGAAGACCTTGTGTAATATCATCTCCGGCAACCCCACCTGTATGGAAAGTACGCATTGTTAACTGTGTACCTGGTTCACCGATTGATTGAGCCGCAATAATACCAACTGCTTCCCCAACTTCAACCTTTTCACCTGTTGCTAAGTTCATGCCGTAACATTTTTTACATACGCCATGTTTTGTATTACATGTAAATGCAGAACGAATTGTTACCTCTTCAATACCTAATTCAGTAATGACGCGAGCGATATCTTGGTCGATTAAACCATCTTTCGCTAAAATCACTTCGCCTGTTTCTGGATGATAGATAGTTTTCTTTGCATGACGACCAACAATACGTTCGTCTAACGCTTCGATTAACTCTGTACCTTCCATTAACGCACCAATTGTTAAACCACGGTCAGTTCCACAGTCATCTTCACGAACGATAACATCTTGTGCAACGTCTACAAGACGACGAGTTAAGTAACCTGAATCGGCTGTTTTCAAGGCTGTATCGGCAAGACCTTTACGAGCACCATGCGTAGAGATGAAGTATTCCAATACCGTTAAACCTTCACGGAATGACGATTTGATTGGAAGTTCAATGATACGACCAGCCGGGTTGGCCATCAGACCACGCATACCAGCTAACTGTGTAAAGTTAGATGCGTTACCACGGGCACCTGAGTCAGACATCATGAAGATTGGGTTTGTTTTCTCAAGCGATTTCATCAGCTTCGATTGAATTTCATCTTTCGCTGCACTCCAACTAGAGATAACGCGATCATAACGCTCATCTTCAGTGATGAAACCACGACGGAATTGCGCCTGTACTTTATCTACTTTTTCTTGTGCTACTGCTAAGATTTCGCCTTTATCTGGTAATACAACGATGTCAGATACACCAACAGTGATACCAGCACGTGTTGAATATTTGAAACCAAGGTTTTTCATACGGTCAAGCATTTTAGATGTTTCTGTAATGTGGAAACGTTTAAACACTTCAGCGATGATATTTCCTAAGAACTTCTTACGGAATGGGTTTACAACAGGAACTGATACAAAGTGTTTGCGAAGTACAGCTGTACGTTGTGCATCTACTTTGCCTTTTTCATCAAGTTCTTTGTATGCAGCATCTGCTTCAAGTTCTTTTAAAGTTTCTTCGTCAATTGTTAAATTTACAAAGTATTTTTGTGGTGTTTCTTGCTCTAAGTTAAATTCAGTCGGTTCATTAATGAACGGGAATGATTCAGGCAAGATTTCGTTAAAGATTACTTTACCAACAGTTGTGATTAAGAACATATTATTTTGCTCTTCAGTAAACGTTGGATTGTGTAGTGAACTTGCTTTTATCGCAATACGTGTATGCAAGTGAACATGACCAGTATCATACGCGATTAGCACTTCATTTGGTCCATAGAAAATGGAACCTTCACCACGAGCATCTTCACGCTCTAATGTTAAATAATAGTTACCTAATACCATATCTTGAGACGGTGTAACAACTGGTTTACCGTCTTTCGGGTTTAGGATGTTTTGTGCAGCAAGCATTAGAAGACGAGCTTCTGCTTGTGCTTCTGCTGATAAAGGAACGTGAACCGCCATTTGGTCACCATCAAAGTCAGCGTTATAAGCTGTACATACTAATGGGTGAAGACGAATAGCACGCCCTTCAACTAATGTTGGTTCGAATGCTTGGATACCAAGACGGTGAAGCGTCGGTGCACGGTTAAGTAATACCGGGTGCTCACGGATAACGTCTTCTAAAACGTCCCATACATCGTTGTTTAAACGTTCAATTTTACGTTTAGCAGATTTAATATTATGTGCAAGACCACGTTCTACTAACTCTTTCATAACGAAAGGTTTAAATAGCTCAATTGCCATTTCTTTTGGTAGACCACATTGGTACATTTTTAAGTTTGGACCTACTACGATAACTGAACGACCTGAATAGTCAACACGTTTACCAAGTAAGTTTTGACGGAAACGACCTTGTTTTCCTTTCAACATGTGTGAAAGTGATTTTAACGGACGGTTACCTGGACCTGTTACCGGACGACCACGGCGGCCATTATCGATTAATGCATCAACAGCTTCTTGTAACATACGTTTTTCGTTTTGAACGATGATGCTTGGTGCACCAAGGTCTAATAAGCGTTTTAAACGGTTATTACGGTTGATAACTCGACGGTAAAGGTCATTTAAATCAGATGTCGCGAAACGACCACCATCTAATTGCACCATTGGACGAAGCTCTGGTGGAATAACAGGTAGTACATCTAAAATCATCCATTCAGGTGAGTTACCTGAATTACGGAATGATTCAACAACCTCTAGACGTTTAATCGCACGTGTACGACGTTGGCCTTGTGCAGATTTCAACTCTTCTTTTAAAGAATATGTTTCATCTTCAAGATCAATTTTAGCAAGAAGCTTTTTGATTGCTTCTGCACCCATCGCTGCTTCGAATGTGTTCCCAAATTTTTCGCGGTATGCACGGTACTCTTTTTCAGAAAGTAATTGCTTGCTTTCTAAGTTAGTAGCACCCGGTTCGATTACAACATAAGATGCGAAGTAAATTACTTCTTCTAAAGCACGTGGAGACATATCTAAGATAAGACCCATACGGCTTGGAATACCTTTGAAGTACCAAATGTGAGAAACTGGGGCTGCTAATTCGATGTGACCCATACGTTCACGACGAACTTTTGCACGTGTTACTTCAACACCACAACGGTCACAAACTACGCCTTTGTAGCGCACACGTTTGTATTTACCACAGTGACATTCCCAGTCTTTAGTTGGACCGAAAATACGTTCACAGAATAAACCATCTTTTTCTGGTTTTAATGTTCGGTAGTTGATTGTTTCAGGTTTTTTGACTTCACCATATGACCAAGAACGAATCTTGTCAGGAGAAGCTAAACCAATTTTCATATATTCAAATTCATTAACGTCTATCAAGGAGCCTACCTCCCTTTAGTATAGGTCTTTATAAAGACTCTTTTACGCAGCTCGACAATCGTTTGCAAAAAATGTACTTCTTTGACAAAAGATTAAAAATAGATTGTTTTACAAGTAAAGAAAAGCCGGACAGGGCATCAAATCCTGCCCGGCTCTGAATAGTGTTAATTATTCAAATGACTCCACTGGCTCTTCTTCTTTTTCTGGCTGTGGTGCAATGTTAAGTGCATCAGCTGGTTGAAGATCTTCTTCTTCATCTAAATCGCGAAGCTCTACTTCTTCATCATTGATTGTTAACATTTTTACATCCATACCAAGAGATTGAAGTTCTTTGATCAATACTTTGAACGATTCAGGAACACCCGGCTCTGGTACACTTTCACCTTTAACGATGGCTTCGTAAGTTTTTACACGACCAACCACGTCATCGGATTTAACTGTTAAAATTTCTTGAAGTGTGTACGCAGCACCATATGCTTCAAGTGCCCATACCTCCATCTCACCAAAGCGTTGTCCACCAAACTGTGCTTTACCACCAAGTGGTTGTTGTGTAACAAGTGAGTAAGGACCAGTTGAACGTGCATGAAGTTTATCATCAACCATGTGCGCAAGTTTGATCATGTACATGATCCCAACAGATACACGGTTATCAAATGGCTCACCAGAACGTCCATCATACAGGATTGTTTTACCATCACGGTTCATCCCTGCTTCTTCCATCGTTTCCCAAACATCTTCTTCGTTGGCACCATCAAATACTGGTGTTGCCATATGGATACCTAAGTAACGAGAAGCCATACCTAAGTGTAGCTCTAAAACTTGTCCGATATTCATACGAGAAGGTACACCTAGTGGGTTTAACATGATATCTACAGGAGTGCCGTCTGGCATAAATGGCATATCCTCTTCCGGTAAAATACGAGAGATAACCCCTTTGTTACCATGACGTCCGGCCATTTTGTCCCCAACGCGGATTTTACGTTTTTGAACAATGTATGCACGAACTAATTGGTTAACACCTGGTGGTAACTCATCGCCATCTTCACGGTTAAATACTTTCACGTCAAGAATAATACCGCCCGCACCATGTGGTACGCGTAATGAAGTATCACGAACTTCACGTGCTTTTTCACCAAAGATTGCATGTAATAAACGCTCTTCAGCAGTTAGTTCTGTAACCCCTTTAGGCGTTACTTTACCAACAAGAATATCACCGTCACGAACTTCCGCACCAATACGGATGATTCCACGTTCGTCTAAATTACGAAGTGCATCTTCCCCAACGTTTGGAATATCACGTGTGATTTCTTCAGGTCCTAATTTTGTATCGCGAGACTCTGATTCGTATTCTTCAATATGAACTGAAGTATAAACATCGTCTTTTACAAGGCGTTCGCTCATGATAACAGCATCCTCATAGTTGAAGCCGTTCCATGTCATGAATGCAACAAGAACGTTACGACCAAGAGCTAATTCACCTTTTTCCATCGATGGACCGTCTGCTAAAATATCACGAGGTTTCACACGTTCGCCAACTTTTACAAGTGGACGTTGGTTATATGAAGTACCTTGGTTTGAACGAATGAATTTTTGTAATTTATATTTTGTTAAATCGCCTTTAACTTCTTTACCGTCAACTGTTTCAATGCGACGTACGTGGATTGAACGAGCTTCAACATGCTCTACAATACCATCATACTTCGCTACAACTGCCGCACCTGAGTCACGCGCATCTACGTGTTCCATACCAGTACCAACGAATGGCGCTTCTGGATTTAATAGTGGAACCGCTTGACGTTGCATGTTGGCACCCATAAGTGCACGGTTAGAGTCATCGTTTTCTAAGAACGGAATACATGCTGTCGCAGCAGAAACTACTTGTTTAGGAGATACGTCCATGTAGTCCATTTGTGCCTTATTGAATACAGTGTTATCCCCACGGAAACGACCTACTACTTCGTCATTTGTAAATGTACCATCTGGATTTAATAACGAGTTTGCTTGTGCAACGTAGTAGTTATCTTCTTCGTCCGCTGTTAAATAATCGATTTGGTCCGTTACTTTACCAGTTTCATGATCAATACGACGGTAAGGTGTTTCAATGAATCCAAATTTATTTACTTTGGCAAATGAAGATAATGAGTTGATTAACCCAATGTTTGGACCCTCTGGTGTCTCGATTGGACACATACGACCATAGTGAGAGTAGTGAACGTCACGTACTTCGAAACCAGCGCGCTCACGCGTTAAACCACCCGGTCCTAATGCAGATAGACGACGTTTATGTGTTAGCTCTGCTAATGGGTTTGTTTGGTCCATGAATTGAGATAATTGAGAGCTACCAAAGAACTCTTTAATCGATGCAATAACAGGACGGATGTTGATTAATTGTTGTGGTACGATAGCAGCTGTGTCGTTAATAGACATACGCTCACGTACTACACGTTCCATACGAGATAAACCGATACGGAATTGGTTTTGTAATAGCTCACCAACAGAGCGTAGACGACGATTACCTAAATGGTCGATATCATCAGTAGCCCCTACTTGGTAAAGTAAGTTGAAGAAGTAACTTACTGAAGATAGCACGTCAGCAGGTGTAATATTTTTCACTTCTTCATCAATATACGCATTACCAATTATATTGATTTCTTTTTGTGCTTCATCTTTTGGTGCATAAATTTTAATAGATTGGATTGTTACATCATCCTCAAGTACACCACCGACTTGTGATAAAGAACGGTAGCCAATACCTTTTGAAGAATCTTCTAGGTACGGTAAGATTTTATCTAATGTACGACGATCAAGCACTGTACCTTTTTCTACTAAAATTTCGCCTGTTTCTGGATCTACAAGCGTCTCTGCAATCGTTTGGTTGAATAAACGATTTTTAATGTGAAGCTTTTTATTCATTTTGTAACGACCAACATTCGCTAAATCATAGCGTTTTGCATCGAAGAAACGAGAGTATAATAAGCTCTTAGCACTTTCGACTGTTGGTGGCTCACCAGGACGTAAACGCTCATAAATTTCTAAAAGTGCTTTTTCTGTACTTTCAGAGTTATCTTTTTCAAGCGTATTACGTAAATACTCGTTGTCACCGATAATATCGATAATTTCTTGATCTGAACCGAAACCTAAAGCACGAAGTAACACTGTTACTGGTAGCTTACGCGTACGATCAATGCGCACATATACTACGTCTTTTGCGTCAGTTTCATATTCTAACCAAGCGCCTCGGTTCGGAATAACCGTTGCTCCGAAGCCTTTTTTACCATTCTTATCAGTTTTATCATGAAAATACACACTTGGTGATCGAACTAATTGTGAAACGATAACACGTTCTGCACCATTGATGATGAACGTACCTGTTTCAGTCATTAATGGGAAGTCACCCATGAATACATCTTGTTCTTTCACTTCGTCTGTTTCTTTGTTGTAAAGACGTACTTTCACACGTAATGGAGCTGCGTAAGTAACATCTCGCTCTTTACACTCATCCACATCATACTTAGGATCACCCAATGTATAATCGATGAATTCTAATGAAAGATTACCTGTAAAGTCCTCGATCGGCGAAATGTCACGGAACATTTCACGTAAACCTTCTTCAAGGAACCACTCGTAAGACGCCGTTTGAATCTCAATCAGATTTGGAAGCTCAAGCACCTCTTTAATACGCGCAAAGCTTCTACGCTGGCGGTGTTGTCCGTACTGAACTAGTTGACCTGTCAACTCATTCACCCCTCAATAAAGCGATATTAGGTCTTTGCAAAATCATACAAATAGTGTATGATTTCGAAAGACAAAAAGAAAACGAGTCTTCAAAAAGATCTCATTTTCGGTTAACTAAACTTATCTTGGCAAGTATACCCATATAAAACTAATCATATACAAAAGGGCACACGACCTCAAAATAATATTTTTGCATTGTATCATATTATCATAGCCGATTTGTCAAGTCAATATTTTATACATATTTCATTTATTTTTTTGCACGTATAATCCAATATCCTTTTTTCTTCTCGACAACATCGACTTCTAAAAACTTCTCTTCTAAATAACTTACCGTCGAAGGTGCACCCTGCTTTTTCTGAATCACTACCCACAACTCTCCAGATGTCACTAGCTTATCGTAAGCACCATCGTAAAAACGGAAAATTGTATCTTTTCCTGCACGAATTGGAGGGTTGGTTAAAATAGCCGCAGCCTTTGCGTCATTATCCACCATCGATAGTCCGTCACTTACAAATATTCGTACATTTTGAACTCCGTTTACTTGCGCATTTTTTTGCGAAAGTGCAACTGCACGTTCATTAATATCCATCATAAAAACAGTACGCTCAGGGTTTGCTTTGGCAATAGACAATCCAATCGGTCCATATCCACAACCCACATCAAAAATCGCACCATCAACTTCAGGCATTTTAAACGTATCTATTAATACACGGGATCCAAAATCTACTTCGCTTTTACTAAATACACCTGCATCCGTTTCAAAAGAAAACGAATGCCCAAGTAACTTAAATGTCCAGTGACGAGGTTTACTCTCAGTTTGAGGTTTATTTGTATAATAGTGATCTGACATTTTCATGCCTCCTCAGAATGAAGAAAAAGCTCGCCACAAATGACGAGCTTTCTTTTTGTATAAAAGTAATACGAGATTACTTAACTTCTACAGATGCGCCAACTTCTTCAAGTTTAGCTTTGATTTGTTCAGCTTCATCTTTAGAAACGCCTTCTTTAAGAGCTTTAGGAGCGTTATCTACAACTTCTTTAGCTTCTTTAAGACCTAAACCAGTGATTTCACGAACCACTTTGATTACTTTGATTTTTTCTGCACCAGCAGATGCTAATACTACGTCAAATTCAGTTTTTTCTTCAGCTGCAGCAGCACCGCCAGCAACTACTGCTACTGGAGCAGCAGCTGTTACACCGAATTCTTCTTCGATAGCTTTTACTAAATCGTTTAATTCAAGAACTGTCATAGCTTTGATAGCTTCTAAGATTTGCTCTTTGTTCATTATAATTTCCTCCTAATTGGATAATGTTTTATTTTTTTGCGGTCAGGCCGCTGAAGCTAAGCAACGTAAAGAATTACGCGCCTTGTTCTTCTTTTTGTTCTGCAACAGCTTTTGTTGCAAGTGCGAAGTTGCGCACTGGAGCTTGAAGTACAGATAAAAGCATTGATAGAAGACCTTCGCGTGATGGAAGTTCTGCAAGTGCTTTAACATCTTCAACAGAAGAGATTGTACCTTCAATGATACCCGCTTTAATTTCTAAAGCTTCATTTTTCTTAGCGAAATCGTTGATGATTTTAGCAGGAGCTACAACATCTTCAGTTGAGAACGCGATTGCGTTAGGACCAGTTAATACTTCGTTGATTCCTTCAACGCCAGCAGCTTCAGCAGCACGACGAGTTAAAGTGTTTTTGTAAACTTTGAACTCAACGCCAGCTTCACGAAGTTGTTTACGAAGCTCAGTTACTTGCGCAACATTAAGACCACGGTAATCCACTACTACTACAGAAGCAGCGCCTTGGAATTTTTCAGTGATTTCTTGCACTTGTGATTGTTTGTTTTCGATTGCTTTGCTCATGATGACACCTCCTATTAGAATGGGTCATTTATACCGACAAAAGAAAAGCCTCTGGGTCATATAGACACAGAGGCTGAAAGTCATCATCTTTAAAATAAGAATCCGAATTCCGATGTCCTCGGTAGGATCATTAAGTGACAAGTCACTCCTACTGTCTACGGTACAAATGGATGATTCACAACAGCACCCATCTTACCAAAGATACGGATTGCTGTCAACCGTTTTTATATCAAATATTATTCAAACGCACTAGTTAGAAGCACGGCTGAATAAATATAAAAGATATTATTTTACTACTACGCTAGCAGCGTCGATTTTAACAGCTGGACCCATTGTAGTTGTAACATTTACAGATTTCATGTAAGTACCTTTAGCTGCAGCAGGTTTCGCTTTTTGAACAACGTCAAATACAGTTAAGAAATTTTCTACAAGTTTTTCTGTAGAGAAAGAAGCTTTCCCGATTGGTGCGTGGATGATACCCGCTTTGTCAGCACGGTATTCAACTTTACCAGCTTTGATCTCAGCAATAGCTTTCGTTACATCGAAAGTAACTGTACCAGTTTTAGGGTTTGGCATTAAGCCTTTAGGTCCTAATACACGGCCAAGTTTACCAACTTCACCCATCATGTCAGGAGTTGCTACGATTACATCGAAGTCAAACCAACCTTGTTGGATTTTTTGGATGTACTCTGCATCGCCTACATAGTCAGCACCAGCTGCTTCTGCTTCTTTAAGTTTTTCACCTTTAGCAAATACTAATACACGTTGAGTTTTACCAGTACCGTTTGGAAGCACTACTGCACCACGGATTTGTTGGTCATTTTTACGAGTATCGATTCCTAAACGGAAAGCAACTTCTACAGTAGCGTCGAAGTTTACTGTGCTAGTTTTTTGAGCAAGTTCAATTGCTTCTTGTGCGCCGTATACTGCGTTACGGTCGATTAATTTTGCTGCATCTTGCAGTTTTTTACCTTTTTTAGCCATTATATAATTCCTCCTTGATTGTGGTTATAGCGGATTTTACCTCCCACGAATAAAGGTTGCGCGTTCACAAAGAAACTCCGCAACCTTCCAAAAACAAATACATCATCAAGTAACTGGGATTAGTCTTCGATAACAATACCCATGCTTCGTGCAGTACCTTCAACCATTAACATTGCAGCTTCTACTGAAGCAGCGTTAAGGTCTGGCATTTTAGTTTCAGCGATTTCGCGAACTTTATCACGTTTAACCGTCGCTACTTTTTTACGGTTTGGTTCACCTGATCCAGATTGGATACCAGCTGCTACTTTAAGTAAAACTGCTGCAGGTGGAGTTTTTGTAATGAAAGTAAATGAACGGTCTTCGAATACTGAAATTTCTACTGGAATAATAAGACCAGCTTGATCGGCAGTACGCGCATTGAATTCTTTACAGAATCCCATGATGTTCACACCCGCTTGACCTAATGCAGGACCAACCGGCGGAGCTGGGTTTGCTTTACCAGCAGGGATTTGAAGTTTAACAACTTTAATAACTTTTTTAGCCACGAGACACACCTCCTTAAGTCCGTGATGTGGTAATTGGGTTGCCCCTCCCACTCAATATCTGTCTGTCAGCTAATTGCCGATAACATTAAAATTATCATTGCAGACGTCAAACCAAAGTATGACAGTCTGACCTATGAAATAATACCACTTTTAATTTTTTTAAGCAAGTAGTAATTAACAAAATCTGCGACATACGCCACAGCTTCAGTATTTCCATTACTAACTTCTTAGTAGTTATAATTTTTGAATTTGCTCAAAATCTAGTTCCATTATTGTTTCGCGACCAAACATATCAACCGTTACTTTTACTTTTCCTTTTTCTGTGTCGATTTCTTCAACACGTCCTTGGAAATGCGCAAAAGGTCCTTCTAATACTTCAACGGATTCACCTATAGAAATATCCACTTCTACTACTTTATCAGTCATACCCATTTGTTCTAGTAGTCGATCCGCTTCCTCAGGTAATAAAGGTGTTGGTTTTGCACCGCCACCTGATGAACCAATAAAGCCTGTTACGCCTGGCGTATTACGCACAACGTACCAAGAATCATCTGTCATAATTAATTCTACTAGGACATAACCTGGGAAAACCTTGCGCATCATTGTACGCTTTTTGCCATCCTTCATTTCTGTTTCTTCGTGTTCAGGAACGATTACACGGAAGATTTTATCTTGCATTCCCATCGTTTCAACACGTTTCTCTAGGTTTGCTTTTACACGGTTCTCATACCCTGAATACGTATGAACAACATACCAATTTTTCTCCATAACTACTAGGACTACTCGTCCGTCCCTCCCTTACAAATAAAAGTGAAAATGATCGTTTATGCTAATTGCATTATTACTCTTTTCACAATGCCCTCATTAGAAAAATATAGCTTTCGCTAATAGCAAGCGAAAGCTCGATGATATATACACTATTAGCGTAGTCATCTAACGCTACCCCATTTCTTGCCCGGTAGCACACTTATCATAATGAGAACATTTTACTGCTGTTCACTTCATAAAACAAACGAAAAAACCCGTTATTGTAATGGACGGGCTATTTTCAAAAGTATTAACATGCTCTTTACTAAATTATAACTCTAAGTACCAGCGGAATAATGATGAAATGCCTAAGTCTACTAACACAAAAAATAAAGCCATAATTACTACAGTCGAAATTACGACTACTGTATATTTCGTCAGTTCTTTACTTTTTGGCCAGCTTGTTTTTCGCATTTCCGACATTACGTCGCTGAAAAATCCTTTAATCTTGCCCATTCTAGCCTAACCTCCGAATCAATCGTATCTGTCTATTTATAAATCATTTATAGCGTTTGTTTATGCACTGTATGTTCATTGCAATGCGAGCAAAATTTCTTTAATTCGAGACGTACAGTTGAACCTTCCTTCGCAGGAAGTGTGTAATTTCTCGAGCCGCATTTATCACAATTTAGCACGACTTTCTTTGCCATTTAATCACCTTTTCGGCACTTTGTCTTTTAAAGACTAACACCTATATTTGTCAATGTCAACAAGGGTGCGCACCCTCTATAACATTTCCTCAAGAACTAAATGTCGCTCTAATTTTCGCTTTACTCGTTGCAGTGCATTGTCTATGGACTTCACATGGCGATTCAATTTTGCAGAAATTTCATGGTAGGATTGTCCGTCTAAGTATAGAGCTAACACTTGTAGCTCCAACTCACTTAAGATCTCACTCATCTTTTCTTCCAAATAACCAAACTCTTCTCTATGAATCATTAACTCTTCTGGATCATCCATAATAGCACCTGTTAACACATCCATCAGGGTACGGTCCGATTCTTCATCAAAAATTGGCTTGTCCAAAGATACATAGGAATTGAGCGGAATGTGCTTTTGTCTTGTGGCCGTTTTAATCGCCGTAATAATCTGTCTTGTAATACACAATTCTGCAAAAGCGCGAAAAGAAGCAAGTTTATCCCCTTTAAAATCACGAATTGCTTTATATAAGCCTATCATGCCTTCTTGTACAATATCTTCCTTATCCGCACCAATCAAAAAATAAGATCTCGCCTTTGCCCTTACTAACAAACGGTACTTCGTAATCAAAAAATCCAACGCATCTGTATTACCTTGATGCACCATTTCAATAAGTTCTTCGTCATTGAATCGTTCAAAATCTTGTGTCACTTGTACAATACTATTTTTAAACATGGTATCACCTCAGCTACAACAGATAATTAGGAACAGTATAACGGAATTGGAAAATACACGTCAATCAATCATTTTAAACCGCGACGCCATTTTTCGAAGGCCAATGCAACATCTGGCTTTAATTCTATACGAGAAGGCGGCTTGCTATCTTGTTTGTGTTTTACATCATGAGAAATTTTATGTTGAATAATCCCCATATCAATCTCGAGCTCCCTCGCCGATTTACGAAGAGCACCGTTACCAAAAATCACGTTTTGCTCTGTCATATCGGAGGTTGCTACGTGAATCTGTACATGTCTTGCTTTTAATTCCTGTGTCATCTTTTCAATGCGCTCATCTGCTGTTTCATTTTTTCGAGTATAAATGATTTCGACATCGTTCTCTAAATACGATTGTTCCACACCTGGCACAAGATGCGCGTCAAACACGATAATTACTCGCCATCCCATAGCTGCTTTATATTCAGCCATGAGTTCAATCAAGCGCTTGCGTGCATCCTCAAAATTTGTATCACGTAAAGGACGTAGCTCTTTCCAGGCTCCAATCATATTATAACCGTCGACAAGCAAAATGTTTTTCATCGTTAGTCATTCGCTTCTTGACGTTTACGATACACTTCGTACATTAAAAGCGCAGCAGCTACAGAAGCATTTAATGATGTGACATGCCCTATCATTGGCAAATGATATAAAAAGTCACATTTTTCTTTTAACAGGCGACCCATTCCTTTCCCTTCACTACCAATAATGATAGCAAGAGGTAATGTCGCATCCATTTTACGATAATCTACAGAGCCCTTTGCGTCTGTCCCTGCAATCCATACGCCTCGATCTTTTAACTCATCCACTGTTTGTGCTAGGTTGCTAACTCGCACAACAGGTACGTGTTCAATAGCACCCGTTGAAGCTTTGGCTACGACAGCAGTCAAACTAACTGAGCGACGCTTCGGAATAATGATACCGTGTACACCAATTGCATCTGCAGTTCGCATAATAGAACCTAAATTATGCGGATCTTCTAACTCATCTAAGATTAAGAAAAATGGATCTTCTTGTTTTTTTTCTGCTGCTAAAAATAAGTCGTCTAGTTCAGCATAACTATATGCCGCAACAGAAGCAACAATTCCTTGGTGATTTGCATCTGTTAATTGATCTACCTTTTTTTTCGGTACAAATTGAACAATGATTCCACGTTCACGTGCTAAATCAAGTAGTTCGCCTACTCCTGATTTTTTAACACCTTCTGCAATCCATACCTTATTCATATCGCGGCCTGAACGAAGTGCTTCTAACACTGGGTTTTTACCGGCAATAATTTCACCATTTTGTTCTGCCATTATTTTGACACTCCTTTTGATTCCTCGATTATTTGAATAGCGTATGCAATGATTTCATAAACGCGTTCTAATTCATTTAATAAATATAGACTACCGAGCACAGCCTCAAAGCCTGAGCTATTACGGTATGTTTGTACATCCGTATTCTTTGGCACAGAGCCGGATTTAGCATTGCGCCCTCGACGGAACACAGCTAATTCCTGCTCTGATAAAAAGTTTTCGTCTATCATACGATGCACAATACTAGACTGTGCCTTCGCTGATACATAGTGCGTCGCCTCTTTGTGAAGCGTATTTGGTTTTACACGTCCAGCACGCAACAAATGCTCACGAATTTTCTGTTCTAAAACTGCATCACCCATATACGCTAGGGCTAATGCATTCAATTGTTTCACATCTTCATTTCGGAGTTTATCCAAGTTCCTTACCCTCGTTTCCATCTAGTTCCTTGGCGAGTATCTTCTAAGATGATACCTTGCGCTTGCAAATGGTCACGGATTTCATCTGAACGAGCAAAATCTCGGTTTTTACGTGCTTCTACGCGCTCTTGTAAAAGTGCTTCAATTTCTTCGTCTAATAGTTCAGATTCTACTGCAAATTCAATACCTAAGACGTCACCTATGCCCTCAAAAGTTTCCATAAAACTTATCAATACTTTCTCATCAGTATTCGTTTCATTCAAGTAGATATTAGCGATACGTGCTAGTTCAAATAAAACTGAAATCGCATTGGCTGTATTAAAATCATCATCCATTGCCTCTTCAAATTGAACTTTTTGCGCAGCTATTTTCTCTAGCCATTCCACTGAGTTATCACCAAGACTAGCAGTTGCCGTTAAGCGGTGTTTCACATTGTTGTAAGCTGTACGTATACGCTCTAGACCAGTAGCCGCTGCATCAACTAAATCCTTCGCAAAGTTAATAGGATGGCGGTAGTGTACAGATAGCATAAAGAAACGTAACACTTGCGGATCAATCTGTTTACGAATATCGTTTACAAGTACAAAATTGCCAAGAGATTTTGACATTTTTTCATTATCAATATTAATATACCCATTATGCATCCAGTATCGCGCAAACGTTTTGTCATTATGTGCTTCTGATTGGGCAATTTCATTTTCATGGTGTGGGAATGTTAAATCTTGACCACCTGCATGAATATCAATTGTATCACCTAGATGCTCACGTGCCATCACCGAGCACTCTATATGCCAACCTGGACGCCCTTTGCCCCAAGGACTTTCCCAGTAAATTTCATCTGGCTTAGCAGCCTTCCATAGTGCAAAGTCTAACGCGTCATCTTTCTTCTCACCTGCTTCAATGCGAGCGCCAATCTTTAAATCATCCACTGATTGATGTGATAACTTACCGTAACCGTCAAATTTACGTGTACGATAATAAACATCTCCTGCTGACTCATAAGCATAGCCCTTATCGATTAAAACTTTAATAAAATCAATAATGTCATCCATATGTTCTGTTACACGAGGATGTACATCTGCTTTTTTGCAGCCTAATGCTGTAACATCTTCAAAATATGCTGCAATAAAACGTTCTGTTAGTTCATGTACTTCCTCACCAAGTTCGTTTGCAACTTTAATAATTTTGTCATCCACATCTGTGAAATTTGACACAAATTTCACTTCATAACCTTTGTATTGAAAATATCGACGTACAGTATCATAAACAATGACCGGACGGGAATTACCAATATGAATATAGTTATAAACAGTCGGACCGCAAACATACATTTTAACTTTACCTTCTTCTAACGGTACGAAAGTTTCTTTTTGTCTTTTTAATGAGTTGAAAATTTGGATACTCATTGTATTTCTCTCTCCTTTTGTAAGTGTCCGATTTCTTCTTGCAAAGCTGCTATTTGCTTCTCGAAACCTTGACAACGTTCCTCTACAGGGTCAGGAATATTTTGATGGTCTAGTTTTTTCTCTAAACGAACGCCATCTTTTATCACAATTTTACCAGGGATACCGACAACCGTAGCATTTGGCGGTACTTCTTTTAAGACAACTGATCCTGCACCAATTTTACTATTCTCACCAATTGTAATCGAACCTAATACCTTTGCACCTGTTGCCACTAGCACATTATCCTGTAATGTCGGATGACGTTTCCCTTTTTCCTTCCCTGTACCACCTAGTGTGACTCCTTGATAAAGTGTAACATTATCACCAATCTCACAAGTTTCACCTATCACAACCCCCATACCATGGTCTATAAAGAAGCGACGACCAATTTTGGCACCGGGATGAATTTCAATTCCCGTAAAGAAGCGGCTTATTTGTGAAATCGAACGTGCTATAAAATAAAAGCGCTTTTTAAAGAACCAGTGTGCAATACGATGCGCCCATGTAGCATGTAAACCTGAATATGTTAATACAACTTCCAGCACACTGCGCGCCGCTGGATCATTCTCAAAAATCGTTTCTACATCTTCCTTCATTCTTTTAAACATAAAAAACTCCCCCTTTTCAATTTTGATCTGTCTAGCTTCTCCAGCAAATAATATTGCTCTCCATTGCGCCCTTTGGAATTACTCCAGCCGCCCTCTCCTACAGATAACTTGCCGAAGGAAGCAACTATAAAGTTTGAGGGTCCCTTTTCAGTCGCTATTTCCCCAGCTACCGAATAACGAAAAAACGTCCCCATCATTCCTTGTAAGGAATGACAGAGACGCTAAATTTGCGCGGTTCCACTCTGATTGAAGGCAAATGCCCTCCACTCTGGACGTTCTTTAACGGGAACGAACCGATAAAGCCTACTTAATGTTCAGCTCTATGCTCAAAGGTGCATTTCGGTTTTGCCTTGGCTCAGACCACTTTCAGCCGGTGATGGTCCTCTCTTTAGAGCATGCGCTACGTACTTCTCCTTATCAACACTTTAAAATATTATATTAAACTTAGTCCATGCAAATTCTGTTTTTTTAAAAGTTAAATCCATTTTACATCGAAGAAGCAAATTGTCAATAAAATTCTATTTCTGCGCGTATTTATCTACGCGAGCAATTGTTTTTTCTTTACCAATCAGGCAAATAGCATTTGGTAATTCAGGACCATGTGTTTCCCCTGTAGTGACAACACGGATTGGCATGAATAAATTTTTGCCTTTATGGCCTGTTTCTTTTTGCACAGCTTTAATAGCAGCTTTGACCGTTTCTGGTGAAAACTCTTCTAAGCCTTCAAGTTGGACTTTGAATGCTGCCATTACTTGTGGAACTTGCTCACCAGCTAAGACTTCATTCGCTTCTCCATCATATTCAATATGTTCATTGAAGAATAGGCTAGATAGTTCCACAATTTCAGCACCAAAGCTCATTTGTTCATGGTAAAGTGCAATTAAATCCGTTGCCCAAGCACGCTCTTCTGTTGTTAATTCTTCTGGTAATAAACCTGCTTTTTGTAAGTGTGGTAAAGATAATGCTACCACTTCTTCTAATGATAATTTTTTGATGTACTGATTATTCATCCAAGTAAGCTTTTGCTTATCGAACATAGATGGCGATTTTGACAAACGCTTTTCATCAAACATTTCGATAAATTGTTCTTTCGAGAAGATTTCTTCTTCCCCTTCTGGAGACCAGCCTAATAATGCAAAGAAGTTAAACATAGCTTCTGGTAGGTAGCCAAGATCTTTATATTGCGTCACGAATTGAATAATTGATTCATCACGTTTTGATAATTTTTTTCGATTTTCGTTAATGATTAATGTCATATGACCGAAGCGCGGATATTCCCAGCCGAATGCATCGAAAATCATCATTTGCTTTGGTGTGTTTGATAAATGCTCTTCACCACGGAAAACATGTGAAATTTCCATAAAGTGATCATCTAATACTACTGCATAATTATATGTTGGAATTCCATTTGCTTTTACGATTACCCAGTCGCCGATATCTTTTGATTCGAATGTGACTTGTCCACGTACTAAATCTTCAAATTCATATGTTACGTTTTCAGGAACACGCATGCGAATTGTGTATTGTTCACCAGCCGCTTCTTTTGCCGCTACTTCTTCAGCCGATAAATGACGGCAAGTTCCATCATAAGTCGGAGCCGCCACGCCACGCGCTTTTTGTTCTTCTCGAGATGCTTCTAGTTTTTCTGATGAACAGAAACATTTATAAGCTGCACCTTTATCTAATAGCTTTTCTGCATGTTCTTTATAAGTATCTAGACGCTCCATTTGACGATAAGGTGCATAGGGACCACCAATGTCTATAGATTCATCATATTCAATGCCTAACCACTTTAAGTTGTCTAGCTGAGATGCTTCCCCGCCTTCTACATTACGCTCGATATCCGTATCCTCAATACGTACGATAAACTTACCGTTGTGATGTCTTGCATATAAATAGTTGAATAACGCTGTACGCGCCCCACCAATATGTAAGAAACCTGTTGGTGATGGTGCATAACGAACGCGAACTTCTTTCGTCATAATTAAAAGCCTCCTAAATGTTCGTCTGAAAAAATTCCGACCTTGTTAACTTTGTTCATTTTACCACTGTAGAATAGGAAATAAAAGTAGCGCGTGTCTAGGAATAAAGCACACGCCTTCAATTTATTTTTTAATTAATAAAATAGTTGCCATAGAGGCGATACCTTCTTCACGACCAGTAAAGCCTAATCGTTCGGTCGTAGTTGCCTTAACATTCACCTGCGACGGTTGTGCATGAAGTAATTCAGCAATACGATTTTGCATTTGTTCTATATATGGTGCCATTTTCGGACGCTGTGCCATAATTGTGCAGTCTACATTCCCTAACACATAGCCTCTATCCTCAACCATTTTCCAAATATACGCTAGCAACTTTGCTGAGTCTGCATCCTTAAATGCTGGATCAGTATCTGGGAAATGACGACCAATGTCTCCCTCACCAATTGCCCCCAGTGCTGCATCTGTTACCGTGTGTAATAATACGTCTGCATCTGAATGACCAACTAATCCCTTTTCATGTGGAATAGTTATACCACCAATAATTAAAGGGCGCCCTTCTTCAAATGCATGTACATCAAATCCTTGTCCTATTCGAAACATACAATTCGCTACTACAAACTACAACAAAGAGCTTGTAGCAGCACTCACCTACTTCCATATTATGTTTTATCTGAATGACCATACCTTCATATTTTAACATATTTCCTAGGAAATTTTGTTATCAGCCTATAGCATTAGGAATTTATAGAACAGACCTCAATTTATGTCATTTTTATGCTAAAAAACCCCATCAGCTCAAGAGCCAACGAGATTTCATAGTTTATTCTTTATTTCGTTTCTAATGCACGTCTACGTAAAATGGCCTCGCCAAATACTAAATCTTCCTTCGTCGTCATCTTCACATTTTCATAGCTACTTTCGACGATATGCACTGCGTGGCCGAGACGTTCAACTAACATCGCTTCATCCGTACCAAGGAAGCCGATTTTTTCAGCGATATCCTCTGCCTGCACGATTAAATCAAATTGGAAGGCTTGGGGTGTTTGAATCATCCAGAGACTTTCACGGTCAACCGTCTCCTCAATGATTCCCTCACGTACTTTTTTCATAGTATCCTTTGCACGCACCCCCGCAATGGCAGCTCCAAAATCATGGGCACTCCGTACAAGATTTGCAATAATATTATGGGTAATAAAAGGTCGTGCCGCATCATGGACAAGGACTATATCCACTTGCTCCATTTCCTTCATACAGGAATGAACCGAGTGTTGACGCTCTGCCCCACCATTAGGTAAACCTTTAACCTTAGTGATTCCATATATCGCCAGCATTTCTTGAATGATTACACGTTCTTCTGGCTTCACTGCAAGCCAAATGCCTGTGCACTGTTCGTCTTGTTCAAATACTTCAAGCGTGTGTATTAAAATAGGTTTCTCTAAGAGCGTTAAAAATAACTTATTTTGTCCTGCACCCATTCGCTTTCCGCTACCAGCAGCAGGTAATACTACTTCATAGTGCAACTTTCCCACTTCCTAATCATCCTTTGGTTTAGCAAAAATCATACGACCAGCTGATGTTTGTAGAACACTGGTTACTGTTACTGTAATTGCCTGTCCTATATAGCTTCGGCCACCTTCTACAACAATCATCGTTCCATCATCTAAGTAAGCAACGCCTTGGTTATGCTCCTTGCCGTCCTTAATAACAACTACTTGCATATCCTCGCCAGGAATAACAACAGGCTTCACCGCATTCGCTAAATCATTTATATTTAAAACTTTCACTTGGTGTAATTCACACACTTTGTTAAGGTTAAAGTCATTTGTGACGATTTGTGTATCATTCCCCATTTTTTTCGCAAGACGCACTAACTTTAAGTCTACTTCCTGCACATCTTCAAAATCTTCTTCTGTAATCTCAACTTTCGTCATGCGTTCATCTTGCAGTTTTTTTAAAATATCTAAACCACGGCGACCCCTTGTGCGTTTTAAAGTGTCCGAAGAATCTGCTATATGCTGTAACTCCGTTAGCACAAACTGTGGTACCACTAAAATCCCTTCGATAAAGCCTGTTTCAGAAATATCCGCAATACGCCCGTCAATAATAACACTTGTATCTAAAAGCTTATAGCTACCTCGAATTTCGGGCACATCAGCCCCCTCATTTGCTTTTTTCTTGGCATTATGACCGCGCAACGTAAACAACTGTAGCAGTTCATCACGTTTTTTAAAACCAACCCGAAAGCCTAAATATCCAAGGACAAATGACAGGACAATTGGTAAAACTTCTGTAATGACCGGTAGCTGTATACTATCAATTGCAAAGCCTAAAAAATAAGCGACAATAAGTCCAATAATTAGTCCGAGTGTACCAAATAATAAGTCGCCAATCGGTACTTTAAACAGCACCTCTTCCATCCAGGTAATCAGCTTTACAAAATAATCAGAAAATGCAAACGATAATGTAAACAGTAAAAGTGCCCCTAAAGCTACTGATACGTAAGGATTATCAAGCCAAGGATTAGATGATAAATGAAGCAATTCGTATAATGGCGGTAAGAAAACAAAGCCTAAAGCTCCTCCGATTAGTAAAAAGGCAATTTGAATAAATTTTTTCACAAGCCGTCACCTCCTATTCTTATATTCGATTATACATAGTTTCCTCTAGAAAATCTTTCTTGAACCCATGAAATTACCTTAAATTTCCCCTCCCCTTTCAGCGAAGTTTCTTCGTCTAATGAAAGATACAAAGTCCTCCGATAATTCTCATCGGTTTTTATTGCACATTTATCTCTACTTGTAATAAAAGATGAAGTAAAAGTGCATGTCAGAGCTATGTCCAACATGCACGATTTCTTACAACTCTCTAAAAGAAGCATTTAATGCATCTTTTATCGTCTCAACACCAACAATTTCAATACCCTGTGGGAAATCCCAGCCACCGATATTAGAGGCAGGGATAAATGCACGTTTAAAACCAAGTTTTGCTGCTTCAATTACACGTTGCTCGATACGAGAGACACGGCGAACCTCGCCGGTTAATCCCACTTCCCCAATAAAACAATCTGTAGCTCTTACTGCCTGATCCTTAAAGCTTGAAACAATGCTCGTTAACACTGCAAGGTCAATGGCTGGTTCATCAAGCTTCACACCGCCAGCAACCTTAATATATGCATCTTGCGCTTGCAGCATGAGCCCCATACGTTTCTCAAGTACAGCCATCAGTAATTGCACGCGATTCTGATCCACTCCGGTTGCCATGCGTTTTGGGTAATTAAAGCTTGTTGGTGTCACCAGGGATTGAATCTCTACTAAAATTGGGCGTGTTCCTTCCATTGAGACTACAATTGTTGAACCTGCTGCACCTTGTGAACGCTCCTGTAAAAACAGCTCAGATGGATTTAATACCTCCTTTAAGCCCCCTTGTAGCATTTCGAAAATAGCAATTTCATTTGTAGAGCCAAAGCGATTTTTCTGACTTCTTAAAATCCGATGATTATGATGACGTTCTCCCTCAAAATATAGCACTGTATCCACCATATGCTCTAATATACGTGGACCGGCAATTTGCCCCTCTTTCGTCACATGTCCTACCAAGAAAATGGCAATCCCTTTTGTTTTCGCAATACGCATCAGCTCCGCTGTACATTCACGTACCTGTGACACACTACCAGGCGCACTCGTCACTTCTGGATGGAATACGGTTTGAATAGAATCCACGATAACAAACTTTGGCTGGACATCGTCAATTGTTTGGTTTAGCAACTCTAAATTCGTTTCCGAATAAATATAAAGTTCCTGTGACATCACGCCTAAACGCTCAGCACGTAGCTTCGTTTGACGAATCGATTCCTCACCAGAAATATAAAGCACTCGATGCCCTTTGTTCGACAACAATGCTGACACCTGTAAAAGTAATGTTGACTTCCCAATCCCTGGGTCTCCACCGATTAATACGAGAGAACCAGGCACAATACCACCACCCAAAACACGATTCAACTCGCCCATTTCTGTTGCTACGCGAGACTCTTCTGCTGCCTCTATTTGCATAATTGGTAGCGCCTTTTGTGTAACTGTTGCAGAATGCTGGAATGCTCCACGTGGTCCCTTCGCTACCACCTCGACCTCTTCCACCATCTTGTTCCATTCCCCACACCCTGGACATCTTCCCATCCATTTTGCAGATTCATAGCCACAACCCGAGCATACAAATTTTGTTTTTTTCTTCGCCATAATTGCTATCACCTCGAATATTTGTTCTTATTTCTATTTTACATAAAAAAAGACAGCTTAGCACTATGGCTTCGCTGCCTTTCCATACAGTAAAATTTAGTGGGTACTTAAGTTCCATACTTCTATATGTTGAGGCATTATTTAGAAATCGAAACGCCCTCTTTTTTCTTCACCACAAACTCATCGTTCACATAATCGATAATAACTTGATTTCCTTTTTCAACATTGCCTTTAAGAAGCTCTTCCGATAGACGGTCTTCCACTTGTTTTTGTAGCGCACGACGAATTGGGCGGGCACCATATTGTGGATCATACCCTTCATCCGCGATTTTCTCAAGCGCTGCATCAGTTAACTCAAGCGAAATGTCTTGTTCTTTTAGACGTTTTGTTAAAGCGTTTGACATCATCGATACGATTTCTTTTAAGTGTCCTTTTTCTAATGAGTGGAAGACAATCATTTCGTCAATACGATTTAAGAATTCTGGGCGGAAAGCTTTTTTCAACTCTTCTAACATAGTGCCCTTCATATCTTTATGTTTCGACTCAGAACCACCTAAACTAAAGCCTAGATTTTTTTGATATTTTAATGCATCCGCACCAACGTTAGATGTCATAATAACAACCGTATTTCGGAAATCAACCACACGACCTTTAGAATCTGTTAAACGGCCATCTTCAAGTACTTGTAATAAGATATTAAAGACATCTGGATGTGCTTTTTCTATTTCATCAAGTAATACGACAGAATATGGTTTACGGCGAACTTTCTCTGTCAGCTGACCACCATCGTCAAAGCCGACATAGCCTGGAGGTGAGCCGACTAAACGTGAAGTCGAATGTTTCTCCATATACTCAGACATGTCAACACGAATCATCGCATCTTCATCGCCGAACATTACCTCAGCAAGCGCTCTTGCTAGCTCTGTTTTACCGACACCTGTAGGACCAAGGAAAATGAATGAGCCAATTGGTCGTTTTGGGTCTTTTAAGCCTGCTCTTGCACGACGAATTGCACGAGAGATTGCTTCTACTGCTTCGCCTTGACCAACAACGCGTTTGTGTAACTCCTCTTCAAGCTGTAAAAGTTTTGCTGATTCTTCATGTGCGATTTTCGCTACCGGGATTCCCGTCCACATCGATACAACCGCTGCAACATCATCCACAGTTACCTTAGATTCAGCTTTACCCTGTTCTTCTTTCCAGGTTTTGCGGGTTGTTTCAATTTCATCTTTTAACTTTTGCTCTGTATCTCTTAAAGAAGCTGCTTTTTCAAATTCTTGACCAGAAACAGCTGCATTTTTCTCGGAACGAACATTTTCAAGCTTATCTTCCAATGCCTTTAAGTTCGGTGGCACTGCAAATGAACGTAAGCGTACTTTAGAACCTGCTTCATCGATTAAATCAATTGCTTTATCTGGTAAAAAGCGATCCGAAATATAGCGATCACCCATTTTCGCTGCTGCCTCAATAGCTTCATCTGTGATTTTTACACGATGATGCGCCTCATAACGATCACGCAAGCCATGGATAATTTGAATAGCTTCTTCAACCGTTGGCTCATCTACTTGAATTGGCTGGAAGCGGCGCTCTAAAGCGGCATCCTTTTCAATGTATTTACGATACTCATCTAATGTTGTTGCGCCGATACATTGTAGCTCACCGCGTGCTAAAGATGGTTTTAAAATATTTGATGCGTCAATTGCACCCTCTGCACCACCCGCACCGATTAATGTATGCAATTCATCAATGAATAAGATAACATTACCTGCTTGGCGAATCTCATCCATTACTTTTTTCAAACGGTCCTCAAATTCACCACGGTATTTTGTGCCTGCCACAACCGTCCCCATATCAAGGGTCATTACTCGTTTATCACGAAGGATTTCTGGCACTTCATTATTAATGATTTGCTGTGCTAAACCTTCTGCAATCGCCGTTTTACCTACCCCTGGTTCACCAATTAAAACAGGGTTGTTTTTTGTACGGCGCGATAATACTTCGATAACACGCGTTATTTCTTTACTACGACCAATTACCGGGTCTAATGAGCCTTCACGTGCAATTTGTGTTAAATCACGCGCTAGGCTATCTAGTGTTGGTGTATTGGCAGCCTGTGCTGCTTGCTGTCCAGATTGTGCATTGTCATTGTTACCAAGTAACAATAATACTTGCTGACGTGCTTTATTTAAACCGACACCCGCATTGTTTAAGACGCGAGCTGCCACACCTTCGCCCTCACGAATTAACGCTAATAGTAAATGCTCGGTACCGATATACGAATGACCTAATTTACGTGATTCATCGACTGATAGTTCAATTACTTTTTTCGCACGAGGTGTATAATGCACGATTGGCCCAACATCCTCTGTACCTTTACCAACCAGTTCTTCAATACCTGCTTCAATCATTTGAGGGCTAATATCAATGGCTTCTAATGCCTTCGCTGCAATACCCCCGCCTTCACGAATAAGTCCTAAAAGAATATGCTCAGTTCCTATTGATTCGTGTTTCCAACGAATAGCCTCTTCCTGTGCAAGCTGTAATACTTTTTGTGCGCGTTGTGTAAAACGATTAAACATCATATGAATCCTCTCCTTTTCCCCCTATAGTAGGCTTACTCAAATTTTCTTGAAATAATGCCTCACGAAGCATCTTTGCTCGTACCCGATCACGTTCGGACGGTGGCAGTGCTTCACCTGCATAATGCTGTAAAAATCCAGGTTGCATACAGACTATACATTCATTTAACGTTGCGGCCTTTATGCCGTCAATCAATTGTAAATCTACCCCAAGGCGTACATTGGATAAGCAAGTTGCCGCTTCCTCACTCGTTAAAATACGCGCATGCGTCAGCGTACCTAAAGCTCGGTAAATGCGATCTTCTAAGGCAAGTTCCGCCTTATCCATCAACTTACCTCTTGCGTGCCGCTCTTTTTGAATAATTTTTTCAGCAACGCTTTGAATGTCTGCTAAAATATCATCTTCTGTTTTTCCTAAGGTAATCTGATTTGAAACTTGATAAACATTCCCTAAGTTTTCACTACCTTCTCCATATATTCCCCTAACTGTCATTCCTAATCGTGTCATGGCATTTATTATTTGATTCATCTGACCAGTTAATGTTAGGACTGGGAGATGCATCATGACAGAAGCCCGTAATCCTGTTCCAATATTCGTTGGGCAACTTGTTAAATAGCCAAAATTATCTCGAAATGCATAGGGGAGTACCCCTTCTAAGGCACGATCAATTTTATTGGCCTGTTCGTATGCCTTTTGAAGTTGAAAACTTGCTGTCATACATTGAATGCGTAAATGGTCTTCTTCATTCACCATAATGCTAATGGATTCATCCTCAGATAGCAGCATGGAGCCGACTAGCTCTTTTTTCGCTAACTGTGGACTAATTAAATGTTTTTCAACTAGGATTTGTCGTTGTAATGGTGTTAAATCTTTTATGGCAAAATAAGAGTACCTTTCATGGAGTTTAGGACTGTCCTGAATGGCGTGTGTCACTGCTTGCTCTACTTGTAGTGCTTCATCTTCTGAGAAAACTAGTGGGAAACGATATCCATCTAAATTCCGAGCAAGGCGTATTCGTGTACTAATGACAATATCAGAATAATCATCTTCTACTTGCATCCATACAGGCGTAGCCCGCTCTAAAAAAGGCTCAATCATCACGACACATCACCACCTTCGAATTGTAGCTGACTCTCAAGTTCCTTTGCCTCATCACGAAGCTTCGCTGCCTCTTCAAACTGTTCTTCGTCTACGGCATCTTTCATCCGTTTACGAATATCTTCTATTTGTTTTTTTATAACATAGACATTGCTATGAGCGCCTGGCATTTTGCCAATATGTTGAGGGCCAGCCTGAATACGGTTAAAGAGCTTTGGCAAATGCTCGGCAAAAGAATCATAACAGCCTGGGCATCCGAATTTGCCCTCTTTTAAAAAGCGCTTATACGTAAATCCACAGTGTGGACACGTTTGTTGTTGGGTTGGTGCTTGTTGCTTTTCACCAACTTTTTGTTGCCATGTCGGTGAGCCGAACCAATTGGAAAGTAGTTGTTGAATTGAAACCGGTTCTTGCTTAAACTCCGCATGAAATGGATGGAACTGCGAAGCGCAGACGTCACAATAATGATGTTCCACCTTCTGACTATTTTGAACTTGTGTTACTGTTACTGTCGCATTGCGCTGCTTGCAATGTTCGCATATCATTTCCATCACCTCTTTACTTTTGCTTTTCGTATTTAATGGTCGTTAACATCGCACGTAGAATTCTCGCACGAATGTTATCCCGTAAAGGTAGTTGTAAATCTAATGTTGAGCGATCAACTGCCGCTAACATTAATTTCGCTTCTCGTTTTGAAATTACCTGCTCGTCAATTAAACGATAAACTAAATCTTCTGCTACTGTTTGCGATGCCCCACTTTCAATTTGCAAGAGTACATCATCAATCAAATCAATTTGTGAGTTTGCACGGACACGTAAAATTCGAATGTATCCACCTCCACCACGTTTACTTTCAACAAGGTAACCACGTTCAGCTGTAAATCTTGTATTAATTACATAATTTATTTGTGACGGTACACATTGAAATTTATCAGCAATTTCACTCCGTTTAATTTCAATATGCCCTTCTCCACCTAATTCAAGTACTTGCTTTAAGTAGCCTTCTATGATGTCTGAAATATTACGCATTTAGGAATACACCTCGCTAACTACACTGACTTTGACTATCTTTGACTATCTTTGAGTATATTATACAGAACGCTTGAAAATAATTGCAATTAATACGCACATTGAAAAGGATTAAGTGTCATTATGCCCTAAAGTACGTTTTATCATCAGCAATCGTGGCACGACACTTCACGGATGGGAGTTGTGCTACAGAATTCATGTTTATATCTACCCTTTCCACCTATAGAAAAAACGCAAGCATATGCACCTAGCATATACTTGCGTCTATAAAAATTATACCCAGCGACCAACAATTGGATAACGCCAAGGCTCGTCAGATATAGCCTTCACAATACCGATAATTGGGACGATAAAAGTCATAATACCGAAAATTAGTAAGAACGGTAAACCGATTAACACAAAGCTTAAAATACCGGCAATTGCAATTAATACCCACATTACAATTTGGAACAGCAATGCCTGAATAGAGATTCCCTTTACTTCTTCATCAGTACTAATTAAGAAAAATAAAATCGGTACTAAAAATGGTGCAAAAAACGCACTAGCATGTATGATTACCTTAGACCATTTTGTTTCCATATATATCATCAACCTTCCTTTTTAATGTCTTTTGCTATTTGTACTACTATTTACGGACCTATACCCGAAATAGTTTCATACACATATAAATTTTTCTAATTTTTTTTGAAAGGCATGTGATAACACGATGGAATTTAATAACATACTCGCAAACGAATATGAAAAAGGTATTCGACGTACATTGCCTAGCTATGATGCAATGTTACGTTTAACACAAACCTTTTATCGAGCGAACTTGCCTGAGGAAGCTACGTTTTTAGTACTTGGCTCAGGAAGCGGTAATGAAATCTTACAGTTCGCTGAACAAAGACCTCGCTGGTCCTTTGTGGGGATAGATCCTGCACAAGCAATGCTACAGATTGCTGAAGAACGCTTAAAATCATTACCTAATAATATTTCCTTTTGTCACGGTACTATACTTGAAACATCGCTACCATCAACAAAGTTTGATGCTGCAAGTTGTATACTAGTTCTTCATTTTATCGAAACATATGAAGAGAAACTTGCGACATTAAAAGAAATTGTGAAGCATTTAAAACCTGGAGCTCCATTTGTCCTTGTATCTAAATATGGGTTGCTTAACTCAACTGAAACCGAGTTACAGTTTGACTTATGGCGTGCCTATTGGCTACAACACACAAAACTTTCAGCCGTAGAAGTGGCTAATATGGAGCAATCCATTCGCGCTCTGTCGTTTATGCAGGAAGAGGAAATTTTATCTTTGCTACAACAAGCAGGCTTCACACAGCCGTCCAGATTTTTTGCTACAACATTATTTGCTGGTTGGGTATGCTATAAAGAGAAACCTTAATAGTTGGGGATAAAAATTCGCGGAGTAAAACCTAACGAAATCCCCATCAGTAGGAACTAGCGACCGATAGCGACTTTTAATTAATAAATTTAATTGGTTACAATCGACTGAATAAATACAACCACATTTCCATAAATGCCCCGTTTGCGGATGTTTGAAGCAGCGGATTTAACATCCATTTATATAGGAGAAATAGAATTGAGGTGAATGCCGTGATTCGCACAATGGGCATTTCGAAAGATCAGCAATTATTAAAAGGATTTCCGCTTGAAGATATTAAAAATAATAATTTTGAATGGTTTTGGGTTGATTTTAATTGCCCAACTACTGCAGAAGAATTATTACTCGATACGTTTTTTCATTTTCATCCACTAGCCATTGAAGATTGTTTAATGCGTTTACAACGGCCAAAGCTCGATTTTTATGATGATTATCATTTTTTCGTTATTCATAGACTTAATGAGGAAACACTAATAGCTGAGGAAATAAATATCTTTGTCTCTGATAAGTTTATCGTTACTTTCCATAAAAACCAGGCGCCTGAAATAGATAAGGTGCAAAAGCTTTTAGAAGATCAACCAAAGAATTGGGAACGTGGCACTGTATTTCTAACCTATCAGACAATTGATAAGATTGTCGATAGCTATTTCCCACTTGTCTATACAATCGAAGATCATCTTAATGCACTTGAAGATGAACTGACATATCAAAACAGTTTAAATGCGATGCAGATAGTATTTGAATTTCGTAGTGACTTACTGCATTTACGAAGAACCATATTACCAATGCGGGATCTTTTATATCGTATCCTAAGTTCTTACCGCTTCGCATTAAAAAAATCCGAACGAGCCTATTTCGGTGATATTCACGACCATTTAGTCAAACTTACAGAGATGGTTGAATCTAATCGTGAGCTTACAGCAGACATGCGGGATAGCTATATGGCGATGAGTTCTAGCCGCATGAATGGCATTATGATGACATTAACTATTGTGTCTACGATCTTTATACCGTTAACATTTATTGCAGGTGTTTACGGAATGAATTTTGATATTATGCCAGAACTCCATGGTCAATATAGCTACTTTATCGTTCTAGCTATTATGCTATTAATCGTAATCTTTATGCTGTCGTTTTTTAAATACAAAGGTTGGTTCAAACTATTTAAACCCAAATAAAGAGGCATCTAGAAACTTCCTAGATGCCCTTTATGATTAATACGGCCCTCGATCATCGATTTTATTTTCCCCTTGCTGTGGAAATAAAAAGTATGCAAGCACACCAGAAACTAATGTTGCGCCAATCGTAATTAAAAGTTGATCTAAATCCGGTACTTCGGCATAATAATTGTTTAACATATAAACTGAACCGATAGCGACAACCACCATGACAGGGATGACAAACTTAAAACGCTTCTTCTCCATGTAATGTCTCCTTTTAGCAAATTATGTTGATATTTCCACGTACAATTATTAATTAAACTAAACAGTTCGTATTTTACAGGTTTGTCCTGTGGAATTCAAATTGCTTTTTTATTCTAGAAAAAAATATTTCATGACTTTTAAACGACAATCCCTTGAAATTAATGCAAAAAAAATAGAAATAAACTAAAATTTTAACCATATTTGCCACTAAAAATAGTAGAATAGAGTAAATACCAGATATTTCGCAACTTTACATTCCTAGCAATACGAAGACACTTTAATGAATATTTATTATGGATTTATTAAGAATGGAGCAGACAACCATGAGTTGGTTTACAAAAAAGAACAATTCTAGCTACTCAATTTTATTATCACCCGAAGATTATAAGCATAATGTACAATTAGATATTGCTAGCCACCCAAACCTTCAAAAGCAATTGCAGTTATTAGATTTAACAATTGAAGATTTAGCGATAATTAAGCAACTTCAGCCTTTAGCTAAGGACTTAATTCCTAAAATGGTCGATCAATTTTATGCAGCTATTAGTTTAAGCCAGGATTTATTAGATATTATCCATAAAACTTCACAAATTGACCGTTTAAAAGTTACATTACATAAACATTTAAGTGATATTTTCGAAAGTCATATTAATGATTCTTACATTAACGAAAGAAAGTCAATAGCCGAGACACATGTGCGGATTGGTTTACAATCTAAATGGTATATAGCTTCATTTCAATCATTAACTTCGACATTTGGAAACTTTGCCAATGAATTAGATATATCTAAGCATGATGCGCTACGCGCTATTAATGCTTTCTGTAAAATCATTAACTTTGAGCAGCAGCTTGTTATTGAAGCATACGAAAAAGAAGAAGAACGCATTCGTACAGCAGCAGATGCAACAAAACATTCACTTGTTACAACCATTCAAAGTACAGCAGAAGAGTTAAATGCTATTAGTGAGGAAACAGCTGCCTCTTTAATGGTTATTTCTGCACAAACAGATGATATTGCTGTAGCAACAAAGCAAGGTTTGAGCTTTGTTGAAGATACGAAGGAAAAATCTAGTCGAGGCCAACAACAACTACAAGAGCAAAATGATTTAATACATGTCATTTTACAAAGTGTAAATAGCCTTGAGGTGACGATGAACCAATTACGTACATCTTCACAAAAGATTTCTGAAATTGTAGGGCTTGTTACAGGTATTGCAGATCAAACAAATCTATTAGCATTAAATGCTTCCATTGAGGCTGCTCGTGCTGGTGAGCATGGTAAAGGCTTCGCTGTCGTAGCAGAGGAAGTTCGTAAACTTGCTGAGGAAACAAAAAATGCCGTACAAAACGTTTCGCATCTTATTAAAGAAACCGAAAGCAATATTACAACAATGGCGAGTTCTGTTATCAATGTCGACCAAAAGATTCAACATAGTGTAGATACACAAACGAGTTTATCAAAGTCATTTAATGATATTGCAGATGCTGTTACAGGTATTCAGCAACAATATGTCAATACCGCTCGTGATATTTCTGCCATTTCAAACTTAATTACAGAGCTGTCACAAGGTGCCACACTTGTTTCCTCATCATCTGACTCATTAATTAATGTAGTGAATGAATTAAATATCTAACCCCTTCTAAACTAAAATGCTCTACTACAAAAATAAAGGGAAATTGACCTCCATGTGTCAATTTCCCTCTTGTTTTAATGTGCTAAAGCACGCTTTTGCTTACGGTGTTCCCGTCGTGCAGGGCCTGTTTCAAACAGACGTTTTTCTGCATCAGTTTCTGGAATAATGGCCGGAATAGCCTTGGGTTTACCTTTTTCATCTACTGCTACCATTGTCACGAAAGATTCCGTCGTTAGCTTCTCTTCACCTGTTTCAATATTACGTGAAATCACCCGCACATAAACCTCCATGGAAGAACGCCCCGTAGAAGAAACAATGCTTTCAATTTCTAAAATATCACCTACATGAGCTGAAGATAAAAAATCAACCGAATCAATAGAGGCTGTTACAACATGCCCTTTTGCATGTTTCATCGCTGTAATTGCAGCAATTTCATCAATATAAGCTAACACTCTCCCACCAAAAATGGAATTGTGATTATTTGTATCAGGCGGTAATACGAGACGCGTTTGAACCGTACGTGATTGGCTCATCGGAACAGCGTTGTTTGTCATAGTTCTAGTAACTTCCCTTCATGTATGTTCTTCCGTCATCGTATCGTACAACAAGATTTGATGCAAACTAGAATGATTTTTTCATGGCAATAAACTTCATATCTGTCATTTCTTCAATTGCCCATTTAATACCTTCGCGGCCATAACCACTCATTTTCACGCCGCCATATGGCATATTATCAACTCTGAAAGTTGGAATATCGTTAATAATAATAGCTCCTGCTTGTAATTCATCCGCTGCACGTAATGCATCGGGCAGTACATTCGTATATATTCCTGCATTTAAGCCAAGTTCCGACTCATTCACTAGTCGAATAGCGTCGTCTAATGTTTCATATGAAACAATTGAGACGATTGGTGCGAATGTTTCCTGGCAAACTATCTTCATATCAGCGGTCACATGCGTCATAACGGTTGGTGTTAATGTGCGTTCTGTGAATGTTCCACCTGTGGCTATGATAGCTCCTTGCGCCTTTGCTTCCTCAATCCACTCTCGAATACGTTGTACCTCACCAGGATTTATCATGGCACTGACATCTGTATTTTTATTGAGTGGATCACCTACGATTAATTTTTCAGTTTCTTTTACAAATGCAGTCGTAAATTCATCAATAATCGAGGCATGAACATATATGCGCTGCAATGAAATACAAACCTGTCCAGCAAAGCTAAACGCGCCGCTGACACACCGCTTTATAATTTTATCTATTGGTGTCGACGGCTCGACAATAACTGCAGCATTGGAGCCAAGCTCTAATGTTACTTTGCGCAATCCTACTTTTTCTTTTATGCTCAGTCCAACCTTGCCACTTCCAGTGAATGTCACCTTCTTAACAAACGGATGTGTCACGAGGGTATCACTTAACTCTCCTCCACTACCAGTAACAATTTGTAATGCACCCGCTGGTAGACCTGCTTCTTGAAAAATTTCCGCCATCACGATTGCACTTAACGGCGTTTGGGTTGCGGGCTTTAACACCACTGTATTACCTACTGCAAAAGCTGGACCTAATTTATGTGCTACTAAGTTAAATGGAAAATTAAAAGGTGTAATAGCAGAAATCACACCAAGTGGCTCACGCTTAGTCCAGCCAATGCGGTCTCCAGCCCCTGGTGCAGCATCCATAGGCACAGTTTCACCCATTGTTTGCTTTGCTCCCTCAGCGGCGAATTGATATGTCGCTATTGTACGGTCAATTTCAGCTGAGCTTGCCGATAAAGGTTTTCCCGCCTCTTGCGCTAAAATCTCCGCTAATTCTTCTTGACGATGTCGCATAATGTCGACCACTTTATATAAAATTTCGGCACGTTCATAGGCTGTTGTTTTCCTGAACGATAGAAATGCGTCCTGTGCACCTTCTATTGCTCGTTCAACATCTTGAACGGATGCCTTTGCAATCTTTGCAATCACCTCACCGCTATAGGGTGATTTTAAATCATATGATTCCTTTGTGTCTTGCCACTGGCCATTTATCCAAAGCATTGTTTCCTTCATCTTCAAAAGCACCTCCGAAAAATAATTTTCTTCATTAGTTTATCACGAAGAGCCCGAATTTGATGCCACAGCAGCAGCCGTAACTGCCGCCATCATTGCAGCCTGCTGCGCTTGTATTAATAACTCGATAGATGCCATGATGGACATTGATAATGATTGTTGCACCTTCGCCATATCAAAAATAGCAATTTGTATTGCCATAAACAGCACAAATTCACGATGCCATTTTAATAATTTCATACCCTTTAATTCATGGTACAAATCCGTAATTTGCAGTATTTGCGCATTATTCACTTGAAGAATTGCTAAGAATCCCAATAATGGATAGTGCATTGTTTTTACTTTTACATCTTGTTTTTTTAATGTGTCACGAATAGTACCAACACTTGGCACAAGGTTATTATCATATTGTGGAGATAAAAACGTCAGTACCTGTGATAGCCATTGTAATTCATTGCCTGCATTGAAATAATACGAACGTAACTCTTTATAATAACGATTCATTGTTTCAGCACGTAGGACAACGTCATCTGTTGGGTTACTTAATAATACTGCATAGGGAATATCATCAAAAGAGGTTAAAAATCGATGATGTTTGCGAATCGCTTCATACAATGCACGTGCTGTTTGTGCGTGGGCTTTTTTCTCACTTTCGATTTTTGTTAGAAACTGAGCACCTATAAAATTAAAATTCCCGCTTTTAAATTTTGCTTCTTTTAATATTTTTTCGTTTACAAGTATATTTTTTACCGCTTGCTCGATATCATCCTGTTCCATTATGTTAGCAGCTATACTGTACCCTATGGTCGTTCTTAGTGGAGACATCCAAGACGTTTGCTTCTTTATCTCTTGTAACACTTCTTTATATTTTAGCGCGTCAAAGGTTTTGCCTGTCGCTACATATGTACTGGCAATAGCTAATACGATTTTTCGATCAACTGACCAGCCAGCAACCTTCGCTATGTCCTCCACCGTTTGTGTAAATTGGTTTTCAATTATAACAATATCCATCTTTCACACGCTCCTTTTTACTATTTACGTAATATTTTGTCGAAAAGATTCAATCATTTTGTAACAATTAACATAAAAAGTAAACTTAAATTAATGTATGTGACTAGGTTTTATATGGTTTAATAAAAATAAATCAATATTTAATGGGGGATTATGATGATTGAACGGACGACTAAAAAATCGTTATTCACTGAAACCTTACAAGATCGAATACAGCTTTTTTTACTATTACGTAACTCTCAAAATAATATTAATTTACATAAACTCTTTCAGAAAAATTAGCATAGAAAAACAGCGAAAAACTTCAATGGTTTTTTCGCTGTTTTTTAATTTTCAGACTATTACACCTTAACGTACTACTTCCTGTACAATAAAACGTTTGTGAAACATTACTGAATCAAGCCCAATTCTTTTAACTCTGCTGTGGAAAAAGCCCTTGATCTTGTTAAAAACCGTTTACCTTCAACGCCTTCAAGTGAGAACATACCACCTCTACCGTCTACAACGTCTAAAATAATTTGTGTGTGCTTCCAATAATCATATTGGTTCTTATGCATATAAAATGGCGCACCACCAATCTCACCGAGACATACATCTTGGTCACCCAGTATTAGGTCTCCCTCCGGATAACACATTGGAGAGGACCCATCACAGCAGCCACCTGACTGATGAAACATAACCGGTCCATGTTTTTCTGTCAATAATTCGATTAGTGCTAGCGCTTCTTCTGTTGCCAATACACGTTCAACCACGCCTTCGCACCTCCTTACTGATTAGAAGAAACCTAGTTTGTTTTCGCTGTAGCTAACTAATAAGTTTTTCGTTTGTTGGTAATGTGATAGCATCATCTTATGTGTTTCACGACCGATGCCTGACATTTTGTAGCCACCGAATGCAGCATGTGCTGGGTAGGCATGGTAGCAGTTTGTCCAAACACGTCCTGCTTGAATACCTCGACCGAAACGATATGCAGTATTCATATCACGTGTCCAAATACCAGACCCTAAACCGTATAATGTGTCGTTTGCAATTTCTAACGCTTCTTCTTTGGTTTTAAATGTTGTTACTGCAACAACTGGCCCAAAGATCTCCTCTTGGAAAATACGCATTTTGTTATGTCCTTTGAAGACAGTTGGCTTAACGTAGTAGCCGTTTTCAAAGCCTTCACCTACATTATTTTTCTCACCGCCAATCAGACACTCAGCGCCCTCCTGTTTACCAATATCTAAATAAGAAAGGATTTTTTCCATTTGCTCACTTGAAGCCTGTGCACCCATCATCGTATTCGGGTCCAGTGGGTTTCCAACTTTAATGGCTTCTACGCGGTGTAGTACACGTTCCATAAACTTATCGTAAATTGATTCTTGAATTAATGCACGGGAAGGACATGTACATACTTCTCCTTGGTTAAGAGCAAATAATACAAAGCCTTCCACTGCTTTATCTAAAAAGGCATCATCTTCATCCATAATATCTTCGAAGAAAATATTTGGTGATTTTCCGCCCAATTCTAACGTAACGGGAATAAGGTTTTGTGAAGCATATTGCATAATTAAACGACCTGTTGTTGTTTCACCTGTAAAGGCAATTTTGCCAATACGTGGATTGGATGCAAGTGGTTTCCCTGCTTCTAAACCAAAACCATTCACAACATTTAGTACACCTGGTGGCAATAAATCACCAATTAGTTCAACTAATACCATAATAGAAGCTGGTGTTTGCTCAGCTGGCTTTAACACTACACAGTTTCCGGCAGCAAGTGCTGGTGCTAGCTTCCACACAGCCATTAGTAACGGGAAGTTCCAAGGGATAATTTGACCGACTACCCCAATTGGCTCATGGAAGTGATAAGCAACTGTATCATTATCAATTTGACTTAACGAGCCTTCTTGTGCCCGTAAAGCTCCCGCGAAATAACGGAAATGATCAATTGCTAGAGGGATATCTGCATTCAATGTTTCACGTACCGCTTTTCCGTTATCCCATGTTTCGGCAACGGCTAATTTTTCTAAGTTTTGTTCAATACGGTCTGCTATTTTAAGTAAAATGTTTGCACGCTCTGTTGCAGATGTTTGGCCCCATGCATCTTTTGCCGCATGTGCTGCATCAAGTGCATGTTCAATATCCTCAGCAGTTGAACGCGCTGCTTGTGTAAAAACTTGTCCAGTAACAGGAGTAACATTATCAAAGTATTGGCCTTTCACCGGGGGTGTCCATTCTCCACCAATGTAATTATCATATTTTTCCTTGAATTGAACTACCGATCCTTCAGTGTTTGGAAATGCATAAACCATTTTACTTCTCCCCTTTACACAAAATAATGAGAAAATATCTATAAAAATCGCTATTTTATATCGAAATAACGATATTTTCATAGAAACCCTCTTACACAATATACTGTCAGAAAAGAAAAATAATTTCAACTTTTTATAAAATATTTTCCAATGAAATTATTTTTGCTAGAAAAGCATCTAGAATTCACGGTGTATCTAACGATAATGTATACTTAAAGTAATATTAATGTATAGGAGAACTGTATGCGTATTAATAAATATTTGAGTGAAACTGGTATTGTATCACGACGCGGTGCTGATAAATGGGTAGAGGAAGGTAAGGTAACCATTAACGGGGAGCTTGCAACAGTAGGAAGTCAAGTCGAAGCAGGTGATCTAGTTTGTGTAGACGGCAAAGAGGTAAAGAAAGAAGAACAACTGGTATATATTGTGTTAAACAAACCAGTGGGCATTACAAGTACAACTGAGCAACATATAAAAGGAAATGTCGTTGACTTTGTTAATCACCCTTTGCGCATTTTTCATATTGGGCGTCTCGATAAAGAATCCGAGGGATTATTATTGCTGACAAATGATGGTGATGTTGTAAACAAAATATTACGTGCAGAAAACCATCACGAAAAAGAATATATTGTTCAAGTCGATAAGCCGATTACAGAGCAATTTATCACAAAAATGGGGGCAGGTGTTGATATTTTAGATACAACCACTCTACCTTGCGATGTTGAAAAAATTTCCGATAAAGTATTTAAAATTATTTTAGAGCAAGGTTTAAATCGCCAAATTCGCCGTATGTGTTCCACACTTGGCTACTCTGTCAAAAGGCTACAACGTATTCGTATTATGAATATTAAGCTCGGTAATCTAAAGATTGGACAGTGGCGTGATTTAACTGACAAAGAACGAACAGAACTATTCAAACTACTTAATTACACACCGAAATAAAGCAGTTAAGGGGGATAGAGCCATGCTTTCCATTCAAAGTACCGAACAACTGACAGGAGCACGGATTAGTGGGGACTTTTGGGATTTAGATCAACTCATAAATGCGATTTATAAAGTAACTGGAGATGAAAATAGATATTACGATTACCAAGGTGCGCGGCAGCGAATCCTTGGTATTTGCTACAATCTTCGCCATGCGGCACAAGGCGACCATCAGCTTGAATTTGTTAGTAATGGACTTACGAAAAGTGTCCTTACTCACCATAAAATCATTTTTCCAAATAAAAATGTCTATTATGTAACGGAGGTGCTTTGGCCGGAGCTTATTTTTACAGCCATTGCCTTAAATGATTTTATCCGCTTGCACCAGGAGCTAATCGATTCTTCAGAGTGGAATATTTATATTGCAACTATTCGTAAATTCCAAGCGACCGTTGCTGAGTGCTTAGAGCAGGAGCTTGAGGATGATGAATATTTAGTATTTTTAAGAATGCTTCATACGAAAAGCCCTTTAACTTTCCGTTACGCTACACAATATGTAGACATACTGAATTTAGAATACATAGATTTGAATACCGAGGAACGCAAGGCTCATTTAGCAGCCTTCGCTCTTCGATTAATGCTTGAAGACGATGAATATATAGCGCTCAAATCGCAGCTGATGGAAGCTGCGAAAACGACCAAAAAAGCACTACACGAGATTCAAATTAATGCAAACTACCCAGAAGAAATTTTGTGGTAATTCATAAGGTCGTTCAATCAGTAAAAAGCAGTTAATTTCAACATTCTTTCACGCTAAGTTTGTTTAACGCGCAACAAAAAGCCAACTCAAAGTACTTCGAGTCGGCTTTTTGTTATTTAATTGCCTTGTAAGCCATTTTGCGAATGACAGCTTCATGCTGCGGATAATCTGCAAGGAGCTCATCTTGTGTAAACAATTCAAAATCTGTAAAATCAAAGCCCGGAGCCACCATACAACCTACTAAACTAAATGTATTAGCATCCTCTACAGACGAGCCAAAAATTGTGTTTTTTGGTACAGCCACTTGCGGTACCTCCCCTGCCTCCATATTTAATCCTAGCTTTTTGGCTTCATATGAACCATCAGGGTATACCATATGGACAGTTAATGGACTTCCAGCATGGTAATACCAAAGCTCATCTGATTTTAATCGATGTAAATGGGATATATCCTGTGAACGTAGTAAAAAATAAATGCTCGTATAAATTGGTCTTTTTACATCCCTTACAGCCATTTCTTCAGCAGATCTAAATGAAGAAATATAGTAACCTCCCTCTGGATGCTCTGCTAAATTTAATTTATCAATAAAATATTGTGCTGAATACTGCATATACCTCACTCCTTTCTCCCACCTTACCAAAAAATTTAGGTCAGGCGCTAGCGCTATCCGTTGTTTTAGCTACTCTATTCATCATTTTCGCCGTTCTATCCGTCACGTTGCCATTTCAAAAAACGAAAGGAGGTATCTCAAATGAATTCGAGACACCTCCTTTTCTATTACAGACCACCCAAATATGCTGCTTTTACTTGCTCACTTTCTTGTAGTTCTTTTGCTGTACCAGATAGAACAATTCGACCTGTTTCAAGTACATATGCACGGTCCGCTACTGATAGCGCCATATTTGCATTCTGCTCCACAAGAAGTACTGTTGTACCTTCTTTATTGACCTTTTCAATAATATTGAAGATGTTCTTCACCATTAATGGTGCCAGACCCATCGAAGGCTCATCCATTAAAAGTAACTTCGGCTTTGCCATTAAAGCTCGGCCCATCGCAAGCATCTGTTGCTCTCCACCGGATAATGTACCTGATTGCTGCTTACGACGTTCTTCAAGACGAGGAAATAGCTCAAATACATGATTCATATCCTTTTTAATACCCGCTTTATCATTACGAAGGTATGCGCCAAGCTCTAGATTTTCCTCTACTGACATATTGGCGAATACGCGACGGCCTTCTGGTACATGTGAAATACCTGATTTTACAATCGTTTGTGCAGCCTTCCCCGCAATCGAGAAGCCTTCATATTCGATAATTCCGCCCTTTGGTTTTAGTAGGCCTGACAATGTTTTTAATAATGTACTTTTACCAGCACCGTTTGCACCGATTAACGTTACAATCTCACCCTCGTTTACTTCTAAAGAGAGGCCCTTTAATGCTTGGATGTTTCCGTAGAATACATCAATATTTTGTACTTTTAGCATTAGCTGATAACCTCCTCACCTAGGTAAGCTTCAATTACCTTTGGATTGTTGCGAATTTCCTCTGGTGTCCCATCTGCAATTAATTGACCGTGATCGAGTACGTAAATACGTTCGCAAATCCCCATTACTAAGCTCATATCATGTTCGATTAGCAGTATGGTTAAACCGAACTCTTTACGAATGAATGCAATTAACTCCATTAGATCGTGTGTTTCTTGTGGGTTCATCCCTGCCGCTGGCTCATCCAGTAATAGTAACTTCGGATTTGCCGCTAATGCACGTGCAATTTCTAGTCGACGTTGCATGCCATATGGTAAGTTTTTCGCAAGCTCATCTTTATAAATGTCTAAACCAAAGATCTTTAAGAACTCAAAGGATTGCTGTTCCATCTCCACTTCCCCTTTAAAGTGACTTGGCAAACGGAAAATTGATGCCCACATGGAGTGTTTCGCAAGCGAATGGTTTGCTACTTTTACATTATCTAAAACTGATAACTCTTTAAATAGACGGATATTTTGGAACGTCCGGCTAATTCCTTTTTGTGTAACTTGGTAAGGTGCAAGTCCGTTAATTATTTTTCCATCAAATGTTATGGTACCTTCTGTAGGCGTATACACCCCTGTCAGCATATTAAAGCTTGTCGTTTTACCAGCACCATTTGGCCCTATAAGGCCGACCAATTCACCGTGATTCAGGTACATATTAACGCCCTGTACAGCCTTTAAACCACCGAATTGAATGCCCATGTTTTCAACTTTGATAAGAAGGTTTCCAGTCATTATTTTGTACCTCCTTTTTTACCAAACTTGAATAAGTCTGTAATTTCTTTTGTCCCCATTAATCCTTTAGGACGGTATAGCATGACAATGATTAAAACCAAACTGTAAATAATCATGCGTGTTTCTGGGAAGTTCGCCAGGTATGTTGAAACGAACGTTAAGAAAATCGCCGCAATAACAGAACCAGAAAGACTGCCTAAACCACCAAGTACCACGTAAATTAAAATATCAAATGATTTTAAGAAACCAAACGTTGTTGGTTGAATAATGTAGAAGTTATGTGCAAAAATGGCCCCTGCAAGACCTGCGAAGAATGAACCAATCGCAAATGCTACAACTTTATAGTAGGTTGTGTTAATACCCATTGCGTCCGCCGCAATCTCATCTTCACGTATTGAAATACATGCACGACCATGACGCGATTTTGTAAAGTTTGTAATCACTAAAATTGTTAACACCACGCCTACAAATGCATAAGTCCAAGTCGATAAGTACTTAACCTGCATGCCCGCTGCGCCACCTACATAATCCGTATTTAAAAATACTATACGAATAATTTCTGCGAAGCCGAGCGTTGCGATTGCTAAATAGTCCCCTTTTAAGCGTAGCGTTGGAATACCTACGATTAAACCAGCTACTGCTGCTGCAAGCGCCCCTAAGAAAATAGCTAATGGAAATGGCAGCATGAGCTTTGTTGTAATAATAGCTGAGATATACGCACCCACCGCTAAGAAACCTGCATGCCCTATAGAAAATTGACCAGTAACCCCAATTACAATGTGCAAGCTGACTGCAAGCATGATGTTAATACACATTGTGATTAACATATTTTGATAGTAAATATCAATAGTGCCGGTTGTAATAAGCACCTGTATAATTGCATAGATGACTAGCGCTAATACAGCATAGCCCCAGAAAACTTTAGACTTCTTCATAATTACCGCTCACCTACACTTTCTCGCGGGCGTTTTTACCAAAGATACCCGATGGTCTGAAGATTAAGATTAAAATTAAAATAACGAATGCCGCTGCATCGCGCCATAGAGAGTAACCAAGTGCACTTACCATGGATTCCACGACACCTAATAACATGCCACCTACCATTGCTCCTGGAATAATACCGATACCACCAAGAACCGCAGCGATGAACGCCTTAACCCCAGGAATAACACCCATTAATGGATCAATTTTTGTATAGTACACGCCGAAGATAACACCAGCAGCACCTGCTAAAGCAGAACCAATTGCGAATGTCGCTGAAATTGTATTATCCACATTAATACCCATCAGACGAGCTGCATCTGCATCATGTGATACTGCACGCATTGCCTTGCCGATTTTTGTTTTATGTACGATGAATTGTAAAAGAATCATCAGTACGACAGCGACAGATAATATTAAAATCGAGGTACTGCTAATTTGAACCCCAAAGATATCAAATGTTCTATTTTTAAATACTTCAGGATATGCCGCCGGTTGCGCACCTCTAAAGAAAATAGTCGTATATTCGATTAATAGCGATACACCAATCGCTGTAATTAATGCAGCAATACGCGTTGCATTTCGTAAACGCTTATATGCAATCCGTTCAATTAACACACCAAAGATTGCGCAAATTGCCATTGCCAATAATAAAGCTGGGAAAAAACCAAGCTCCCATTTAGCAATTGCATAGAAGCCAATAAATGCCCCAATCATAAAAACATCACCGTGGGCAAAGTTAATTAGCTTTATAATACCGTATACCATCGTATACCCTAACGCTATTAACGCGTATATACTACCGAGTGAAATACCATTCACAAGCTGCTGTATCCATTCCATGAGCGTTCACTCCTTTTAAATTTTTTGAGGAATGCAAAAACGGGACGTATTTCTACATAATTTAGTGAATGCAGAAAAACTCGTGTCCCTCGTAAACAGTTATTTCCGATTCCTTATGCTAGAATCTATGCTTTTTTATCAGTCTAGTTGTCTATGAAGCATAAAAAGGGAAGGCGAGTTTGCCCGCCTCCCCCCTTGCCAAAAGTTAAGGATTTACTTTAGAGTTGAACACTTGTTTACCGTCTTTAAATTCAAGAACTGTTGCTGTTTTAATTGGGTTATGGTTTTCGTCAACTGAGAATGTACCTGTTACTAATGACAGGTCTTTTGTTTCCGCTAATTGATTTTTAATTGCTTCGCCATCAGTAGAACCTGCGCGCTTGATAGCATCTGCAATATAGTAAATAGTGTCATAGCCAAGTGCATTGAATGCATCTGGTGCTTTGTCACTGTTAGCTGCTTTAAATGCTGTTACAAAATCTTGGATTTTTTGATCAGGATCTTCTGCAGAATAGTGGTTGGTGATAAACGTATTATTAAGCGCATCTGCCCCAGCTAACTCTACTAAAGTTGGAGAATCCCAACCATCAGCCCCCATAAGCGGTACTGTAATACCCATTTCACGTGCTTGTTTTACAATCAATCCAACCTCTTCATAGTATCCAGGGATAAAGATGAAGTCAGGGTTGGCTGCTTTAATATTCGTTAATTGTGTACGGAAGTCTGTATCTTTTGCCACATAAGCTTCCTCTTTAACAACGGTACCGCCATTTTTAGTAATCGTTTCTTTAAATGACTTTGCTAAACCTTTTGCATAGTCAGAAGCATTATCTGCAAAAATAGCTACATTTTTCGCATCAAGTTCTCCAGCCGCAAAGTTTGCTGCTACGATCCCTTGGAACGGGTCGATGAAGCATGTACGGAATGCATATTCATTGACACTACCATCATCATTCACTGTGATATTTGGTGCCGTACCTGACCCAGTAACGATTGGAATTTTGTTGTTATTCGCAATTTGTACTGTTGCTACTGTGTTACCAGAAGTAGCTGGCGCTAGCATTGCTACTACTTTATCTTGTGTTGCTAATTTAATAGCAGCAGCAGTTGCCTCGGAGTTCTCTGATTTGTTATCTACTTTAATAAGCTCGATTTTCTTACCATCAATACCGCCAGCATCATTAATTTCTTTAACCGCCAGCTCTGCACCCACACCAATTGAAGATCCATATGATGCTACGTTTCCTGAAAGCTCTAAGTTAGCACCTATTTTAATAGTATCACCGTCAGATGACCCACCACCTGATGATGATCCGCCTCCTGAACTTGTCGAATCGTCGCCTGCACCGCAACCAGCAAGTACGCCAGCAAGAAGTGAAGAAGCGACTAGAAGTGAACCGAACTTTTTAAGCTTTTTGTTCTCTTTCATAATTAATTCCCCCTGAAAATTCTCAAATATTAGATATTTCAGATAATTATAAACAATTAAATGCATTTCCTCAATAGCAAAAATAATTATTTATAACTATCTAATTTTGAAACTAAATATTATTCATTTAAGCCTTTTACATTGTAAAACATTCTTTAAATTTAGTCTAGAGTGATTTTTCAGTATAATTAGTTTTTTAAGAATTATCTATTAATTAATAGCGATAGTTAGTACAAAACGATCATTTAAATTTGTTAAATTTCGTATAAATAATCGTTAGTGACATAAAAAACCCACCCTTTTTTTGAAAATTGATTCATCTACATATAAAAGACTCTAAAAAAACAATCTAAAATACCCCTCGTGCAGGAAATATTAACAGTCAATTTATAATTAAAAATGGCTTATGTATTTTATTTCCGGGAAAATAATAAGGGCTTGCTCTATGAAATACTTGTATTATTTTGTATCATTTGTTAAGCTATCAAAAATATATTTCAATGATGTGACCAAGTAAGTAAAAGAAGTGTTACAGAGAGTATAGTAATTGCTGAGAGCTATGCCATTATTCTTTACTGAAACCTACCACGGAGAAGTTATGAAAACATAACCGGTTCGTTTCCGTTATAAAACGCTAGAGAGTTTTATATATTTATAAAACTAAAAATAGGTGGTACCACGTTTGTTAAAGCACAAAGACGTCCTTAGTTAGAAGGATAGCTTTGTGCTTTTTTATTTACATTATTAGTAAGCAAGGAGGAGCAATTATGACGATTCAGCAAAATGAGTTTACAAAATGGTATATTGAAACAATTCAAAATGCAGATTTAATGGACTATACACCTGTGAGAGGTTGTATAGCATTTAAACCTGACGGCTATGAGATATGGGAGCATATTCAAGCCGAAATGGATTATCATTTTAAAGAAACCGGACATCGCAATGCGTATTTTCCAATGCTAATTCCTGAATCATTTTTTCAAAAAGAAAAGGATCATATAGAAGGTTTTTCACCTGAATTACCGTGGGTTACTGAAGTTGCTGGAGAACAATTAGAAGAGCGCTTAGCGTTGCGTCCAACATCTGAAACAATGATAGGTTATTTGTATTCAAATTGGATTAAAAGTTATCGCGATTTACCATTATTACTGAATCAATGGGCGAACGTTTTCCGCTGGGAAAAGAAAACCTTACCTTTTATACGCACTTCAGAATTTTTATGGCAAGAAGGCCATACAGCTCATGCTGATGAAGAAGAAGCACGGCATGAAACATTACAAATGCTAGATATTTATAAGAAAGTAGTAGAAAATTTGCTAGCAATTCCTGTATTTGATGGCACAAAAACCGAATCAGAGCGTTTTGCAGGCGCAATCGATACATTTTCAATTGAAGCGATGATGAAAGATGGAAAAGCTGTACAAGCAGGGACATCTCATTATCTTGGCACAAAATTTGCAGAGGCATTTAATATAAAATATTTAAATAAAAACAACCAACATGACTATGTTCACACTACTTCTTGGGGCACATCTACTCGCTTAATAGGTTCTGTTATTATGGTACATGGGGATGCGCGAGGATTGGTTTTACCACCAAAAATTGCACCAACCCAAGTCGTATTAATTCCAGTTGGGCCATTTAAAAAGCATCCTGAGATCCTAGAGAAGTTAGATGACCTATATAAGGTATTAAAAGCTAAAGGAATTCGTGTGAAATTAGATGATTCCGATTTAACACCGGGGTTCAAGTTTAATAAGTGGGAACAAAAAGGGGCATCACTTCGTGTAGAATTTGGTCCTCGTGATTTTCAAAACAACCAAGTAGTAATAAAGCTACGCGATGAAGAAGAAAAAATAACAGTTGCGCTTGATCGATTCACGGATGTCATTGAGGAAGAATTAAATGTAATGCAAAAGCGTCTACTTGAAAAAGCTCGACAATTTCGAGATGCCAACTCACATGTAACAATTGATTCGCTACAACAGTTACAAGATCATATTACACAGAGCAAAGCCAATAAAAATATTCCTGGGTGGATTTTGGCTGGATGGTGTGGCAGCAATATTTGTGAGCAAAAAGTAAAAGATGAAACAAAATTTACATCGCGAAATATTCCATTTAATCCACCAATAAAAAAATCGAATTGTATTTATTGCGGGAACGAGGCAAAACACACAGTTTGGTTTGCTCGCGCATACTAAATACATTGGCACCCTTACTTCTTATATAAAAAATCCCTCTAGCTAAGCTTGTAGCTGGAGGGATAAAAATTAGTGAAATTGTGCTCTATGAACACACACTCCAAAAGCTTAGGGATGGGATTGTAGTCACATGCTAAGCTTTTTTTAAGGCAAAAACGCAAAGTCGTTCATTGACATTTGTTTCATTTTCTAGATAGACCTCGTGGAGTAATTCAAAAGGGGTACCCTGATGTAAAAATTGTAAGTAATCATACGGTGGATAATATAAAATAATATGAACTTCACGCCTATTCCGCTCATATGATTCCCATATATTGTGAATGACTGTCCGAAAAATATTGATGGAAAACGGGTTAAAAAAGAAAAACACATTGTCTTTTGGTTTAATAGGGTATGCCTCTGCAATTGAATGAACAAAGGAAATTGAAGCTCGTGAACCCTTTCTTTTGCGGTAGCTTTCCTTATTGTGCTCCGCCTCTGCATAGAAACCTGCGTCCATTTCGATACCTACCGTTGGAATATGGAACTTATCGTTTATATAAATTGGGACACGCCCTTTTCCACATCCTATATCGACAAATACCGGATTTTTAGGTAACTCATACTGCTGAAATAGTTGGTCAAGTCCTGTATATGGGGTAGGTTCATAGCGATGGTAATGGGCAAGTTTTGGAAAACCATATTGATCGCCTACCGTATTAATATGCAAATATTTATCAAATTGTTGATCATTCATAACTTTGTAGGACTCCCTCGAAAAATGAATGCTTTATTTTAGCATGTGAAGCGCTAAAAACCATACCCTAAAGTTTCGGATATGGTTTATTTTTTATATGCCTCTTCGATTGAAACGGAAAACAAATGTAAGTGCTAGAAGTAATACAATACATAAAACACCTGACATAATGGTTGTATTCTTATCAATCCCTGATGGTTGTACCACTTGTTCATTACCTTTGTTGGGACCTATCTTGCCACCTACTTGCCCTTGCTTATGAATGTCTCCATCTTGATTACCCTCCACATTCATTTGCGGGGGTCCTTGGGGCATTTGTGATGGATCAAAGTCTTCTGGTAATTGAGAGTCAAATTTAAACGCAAAATCCTCCGGAAATGGTTCTCCCCCCTGCATATCGTTGCCTGGGTTCGCTTCTATGACTAATTCACCTGAGAGTTGCTTTAAAATAGACGCTGACCGTTGTTTAGCAAATTCAGGTAGGCTATTCTCTCCTTGTACACCCTCTAGAAATTGTGCTGTTGTTGAAAACTTAGTTGGATCCGCTTCTACATACGTTGTCAGCAAAGCAGATAATCCATTCGTTATATTCTGGAAATATTCCTCTGTTAAATACTTTTTCGCTAGTTCTTCCAAATAGTTTTCATAGACCTTACGATATTCGTCATTTGAAAGAAGCACGTTTAATAAAGGACGCTCTTCTAACGTCACACCAAACACTGGATCCTTTATGCTAAAGTTAATAGCACTATCCGACATTAAGTTGGATGACATATCCATGTTCATAGTACCTTGTGGAAGACCTCCATTTTGTTGTGAACCATCCTGTGGCGTGCCATCATCTTGATTAAGATTATCTTGACCAATATTCCAACCGTCTTGATCATTTATCGGCGGTGGTGTATCGCTAGCTGGAAATTGTTGTTTTTGTTGAATAGTATCCTTGTTGACAATAGAATTAGCTGGATCCATATTCTGCATTTCAAATGTTTCACTACTATCAATTGATTCGTTTGAGATTTTTACCCCACCAGCCGTTTTTATATCTCCACCAAGACCTCCAAATGACATATTATAATCCCATGGAATAATTGAGAATACACCCTTATCCTCATACAAATAGTAATTGTGCTTCAATCTCCCTTGATAGCTATCTAAATTTACAATAGCAGTGTTGACAGCAAAATATCGAAGCATTTCATCGACATCGATATATTTCTCAATTTCACCGTCATTATTAATAGCATCTAGCATTTCAACTAATTTTGACTTGTCAATATTTCCCTCATTTGTTTTTAAGTTTATTCCCTTATAATCTGAGATATTGTCACTAATATATTGCAAATCACTGCCTACACCGTCTGGCTTGAAGAGGAAACCACTATTTGAACCGTAGTTATTTGCGAGAAAAGTTTCATCCACTGCTTCTACACCTAAATATAAACCACGTTCCTCACCATTAACTGTAATGTACATATACGAATGTGCCGGAGTTGGTAGCCCCATTTTTTCCATTAATTCATATGAAATGTATTCACGCATTAATGTTGAATCACTATAGTTATTGTTTAAATTCATTTTTTTTAGGCCCAATAGGCTCTTTGTATGATCATAGTAGTCAAAGTCAATTTTTAAACTATAACGATTTGAATCGCTATTAACTACTGAACTCAGTGAGATATTGCCTTTTGTACGAATAGCTACGTTTTCAACTCTTTTCCCATTCACAGTGATATTTGCTTGCTTAAATTCCTCTTCCTCAGCATTTTCAAGCATATCTTCCCAATCTTCTTCAGCGATTTCAATGTCTACTGTTGTAACTTTATTCTTATTAAAAACAAGTGTTTCATAGGAAAATTCATTGCTTTTTGTTTTTATTCCTATATTCGGGAGTATTGCTAACATCACGATAAAGAGCGCGAGTAGAATTGCCATACATGAATAAACAACTCGGTTTTTAATCATAATGTGTTACCCCTTTCTCTTTATTTAAACATACTTTACTTACTAAGCTGTAAAGTTGCCATCATAGCTAAGCATTACTGCTGATTTAACACCAGGCACTTTAGTAATTAATGCCATCATTTGGGCATCGTTTTGTTTAACGCGAACCTCATATGTTGTTTCAATTTCATAATCTTGAATAATCGATTTTGATTTTAATGCATATTTTTTAGATTCCGTTGAAATAATATGTTCTACTTCTTCACAAGCAATGTCTTCTTCAAATTTCACAACTAATAAGTAGGGATTTTCAATAGTAATTTTGTTTACGAACACTAGTAATACTAGACCGATTAAAATAGCACCCACAATAACAAGTGGAATGAAGCCAGCACCGCATAAAATACCTGAAACTATTGCCCAGAAAATATACACTAAATCCATAGGATCTTTAATGGGTGTACGGAAACGCACAATGGATAATGCACCGACCATACCTAGAGATAATAAAACATTCGAGCTTATTCCCATAATGACCAGTGAAGTTGCCATGGTCATAATTAACAGTGAGATATTAAAAGAATGAGAATATATAACCCCATTGAATGTTTTTTTGTATACAGCATAAATAAATAATCCTACAAAGAAAGCTACCACTAATCCAATAATAGAATCCGTTAAAGAGAACGACGTGGTCTTTTCTAAAAAGCTAGATTTAAATATGTCGCTAAAATTTACTTTGTCCATTGTCACTTGCTCCTTTTTCAGTAATTAGCCAAACATACGGCTAAGTTGATATTTTGAATATGCTTCAGCACGTGTATCAACGGCTTGCAGCATAAATTTAATAATGTCAGGCAAATATTCATCATACTTCACCTCTAAAATAACGAGGTTTGGTTCAAGTACATCCACCATAGGGAGGTTTTGATTAAACATATCTGTATTGCGCATGCTCGACTGTACTTTACTATCAAATGTCACTCGTACATTGCCATACGGGAATGTATATGCTTCACGCTCATAATCGACAACGGTCATGGGCTTTAAATGGTTATATTTTATTTCATAGAATAGGTCACGGATTAAAACTCGATTATCTGTTTCCATCCATTCAACATCATTTACACGTATTTTTTCAAACTCATTTCTTGTCACCGAGCATTTCGATTTATATGTTAAATTATTGCGTTTACTTTTACGTTCTAGATTCACTATATCTAATGATTTGCCATAAATACGTACTCGGTATTTATCACGATTTAAAAACCCCTCCTTCTTTTCAATAAGGACTTTGTTCATGAAGTTATCAAAATACGTACTCCTAATAAAATATTTACCATTTAAATCCGCATTGACATCTAACTTCATGACATGTTTTAGTTTGCTTTTTAAAATTGCGTAATCTGTATAAGAAATGGCATGCTTAATTTCTTTACGGCCATTGGGGTTAAAGGAAGTTTGTTCCGACATGCTTAACACTCCTTACATTAATAATTTGTTTTCGATATCATACTGCTCTAATTTTTCTGCAATCCATGTTGAATATTGTTCATCAATACGTGATTCAAGCACGGTTGCAAATATTTCATCCTTCACGTTTTCAAATATTGCTTCTTCAGCAGGCACCTTAGCTGTCACCTTTATCACGTGATAGCCCTCTGCAGATTGCACAATATCGCTAACACCATTCACTTCAAGTACAAATGCCGCTTCCTCAAAAGCCTCATCCATTTGACCTTTGCTTATATAGCCTAAATTTCCACCATCTTCACTTGTTACAGTATCTATAGAATAGTCTTTAGCAAGTGTTGTGAAATCCTCGCCGGCTTGTACTTTTTTCAGTACCTCTTGAGCTGTGACCTCATCCTCCAATAAAATATGACGCACCTCAACTTGCTCTTCCTGACCATAACTATCCTTGTTGTCTTTGAAATATTGCTCTACCTCTTCATCAGTAATTTCTATACTTGCTGAAATAACCCTTTTTCCCAACTGATATGTGCGGATATTATCTTTTACAGCGGCCTCTGTTAAACCATTTGACTTTAATACTTCTTTAAATGTATCTTCATCACCATAGGATTGAATAAGCTCTTCATACTCACTTTGAATCACTTCATCTGGTACCGTTATATTTTGCTTTGCTGCTTCAAGTTCAATGATTTTATGTGATATTAAAGTTTCGAGTACTTCCGCTCCATATTGAATACGTAGCTCCTGATCTAAATCCTTTTGTGAAATCTTGATTCCATCCACTTTTGCAACATAGTTACTACCGCTTTTACTATCTGAACAGCCTGTTGACAATATGGTTAATGCTACTAGAGCCAACATTAGGAATTTCCTTTTCATGGTTGAGTTTTCCATGCCATCCTCCTTCACTTATATTGCTATTTCTTATATTTCCCACTATAGGGAGCCAATGTGTCAGCAAGATGTCAAAACGATCTTTTCTTAAATTTGTTTACAATTTTTGATTTTTCTATTTTGGTTTACAATAAAAAAGTTATTTGCAGATTCACTTATCATGATTCCACAAATAACGTTTATCGTACTTTCATCAGTGTTATTTCAAAGGTTGTACCATTATCGCTGCTCTCAATTAAACGCAGGTCACCATCAACAGACTGCGCCATCATTTTACTTAGAGGCAGGCCTAGACCTAAACCTCGTACCGTATATTTTTTATTTTCCCCTCTGTAAAAACGCTCAAAAATGAAGGCCTGATCCTCTTTCGGAATGCCTACACCTGTATCCTGTACTGTTACCTTCACTGCTGAATCTGTTTCCTGCAGCCTAATCATAATGACCCCTTCTTGCATTGCCTGTATCGCATTTGTCAAAAGATTCGTTAAAATTTGTTGAAAACGCACAATATCTACATGCACGTAAATAGGCTTATCAAGTAATATAGCATCTACTTGTACAGTGTCTTCCTCCTGCATCACTTCCCATTGTGTTACAGCATCCTTCACTAAACGATTAATATCAGCCTTCACCAACTTCACAGGAATTGCGTCAACTGCAAAAGTATTAAAGGCAAGTAAATCCCCTACCATAGTTTTCATCTTCGTCGTCTCTATGAGCGCCATTTTAATAAACTCATCTGCATCCTTCCCTGTGATAATGCCATCCTTAACAGCTTGCAGCAAGCCACTAATAGATGTAACAGGTGTTTTTAGCTCATGCGTGACTCCCGCAAGGAGCTCTGTGCGCGTTTTTTCTAATTGTTCAAGTTTTGTTGCCATCTCCTTAAAAGAAGCAACCAGTTCATATACTTCTTCTTCCTTAATATGAATTGGCAAATCAATTTTATAATTACCTTCTTGGACTTGCCTTGCTGCAACTGCGACTTTCTTAATTGGACGAGCCAATCTTCTTGTTAAAAAATATATCGCCAGCCAGCCAAGCAGAGCCATACCCACTATTAAAATAGCTAATTGTCCATACGCTTGATTAACCTTCGTCAGATTATTTTTTTTCTCTAACACAAGTACCCAGCCGACAACACGTTCATTCTGCTCAATTTTCTTGCGCACTACATATTGAACGGTTGCACCTTTCCCTTCACCCGCTGTAAACTTTTTCACACCTTCTTGTCCATCTAGTACGTCCCCTATATTTTTACTACTTCCTGGGGGAATCAATCGATTGCTCGTTATAATGTTTCCCTCTGTGTCTAAGATATACAGTATGGGATCAATATCACTCATGTTGAAACGCTCACGATCACCTATAAAATCCGGATTAGTCGGCCCTCCTGCCCAACCAATTTGTCTACTTGTATCAGTCAACCTATAAACGTATTCATCTGCAAGAAACTCCATCATTTCTAATCGTGTTTCCAATGCTGTATGGCGAATCCAAAAGGCAAAGATAAGTGAAATAATAGCCAAACCAACAAAGAGTGTTAGTAAATAGCGACTTGTCCAATAGTTAAGTAAAGAGATTCGTTTATTTTTTGTGAACACTTAATTGATACCCCAATCCACGCAATGTTTTAATTTCGCCCTCTGATTCATCCCAGTTTACAAGTGCTTTACGTAGTCGTTTTACTGCTAAATCAACAGCTCTATCGCTTCCTTCATATTCCCAGCCCCATATTTGTTCAATAAGCTGATCACGTGTGAATGTTTGATTCGGATGCTCTGCTAAAAATAGAAGCACCGATAAATCCCTCGGTGTTAACACAATTTCTTGCCCATTAAGGACAACCTGATGCGCCTGCATATCTATTTCAAGCTGTCCAAATTGCTTCTTTACAGTAGTTTCATTTTTACTTTCAGATCTCCTTAGTACAGCTTTAATTCGGGCCACTACTTCATCTGCTATAAAAGGTTTTGCAATATAATCGTCTGCCCCTTGATGAAAACCATCTAAACGGTAATTCACATCACTTAACGCTGTTAACATAATCACTGGACAAGCGCTAACCGCTCTAATTTCCTTTAAAATAAGCCAGCCATTTTTCTCCGGTAACATAATGTCTAATAATACTAAATCGGGCTGATACTCCTTATATAATTCCATCGCTTGCCTACCATTAAAACACTGCTCAACATCATAGCCAACCTTCTTCAAATACGCCTTTAGTACTTGGCTAATTGCAAACTCATCTTCAATTACTAAAATTTTCGCCATTCATTCTCCACCTTGTTCATAGCTCGTTCTAGTTTTTGTTGATTATAGCATTCAATTATGTCAGGTCCATGTCAAGCGACATAATGGTTAACGCTGAACCCTTTCGCCTTATAAAGAATATCTCAAATTTATAGGCTATCTATTGACAATGACTTCCTGTGCCACTTATCATTGATTGCGAATGATAATCACTGATAATTCATTCAATCAGTAGATTTTTTCTACTTTTAAGAAAATGATTAGGGGGGTAATAACATGATTATTGTTACAAATCGTATTCAAGTAAAACCCGGCTTTGCAGCGAAAATGGCACCTAACTTTACAAAACCAGGTCCTCTTCAAAAGTTCGAAGGTTTCCATAAAGTAGAGGTGTTAATTTCGACAGATGATCCTACATATGACGAAATGAGCGTCAATATGTATTGGGAAACAAAGGAACATTTCCAAGCTTGGAGAAATAGTGATGCCTTTGCAGCAGCACACCATCGTCCTGAACCAGGATCTGAAGGCGCAAAGCCTGAAAATAGTCCGCTCATTGGCAGTAAAATAGTTGTTGCTGAGCTTGCATCTTCCATTGAAGCTTCACACTAATCACCTATTCGAATCCTGTTAAATCATCTTCTGATTCTATCTAAAAAAGCCTTGCATATTTGTCTAAATATGCAAGGCTTTTTATTGGGGAATGTAAAATTGTTCCCTTATTGAAATAAAATAACCAATACATAACCAAGAACGGATAAACAAACCGAACCTATCAATCCTGCAATAAAGGCTTTAAGACCTAATTGTTTAAATGTTTTTATTTCTACGTTCAAGCCCAAACCAGCCATCGCCATAGCAATTAAAATATATGCGCAGTTCACGATAGACTGAGCAATAGCAGGTGGTACAATACCAAGCGAATTAAGGGCACTCATCGCTAAAAACCCTAGGATAAACCATGGAATAATGGACAGGGAAAAAGCCTTTTTCTCTTGTCCGTTCTCACTTCTTTGATACCAAATACCAATTATTATTGCAACTGGTACAAGCAATGCTACACGAGTAAGCTTAACAATTACCGCTATATCAACGGCTTCATTTCCACCAGCTGCTGCTGCGGCTATGACATGGGCAATTTCATGCAATGTGCCACCTGCAAAAATACCATATTGCGTCGGTGATAACCCAAATAACGAATACAGCATGGTGTAAACAAGTGTAAATACTGTTCCAAGTAATGCTACAATCGCAGCACCTACCGCCGTTTCTTTTTCATTTGCTTTAATTTGTGGTGCGATGGCAACAACTGCTGCAGCACCACAAATGGCTGTTCCACACGCTGTTAAAATACCGAGCTTTTTTTCTACATGAAATATCTTGGTTAACCCATATACAACCATTAATGCAAACAATAAATCTATAAATGCAATGACAAAGACACTTGCCCCAGCATGATAAATATCAGCTAAATTCAAACGCATCCCCAGCAAGATAATACCAAAGCGCAATAACTTTTTACTTGAGAAGGCAATGCCTGGTTGCCATGACTCTGCTACATTGAAAGTTGCTTTCCAAGCCATACCGATAATAATCGCAATAACAAGTTGCCCTAAAATAGAAAAGAAAGGAAAGGTCGAAATATATTTTGCGTTTAAGGCCATACCGAAAGTCAATAATACGCCTTTAATAAAGGGTGGTGCTAGAAACTTCTTAATCCCCTGTTGTCTGTCCATGCTGTTCACTTCTTTCGTCCTTTATGATTATTACTTTATTAAAAAGTTAATCATCAGTAAAATACATATATATAATCGCAATCATTAATATTTCTAATTATAAGGGGTGAAGTACTATGCAGTATGATGCGTTAAAAACATTTATGACACTAGTGGAAGTAAATAATTTTACGAAAGCCTCAGAAATTCTACACATATCTCAGCCAAGTGTCAGTTTACACATCAAGAATTTAGAACAAGAATTTCAAACGACTTTATTTATTCGTTCACCAAAGTTTGTACAAATAACACCTACTGGTGAAATTTTATATAAACGAGCAAAGCAAATTATGGCACTTGCAGAAGCAGCAAAGAATGATATTTTAACCTTTCACCATGCGATTCAAGGAACGCTCGTAATCGGTGCTAGTTTCACCATTGGGGAATATATTCTACCGCCAATTTTAGCCAGCCTACAGCAACAATTCCCCCAACTTGAACTACAAGTTATTATTGGCAATACTAATGAAATCATTCAATTGGCAAAGTTATTACAAGTCGATATTGGCCTCATAGAGGGACAAGCACTAGACAACGAGCTTATCATCGAGCCGTTTATGCAAGATGAATTATTTATTGTTGGTGCACAAAATCACACACTTATGAAGCAATCTAACATTACTGTTTCAGATTTACAGCAGCAAAATTGGGTCGCGCGTGAGGCGGGTTCTGGCACGCGCAATTATTTAGACCATCTATTTAGAACAAATGGCCTCCAAGTGCGCTCTTTACTGACAATCAGCAGCAATCAAGGCGTAAAAGAAAGTGTTATGCAGGGGTTGGGTCTATCCTTACTATCGCGCTGTGTTATTGAGCGTGAACTTAAAAATGGCGACATTGCCATTTTGCCATTTGATGGGCAACATTTTATGCGAACTTTCTCTTATCTGTACTCACCTACCATGAAAAATAATCGGAATGTCGAAACACTCATTGAATTTATAACAAAGAAAAGCTGACCATTAAAAAAGCTTAGCTGGCTATTTCTAGTCGCTAGGCTTTTCTTAAGTTCTTCGATTGATTCTTTTACGTTCATCCTTATTTTCAATTATCTCTACAAATTTTGTAGCCGCACGAGATAATGGCACACTTTTCAAATAACACATACCAATACTACGCTTCGGAATACTTTCTAGTAATGTAAGTTCATAAAGTAATCCTCTCTGTAAGTAATCCTTTGAAAATTCTTTCGTTACACAAGCTATCCCTAAATTACTGCGTGCAAATTCAAGGACAAGATCATGTGAGCCGAGTTCAAATTCAGGGGCGATTTGAATCCCTTTAGCAAACAAATAATTTTCCACATATTTTCGTGAATTCGATTTCTTTTCAAGAAAAATAAGCGGAAACTTTGATAAATCTTCGTAACTTAAGCTCTTTGTCTCAAGTGTTCTGTACTTCTCCCCACACACGAAAATATCTTGGACCTCTGTGCAGACGGTTAACTGTAATGTCAGATCTTCTACTGGAAAATTACAAAACCCTACATCCGCCTCTCCTGATTTAATAAAATTGCAAATTTCTGAAGTCGTACCATTAAACATTTGCAATTTTATATTTGGATACATTGTGTGGAATGCCTCAAGATAGGGCATTAAAAAGAAACGAGAAATAGTATCTCCTACACCTATCTTCAGTTGCCCTGTTGTTAAATTTTTAAATTCAAAAAGCTTTTCTTCTCCAGCAACTAAAAGACCTAAAGCCGAATTCGTATACTCATAAAGAAGACTTCCTTCTGTAGTTAGAGTGACACCTTTAGGCGTGCGATTAAAGAGACGTGTGCCAAGCTCTTTCTCTAACTGCATCATTGCCTGGCTAACTGCTGGCTGTGTCATATATAAATCCTTGGCAGCCCTAGAAAAGCTACTATTTTTAGCGACAACACTAAAAACACGGTATAAATCTAATTTCCCAATCATATAAGCACTCCTTATAGCTATTATATGAACTATTAATTTTACTTATATCATTAAACGGGCGTATAGTAAAATCATGTTGATTTTTATATAAACCTATATATTTAGAGGAGAGATTATTTTGGAACGTGTAGTTGGTACAGTCGTAAGAGGTCTTCGTGGTCCAATCATTAACGAAGGTGACAATATTGAACAAATCGTTGTTGATACTGTGTTGAATGCAGCAAAAATCGAAGGCTATTCAATTGAAGATCGTGATATCGTAACAGTAACAGAATCTGTTGTAGCTCGTGCACAAGGTAACTATGCATCGATTGAAGACATCGCAGCGGACGTAGCTGCTAAATTTGGTGATGACACTGTCGGTGTAATCTTCCCAATTCTTAGCCGTAACCGTTTTGCTAACTGTCTACGTGGTATCGCAAAAGGTGTTAAAAAAGTAGTGTTAATGCTAAGCTATCCATCTGATGAAGTCGGTAATCACCTAGTTGATATTGACGAACTAGATGTAAAAGGCATTAACCCTTGGACAGATACTTTAACAGAGGCTGAGTTTCGTGAACACTTCGGCTATAAAAAACACACATTTACTGGTGTAGATTATATTGAATACTATAAAGAATTAATTGAAGCTGAAGGCGCTGCTTGTGAAGTTATCTTTTCGAATAACCCAAAAACTATATTAAATTATACGAAGAGCGTATTGGCTTGTGATATTCACACACGCTTCCGTACAAAACGAATTTTAGCGGCAAATGGTGCTGAAAAAGTTTATAGTCTTGACAATATTTTATCTGTTTCAAACAATGGTTCTGGCTTCAATGCCGAATACGGCTTACTTGGCTCTAACAAAGCGACAGAAGAAAGCGTAAAATTATTCCCACATACTTGCCAACCTATCGTTGATGGCATCCAAGCAAAAATTAAAGAAGCGACTGGAAAAACTGTTGAAGTAATGGTGTATGGCGATGGTGCATTCAAAGATCCTGTAGGGAAGATTTGGGAGCTGGCAGACCCTGTTGTCTCTCCTGCCTTCACAGCGGGTTTAGACGGTACACCAAACGAAGTAAAACTTAAATACTTAGCAGATAACGATTTTGCTGGTCTTCGCGGTGAGGAATTAAAGGCAGCTATCTCTGCGTATATCCAAAACAAAGATGAAGATTTAACTGGTCAAATGGCCGCTCAAGGTACAACACCTCGTAAACTAACAGACCTTATTGGTTCTTTATCTGACTTAACTTCTGGTTCAGGGGACAAAGGTACACCAATGATCTATATTCAAGGTTACTTTGATAACTATACAAAATAATATCCTATAACAAAAAGAACTCTCGCAATGGTCGCGAGAGTTCTTTTTTTATGGACATAATGTACGAGCAATATTTTCAAAATAGCGCACACCGTAGATAAGTGCGTCCTCATCAATTTTAAAACGTGGATGATGCAACGGATAAGCCTCACCAAAATCTACATTATGCACGCCTATGAATTGCATCGATGCAGGTACAGCCTCTGAAAAGTCTGCAAAATCTTCTGTCCCAAACATCGGCTCAGGTAACTCTCTTACGCCATCTTCTCCTACAATGTCACCAGCTACTCGACGTGATAACGCCGTAAGCTCCTTATCATTTGTTACAGAAGGACAGCCAAGCTCCCATTTGATGTCCGCCGTCGCCCCATGCATTGAGGCAATGCCATTAACAATCTTCTCTAAATGTTTGCGAGCATCTACACGTACCTTCGCATCTAATGATCGAATTGTTCCACCAAGTTCCGCTGTTTCAGCAATAATATTTAAAGCCGTGCCACAATGGAATTTTGCTACTGTTAAGACCGGTGCATGGATGCTTGGCACTTTACGTGAGACAATTGTTTGCAATGCCATGACAATCTCTGAGCCAATTAATAACGGATCAATCGCAACCTCAGGAGTCGAGGCATGCCCACCTCGCCCGAAAATCTTAATCTCAAAATCATCTGCTGCCGCTGTAAACTTTCCATCCTTCATCGCAAACTGACCGACTTCATAATCTGGGCTTACATGGAGTGCAAATGCGTAATCTACATTGTCCACTATACCTAAACCAACAAGTTGCGCAGCCCCACCAGGTGTTACCTCCTCAGCATGTTGGAAAACAAAACGTATTTCACCGGTGAAATCTGTTCCCCGCTCTGCTAATGCCTTTGCTGCACCAAGTAACATAGCTGGATGCGCATCATGTCCACACGCATGCATCACGCCTTGATTTTTTGATTTAAAGGGTAACTCAGTTTCCTCCTCAATCGGTAATGCATCGATGTCCGCTCGCAATAAAATCGTATGACCTTTCCCCTCCGTTTTCGTACCTCTTAAAAATGCACAGACACTCGTTTCAGTTAAACGCTTCACCTCTAAATGTGGAAATGTTAATAATTGATTATAAATGTATTGTGCTGTTTGATGTTCTTGATGTGACAACTCTGGATGCATATGCAAATGTTGTCGCCATGCGATCACCTGTTGTTCCAACGTATTAATTGCTCTCATCAGTAATTCCTCCTATCACTTCTTGGGTACATTATCTGTACTACTGTATCAAGTTAAAATGGTCCGTAATTCATGACATGTGCAATTACTAATAAAATAATCGCTAGGCCTGTTTGAATAAGGAAGTATGGAAAAACCCATTTAACCCATTTTGAAAATGGAATACCCGCTATGGCTAAGCCTGCCAACAAAACACCGCTTGTAGGAATAATCATATTTGAAATACCGTCTCCGAATTGGAAAGCCAGTACCGCAGTCTGCCTTGTCACACCAATTAAATCTGCTAAAGGTGTCATAATTGGCATCGTTAAAGCTGCTTGACCGCTTCCAGATGGCACTAAGAAATTCAAACAAAGCTGTAATAAAAACATGCCCACCGCATTAATTGAAGCCGGTAAAACGCTGACTGCGTTTGCTACAAAATGCAAGATTGTATCAATGAGCCCACCTGTAGTAGTAATCACTAAAATTGTTTGAGCAAAGCCTATGATTAAAGCACCCTCTACCATATCTCTTGCACCAGTAATAAAACCTTCTGCCATTTTATTCGGGCTAAGTTTACAAATTACCGACATAATAATACTGCTTAAAAGAAAAATCCCACCAATTTCACTGATATACCACTGGAATTTTATAACACCGACAATTAATGCCACAAAATTTGCTAATAAGACAAACAACGCTAATAAATGACGCCCACTCATTTTAAAATCCAAATCAATTTCAATAATTTCTTCTCGCTTGTATTTTCCGTATATACCTTTAGAAGGATCATTTTTTACTCTTTTAGCGTGTCTGGATATATATATGACCGTTAGAATATAAAACACAAAGAATACGATAATTCTATAAGACATGCCTGAATACATTGGTAATTCTGCTATCGTTTGAGCGACCCCGATATTAAACGGATTTGTAATCCCTGATGTAAAGCCAGTGGCTAATGTGCCTAGCATAACTATTGCAAAACCGGTAATTGCATCCATTCTAAGTGCCATCGTTAACGGAATGATGATGGCAATATACACCAATGTGTCCTCGGCTGAACCAATTAAAGTACCTAAACTAGCAAAGATTAATATGAGAATAGGAATTAACACATACTCCTGTTTCCCAAATTTAGAAGCCATTACTTTAATAAATGAATCAATGGCTCCTGTTTTTTGCATGACACCCAGTGCTCCACCAAATAAAAAGACAAATAGAATAATGGAAGCGCCTTCAAGCATACCTAAATGAACACTTTTAAACATATCAAGGAAGCCAACAGGATTTGAATCGATATAGTGGAATGATTCTGGGTCCACTACCATGCGTCCATTACTCTCCACTCGATCATACTGACCAGCTGGAATAATGTATGTAAATATTGTCATTAACAAAATGATGATAAACATTAATACAAATGCATTGATTCCCTTAATTTTTGGCTCTTCTACTTCTTGATTGTTCTGCAGATTTGTCATGTACTTTCCCCCTAACAAGTAGTAATAAAAGTATCCTCGTGACTCTGTTTCAAATAATCTAGTATTTATTCAATGCTCTTCACAAGTAGAATTTCGCTATTCACATAACCCCTAAAAACTGACTATTGCTATTTAACAACTAAACAGTATCTTTCATTGTTGAGTACTTTATACACCCCTTGTTTTTCCGTATGACGGAAATATATTCCGATAAACGGAAATACTATATGTAAAAATATAAAAAAACAAAACTAATATGTCAATATTTTTCGATAATTCTGTATAATTAAATTATTAAACTCCTACTAGGGCAGCAAAATTCACTATCCGATGACCGTCCATCTGCTCGCTCCTTTGCTACACTTCGTGCGGGTCTAGCATGAGTTGAAGGCACCGTACGAGGTAACCTGAAGCCATGCCCGTAAAGTCCGCCATAGCGGACATCAACGGTCCCTAGATACTTCTAATTTAAAAAGAAAAAAACTGTAAACACACTCAATGTTTGAGTTTGTCTACAGTTTGGCTGGGGTTTTAAACCCCCTTTTTTAAATATAAAATGTATAATCCTCTGGAATAACACGTTTTAAAAACTTCTTTGTACGCTCCTCTTTTGGACTGACAAATATATCATGTGGACTTCCTTCCTCCACAACTACGCCACCATCCATAAAGATAACGCGATTTGCCACATCTTTAGCAAAGCTCATCTCATGCGTGACCACAAGCATAGTCGTCCCTTCTGTGGCAATGTTTTTCATAACAGTTAGCACTTCTCCTACTAGCTCAGGATCAAGGGCAGAAGTCGGCTCATCAAATAAAATAATATCTGGGTTCAATGCAACGGCACGTGCAATACCTACACGTTGTTGCTGTCCACCTGATAGCTGACTCGGGTAAGCATTATATTTTTCTGATAGTCCCACTTTATCTAGCGCCTTTTTCCCAATATCAATAGCTTCAGCCTTTGCTACCTTACGGCCGATAATAAGCCCTTCAGTGACGTTTTCTAACGCTGTTTTATTGGTGAACAGATTATAATTTTGGAATACAAAAGCTACACGTTGACGAATCGCATGTACATCCTTCTTTTTTACATTTTGAAAATCTACATCGATATCACCAAACGTCGCATGCCCTTGGTCGGCTTTTTCTAAAAAGTTAATGCAACGAAGCAAAGTTGTTTTTCCTGAGCCACTGGGGCCTAGAATAACAACCACATCGCCCTTATCAATTGATAGGTCGACACCCTTTAAAATTTCATTGTCGCCAAATGATTTGTGAATATTTTTTATCTCTAACATGCTGAATTCACCCCTTAGGCACTCGCCATTTTAAATTTACTTAAATGTTTTTCATATCGTTTAAAAATGTATTCAACTGTACTACACAAAATTAGGTACACTATAAAAATATCAATGTATGCTTCTACGTAATTGTAGCCAACATTCGCTGCAACTTTGGCCTTCAATGTAATCTCTGGTAAAGACATTGCATAACCTAGTGAGGTTGCTTTTATGAGATTGACTGTTGCAGTACAAATATTCGGCATAGCCACTACTAACGCTTGTGGAATAATGATACGGCGATATGCTTGGAATGTTGTTAAACCAACTGCATGTGCTGCCTCTAATTGGCCTTTTTCAATGGTACCCAATGCAGAACGGAATACCTCGATTAAGATCGCTGTTGTACTAAAAGCAAAGACGATAAAAGCATACCAAATAGGGTTGATTTTATAGATATCATAGGCGATATTATATTTTTCAAATATAATTTTCAACAATAATGGAACGCTGCTGTAAATAATGAAAATCTGAATAATGATTGGTGTACCTCGTACAAAGGATACATAAATTTTCGCAAAATGATGGATAATAGGAATTTTATTAATGCGTGTTAAGGCTAGTAAAAATCCTAGTGGTATAGCAATGAGTAAAGCAACAATCATCACAAGGAGCGCGATAGGGACACCCGATAATGCTACAAAAAATGTTTCAATCAAAAATTGATAATTCATGATTACGCCTCCTTACGTTGTTTCTAATGTTTTTTTACCCTTGCTGAAAAACTTTTCTAACATAGCAAAGAATTTTTCAATAATAATAGATAGCACCCAATAAACAATTGCAAGTGCGATATATATTTCAAGCGCATGTGCATTAATATTGCTGGCAATAATTAAATTTGCCTTCCCTACAATATCAATTAAACCAATTGTGTAAGCAAGTGCACCCTCCTGTAGCAATGCGATCATGCCATTTCCAAAGTTCGGCAATGCGATAACAAGAGCCTGCGGAAAGATAATACGACGATATGCCTGAAATGGTGTTAATCCTACACTGACAGCAGCCTCAAATTGCCCTTTATTAATCGCCAAATAGGAAGAGCGAATAACCTCGGACATGATGGCTGCGAACTGCAATGTGAAAGTAACTACGACAAAGAAGGCTGTTTCAATCGAATGTAGATTTAGGCCGAAGTTTTCTGCTAATGCGGGTACGCCATAATACACGAGGAATAATAGGACGATAGATGGCGTACACCGCATAATAGTTGTATAGAAATTTGCTGATTTTTGTAGTACTTTTAATGAACTTAACTTTGCAGCCGCTAATAGCAAGCCGAACAGTGTGCCTAGTACTATGGAGGACCCTGCAACTAAAAAGGTAACTTTTAAAAACGGCAGTAATACGGGAATAGCATTCCATATATACGAAGCATCAAAGTATTTATCCATTTCCTCACCAACTTTTATAAATGTTTATTCAATATTGCCTAAGTGCTCCTGTTATTAAGAAAGACTGCTGAGTTCACTGACTCAACAGCCTTTAAATCATTATCGATTTACGTTTTCTAACACTTCAAATAAATCACGGCCATAAAACTTTGTGCTTAAGTCACTTGTTTTCTTTTGCTCTTTAACTTGTGCTATAGCTTTATCATATGCATCTGCAAATTCTTGTTCTTTTTTATTGAACAAAGGCCATGTTTTAATCACTGCGAATTCGTTGTACACTACTTCATCTTTTAAATTATAATAGGGGCCCTCTTCTGCTAATACTTGTTGTTTGAACGGACCTTCAATCATCACACCACCGTCAACACGGCCTTCATTTACCCACTGCACGACATCCACAGTGAACGCATCTCCAGCTTGTAATTTCACTTCATTATTCGGATTTGCTTTATTGTACTCATCAATAATTGTATACTGTGCATTGTTTGCAGCGATTGGTGCTAATGAATAGCCCTTTGTTGCAAAGTCTGCCAATGTTTTTAGGCCTTCATCTTCTTTACGTAACACTAAGCCTGCACTACTTAACCCTAAAAACTCTTTTGGGAAAATAAACTTTTCTGTGCGCTCTTGTGTAAAGAATGCATTTTTTACCCCAACTTGATATTTGCCTTGCTCGACACCAATCAGTAAATCATCACTTGTTGTCCCTACATATTCAAACTCGTATTCTGGTAATAGCTCATCTACAAGCTTCATTACTTCTACATCATAGCCAGTTGGATTGCCATTATCGTCAATATAACTAATAGGCTTGGATGCTTGATCATACGCAACCTTAACTGTACGAACTTTATCGCCATCTTCTGTGTCTTTATTCGAAGTTTCTCCTGAATTACATCCTGCTAAAATAGCAATTGATGCTAACCCGATAGCTGCAAATTGAAGTACTTTTTTCTTTCGCTTAAACATATGCATTTCCCCTTATTGTCAATGTTTGATCATTTATTTTCATTTAATTTCTGTTGCTCAATAGCAGCTGTTGCTAATTTGATAATTGTCATGTCATCCATCGGTGGATTATGTAATCCCGCACGCACATTTCGATAATAGCGTTGTAGTGGATTAGTAAGTTGTAAGCTTTTTGCACCTACAACACGCATCGCCTTATCTACGATATCTATAGCTAAATTCGTTACCGTGTGCTTTGCAACAGCCATTTCATTCGTTAAAGTATTCCGTCTAACAGCATCATCATAAGCTTCTGCCACTCCATACAGTACAAAGCGGGCTTGATGGAGTTTCAACTCTATATCACCTAACAGTTGTTGCACATTTGGTAAAGTACTAATTGGCGCATTTAAACTATTTGGTTGATGATGATTTGCAAAATGCAGAGCATAGTCCCTAGCCGCTTGCGCAATGCCTAAGTAAGTTGCAGGAATGTGTAAAATCCAGCCGTTTATTGTGCCACCACTTGGATGATTCGGCAGTTCAACTAAATAATCCTTAGAAACAATGACATCCTTTAACACTAAATCATGACTACTGGTGCCACGCATTGCAGACATTTCCCAATTTTCTTCAATAGAAACTCCTTGCACATCTTTATGAATGAGGAAGAAACCTATTTGCTCTTTTTCCTCAATCCAAGCAGAGGTTAAGAAGTAATCAAGTACCGGTGATGCCGTCGTAAATATTTTACGTCCATTTAAAAGCCAGCCATCTGATGTCGCCACAGCATTTGTGCCTGGACGACCACCACGTGTTGGACTGCCAGTAGCTGCTTCACTTACTGCTCTATTCACAATGGCACCTTTTTTTACTTCCAACGCGAACGTCTCCAGTAAATTATCTGACCATAATTTCTTTTCATATATTTCACCAACAACACCTAATGTCCAGCCCAAAGAAAGTGATGCATTTTCGTCATAACTAGCCAATGTTTCTTGAATGAGTACCATATCGTAAACGGATAATCCTTCACCGCCATATTCTTTCGGTAATGTCAATTTAGGATAACCAATTTGCAAAAGCAGTTTATGTGCTTCAAAAGGAAAACGAGATTGTTCATCGACCTCTACAGCCTGAGCTTTAATCTGCTCTGCAATCGATGTTAGCTGTCCCATCCAATGATGCTGTTGCTTTGTTTTAATAAATAAATCCTTCAAAAAATCTCCTTCTTCCTAAAATATATAAAACATATATATTTACTAAGAATTAATGATGTAAAAAAAACCTCTAACTACATTTGATAGTGAGATTATGTGTGGTACTGAATTTTCTGATTCATTGACATTATAATACTTTCAACATGTTAAGTTGTCAATAATTAATTACAAGTTTTTTTGTAAGTTTTATAGGTTTTAAATTGGCCTGTCGTTCTTTTCAAAGAATCCGCGGGACAACAGTATGCAAAGCTTGATTTTTTACAATTCGAAATCCAGACACAATTTCCCGCGCAATAATTATTTGTTAGCTATTTTATGCACCAAGCTGTATTTACAACATATGCTAAAACTAAAGAAAGAGGTGTATGTATGACCAATAATATTAATCCCTCAGCAAGTATTACCTCTATTCCACAGATGTCCCCTCAAATTATTCAAACAAAATTTGGCGATATAAATGGAGATGGGTTTTTTGAAACGATATTTTTAATGGGCACTAAATCGCCTGATAGTCCACTTTGGCGAAATTTAACACTCGCTATTTTTTACGGCCAAACACGACAATTTGAACAAATAATGCTGAAAGAGAATGTAGGCTATAATCCAACTATTTTTCTAGGTGATTTTACGGGTGATCATATCGAAGATATTTTAGTTGTATCTGATACTGGCGGTAGTGGAGGTATTATCAATGGGGAAATTTTTTCATCGCAAAATGGAAAAGTACGCTCTATTTTTGATACAGAAGCTTTTAATAATACGCTAAAGTATACTGTAAACTATGAAAATAACTATAAAGCCTCTGTCAGAAGCATGAATCCAAAAAAACTATACATTCTCGATTTACACTATAAAGGGCAAGATTATTTAGCTGAAATTTATCATAAAGATGGGATATTGAAACAACCGATTGAAGGATGGGTCGATCCAATTAGCGGATTATACCCAATTGATTTTGACCGTGACGGGACATACGAGATTTTAGCATTTCAAGCAATAGCAGGCAGATACCACGCCGACGGTTTAGGCTATATTGAAAATGTTCTAAAATGGAATGGCCAACAATTTGTCGTTGAACGACAAACAGCCGCAATTTATGGGGAGGATTTATCGTAAATGGACTGTCCCAAAAGTAAAAACAATATGCTGATGTTTTTCAGTTATGTTATTTTTTGATTTAAAGGTAAAATCCGCGTAGACTCCTGCCGGAAAAGCAAGAGCATGAGTCCCAGCAGGGAGCGTTAACGCGCGATGCGGCTCATGCCTTGCCCGCGGAAAGCGATGCGGATTTTTACTATATAGGCAAAAGTCGTTATTATTTGAAGGCCTTTTTAAATCAGCCTTTACGTATTATTTTTCAACTAATGCAAAATAATTATTTTCGTGATCAGCAAAATTAAAAACTCTACCCATTGGCATCGTTACTAAATCGCCAACTATTATTCCCTTTGTTTGAAAATCCTGATATAGCTCTGTTAGATTCTCTGCGTAAAACATAATAGAAGGTGTCTCTAAATTTAATTCTGGCTGCATTTTTGCAATGGCTTCTTTATTGTGAAGAACGAAGCTCGTTTGCGCTTTCTTAGATGGCGCAATTTCAATCCATCGCATCCCCGCCTCTTCCTGTTCAGCTACTACGATAAATCCAATTTTCTCTGTCCAAAACTTTACAGCGGCATCTTGATCATTCACATATAACATAACTTGTCCGATTTGTTGAATCATAATAAATTCCTCCTCCTTTGAGCATTAGTATACAACAATCTGCTAGTTATCCTTCACACAAAAAGGCTAAATCATTCAGTTTTTTTCATCATTTATTCTTTTTATCACTACTTCATGTTCATTCTTTTAGAATCACTCTTTCTAAAATAATCATTTTAAAACCATTTCCGCTTGTTTTTTGGATGACTTCTGTCATTTATGTAGCTCTTTCTCAAAATGTGTATCTACTCTATTAATTTTTGATAAAATAAGTTAGTCATATTTATTTCCTTCTAAGGAAAAGTATAGAACAATACATCATAATAATAGTGAGGAACAAACAAGTGAAACTTCTAAGTTTAAGGAAAAAGCTCATTTTTTCATTTTTGGCTATGCTTATTATTCCAACATTACTTGTAGGCATCGTTTCTTATCATAGTGCTGGAAAGCAAATTTTGAAGGAACAGCAAGCAAGCACCGCTGAAAGCATTCGCATGCTCAACACGAATATTACAAACACCATTGAACCGAAAGTTGAAGACGTTCAATATTTTACAAAAAAGCTCAATCAATCTTATTTACAAGAAAATAGGATGTCCGAGCTTAAATCGCTATTACACGAATATACCAATATGCATCCAGAGGTTGAACTCATCTATATAGGCACAGCTGATGGAAAACTATTGGACGAGCCAGCGCAAGAGTACCCTAGTGATTTTGACCCTCGAACAAGACCTTGGTATAAGCAAGCATTAGAGAACAAAGGCCAAGTCACTATCACTGCGCCCTATGTCACACAGACTTCAGGTGATATTGTTATTACCATTACACAGGCTTTACAGGACGGTTCAGGTGTAATCGGGTTAGATCTCAATATTTCTACATTGAGCAACATCACGAATGATATACGCATTGGAGAAACTGGTTTTGCATCTCTTTTAGATAGCAACAAAATTTATATTGCCCAGCCCGATAAAGAAAGTGGTATGGAGGCAACCGAAACCTATATAGCAAAGATTTATGAGAAAGAGAGCGGTACTATCATTGAAAATGATCGTCAGCTACAATTTATGACTAATAAGCTAACCGGTTGGAAGGTTGTTGGAACAATGTTTTCTGCAGAGGCGACGAAGGCTGCAGCTACAACCTTTAATATCAACTTAATCATCATCGTCGTTTCAATTATTGTTGGTGTTGTTTTTATGCTTTACATGATCCAAAGCATTGTCAAACCAATTAATCGACTAAAAGAAAGTGCCTTAAAAATTAGTGAAGGCGATCTCACCGAGTTCATTGATGTCCATTCGAAAGATGAAATTGGACAGCTTAGTCAAGCATTTATTGCGATGAAAGTTAGCCTAAAAAAACTCATTCGTAACGTTGATCAAAGCGCCAATCATGTACAAATCTCTGCACAAGGATTATCGGCAAATGCGGAGCAAAATATTGCTTCTTCAGAACAAGTTACGCAAGCCATGCAACAAGTGGCTATAAGTGCAGAAAAGCAAACAACGGGTATTGATCAAAATGCTATTTCAATTGAAGAAATCGCAAAAGGAATCGTTGAAGTAGCAGATAGTTCTATGCAAGTATCCGATCTTTCTAATCATGCCATTCAACAGGCAGATGAAGGTGGTAGATCAGTAGAACGTACCGTAAACCAGATGATTTCTATTAATGAATCTGTTACCCAGTCCGACTACATGATCAAATCTCTCTACGATAGAACAAAAGAAATTGGTTCTATTTTAGAGATTATTAGTGCTATTTCAGACCAAACAAACTTACTTGCACTAAACGCAGCTATTGAAGCCGCTCGAGCAGGTGAACATGGTAAAGGCTTTGCTGTAGTTGCAGATGAAGTACGAAAATTAGCTGAACAATCACATCAATCTGCTGAACAAATTTCTTCATTGATTACCGGGATTCAGCAAGATACTGCGAAATCTGTGCAAACAATGATAAAGGCCTCTACAGATGTTCAGGACGGTTTACAACTCTCTCAAGATACGAGCGAAAAATTCGCGAACATCCTAGAAAGTCTACGTAATATTGCACCGAAAATGGAGGACATATCTGCTTCTGCACAGGAAATGTCAGCTGTAGTCGAAGAAGTAACTGCAACTGCTGTAGAGCTAACAGACCATGCTAAACTTAATGCTGCTGCTTCAGAGGAGGTTGCTGCTTCCACTGAGCAAACATTGTCCTCTATGCAAGAAATGGCTATGGCTGCAAAATCACTTCTAGATATGTCCGATGAATTACAAACTTTTGTAAAACGCTTTAAATACTAAAAACAAATGCACAATATAAATATAAATCTAACTAACTACTTGCAAACATTAAACATTGTTCCTATGTTATCTTTGCAAAAATCGTTTCCTTAACCTAAAGAAAGCACGATGTTCAGGGTCTTTCCCCGCTACATCGTGCTTTTTATATTATGATTAATTTCTTTCTTCGTAACTAAGTTGCCATTCAATGCCAAACTTATCAGTCAATGAGCCGTAGCATTTACTCCAAAAAGTTTCTTGTAGCTCCATATTGACCTTGCCGCCCTCTTTAAGCCCCTCATAAGCTGATCGTAACTGAGCTTCATCATCCAAGACAATCGCTAATGTTACATTGTTGCCCACTGTAAACGGCGAGCCTGGGAAAGTATCCGAAAACATAACATTGCTACCCAAAATCGAAAGTCGCGTATGCATAACAAGATCCATAGCTTCCTCTGGCAATTTATAATTTGGATTCTGCGGTGAATCACCGAATGTCATAATTTCTGCCTTGTCCGTATTAAAAACTTTCTCATAAAACGATACAGCTTCTCGACAATTTCCATTAAAAACTAAATACACCTCTACTGCCATTTCCAACACTCCTTTGTCATTTTAGAAACAATTCTATTGTACATGGAAGATGAATGATAAGCCAAATCCTACGTATATACATTTAAATTGCTTTCTAAAAATGGAGTTGATTATGATAAATCTTCAATTTTGCTATTATAAAAAGCCTTTTTAATAAACTGTAAACCGTTCTTTTCATGTACCTAAAGTAGATTTTTAAGTTATTTTGTTAAAAACTTTGACATTTCCTTAAAAATGATGTAAATTACCAAATGACGAACGATTTAAATTAATTCTTTAAAAATATTCGTATTTTAGGAGTGTATATAATGGATAACGTATTTGACTATGAAGATATTCAACTAATTCCCGCAAAATGTATCGTAGAGAGCCGTTCACAATGTGATACATCTGTCACGCTTGGTGGCCATACATTTAAGCTTCCTGTTGTACCTGCAAACATGCAAACAATCATCGACGAAAATATTGCTGTGAAACTTGCTGAAAACGGTTACTTTTATATTATGCATCGCTTCAACCCAGAAAAGCGCACAGATTTTATTAAAGATTTACAAAGCCGTGGTTTAATCGCTTCTATTAGTGTTGGTGTAAAAGAAGAAGAATATACATTTGTTGAAGAGCTAGCATCTGCTGGTTTAGTACCTGAATTTATAACAATCGATATTGCACATGGTCACTCAAATGCTGTTATTCGAATGATCCAGCATATTAAAAAGTTTTTACCGAATAGCTTTGTCATCGCAGGGAACGTTGGTACTCCTGAAGCTGTAAGAGAACTTGAAAACGCTGGTGCAGATGCTACGAAAGTGGGCATCGGACCTGGTAAAGTATGTATTACAAAAATTAAAACTGGATTCGGTACAGGTGGTTGGCAACTAGCAGCACTACGTTGGTGTGCAAAAGCAGCGACAAAACCAATCATCGCTGACGGTGGTATTCGGACAAATGGCGATATTGCAAAGTCAGTGCGTTTTGGTGCTTCAATGGTGATGATCGGTTCCCTATTTGCAGGTCATGAGGAATCCCCAGGTGAAACAATTGAAATTGATGGTAAATTAGTGAAAGAATACTTTGGCTCTGCTTCAGAATTCCAAAAAGGTGAAAAGAAAAACGTTGAAGGAAAAAAAATGTACGTAGAACATAAAGGTAGTCTAAAAGATACGTTAATTGAAATGCAACAAGACCTTCAATCATCTATTTCCTATGCAGGCGGCAATAAGCTAGATGCTATTCGAAATGTAGATTATGTAATTGTGAAAAACTCAATTTTTAACGGTGATAAAGTATACTAACAAAAATTTAAGATGAGCCCAAACAAGATTTTTAGCTCTTGTTTGGGCTTATTTTATACTAAATGACAAAAAAGAAATGTTTCATATATTTATTTTTCAGAATTTTCAATAAATTATTTTTTATTAAAATATTTTATACTATAATGAAATGAAAGTATAAATACATACTTTGGCTCTTTTAAAAAGAACAGGGGGTATGTCCATGATAAAATCAGTACGAAATAAACTTGTCGGTTTGGCGATAATTGTTATATTAATTCCTACTGTACTTGTAGGCACTGTCAATTACTTCGTAGCGAAAAATGAAATTGATAACATCGGGCGGCTTAGTCTTAAAAACGGAACTTTAGGGCTAATGGAAGTAATTGCAACGTTAGATGAACAAGTTCAACAGGGTAGTTTAACATTAGAACAAGCCCAGGAACGAGCAAGGACACAAATTGTTGGTGAAAAAACAGAGGATAATAAAAGATCCATTGATAACCCTGTGAAATACGGTGAAAACTTTTACTTTTATGTCTTAAAAGATGACGGGATGATGGAAGCGCACCCTTCACTTGAAGGTGAAAATGTTAATGACCTCCAAACAAAAGATGGACGCTATTTTGTACGTGAACAGATAGCTGAGGCAAACAAAGGTGGTGGGTACGTACGTTATGATTGGGCATTACCGTCAAACCCTGATGTAATTGCACCTAAGATTACATATGTAGCGAAGGACGAGCATTGGGGTTGGATTATTGCTGCGGGTACCTATGAAATGGATTTCAATGCGGGCGCTACAAAGGTTCTCTATTACACACTTGGTATGACTTTACTCGCAACAATTATTGGGGTTACTCTTTATTGGTTCTTCTCGGGTAGAATGACTTCATACATACAACGTATTATGGTGATGACCTCAGATATTGCTAGAGGTAAATTGACTGGCGAAGATATACCCATAATTACAAATGACGAATTGGGGATTCTTGCAAAAAACGTGAATGATATGAAGCATAGTTTGAATGAAATGGTGAGCAATACAAAAGATAGCTCTAAACAAATGAGAATTTCCTCTGAAATGCTCAGTGCTATCACAGAAGAAACAACTGCTTCAGCCGATGAAATTCACCAAGCCATTACAGAAATTTCTAAAGGGACCGTTTTTCAGGCTGAGGAAGCAGAAATGGCCATTAGTAAAGTTGAGAAATTATCCTACCTTATTTCTACTGCAACAGACAAATACGCTGAAATCACACAAAAAACGAACATCATTAACAAATCACAGGAAAATGGACGACAGAAAGTAGACTTGCTACAGCAAAATTCACAAGAATTTACACAAGTTATTGAAGAACTAAGAGAAAACTTTTCTAGTTTGATGGGGCAAATGCAGGAAATCCATAATGTTGTGCAAACAATCACGTCGATTTCTGAACAAACTAATCTATTAGCGTTAAATGCAAGTATTGAAGCTGCGCGTGCAGGTGACCATGGTAAAGGGTTTGCAGTAGTAGCTGCAGAGGTACGTAATCTATCCGAAGATACAAACGAAGCGACTAACCGTGTGAAAAATTTATTGACTCGCATTGAATTAGATACAGCAAATTCCGATGCCAAGATGATGCATACGCTACAGCTTTCGGAAGGACAGGTTACATCCATAAGCGAAGTGCAAAATGCTTTTACTTTTTTATCAGATTCCATTGAGGGGATTACTGCTCACCTTGTTTCCCTCGATCAGGGCATGAATGAAATGGCAGAAAATCGACTTATCGTTGTTAACGCTATTAATGGCATTGCTAGTGTAGCTACTCAATCAGCAGCAGCCACTGAACAGGTTGATGCTTCGATTGATGAACAAAAATCTGCTATCACAGCGATTATGCACTCCTCTGTGGAACTTCATACAGAAGCAGAACGAATGCATGAATTAGTGGATCGTTTTAGTTAATAACCTGTACATTATTCAAAAATTATTCCCTATAAGAAAGGCGCTTTGAAGTGTCTTTCTTATAGGGGATCGATGTGTATTGAGACCGCTTTACTTTATCTTATCTAAAGTGGGATACTTATTCAGAATGTAAAAAAATGCCACGAAAGATTCGTAGCATTTCTTTATGCACAGTTATTATAGCTTATTAATAACGGCTGTTAACGTTTCCTTTAGTTCCGCATCGTGATTAGAAAGGTCTACAAGGTTCCCTAAGCGTTCACGTAAAACAGGACGTTCAATTACTAGCTTTTCATCAAGTACTTGTACTAGCAATTCAATAATAAGACGATCACGAACATTTAATGCTTCTTCTAAACGCTCAGGTGTAATTTTTGCTGATTTTGCTGACTTTGCCATTTTAAAAACCCCTTTTTATATATTCATGCACATCTATTTTAGCATACAGCCTAATTTTTTTGAAAACTTTCTTTTACGCTTGTTTACTGGAATTTACAGTACTACTGCTAATACATTTACAATAAAATGTTATATTTAATCAATCAAAGCAAAAATACACAAAATATCACTATTTTTTCACAAGTAGGCATTCTCTTTTTTCAAGGCTTTTCATACTCTATAAAGATAATATTATTTTTAAATAAGAAGATTGGAATGGAGGAATTAGATGAATCAAAAAAACAATACGTATCTTCAACTAATTAATACTGTGCCTAAAACTTTACAATTATTCTTAAATGTCTGCCTAGTACTACTTGCGCTCATACTGTCCTTTTTACTTATAAAAGAGCTAATTGAGTTCCTAAAAATTTTAATAGCCGATGACAGCGGTGACTACAAGCTTTTCCTCGCAAATATTCTTATCTTCTTTTTGTATTTTGAATTTATAACAATGATTATTAAATATTTCAAAGAAGATTATCATTTTCCACTGAGATATTTCATTTATATAGGTATCACGGCCATGATCCGCTTAATCATCGTGGAGCATGACCATCCCTTAAACACATTAATGTATTCACTTGTTATTTTAATATTAATAATAAGCTATTTTATTATTAATATTACACCATTAGAGAGGCCTGTCCGTTCTTCCTCTCTCTTTATGAAAAAAGAATAACTAACGCTGTATATAGGGAAGCCATCGAGAATAATGGTTTACCCTAAAATGCTGTGACATAGATTGGCTTTTCATAGACGAAAAAGAACTGATTTAACACCTCTATCAATCGTTCATTACTCACTTTCACTTTACCCAGCATTAATAATTCCTTCATCGTTACAATACCCATACAAGTGATGAAAGTTCTGCAATATCTATAACCATTTCCACATCATAGTCAAAAGCATAAATATAGTATTGCGGATTTTTAAAAATAGCTATAAGTTCCGATTCCGTTTTAAAAAACATACTATGTTTTTTTGCATCTACCCTATTATAGCAATCCTTTAATTTATATTGATCTTGCTCCTGTAAATACCTTAAATGTTCTTTCGTATCTCCCTTAGGAAAACTAGACGGTTCCACTACATACTGATACATTTTCGGTCCATAGCCAAAACCCATTTTTTTATAAAAGTCTGGTCTGAATGGATATAAAGCAACAAAATGAACATTTTTATTTAAAAAAACACTAAGAACTAATCTATTAAGTCTTTTGCAACCTTCTCTTTTTTATGCAGTAAATCAACCGCTACCAACCACACACCACCAATCGGAATTATTTTTGAAAATAAATTTCAAAATCATGCAGTCGCATACCATCAATTAATTTTTGTCTGTCCACAAGCCATAATAATTAATGGATGGGTTATTATGTTGGTTATGCACAAAGAGCTTCTTCAATTGTTCCTTTGACTGCTGTGAAGCATCCGACATTCCTGGGTAAGCCGTCTACCACAATATCTACAAATTCGTTAAATACCTCTTCTTTCAGTTTCTTAACAGACCTCACGTTCATTCCTCCTATCCATTCAAAAAGTTATTGGTATGTTTATTGTATTAAAAGCAATTTAATTTTCATACAATTCTTCACATTAATTTCCGTTATAATTAATAACATATATTACCACTTAATAAGTAGCTAGGAGAGGAAAACAAATAATTTTATGGCGTGACTATGCTCTGTGCATTAAAAATGTGGAACTTCTCAAATGGTCGGTATCGTTCGAGAGCCGAATGCATTATTGGAGGGAGATGACAAGGGTGAATATGATTGAGGTTTATATTTATGAAGTGACAAGAAGGCTACCAAAGAAAATTCGTGCAGATAAAGGCCTAGAGCTAAAATCAAAAATTGAAGGCATGTTACCTGATAATTATTCCGAATTAGAGGTAAAGGAAGTGCTTTTGAAGCTCGGAAACCCTGCTGCGCTTGCAACGAGTTATCAGGATACTTCAACACATTTAATCGGTCCAGAAGTATATAGCACCTATATTAGAACAATCAAATTAGTAATACCATGGGCTATTTTTATTACAATATTGGTGCAAATTATTGAAAATACTGTGCTATATACAGGGGAGGTCGCACTCCTGACTGCCATCATCAAAACTTTTTCGATAACAGTTGCCAACATTATATCGGTGCTATTTCATGTGCTCTTTTGGGTGACCATTACCTTTATTGTTATTGAACGTACTGGCAACTTTGATAACGTGAAGGATCATATACCTTTTTTAACAGATCAACAACAATGGACACCTGATGATTTAAATAAAGTTAAAATAATCACTCATGACAAATATATTCCATTAAATGATATTGTCTTTAGCTTTTTAGGAATAGCTATTTTTTCTGTAGTTTATTTTAAAGCTAATGATCTCATTGGCATTTACACTTCTGACGAGCGAGATGGTTTAACGTTCGTCATGCCCATATTCAATCAAGAAATCCTATTATTTTATAAACCAATCATAGTGTTTTGCATCGTACTCAGTATTGCTTTGACATTTTATAAATGGAAAGTAAGTCAATGGACCATACAAATTGCTGTTTTAAATGCTTTCCTTCAAGTTGTAACTACAATTGTCTTTATCCTAATAGCTAGGCAACCTGACTTAATACACGGGCCTGCGATTCCTTATATAGCTGCTATTTTGGAAACTACAGCTTCAAAGGTCGCGTTTTCAATCGATCGAATATTGTTCGTGATTATTGCGATATCCATTGTCGCAAATGGTATTGATATATTTAATCGCTTTAAGAAAGCTAGAATTAAACATTGATAAAGTAAATGTTCTTCATTCTCAAGAAAAATCTTAATGCCTATAGCGTTCATCATTGCTTTACTGATAGCCAAACTTAATAACTAGTACGATATACCTTTGATTCGTTAAAATACCGTAACTCTCTAATGTTTTGTATAATAATAAGGTTGAGAGTATTTTTAATTGACTATGATAATCTGCACTTCATCAATATTCATATCAAAATAAGGAGAAATAACTATGACAATCCTTCTTGTAGATGACAACTCCGTCAATCTATTTGTAATTGAAAAAATATTAAAAAATGCGGGTTATGATAACTGTGTATCTCTATCATCAGCTTTTGAGCTTTTTGATTATTTACAGTTGGATGCCGAAAATCCAGCGGGTAATTCAGTAGATTTAATTTTATTAGATATTATGATGCCAGAAATAGATGGTATTGAAGCCTGCAAACGTATTAAACAAAATGAGCGTTTAAAAGACATTCAAATTATTTTTGTTACGGCACTTGAAGATAAAAATAAACTTGCAGAAGCATTAGATATAGGTGGAGTAGATTACATTACAAAACCGATTAATAAGATAGAACTTCTTGCGCGAATTCGTGTCGCTCTACGCTTGAAAGCAGAATTAGACTGGCACACTTTGCACGATAAGAAAATCCAATACGAATTGGATTTAGCTACACATGTTCAACGAAGCTTATTAAGTCCCCCGCTAAATAAAGAGGACATTAAAATTGAAGTTTCTTATCTACCTTCCTCCAATTTAGCAGGAGATATGTACTATTGGCATAAAATAAATGATCATCGCTATGCCATCATCTTGCTTGATATGATGGGGCATGGTATTTCTGCTGCACTCGTATGTATGTTTATCTCCTCTGTGCTCAGAGAGGCTGTTAAACAGCTAGTAGAACCCGAATTAGTCATTCAAGAATTAAATCGTTATATGGCGCTTTTACAGAACGGAAAAGATGAAAATTTATTTTATTTTACGGCGATTTACTTAGTAATCGATACTGACAAAAAAACGATTGAATATGTTAACGCTGGTCATCCTTATGGGTATGCACTAGTCGATGAAGAAACACTAGTTCCTTTAAGTAAAGGTAGTTGCGCGGTTGGTTTTTTTGAGGAAATAGAAGTTGAGAAACAACTAATTCAGTATAATGAAGATGTCCAAATTATTTTGTATACTGATGGTGTTCTAGAGGCTATGGGGCCATGTGAAATAGAATCCGAAAAACATTTGCGCACCCTAACATCTACAAAATGGAATTTTTCTCAGAGCCTTATAGATAACCTTCTACCAAAGGAAAAACAAATAAATCAACCAGATGATATGTGTGTCTTAATGATTCAAGCTCACTAAGCACTACTAGCGACAAAAATGAAAGGGGAGATCTCAACTCGAGAACTCCCCTTTGCTCTTAATATAATTTTTGATAAATTCTTTCATTGCCTACAATTTCCTTATATTTGGAAATAATCCCTTCACACCGAAGGGTTTCTTTATCTCCTAAGCCTAAAAATCCATTCTGGCTTAAACTATCGTAAAATAGCATATGGACCTGACTTTGTAAGGCAGGTGAAAAGTAAATTAATACATTTCGGCACATAATGACATGAAATTCATTAAACGACTGATCGGTTACTAAATTATGTTGTGCGAAAATAATATTTTTTAGTAACGAAGGGTGAAAATAGGCATATTGATGATCGGTATTGTAGTATTCTGAAAAAGCATGAACCCCTCCTGCAAGCATATAATTTTTTGTATATGCTTGCATTTTTTGAATAGGAAATGCCCCTTGCCTAGCTTTTTCTAAAACGTGTTCATTCATATCAGTTGCATAAATTACGCTTTTTTCAAGTAACCCCTCTTCTTGTAACAAAATAGCCATTGAGTACACTTCTTCACCAGTAGCACACCCTGCATGCCATATTCGAATTTCAGGGAAATCCCGTAAGTAAGGAATAACATCTTTACGGAAGGCTTTGAAAAAGCTGGGATTTCGAAACATTTCCGTTACATTAATGGAAAAATCATTTAGAACTTGCTCTAAAAACACTTCTTCATGAATTACTTTTTCAAGTAAACGAGTAATCGTTGGGATATTACTAACCCTCATCCTGTTATAAATCCGGCGTGATATAGAAGAACGATTGTATTCTCTAAAATCAAAACCAGACAAACGGTAGATGGCTTCGAGTAACAAATCAATCTCCATATTAGTATGTTTATTGTTCTCTATATTTAGCTCCAGGTTGTTGTGAAACTCTTTTTCCATACCTATTAACTCCTTTTGGAAACTAGCCATACTCGTAATACAGATATTAATTGATCTAGATTCAATGGTTTACTAATATAATCAGAAGCGCCTGCCTCTAATGATTTATCTCGGTCATTTTTCATGGCTTTCGCCGTTAAAGCTATTATTGGTAAATCTGTTAACTTCATTTGTGTACGAATGACGGACATCGTTTCATAACCATCCATATTCGGCATCATTATATCCATGAGAATCAAATCAATTTTGTCATTGGTTTGCATAACATCCAAGCATTCTAATCCATCTTTTGCAACGAGAATATTCATACCTCTTTTTTCAAGAGCTGTTTTTAATGCATAAATATTACGATAATCATCGTCTACAATTAAAATATTTTTATTCTGAAAAACATCTACCTCATTTTGAGCGTCATGATGGCTTTCCTCAATTGGTCCTTCTATTACCTCGATAGGGTCATTCACGACTGTCGTTGCTACGACTTCTGCAAAAGTTAGGTTAGAACACCGCTCCTCGTTGATACCATTCGGTAAACTTGGAATAGTAAGCGTGAAGCTACTACCTTTCCCCTCTTCACTTTGTAAGGAAACCCAACCACCGAGTAACTTGGCGAATTCTTTACATATAGATAAACCAAGACCTGTTCCACCATACTTACGCACCGTAGCACCGTCCGCCTGTTGGAACGATTCAAAGATAAGTTGGTGTTTGTCCTTAGGAATACCTATACCGGTATCTGAAACCGTAATTTCGAGCCACTCCGCACTAATCTCTTGCATATTGTTTGTTAACTGCTCATTTTTAAGTTGTTTGATACTTAGATTTACAGAACCTTTTTCCGTGAATTTAAAGGCATTCGATAATAAATTCTTTAAGATTTGTTGGAATCTTTTTTCATCCGTATAGAAAACATCTACTACATTTTCAGCTTTTGTAATTTGGAATTCTAGTTTCTTTTTATGAGCGACTGGCGAGAATATTTGCTCCAATAGTAGTGGCACTTCACTTACATTTACTTCTCCGAAAATAATATCTAACTTTCCAGCCTCAACTTTTGATAAATCCAATATGTCATTAATTAATGCCAGTAAGTCTTCCCCAGAAGAGTGAATGACATTTGCAAATTCTGCTTCCTCTTCTGTTAGACTATTATTACTATTTTCCGCTAACATTTCAGATAAAATTAAAATGCTATTCAGTGGTGTTCTCAATTCGTGAGACATATTGGCTAAAAACTCGGACTTGTAATTAGAATTGAGTAAAAGTTGCTCAGCACTTTCTTCCAAATCTCTTTTGGCTATTTCTAATTCCCTTGACTTTGTTTCAGCATCCTTCGTTCTTTCTTCCAACTGTTCATTAATCATTGTCAGTTCTTCTGTCTGCATTTGTAATTCTTCTGATTGCGTTTGAAGTTCTTCGGACTGTACTTGTAATTCTTCTGTCATCGCTCTAGATTCATTTAATAACCGAACAATTTCCATACGACCTAAAATACTATTAACCGTCAGTCCAAAGGTTTCAATGATTTGTTTTACTAATTCTTGCTGTAACTCTGTGTAACTATTCATTGTTGCCAATTCCACAACAGCAATGACTTCATCTTCAAATATAATCGGAATAATAAGGATGCACTTGGGAGGTGCTTCTCCTAAGCCTGTTCCAATTACTTTGTAATCTTTAGGAATATCGTTACACATGTATACTCGTTTTTCACGAGCACTTTGCCCAATTAGTCCCTGTCCTATTTTGAAACGTTCAACTCCTATATTATCGCTGGCATCTGCAAAGGCGGCCTTTTTCACAAAATAAATATCATTATTATTCATTTCACGAACATAAAATGCCCCGAGTGAAGATTTTGTCATTTGCGCAATTTCGGATAGGAAGATTTCTGCTAATTGCGTAATGGCCGATATCCCTTGATATTTTGTGACCATTTCAGCAATATTGGACTGCAACCATTCCCGTTCCTCTAGCGTATCTAAAAGCTCATTGGTTGCATCGGCAAGCACGTTAATTTCATCGTTTGTTTTAACGTGGATTCTTCCTTTATGATTAGCCTTAGAAGCAGCAATTTCTTTAATTGCCTCTGTAACTTCTGTTATTGTTTTTACGATGGAGCGAGAGATGCCACTAGCAATTACAATAGCGATAAACGAAACAAGTACCAATAATCCAAATAGCCCACTTGTTAAATTATTATTTTTTTTATCCAATTGATTTGCATTTGTTTGTGTCAGAGCATTCTCAGCTGAACGGAAGGAAGCAAATTGCTTCCTCATCGTCTCCATATCCTTACGACCAATATCAACTTTAAAAAATTCTGTTAGCTCTGCTGTGTTATTATCTTTTTTTAACTTAATAGTTGGATCACCAGATGTTGCAACCCAATGCTCTATCGTGTATTTTATCTCTTCTAACTTCTCTTGTTGATTCGGCTTATTATCTAACAGCTGGTGAAGCTCATTAAAATCCACCTTCCAATTTTTAGAGGCATTTTCGTATGGTTCTAAATAACTCAATTCACCTGTAATAATAAAGCCACGTTGACTGGATTCCATGTCCAATATATATTTTTCGATACTATTTGTTAGTGCCTGAACCTGGGAATCATACTTTATAATAAAATTTCTTTCCTTTTGTAGAGATGTAATTTGATTATTTAATATGATAACCGATGCAAGTAAACAAAGAATGATAACTATATACCCAATAGTAATCTTTGATCGAATACCTAATTTTAATTTACTGTACATATAATTCCTTCCTTTTATCCCGCATTAACGGTCAGTAAAGAGAATTCACTGACCGTAAAAGCCCGATTGGTTCAACTAACAAGCAGTGGTGGTGAAAAAATCTCACTGCTTGAAGTTTCTCTTTATCCTGCATTAACGGTCAGTAAAGAGAATTCACTGACCATAAAAGCCCGATTGCTTCAACTAACAAGCAGTGGTGTGAAAAAATCTCACTGCTTGAAGTTTCTCTTTATCCCGCATTAACGTCAGTAAAGAGAATTCACTGACCGTAAAAGCCCGATTGGTTCAACTAACAAGCAGTGGTGGTGAAAAAATCTCATTGCTTGAAGTTTCTCTTTATCCCGCAGTTACGGTCAGTAAAGAGAATTCACTGACCGTAAAAGCCCGATTGCTTCAACTAACAAGCAGTGGTGGTGAAAAAATCTCACTGCTTGAAGTTTCTCTTTATCCCGCAGTTACGGTCAGTAAAGAGAATTCACTGACCGTAATAGCCCGATTGCTTCAACTAACAAGCAGTGGTGGTGAAAAAATCTCACTGCTTGAAGTTTCTCTTTATCCCGCATTAACGGTCAGTAAAGAGAATTCACTGACCGTAATAGCCCGATTGGTTCAACTTAATACTTAGGGGAAATAAAAAATCCCCCACTTCCCACATTTTCCACTTCGCCTGTCTTGTAACTCTATTATCAGTATAATAGAGGAAAAAGAAATAACAAAGAAACAGCCCCTAATCATTTTATGCATTGAATAATAAGTGTTGTAGAAAATCATATACTTCTATGATGTATTATTTTGAAAATAGGGAGAGAACAGATGTGGATATATTTGTAAGACCAGGGGACTCACTTTGGCAGTTTAGCGAAGTGTTTAAAATACCCCTTCAACTCATTGTCGATTCCAACCTACATATTAATCCTCAAATACTTCAGGTTGGGCAACGTATTCAAATTCCTGGATTTGTTACAATCAATTATCAAATCCAACAAGGGAACACTTTATGGCAAATTGCTCAAAGTCGAAATCTTCCTCTCCAAGCCATTCTACTTGTTAATCCTAACCTCAATCCCAATCGTATGCAAATCGGACAGACAATTCAAATCCCTCAAAGGATTACTTGGAGGCTTGTAAATGGTAAACAGGACTATGACTACAACATCATGATAAGCGATTTAAAAAAACTACAAGCAGCCTATCCATTTATTCAAAGTTCATCAATTGGCCATTCTGTATTAGCAAAAGAAATTCCAGAGGTTTTAATTGGAAATGGCTCTAAACGGGTCCATTATAATGGTTCATTTCATGCGAACGAGTGGATTACAACGCCTATCATTTTGACCTTTTTAAATGACTACCTACTGTCTCTCACAAACCAAAATACTATTCGTGGACTCTCTACCCTTCCTCTTTACCAACAAACTTCATTATCCATTGTTCCAATGGTCAATCCTGATGGCGTCAATTTAGTCCTACATGGACCACCAGACGATGAAACATTACGAAACAAAATAATTGCTTGGAATAATGGCAGTTCCGATTTTTCTGGCTGGAAGGCGAATATAAATGGTGTCGATTTAAACGACCAGTTTCCTGCCATGTGGGAGTTAGAAAGTGCACGCAATCCAAAAACGCCAGGTCCCCGTGATTATGGGGGTAAAAGTCCCCTTTCCGAGCCTGAATCCATTGCGATGGCAGATTTAACAAAGAAACGTAATTTTGCACGAGTTCTAGCTTTTCATACGCAAGGAAGAGTCATTTATTGGGGATTTGAAAATCTAGAACCACCAGAGTCAGAGGTACTAGTGAATGAGTTTAGTCGAGTGAGTGGCTATGAGCCTGTTCAATCGGCTGGCAGCTATGCAGGCTATAAGGATTGGTTCATTCAAGATTGGCGAAGACCTGGTTTTACCGTCGAATTGGGTAGCGGTACAAACCCACTGCCGTTAAGCCAGTTTGATGAAATTTATCAAGAAGTATTAGGAATCTTTCTTGCAGGGCTATATTTATAATTGCAAACGAATAATTCGGCTTTAAATTAGTCAAAAATCCGATAATCTTTAGGTTAAAGTAACCTTTGATTATCGGATTTATTATGACAGTAGACATAATAGAAAGTACGCGGTGTAGTTCCATACAGCTTAGATATCACCAAAATTTTTAGAGTACCACTCCTATTTTACAGACGAAACTTTAGTACAATGTCCGTGCCATGTCCCAGTTTGCTAGTTACGAATATTTCTCCTGTGTGCAACGGTTAATTGTTTCGCAATACTCATCCCCAAGCCAGATCCGCTGGTTTTCTCTTCCGAATTGGTACCACGATAATAGCGCTCAAACAGCTTGTCCAATGTTACTTGATTCATCCCCGCTCCCTTATCACAAATCATTACAGAGAAGCCATTGTCACTCTCTTTCTTAACGGATATATCAATTTCTCTTCTTGGCTTACCGTAAGCTCATAAGGAAAAGACATGCTTTTTTGCCAATAGGATACCAATTGACCTGGCTCATAGTGGGAAGGAAGAGTGGAGGAAGCTAGCATTCTACCCTGAGGGTCCAGTACTTGCAACCATCCTCCTCGTTTTTCTAACAGTGATAGCCATTTCGAATCTAACACCACGTCGCCCTTTTCTAGCGAGAAAGTTTGACTGAGAGAGCTGTTACTGCTACTTGATAAATTTTGCGTCTCCGGCTCGCTTTCTAATTGCATTGCAACATATATAAAAAAAATAATAGTTCCTATTACTACCAAAATTCCACTGGATGTATATCCTGTGGAATTTTTTATTCTTTGAAATGCCCTACATAGCTTGGTGGCAAAAGTTACATCATTAATTAAAATCAATATCATTGAACATCATGTTTTGGTGCACAAATTTATTGCCAGAAATTTTTATTTATTACTTTGACAGGCAGAGTAATGTTTGTTAATATTACTCTACCAGGTAGAATAATATACTCTAAGTAGGTGACTTATGGTTCGAAGTGATATTATCCGCGGACATTTGGATTCCATTATTTTGCGGCTGATTTCAGAGAAAGATCGATATGGTTATGAAATATCTCAGGAAATTAGTCTTCGTACAAATAATCGTTTTCAAATCAAAGAAGCAACTTTATACGCAATATTTCAACGTTTAGAAAAAAGAGAAATTATTGAGGCCTATTACGGTGATATTACGCATGGCGGCAAAAGGAAGTATTACCGCATTACCCCACTAGGCAGAGCTTATTTAACCGAGCTAGTTAGAGAGTGGACGGAAGTGAAGGAAATTATCGACTTATTTATGGAGGGCTTAGAATGAAAAAGATAAAAAATCATATTGATGAGTTGTTTAAAGATATTCCTCGTAATAATGATACAGAAATGGTGAAACAAGAAATTATTCAAAACCTTGAAGAGAAAGTATTTTATTTGATGGAGCAAGGAAAAGATGAAGATGATGCGATTAATAAAGCCATCGTTGAATTCGGAGATATTGAGGATCTAAGAAATGAATTAGGTGTAAAAAATACAGGCATTAAAAATATGGCTAAATTAAATTTAGAATTTTCGGTGTGGGGAAGTTCTTTAATTATTGCTTTATTTATTTTTATCAATCTTTATTATACGCCAAATACAATTTGGGCGATTTACCCAATATTCGTGATTTTATGGTGGCCCCTTTCTATGTACTTTGTTTGGTCACGTAAGAAATGGAGGGAATAATTGTGAAACATTATATTAGTTTTTCTATAGCAGGCAGCCTGATGACCATGATATTTTTAGGAATGGTGAATTATATAACATCACCACAAACGATTTGGTTTATTTATCCTTGTTTACTTTTATTACTATGGCCGATCACTATATATTTTATGTCTAAAAGATTATACAAACAATATTCTGTAGTCTGTAGTATTATGGTCATCGCTTTCCTGACGCTTGAAAATTATTTATATTCACCTCATCATTTATGGATTATGTATGCCTTTTACCCAATACTATGGTGGCCCATCCTTATGTTTTTAGGGGAAAGAGCAAAATCTTTGAACATTGCACTGATTGGCTGTGCATCTACCATTATCTATTATTCTCTATTAAATCTTGTCATGTCTCCGCAATATCCATGGGCTATTTTCCCATCGTTTTTAGTCATTTGGTGGCCTTTGGCTCTATACCATGCTCAGAAAAAAACATTTGTGGCGTTCTCCATTTACGCTAGCTTACTCATCAGTATCTTTTTTATTACAGTAAATGCCGTTTCCTCTCCAGGAACAATATGGGCGATTTATCCAATCTTTTTAGTGATGTGGTGGCCACTAAGTATGTACTTTTATGTCCATAAGAGGAAGATGTATAAGGCTGCAACTTTACTTAAAAGAATATAAGCTGTTATAAAAATGCAATCGCCAATATTGGCGGTTGCTCACATGTATTCCACTAACTCCTATTTATATGGACATATTATTTCTCGTAATTGACATTGAGATTACACAATAATTCAGCTAAAGGAACATAACATTATGCTTAAAAAACAATTGGCAATCGGTAAAGCTATTGTATGTGCCATACTAACGATAATGATTAGTGCTAACGGAATGGCATTGGCAAACGAAACTGAATCTATAAATAGAAATCTAGCTATCTCTAACATTGATGCGTTTATGACTAATGAAATAGAGAGACTGAAGATTCCCGGTGCTTCACTGGCCATCGTAAAAGGAAATCAAGTTGCATACCTACAAGGGTATGGTTTTTCGAGCCCAGATGGAACAGCAATGACGGCGCAAACGCCAGTTGTTATAGGATCGGTAAGTAAATCATTTACAGCACTGGCCATTATGCAGCTAGTCGAACAGGGAAAAATCAATCTAGAGGATCCAGTACAAACCGTGATACCGTGGTTTCAACTTGCAGATAAAGAGGCATCTAAAAAAATCACTATTCAACATTTACTAAATCAAACAAGCGGTCTTTCTACATTGGATGGTCAAGTAGCTATTTCGCAAGGAGATAGAACGGTAAAAGAACATATACAAAGCTTGGCAAATACCGAATTGACATTCCCTGTTGGTGAGCAATATCAATATTCGAATTTAAATTATAGCATCCTTGGTGCAGTTATCGAAGAAGTGACACATAAATCGTATACAGCCTATATAAAGGAGTACATATTTCAACCACTTGACATGAACAATAGCTTTGCAGGCCCTATAGATGATGTAAACGAAACAATTGCGGAAGGCTATCAAACTGTATTTGGATTTAAGATGCCAACAAAGCAATTAAACCACGAAGGGACTGTTGCATCTGGCTACATTATTGCCAGTGTAGAGGATATGGCAAATTACATGATTGCCCAATTAAATCAAGGCCAATTCAATGGGACAAGCCTTTTATCAGCGAATGCCATGAACACAATGCATCATCCAGCATCCTTTGCCGGCCATGATACCTACTATGCTATGGGATGGGAAGTGAATAACGGTGTAGTCTCTCATAATGGATGGACAGAAAACACATACTCAAAAGTCATGTTAGATGGGGAGTATGGCATCAGTCTACTTATCAATTCCATGGATTATTTCAATTTGAATGAATACGAAGCAATAACGAGTGGGATTAACAAGCTAGTCCATAATGAAGAACCAGCTATATCTTCCGGCAATCCATTTATAAAATATATAGTGTTTAATGTGGTTTTACTAGTAATCCTTGCTTACATTGTGTGGTCTGCTTACAGAATTTTTAAAGTGAAAAATCCTAAAGTAACAAAGCTAAAGGGAATTTTTATATTAATATTTAATGTCCTGATACCTTTGCTTATTTTACTTGGATTCCCTAAATTATTTGGTCCTCTATCCGTGGTAACATTATTTGCTCCTGGAATAGGACATTTATTATTTTTGATCCCTTTGCTCCTGTTAATTGTGGGGGTCATAAAATTAAGTATAGTAATTGTCAAATTGAAGAAAAATACATTTGGTAAATCAGGAGTGATATGATGACTCTATAGCATTAGGAAAGTACGCTATTAATAAGAATTGCGATGCTACTAATAGGGGGACGCCTAAAGATTTTGTCACTTACACTAGCTTTTCCTCATTCCATCCTCAAAATATAAATTATTGTTCGTTGCATTTATACATTTCCTGTCATTGGTTAAAATTTTAGCCTTTTCCCAGGAAATGTTGTCCCAACGATTTATAAAATTCTTACTCCCTACTCTAAATACGTGTTTAAAATTGTTTACTTGACTAAAAAATTCATGTCGATGATACATGATTCTAAAAGGCTCCATCATCAAGAAAACTAAAGAATATTGGCAGTAAGTGAAATAAATTATATACTTACTATATAATTTAACTAGTAAATATTTTAACGGGCTGTGATCTTATGTCAAAAAATAGTGAAATGTTTAATGTGGAAATCATTATGAAAGAAATGCTTGAAATACAACAAAAATCTATGATGTTTGTCAACCTTCTCTCAGAGGGTGAATCTCTATCTCAGAACCAGCTGATACTTCTTCTTCAGCTAAAAATCAATGGTGGTATGAAAGCTACTGAAATAGCTGATTTTTTCACTGTAACACCTGGAGCTATTACATCGATGTGCGATAAATTGGAAAAATTAAATCTCGTGCAACGTGTTAGAGAAGATGAGGACAGACGTGTTGTGAAAATGATTTTAACAACTACTGGGGAGATTAAAGTACAAGATATATTCTTAAAACTTCCACAAGAGAAATTAACAGACATAGCAAAAGTGCTAATCGATGTTAATCGGTTAATGAAAAAAATTTTTTAGGATTTCATGAATATGAAATCCTTTTTTTATTGTCTTTTTTGTTCTTGACAAATTGAGTGTGTATATAATTTAATTAATATATATTTTAATAATTAAAATATATATTAATTAAATTAAAAGAGGTGCTTTATCCATGAATGAAGAAATACAACAGCTTCGAAGTATAACCCTTACAAGTGGCAAGATCAAAAACTTGGCTGCAGATTGTGAAATACTAAAAATCCGTGGTTCTGTTGCTTTACACCAAGAACTACACTTACAAAAGATTTCTACTCACGGACATAGTTCTTTCCATTCTCGCGTTGTAGCGCAGGTTTTAAATAATACGGGATCATGTATGATAAAAGATTTTTGTGACGTTACAGAAATGACGAATGCTGGAAATCTAACGATGAAAAATGGGCAAGTACAGAAAATTAACAGTACCGGGAAGCTAACAATCGAACAAAAATTACAAGCAGAACATTTTAACGCAACTGGCTTCGTTAAAGCGAAGGAAATACATGCAAAGCATTTTCAGTTAAAAATGTCGGGGCGAAGTGAAATCAATCAGCTTTTTGCAGATGAAATTTGTGTAGAAAAAGATAAGCTTTCCCTGTCCTTCTTAAAGAAGAAACTGGTTTGTAAAAGAATAAATGGAAGAACCTTGAAACTTTCTAATACAGATGCGGACGTTGTTCAAGGGGATGTTGTATTGATCGGAGATAATTGTCATATACAAACACTTTATTACAAACAAAACTATACAGTTTCTCCAAATGCTCAAGTGCACCTTATCATAAGGAGTGAAAGTGAATGAAAATAATTCTGGCGTTTTTTTGCTCGCTAGCAACTTTAGTCTTATCTATCCTATACGCAGGGTTGATGGTAAGTGCAATACTATCGATACTAGCAGGTATTCTACGTACAGTGGGCTTCGAACAAATAAAAATGAGTATTTGGCAAGGCGTTGACCTTCCAGTCATTTTAAGTATTCCTTTATCGCTCGTTGTTTCTTTTTTGCTTTTTATTGCTTCGCTTTACGTAAAACGTTCCATTACATTTTGTCTTTTAAAGTTAAGGTTTTAAAAGGCTATTAAATCTATTCATGTAAAATCAGTACTCCATGAATTTTAACTTAAAAATATTTATGAACGAGAGTAGGTATTTTTTACATCTAACAAGCCTACTCCCACTTTCTATTATCAATATTAGAGATGTGAACCTCCGCTTGCATCGAGTAATTGGCCAGTTACCCAACGACTATCCACCGATGCAAGAAATTCAGCAATATCGGCTACATCGTCCGGCTCCCCCCATCTGTTAAAGATTGAAGAACAGCCGCATATTTTTGTCCTTCTTCGTTTTGCAATGTTCCCGCATTCATTTCTGTGTTAATAATACCTGGCTGGATAGCATTTACTGTTATATTTCGAGTTCCTTGGCTAGCAGGTGCGTAAATGTATCGATAGCCCCTTTGGTCATACTGTAGGTAAATACACTCGGAGAAGCTACACGTGTCACACATGATGAAATATTAATAATGCTTCCCCCATCTTGTAAACGAGGTAAAGCTGGTTGTGTAACAAAAAGTGGTGCTTTAACATTAATCTGCATCACCTCATGGAAAGGATCCTTCCGTTGTGTCTTCCAAGTTAATAACTTGACCAATTCCAGCATTGTTGACCAAAATATCGAAAAGGTTATCACTTATGCGTTCCTGAATAATATAATCTAATGCCACAAATAAATCTTGAATGCCGTCGAGCGTGCTGAGATTGGCACCAATCGCACGAGCATTTCCGCCATTTTGTGTAATTTGTTGAACTACTGCCTCTGCCTCATTGCGTCTTTTACCATAATGAACAATGACAAAGGCACCCTCTTGCGCAAAATGCAAAGCAATACTGCGACCAATCCCGCGACTAGCACCAGTAATCAAGGCAATTTTTTACCTGCCAACTTCCCATGTTTCCATCCCCTTTTGTAAGTATTGAATTCTCATTCGTTATTTCACAGGATTATATTTTAAATGGTGCGCTCTCATTCGGTTAGGCGCAGCATGGCTTTGATTGGATTAGGCACTTAACGAATCTCAATAAAAAGCTTGGCGCATAAATGAAAACACTAATAACCTTAAACTGACCATATAAAAATACGAAAAATTGATACTTTTAAATAGGCCAATCCTTTGTTAACTTTATCAATAAATAAAAACCAATACGAAAGGTAAGAAAGGTCTATCACTATGAACATTACAAAAAGTACGAAAAGTTATACAACTACACGCGTTTCTGATCTGATTCAAACTGCCATGTTAATTGCACTAGTATTCGTTGCAACACTCTTTATCAATATTAAATTACCTATTACCGCCAACGGTGGTTTGGTTCATCTTGGAACGGCTATGCTCTTTATCACATCCATCTTATTTGGTCCTAAAAAAGGAGCAATGGCAGGTGCTTTCGGGATGGGCTTATTCGATTTAATATCTGGCTGGACATTATGGGCACCTTTTACTTTTCTAACTCGTGGTTTGCAAGGCTATATAGTTGGAAAAATTGCCTGGTCACAGGGTCGCCAAGGGAATAGTATTACGTTCAATCTTATCGCTACCATCATTTCAGTTCCCTTTATGTTAGGAGGTTATTATATTTGTGAACGTGTGTTGTTTGGCAATTGGATCATACCAGCAGCCTCTATTCCTGGTAACCTCGTTCAAAACATTGTAGGCATCTGCGCAGCTATCCCAGTTTGTATCGTGCTGAAAAAAATTAAAGTTTTTAAATAATTTATAGAAAATACGAAACTAGATTTTCTACACTCAAAATTAACAAAGAACCTTCCATCCAAACAGGATGAAAGGTTCTTTATTCTTATTTGATTAGTTATTGTTTAAACCAAGCACTTGTGCTGTAGAAGTATGAACTTCTTCTAGAAGCTCTGGGTTTTCTACTAATTTGATGCCATAAGAAGGAATCATTTCTTTTAGTTTTGGTTCCCACTCTTTTACTTGTTGAGGGAAGCACTTGTTAATGACTTCAATCATTACTGGAACGGCAGTTGACGCACCTGGCGAAGCACCTAGTAAGGCCGCGATGGAACCATCTGCTGCACTAACTACTTCTGTCCCAAATTGAAGCGTTCCTTTACCACCAGCTTCAGTATCTTTGATAACTTGTACACGTTGACCCGCAACGACAATATCCCAATCCTCGCTCTTCGCTGTCGGGATAAAGTCACGCAACTCTTCCATACGTTGATCTTTCGATAACATCAGTTGTTGGATAAGATACTTTGTTAAGCCCATTTCTTTTACGCCTGCCGCCAATAATGTTGTAATATTATGCGGTTTTACAGAAGCAAATAAATCCATATTCGAGCCTGTTTTTAAGAACTTCGGTGAGAAGCCCGCGAACGGACCAAATAGTAACGATTTTTTGTTGTCGATGAATCGTGTGTCCAGATGCGGCACAGACATTGGTGGCGCGCCAACCGCAGCTTTGCCGTATACTTTGGCATGATGCTGCTCGACAATCTCTTGATTGTTACATACCATAAATAAACCACTAATTGGGAATCCACCGATATGTTTGCCTTCAGGAATACCTGATTTTTGTAATAACTCTAAGCTTCCGCCGCCTGCTCCAAGGAAGACGAATTTCGCCGTATGATATTCCATTCTACAGCCATCGATATCATGTACTTTTAACTCCCATGAGCCGTCTTTCGTACGTTTAATGCTTTCGACACTATGTTTGTAGTTGATATCAACATCTTGCGTTTTTAAATGGTCAAATAACATGCGCGTTAAAGCCCCAAAGTTGACATCTGTACCTGTGTCAATTTTTGTTGCCGCAATCGCTTCATCCGCTGGACGGTCTTCCATAATAAGCGGAATCCATTCCATCAGTTTCTCTGGGTTATCGGAAAATTCCATCCCTTTGAACAGCGGATTATTAGCCATTGTTTCAAAACGTTTTTTCAAATACGCGACATTTTTCTCGCCTCTTACCATACTCATATGTGGTAATGGCATGATAAAATCTTGTGGGTTTTGGATGAGCTTGCGATTAACAAGATATGACCAAAACTGCATAGAAACCTGGAACTGTTCATTCACGTTGATGGCTTTGCTAATATCAATAGAGCCATCTGGTTTTTCAGAAGTGTAGTTAAGCTCACACAATGCTGCATGCCCTGTTCCCGCATTATTCCATTCGTTCGAGCTTTCTTCTCCGGCGTTTGCAAGTTTCTCAAACACAGTAATATTCCAATCTGGTGCTAATTCTTTGAGCATTGTTCCCAAAGTCGCACTCATGATTCCGGCACCAATTAAGATGACGTCTGATTTAATTTGTCTGTTACTCATTTCTACCATCCTTATACCTAATATTCGCAAGAAAGGTTGTTGGCGCTCCTGCTTAGGTGTTGTAGCAAGCAAAGGCGTAACTAGTCACATACCTTTTCTGTCTCAATTATAACAATCTCTTTGTGTATTACAATTTTTCATACATTAGAATCGCCTCTATTATATAACAGTTGTAATCTATTTAAAAGATGATAAAAAGTAGGGAATCCCTGCAAAAGATACGATGCATTTTTCTAAGGGAGCATACGGGGCAATTATTTTCTATTATTAAGACCTTAATTATTCGCTAGCTTCCCTGCTATATATGATGATTTATGCAACATATATTCATTTCTTTGTATTTCATCTGTCACCCATATTGGAGATGTTACATAAATTAAAGGGACACTGTTCGAATATTATTGGTTTTCTTTTCATAAATAAATGATTTATCTCACCGATCATTGATTGAGATGTTATCGAGAAAGGAATGGCTATGGTAAATTTTAAATCTTTTCGTGGATTGGTTACACAGATAAACGATTTTTCAGTCGGGCAAAATGGGGAAGGGGAGGGTTGTTATAAACTCATGACGGTAGAAGATGGTACTGGTGGCATCGTTAATTTTGTGGTCTCACCTTCTACTTACTTTGTAAACCAAGAAATTGTCGCTCGGGGTGATTGGATTACTGGCTATTATGATGGAGATGCACCTGTACCAATGATATACCCTCCGCAATATCGAGCACTTATTGTTGTAAAGGAAAACAATAATCAATTTGTAAAAGTAGACTTTTTTAATAGTCAATTGGTGAGTAGTGATGGTCAATTGCAATTAAATCTCTCTCCCTACACCCCTATTTTACTTAAAAACGGGCAGCCTTTTTCAAAAAATCCTGCAAATCGAAACTTAATTGTTGTCTATGGTCCTACTACCAGAAGTATTCCTGCACAAACCACACCGTATGAAGTCATCGTCTGGTGTTAGTTAATTAAATAGTTATTTCCTTTGTTGGATTACAGTGCAAAATCAACAAAGGAAAGCCTAATGTTTCATATTCTGTATAGCATGTCACTGTTTAGTCTACACTTGCACGCAAATCGACAAGAAAAATTAACGGCTTAAGCTATTACAATATAGTGCTTAAGCCGTTTTTAACGTTTTATTATGATGCCCGCTCTAAAGCACGTAGGTTAGGGTTCTACTGCTTTTTCACTTGCTCTTTCATGTTGTGTAATTGTTGCTTGATTTGCTCTAAGTATTCATTATTTTGTTGCACCGTATCCAAATGCTCACCATATTGCTCTGCATTGTAACGTGCATTTTCTGCATGTTTTATTTGATCGAAAGCATGCTCAATCGCTATCTCCTCTGGGTGTGACTTTGCATGCTTCAACAAACGCTCTGCCTTTTGAACAGAGTTGCTAAACAAAGTACTTGGATGATCCTGTTTCCAGCTTGTATCTGAGTGCTTAGCCAATTATGCCTCTTCCCTTCTGTGCCAATTAGATAAATTATCTAAACATAGTATTGTAAAATGGCCGGAAAATATGCATGGATTAAGTAGCGTATTTTTAGCTATCAATCTTAATAACCTTTTGGAAAATTAAATGCCTCCAAACTTGATAAATCAAACAAACTATAAATGAAACCTAAATACGAAAAGCACTCACATAAATAACTACTTCAAAATCATATTAATTTTCCTCTGAAAATGCTTGATTTGCCATTTCCTTATTGGCAGTATGAATTCCTTTCATACCTTCAAAAAATGGATATTCTCGACTTAAATAGCTTACTAGCTCTCCATTATCATGGAGTAATTGATTCAAATAATACTTCGAACAGTTTAGCCGCCTTTCAATTTCCTGTTTAATTTGTGTTGTCGTACCATGTCCAGGTATGAGCGTTGTTATTTGATGATTAAGCAAAATATTTTCAGCTTTATTGATAGTATTTACATAGTCTTTATAACTGCTGAAAATAAACGGAAATTCAATTTCCGACAGGTAATCCCCTGAAAGAAAAAGACCATAAGGTTCAATAACTGTAAATAAACCATCATTTGTATGACCAGGTGCTTTATAAAATGTCATGGTTAACGAATCTAAATCTAATTTTTGCCCATCCTCTGAAACAACAATATCTACTGTTGGATATATAGGCATATAGCTTCTGTTTAAATAATATTTCTGGTCAAAATTTTTAATTCTTTCTATACTTTCTTCTTTGTCTGGATTTTCATCAAACTCTTTAGATGCGATTACCTTAGCTTCTGGAAAGGCACCAGACCCAATAATATGGTCAAAATCACTATGTGTATAAATGATATAAAGCTGTTTATCACCTATTATTTTATTTATATAGTCCTTTATTTCTTCAACTTCAGTAGGTAACCAATTAGGATCTGTCATAATTACAGCGTTATTCGTTTGAATTATTGCCGATGTAGTCACATATAATGCACTTTGAAAAACAGTAATATTTTCTTTTTGGAATTGAATCATTGTTGAACCTCACTTTTCCTCTTACAATTTATACATGTTTCTTTGATTTCTTATTTTTTACTTATATCCATCAATTCGCGCAATATTGTTAAATTCCTTTTCTTATAAAAAAGTATGCGCATTCAATTTAAATTTCGCATACTAGGTTTTTTGATTACAAGCATTCATTACGAAGCGATTAAATGATCCATTGCTGGAAAATCACTTCCCTACATTGATAATGTCAGTCTGTATGTACCAAAAGAATGTTCAAAATATGGTGCTTATCAAAATGCATTAGACATATTTTAAATAATGTGCGTACTACAAAAGAAAACCTAACCTCTGCACAATCTAAAATACGTGATACAAATATATTTTTTTCGCTCCTTAAACCTTCCTTATTATACGTATCACATACTAAACCGATTTCCTTCCAATCACTCCTCTTACTGCCCTCCTAATTTTCTATAAGCAACTACACCACCGACTGTACCTACAATTGCTGCCTTGATAGGATTAAATGAAAAAATTATAGAATTACTGTAAGTCATTTCTCATTTGAAAGTTCTACTTTTTTATTACATTACTAGGAAGATAGATTTAATCTATGTTTGATAAACTGATACTAATTAACAAATTTTAGAATATTTAAATATTTCGGTATTCGGATTAGTTCCATTGTGATAAATTGGAAATATCACATTAAACTGAAAAGTGTGACAATTAAAGGAAGAGGAGGAAATGGGATTTGAAAAATTTTAAGTTTATGAAGTTCTTAAGTAGTATTCTAGTTTTCGTTATGGTGCTTTCTCTATTGGTTCCATTGTCGAGTGCTAGTGCTGAAGAATCGAAACCATTCAAGCAGGATAGTCAAAGCGAAAGTATAATTCAACTAAAGGCGGCTATTGCTGAACAGCTAAGCTTGTCTAAAGATGGTCCAACTCTCCACGAAAGCTTACAAAATATATCAGGCAATCAACAGGTTGCAGTCATCGTTCATTTATCTGAAAAGCCTGTGGCACTAGAGCAAGGAATGAGCCAAATCAAAGGCGAAGAATTCTCTAAAGCCCAAGCAAATGAAGTTCGTTCAAATGTAAAAGAACAACAAGCTGAAGTTAAAGAAGAGTTAGCTGCTAAAAATGTTCAGATGACTCAAGGATACACATTTGATACTGTTTTAAACGGTTTTGCGGCAACAGTGAAAGCAAATGATCTCCCGAAACTGCTAACAGTAGAAGGAATTACATTAATCGAACCTGATGCAATTGTTTACGCATCAGAAGATAATACGATGAAATCATCGGAACTTATGAAGGAAGATTCATTAGAAGCTCAAATGAATACAAGTAATTCTTTCCTTGGCATCGAACAGCTTTGGAAGGAAGGACTTGAAGGACAAGGAATAAAAGTAGCAGTATTAGATACTGGTATTGATGTAGATCACCCTGAGTTTGCTGGAGTTTATAAAGGTGGAAAAAACTTCATTCCGAATTCAGCAACTTACACGAAGCCTCGGGCAGATGACGATGCATCGGAAACATTGCCTTCGGAGCGTCCAGCCGGGACACCTGAATTTAATGAAAAGGGAAGCGCGTTCTATACTTCTCACGGTACACATGTTGCTGGAACAATTGCAGCAATCGGAGCTAACGAATTCGGTATTAAAGGAATTGCTCCCGAAGTAGACCTTTATGCTTACCGTGTTCTTGGGGCATACGGAAGTGGAGCTACATCTGGTATTGTTAAAGCAATTGAAACTGCTGTAAAAGAAAAAATGGACGTTATCAACCTTTCACTTGGCGGGGGAGCTAACTCTGAAACGGATGCTGGTTCATTTGCTATTAATAATGCCATGATGGCTGGAACAATCGGAGTAGTTGCGACAGGAAATGAAGGTCCAAATCGCGGAACAATGGGCACGCCTGCAACTGCTCGTTTAGGAATTGCTGTTGGTAACACAACAAATCCTGAAACAATGTATAACGGGGAAGTGAATGTTACAGTTGGCAACTACAACTTAACAAAACAGCTTCCATTAATGGGAACGACTTTTGGGAAAGATTTAGCAACACAGCTACAAGGAGAATTTGACCTAGTTGCTGTTCCTGGAAACGGAGAAGTAAAAGACTTTGAAGGAATTGATGTAGAAGGTAAAGTGGCATTGATTTCTCGTGGCAGTAATGCATTTGTTGATAAAATTGCGAATGCAAAGGCACATGGAGCAGTCGCAACAATTATTCATAACTTTGCTGGTGGAACGAATGCACCGAACATTTCAGGCACATTCCTTGGTGATTCATTTGATTTTCTACCAACATTTGATATGTCCCAAACGGATGGCAATACAATTCGCGCTGCATTAGCAGGCGGAGCCGGAAAAGTAAGCTTTAGTAAATTTGCTTCCACAAAGACACTGGGAGATGATGTAAACGATTCAAGTTCACGTGGACCATCTACACCAAACTTTGATATTAAACCAGATGTAAGTGCACCTGGAACAAACATTATGTCAACGATTCCAAAGTATAAAAAAGATTTCCCTGATGCAGATTATGGGGAAGCATATGGTCGTAAAACAGGAACTTCTATGGCAACACCGCATATTGCAGGTATTGCTGCATTAATTAAACAAGCAAATCCTGGTTGGAATGCGTTCGATGTAAAAGTGGCGCTTTCTAATACAGCAAAGGTTATAGATAAAACAAAATACGATGTGTTTTCTCAAGGTGCAGGGCGTGTAGATGCTTATGCAGCAGCTCATCCAGAAATTCTTGCCTATGCACTTGATAGCGCAATTTTAGATGGAACTGGTGCAGTTACAGAAAACTTGAAAGGTACAGTTACTTTCGGTCCACAATCACTTAAAGACCGAGATATTTCTGTAACCAAACAAGTTTTAGTAAAAGATATGAAAGGGAACGGCGGCAATTATAACGTATCAATTGATGTAACAAAAACATTTGGTGATGCAACTGTTACAGTAGATCAGCCGACATTTAATATAGATGGTGAGCAACTTTTAAATATTACATTAACTGCTTCACAAGCTACGGCACCAAACGGCTCTGAAATACTAGGGTATATTTCCATCAATGGAGGATCTACAGAAATATCATTGCCATTCGCAGCTGACTTTGGCGGAGCGGCAGCAACTGAAATTAAAGATTTTAAGATTACAGAAACAGACCTATCCTTTAACGGAGATGGAGTAAAAGACTCAGCAGTACTTTCATTCACATTAACTGGAGATGTAACAACTAACTATATCGAGCTTTGGGATATTATGAATCCTGAAGGTGGAGAATACGGAGATGGCTACATTGGTTATCTACATGCAGGTACTGCGCTAGGAAAAGGCTCTTATACGCTGAATATTGGTGGGCAGTACAAACCATGGGGAACAGCACCTGCCACAAAGATTCCAGATGGTCTGTATACAATTGACTTCACTGGTCTTGCAGCATCAGGAGTAGTTTCCGATTATGTTGGACCAATTATCGTGAAAACGACTAAACCAGAAATTACTGGTTCAGTAGCTAAAGGTGTCGCTACAGGACAAGTAACAGATAAGTATATCGACTACAATGAAGAGTTATATTTATACGGTTTAGATTACAATTTAAATGATAAATTAAAAGCTTCCTATGTTTCGACGGTAAATGGCGAAATACAAGCTCCAGTTGCTTTTGAATTAAATCAAGACGGTAGCTTCACATTCCCAGTAACAGCAGAAACAAATGCTGTATCAGTAATAATTAAAGACGCTGCCGGGAATGTTGATGAAGCGAAGATATATGAAAAAGAAGTAGTAGAACCAGTAGTAACACTTTCTGTAAATCCAACTAAGCTAGACCTAACAGCTGGAGAAACTGCACAAATTACGGTGACAGAAACGTCAACGCCTGCAGAAGGTGAGGCAACAGAGGAAGACGTAACTCCAAAAGCTACTTATGTTGTTGCAGATGAAAATATTGCAACTGTAGTAAATGGATTCGTAACTGCAGTAGGTGAGGGCACGACTACCATTACTATTTCATATGGTGCTAATAAAGTTGCTGTAAATGTTACAGTTAAAGCACCTGTTGTAGAAGTACCAATAGTAACACTAGAAATTGACCAAGCTCAGGTTGAAACTAGTATAGGTAAGGAAGTTACAGTTAAGATTACTGAAGTAACTACTTTTGATGGGAAAACAACAGAAAAAGATGTTACAAAACTTGCAACCTACGAAGTAGCGAATGATAAAATAGCTACTGTAAATGCAGGGGCTGTAAAAGGAAAAGGTCAAGGTAATACGATGATTACGGTAACGTATGGTGAGCACACACTAACATTTGATGTGTGGGTTGTAAAACCAGGGAATGGCAATGGTAACGGTAATGGCAATGGCAATGGCAACGGCAATGGCAATGGCAATGGCAATGGTAACGGCAATGGCAACGGCAACGGCAACGGCAACGGCAATGGCAATGGTAACGGCAATGGCAATGGCAACGGTAATGGCAACGGTAATGGCAACGGTAATGGCAACGGTAATGGCAACGGTAATGGCAACGGTAATGGCAACGGTAATGGCAACGGTAATGGCAACGGTAATGGCAACGGTAATGGCAATGAGGTTACCGAGGATGTGTTATAATTAATTTCAGTTCCAGCAAAAAAAAGAGAAATTGCACAGCGCAATTTCTCTTTTTGCTATTTATTATAAAGCAATCCCTTTAAAAAGATTATCTCCTACTAAACTAGCTGTGACATTTTCTTTTTGATTTTCTTGCCATATTTGATACAAATCAATTCCTCTTTATCTCTCCCAAATCAACTTCATTTGTTGTAGAAGCTCTTCCCATGTTTGCCTTTTTTCTTTCGTTACTTTGCCAAGGTCAACTCCCCTCCTTCACTTAATTAACTAGCGTAATAATAAAACGTTACGAGATTTCCAAAAAAATAGACATATTCATTTTATCTGAATATGCCTAAGTATTAATTATATAAATATATAATATTTAAAGATGCATTATAAAACCGCACTTACTTATGGTACGGTTCGCCCTTCATGATTCTAAAGCTTCTATAAATCTGCTCGATTAGCACCAACTTCATCAGCTGATGGGGCAATGTCATTTTGCCAAATGATTGCTTTTCGTCGGCGCGCTTCAATACATCGTCGTGTAAACCAAGAGAGCCTCCTATTACAAAGGCAATTTTACTTTTACCATATGTCATTAATGACTCAATATCTGTCGCCATTTCCTCAGAGGTTTTCATCTTGCCATTGATGGCAAGCGCAATAACATATGTGTCAGGACCAATTTTAGAAAGAATACGCTCTCCTTCTTTCTTCTTGACGATTTCCATTTCGGCTTCGCTTAATTGCTCCGGTGCTTTTTCGTCTGGCACTTCCATTAATTCCATCTTTGCGTAACTACCTAGCCGTTTTATGTACTCATCAATTCCCATTTTTAAGTACTTTTCTTTTAGTTTCCCGACTGATACAATCGTTATATTCACACGTTATCCACCTTTACAATTCATTTACAAACAAATTATCCACAAAAGTTATCAACATATCCACAAGCACTTCCTATATATTGTGTAAAGTTATTTCCTTGATACAATATATTCTCCTGGCTCTTCACAGTAACTGCATTTTGTGGATAACTTTTTATCCTCTTCGATTTTATCCATAATTGGGAATACTTTTTCCTCTGCCACGAACATGTCTAAAGCGTGATCTATATGCTTTTCACAGCTGTATTTTTCCATTTTTACTTGACTCCTTATTTTCCGAAATTTCCACAAACTTATACACAAATCAGCCTATGTTATCCACAATCTATTGTAACAAAGGAAAAGCGAGTAGGAAAGAAAAGGCTTTCTCCCACTACTCGCTGTGTAAAGTTACTATTCACAATTTTCTAGTTATCCACACCACTTAAAGTGTTACTTTACAGTGTATCACTATTTGTTAACTTTAATGATAGCTCGACTAATTTACCTTGGCGATATACTTTCATTGTTAATTCATCACCAGTCTTTTTCTCATTATATAAATGTTTACGTAAATCGATAGCTGTTTCAATTTTTTCGCCATCCATTTCCACAATGACATCATATTGTTTTACGCCTGCTTTTGCAGCTGGTGAGTTCCCCATAACATCTGTAATCACAACACCTGTTGTTACTTCTTCTGGTAACTTCAATGTTTGTTGTTGGTAGAATGCTGGTACATCTGTTAAATCAACTAGCGAAATACCCATTGTTGGACGTTTCATTTCACCGTTTTGTTCTAGCTCTTCAATAATTGGAATAGCTGAGTTAATTGGGATGGAGAAACCTAGACCTTCAACAGATGATTCGGCAATTTTCATAGAGTTAATGCCGACCAATTCCCCTGCTAAGTTTACAAGTGCCCCACCACTGTTACCTGGGTTGATGGCTGCGTCTGTTTGTAAAACTTCTTGCTGCCAATCTTCTGTACCATCTCCATTTAAGTCCACTGGCACCGAACGATCTTTACCTGAAACAACACCAGTTGTAACAGAGCCATAAAATTCTAAACCAAGTGGATTCCCGATAGCAATTACTGTTTCCCCTTGCTTTAAGACATCTGAGTTACCGAATGTTGCAACTGTTTTAACATTTTTGGAGCTAATTGAAATAACAGCAAGGTCTGTCCACATATCACGACCTACTAATTGTGCCTCTTCTTTCGTGCCATCTGCCATTGTTACCTCTAACTGTTTTGCCCCTTCAATAACGTGATTATTTGTTACGATAAAAGCTTTGTCGCCTTCTATTTTATAAACAACACCTGAACCGCTTCCTGCCTCTTGTGTTGATGTCGAAGGTTGACTCCAAAAGCCATTGCTAGTCACTTCTTGTATATTGGTAATTCCGACAACAGCCTCTGAGGCTTTTTCTACCGCTGCTGTAACGTCTGTTGTTACTTCAGTTGCTACCTGATTAATGGTTGTGTCGTTTTTGTCTGAGCCATTTGTTGTAGTCCCTGGCATTTGATTGACAAGTCCAGGTAGCATTAGCCAAACGAGTAAAGCGCCAATAATGACACCGATAAGACCGCTAAAGAAGTAACCGCCCTTACCACCTCCACCTTTCTTTTTTAAACGCTTTGATTGCATTTCCCTCTCGTCCCGTTCGAGTCGCTCTTGTAGAGGTGATCTCTGTATTTCATCATTATTTAGAAAATCACTGTTTTTATCGTTATCTTGAAAATTACTCATCGTCCTCATCCTTTCATTTACTGCTATTTGTTAATTGTTACCCTTATCTTACGATTCAAACATTAAAATCAGATGAAAAATAAATAAAATAGACATAAAAATAGCTGTTCAATGCATTCATTTCAAAATGCACTTGAACAGCTTTTTTTATGAAGACTCTAGTAAATCTTATGGCTCTTTTCCCACCCTGTCCGTCTGCGCTCCATTTCCCAGGAGACAGTGGCAAAGCTTGTAGAAGTAATCTCTGTAAGCACTCCAACCACCATTGGCCTTTATGTTAAACGGTTACTAACTTTGTAGGCTCATCTGCGTCTGTATCAAATAAATGCACATATTCGCCTGCAATAATACCACATGATTGCAAGGTTTGCGAAACACTCATGCGCGCCAACTCTTTCATGTTATTGTCCTTACTTAAATGTGATAAATAAATATTGGTCTGCTTGTCAAAAACAACCTCACTCATGGCGATAGCAGCATCCTCATTTGACACATGTCCTACATCACTTAAAATACGTCGTTTTACCGACCATGGATATCGGCCCATTTGCAACATATTCACATCATGATTACTTTCAAACACAAAGGAATCTGCCCCACGGATTATCCCTTTCATACGATCACTCACATAACCTGTATCAGTAATGATAACGAGCTTGCGCCCATCCTCATGGAATGTATAAAACATTGGATCTGCCGCATCATGTGATACTGCAAAAGACTCAATCGCTAATGAGCCGAAATGTTTCACAGTATCCATTTCGAATTCGAATCTTTGCTCAACTGGAATATCACCTACGAGCCCATCCATTGCCTGCCACGTTTTAGCGTTAGCATAGATTGGGACATTATACTTTCGTGCTAAGACACCAATTCCTTTAATATGATCACTGTGCTCATGTGTGACAAAAATGCCATTTAGCTTTTTCATATTACGGTCGATTTTTGCAAATAGTTGTTCCATTTTTTTACCACTAAAGCCCGCGTCGACGATGAAAGCATAATCGTCGTTCTCGACATAAATTGAATTGCCTGTACTACCACTTGCTAAAACACTAAATCGCATACTAAACTCCCCAGTCTTCTTCTTCGCCCTCTTGCTTGTCCCCTTGGATTTCAATAACATTACCTTCAACAGCATTGACAAAGTACTCTTCTGTTTCTCCATCCGATAATTTCACGCGTACTTCCCATGTTGGAACAAGTACCTGTGTTCGAGTTAAATAAACAAGTGTCGAGTAGCCTAACTTCATTTGCGTAATTCGCGAATCTGGCTTTAACAGCCCTTTTGCATATAATGTCTGTAGAATTTGAAGAGGTGGGATGACGCTTTCTTGTTGCTCCATCTCTTCAATACTATCAATCATTGTTTGCTCGTACATTGTTACTTCGTTGTTTGAATTCCATCGTACTTTTAATAAACCACTCTTATTGTAATAAAGCATTCGATTATTTGTTTTTTGGAAGAAAATTGCGACACGTTCCTCACGGTCTACCTTCCATAATGCATAAGAAGTACCCTCTTTAATATGCGCTTGAGCAAATTCTGTAAAGCTCGTATCATCATTTACATTTCGTAATTTCACAGGACTTTCCAGAATAACGCGCGCTCTCGTTTCAACGGAGAGATCCACTTGATGATTTGAGTTAACAAATTCAGCGGGGGTGAAATTATGGACTTTGCCAGAAATGTACGTAGCCGATTCTATACTATTTGGGAGTGCCCCATACGTAATATTATCATCTTCTAAACGAACCCCAATTGTTTTCTCACCAGATATTTCTACGTTTTGCGCCTCGTTATAACGACTCACGTACAACCAATATAAGAAAATATTGAGGATTAGAAAAACCATAATAAAAATGGATTTTGTTCTATTCCAATCCATTTTTGACACCCCCTAGCATATCAGGCGTCAATAAAATCCATGCACCATTGCGTATAACAAACCACCTTGGCTCTAAATTAAATAAACTTTCGTTTTCTTCTTTCGTTAAATAATAACCCAAGACAATTTCATCTATATCCGATAATACAATATTATTAAGCGTATGAATTTTTTCTACTATTTCTGCTCCAGAAGGTAATTCCTTAATCTCTTGTTCCGAAATATCCATATCTAATGAAAAGTATGGTCGTTTATAACGGAAAATGCGATTGTCCCCCCAAACAGTTGTAATGCGGGTTGTTGCCTGATCGCTATATACCGGGTATCCCTGTAAATAGAGTTGATAATCCAATTGATTTTTACTTGTACTTGTTGATACATAGCGATAATCCGCTGTGAAGCCCCCATGCTCATTGATAAATTCAAAACTACTATTTAATAGTTTTGACGGCTCTGTTCGTTCACTACTTTCTGCAGCTGGATACACGTAGTTCAAGGATTTTAATCTCTTATCGATGGTCATTAGGGACATGCCATCTGTATACTTTTCAGATGTAGAACTTTCAACATTGCTCTGTACAATATTTGGATCTGTAAATAACACATTTTTAAATGATTCAAGTGGTAAATCAACTATATAATACGTATACTTTACAGATTCGATTTTATCGTTGGCTACATAAAGTGACGTATAGCCATCACGCTCTACTTCTTTAAATACACCATACTGCTTTGATGGTTCAACAATATCACTTACAAACTGGTGAGCATTTGCAATACTTACATGTGAACGTAGCAGTGATTTGTTATTGCTACTTACGAAAAATATTTGTAATTCTTTATTGTTGTATTGGCTCCAATCTATAATCATACGATTGAAGGTTGTTTCTGGTAGTTCCTTATCAGCAAATTGAAAGATAGAGCTAAATGCTGAGAATGGAATCTCCCCAGCAAAAAAGACTGTCATACGATTATTTGCCCGAATCAGCTCATTGACATAGTCTGATGAAATTTCATTATTAACACGCACCAACTCAAGAATGTTCCAGCCCTTAAAAGCATTCATAATATCTTTCATAGCGCTATTCGATACAGTTCCGGTAAATTCATCTTCAGCTCGATAAATAGCTTTATAAGGTTTGATGACATCTTCTAGATTTTTTTGTGCATCAATTAAGATTTCTTTGCCTTCTGTTTGTTCAATAAATTTATAATCTGGCGTATATGTCCAAATAATAAAGGTCAACACAACACTCAACATCACAAGTAGAAATAAAACAGCAGATTTAACTGGTTCTATATATTTCATTCCCACTCACCCGCCTCGTCAAATTCATCTAAATCATATGGTAATGTGAAGAATATCGTTGTACCATGACCTTCATCACTTTCCGCCCAAATTTTCCCGCCATGTGCCTCAATCATTTCCCGTGCAATAGCTAGACCAAGACCTGTTCCACCCATTGAGCGTGCACGTGCACGGTCTACTCGGTAAAAACGATCAAAAATGCGACCGACATTTTCTTTAGGAATCCCCATGCCGTCATCGGAAATCATAACCTTCAACATATTGCCCTGAACAGTAAAGCCAAAGCGTACATTACCACCGTCGGGTGAATACTTAATAGCATTGGAAATGATATTATCGATAACTTGTGTCACCTTATCAGTGTCAATTTCAACATAATAAGATGCCTCTGGAAATAACCGTTCAAATACTACCTTATCTGACTTAGACATTTCAAAGCGATCGATGATGCGATTAAAGAATGAATTAAATAGGACAATGTCTTTATTCAACTCATAATCCGCACTATCCATACGAGATAATTGTAATAAGTCATTGACTAAACGAATCATACGCTCAGTCTCTGTTTGTGTAACATTTAAAAATGTCGGTGCGATATTTTCATCTTTCCAAGCTCCATCAGCTAATGCCTCTAGATAACTGCGCATCGTTGTTAATGGTGTTCGTAGTTCATGTGAAACATTGGATACAAACTCTCTACGATCCATTTCAATCTTTTCCTGCTCCGTGTTATCATGTAGCACGGTAATAAGACCATTGATAAAGCCCGTCTCTTTTTGAATAACTGAGAAATTCGCGCGTAATATATATGGAGCATCTGCCGTACTGAAATTTAAATTTACTGCATCATTCATGTAAATTAAATCTTCAAAGCTATATTCCTGATCGATGCCTAAAACAGATGCAATTGGGCGACCTAGTGTAATATCTCTTGAAATATGCAGTAATTCTAGTGCAGGGTCATTAATAAGAATAATACGCCCTTTACGATCAGTGGCAATTACACCATCTGTCATATTACTTAGCACCGAATTGAGCTTACGTCTCTCTGCCTCTGTTGTCGATTGTGCCTCCTGCAAGCGATTCGTCAAATGGTTAAAGGTAAGAGCAAGTTGCCCAATCTCATCTGTCCCATAAACTCGTACTTTACGTGAATAGTTCCCTTTTGCCATTGCCTGTGCCTGCTTTCGCATATCAGCAATTGGCTGTGTAATTGTACGAGCCACTAAAATTCCTAAGAAGATAGTGATGACTAAGGACATCGCTGTTCCGCCCAAGAAAATACGGTTAATATCATTCATTTGTTCAAAAACTGATTCAATATTTGATTCGATATAGAGTACCCCTATAATTTCATCATCAGGACCTGCACCATCACGAATTGGCGTTGCTACCACCCATACTCGATCACGCGTTTTATTGTCAATTTTTATAATATCAAATAACGTTTCTGCTGAAATTGCCCGACGTACAATGTCCGTATTCGAACGTTGCCCAATCAAATTTTGGTTCTCTACTTCTGAGGTTGCGAGTATACGCTGGCGACTATCTATGACGCGAATCTCTAAAATATCGCCAGTTGAAACATCCTTTAAGCCCGTAGAGAATTCCTTTACGATAGACTTTAGACTTTCCTCAAGTTTTGGCATACTTTCATCGCGTTCTTTTAAAATTTCTTCACGAATGCTATATTGCATCAAATCGACACGTTGAAAAATGGATTCTTGGAAATTACTCTTCAAATTTCGCTCTAATTCACGTGCGAAATAGATGCCTATAATTTGCAAAGCTAGCATGATTAGTAATATATAAATAAGCACTAGCTTGACATGAATTGATTTAAAGAAGCTCACTTTCTGCATTCCGTTTACTCCTGTTCAGGATTTCGTAAATAGTAACCTACACCACGCCGTGTCACAATCCACGCTGGGTGACTTGGATTGTCCTCTATTTTTTCACGTAAACGACGAATCGTTACGTCCACAGTACGTACATCACCGAAATAGTCATAACCCCATACGGTCTGTAAAAGATGCTCACGTGTCATCACTTGTCCTATATGTTTACCTAAGTAATGTAATAGTTCGAACTCACGATGCGTAAGTTCAATTGATTCTTCTCGCTTCATCACTAAATAAGCGTCCGGCTGAATAACAAGAGAGCCTACAACAATTTCATTTGATTCTTCCTGTGCTTCTTCTGTAGCTGGAGCCACTACTTGTAAACGACGCATATTGGCTTTCACACGAGCAATCAGTTCCCGTGTACTAAATGGCTTCGTTACATAATCGTCTGCGCCCATCTCTAAGCCCAATACTTTATCAATCTCAGAGCCTTTTGCCGTCAGCATAATAATAGGAAAATCATATTTTTTTCGCACTTCCCTACAAACTTCCATACCATCGCGCTTTGGTAACATTATATCTAATAGCATTAGATCTGGCTGTTCTTCCTCAACCTTCTCTAGCGCTTCATCTCCATCATATGCACAAATAACTTTGTAGCCTTCTTTAATTAAATTAAACTGTAAAATATCTGCGATTGGTTTTTCATCGTCAACAACTAATATCGTTTTGTTCATCCATTCTCTCCCTTTCGCTATTCCTCTATTCTATTGTAAAACAATGTGTGTAAATTATTAATTTTATTTTAGGGTATTTAACACTTGTCTCGTCGCTTTGTTTCCGTACAGAAAGACAGTGTGGATATTTACGGAAAAAGCTAGTCAACTTTATTCAATGAAGTTAAAAGTCACTACTCTTAACTCTAACATGCTTTTAGCTTCCATGCATTATTCATGATTAGTTTATCTTTTCGACAATTACTCTAATCCCTCAATTACTTGAGATTATTACATACTAAGTGTAACTTTTTACATAAAATTAAGAGTTTCGCCGAATAAAATCACTTATATTTCTTGGGAAATAACAACTTTTTTATAGTTATATGCAAAAAGACAGCCCAGCGTTTGGACTGCCTTTTATACAAGTTAATTACCGACTAACATAAGATAAAGGATTCACAAGCGCACCATTTTTCTCAACTTCAAAATGTAGATGTGTACCTGTTGAATTTCCAGTAGAACCCATAATTCCAATAACTGAACCCTTTTCAACAACTTGTCCAACCTTTACATCAATAGAAGATAAATGTCCGTATAAAGTCGTATAGCCATTATTATGATTAACAACAATACGATTTCCATAGCTACCTGAAACCCCCGCTGCTACAACAACACCATTATCTGCTGCAAGGATATTGTAGTTGCTAGGGCGAGCAATGTCGATACCTCGATGTTGGGCACCCCAACGTTGGCCCATTTGACTCGAAATATAGCCACCTACTGTTGGCCAAGTAAAATCACCTGTCCCGCGAGAAGAAATAACCTTTGTCCCTACAATTTCGATTTCCTCAACAGGCTGCTGTATGATTGTTTCTTCTAATGCTACTTTTGATGTGCGTGTACCATTTTCAGATGTTAATAAATAGGATGTCTCCTTTTTACCGTCAACACCTTGCTGCTTTATAACTGATTCCCCTTTATACATCGTTGGGTCTTCTTTTATAACCTTCTTAAACGGAATTGTATCTGTAACTTTCTTTTCTTGCTTTACAGCAATTGTTACAAACGGCTTGGCGACAGTGACATTAATCGCTTGTCCTATTTGCAATACTGTATCCACGGTAATACCAGGATTTAAAGCTAATAACTCAGCAGTTGTTAAGTCATGTTTTTTTGCAACTGATCCTAATACATCACCAGATTGGATGTTATATTTTTCTTGTTCGACGGAGCCTGTCATTAATAATTTCACTGCGTCCTCAGGCGTTAGTATAGCGTTAGGCGCTATTTTTTTTGTGACACCTGTAACTCCTTGTTTAAAGGAAATATCTAAGATTCGCGTTTCACCAGATTGTAAAGCTGGTAAACCATTCATCGCTTGTTGGTCCGCATGAAAACTAGCTAACTCTTGCGGTGAAACATATTGTAGTTTCAACATACGAACAGTTTCTTCATAAGCTTTAGCATCTTTTAAATTAGCAATGGGCTTGTTATCTACTAATAATGAAAAAGCTGGCGTTTGTGCTACTAGAGCTTGCTCAACCTTCTCCAATGTTTCTATATCCTTTGTTTCATTACTGAACACTTGCTCTGGTATTATCTTCACAGCTGAGTCAGCATCTATGGCGTATTCCTTGTACTGATTACTTGCTTCTTTTTCTTTTGATGCAATGATTTCCTTAACAGCTTTGTCATCAGATACAGCACCCATATATTTATTGTCGACATAAACGTGGTAGATTTTATGTAACGCTTCTTTATGATTAATTTCTTTGGCATACCCCATATTAATCGTTAAGCTTGCCATCAACACTGCAATAATTGATACCTTTTTAAAAGAAGAAAAATTGTAGGTGAATCTATTGTTTTCTTCTTTGTTATTCCAAGACGAACTCATCAATAAAGCCCCTTCCAACTTTACCCTACTATAGGTTTATTTACCCACAAGGGTTTTTTTTGCACCACTATAATGTACCATAAAGAAAATATTGAGTGAATATTTTCTCCCTTTTGTAATGAAAATGTATTATTTATCTACTAATTGTTACATAACTCCGGCTTTTGTTTGTTGCTATTCTCTTGTATTTATATTCAATTAATAAGGTTTTTAAACAATTTTATACTTTTTACTTAAATTCTAGACAGTATTTAGACTTATTACTTTTTACTTGATTCATATTTCGATAAAATAGAATAAGGTTACTACACTAGTTGATTGGAGCGATTGATTTGAGTGATTCACAGACCTCTGCACTAGCATCTCAAGCAGAGAAGCCACAGAAAAAGAATAAAGCCCGCAGACTTATAATCAGAACTATTATGGTTATCCTTAGTGCTGTTGTAATGGTCGTAGGACTAGCGTTATTTTTAGTGCCCAACCACATCATGGATGGTGGAATCATTACTGTTTCTAATATCACTTCACATTTATTAAGTTTACCACTTGGTATTTTCATCTTCGTTTTAAACTTACCTGTTATCTTTTTAGGCTATAAACAGCTTGGTAAAACACATGCGCTTTCTATCGGAATTGGAATTACTATACTCTCCGTGGCAACAATTCTCCTACATAATTTAGACCCATATACAAAAGATATACTACTAGTATTCGGAGGCATGATTTTAGGAATTGGTGTTAGTATTGTTCGCTCTGATGGTACTATAGACGATACAGCGATTTTGGTGAATTTATATAACGAAAAATTAGCACTCTCGGTCGGCAAAGTTATAACCATTTTTAACTTATGTATGGTAGTTGGTTTTGTGAAGCACACCATGTTTAGTGTTACCCAGAGATTCAAATCTAAGATTATTGAAGGAAGGATATTTTTACGTTCTTTATATGTAGACAACCAATATTTGGTATTAACGAAGAAATCAGGTGTAAATTATGGCAAATAAGCGTAAAGGGGTAAAGTTCGCAACAAGAGTTTTCATGATTATTATTGGCGGGTTGATAGCTGCGTATGGATTAGAAGCAGTATTAATCCCAAATAATGTATCAGATGGTGGTGTTACCGGTCTTAGTATCGTTGGCTCAAAATTATTCGGATTACCATTAGGACTTCTAATTGCAGTGCTTAATATTCCATTCATATTTTTAGGATATAAACAAATTGGTAAAACTTTTGCTATCTTTTCAGTAATTGGTATTCTCTCTCTTGCAATCGGTACAAGCCTTATGCATCATGTACCTACAATTATAGAAGGGGATACGCTGTTAGTGACTGTTGTCGGTGGTATTATCATCGGTTTTGGTATGGGACTAGCGTTGCGTAATGGTGGGGCATTAGATGGTATTGATATGCTTGCCGTATTACTTTCTCGAAAATTACCATTTGGTACGAGTGATTTAATTCTTTTTTTAAACCTCTTTGTATTCATTATTGTATCAACAGTATTCGGTTTACAGGGTGCAATACTATCGGCAATTGCGTACTTTATAGCTTCCAAAGTAATTCATATCGTTGAAGAAGGTTTAAGTGGTTCTAAAACCTTTAATATTATCACAAGCGAGCCCGAACTAATGGTAGAGACAATTCGCGACCGATTAGGACGAACGGCAACATTTAAAATTGTTCAAGGAGCTTATTCCAATCAACAATTTAAGGAAATCTCTTGTGTCATTAATCGTTTGGAAGATAGTAAAATAAAACAAATTATTCATGAAATTGACCCAACTGCTTTTGTTACAGTATATGAAGTAGTAGAAGTTAAGGGAGGAAATTTCAAAAAACGAGACATTCACTAATTAAAAAGGATATAAATCACAAAAAGACGGGCCATTATTATAGCTCGTCTTTTGTCTTCTCTACATATCATTAGCAGCTTATAAGTTACGTTTATATTGTATTTTTAGCATAATCCAATGTTATTCCAGATGATGCATGTGCTCACCAAAATTCACGAAAGGCCACAATATGAAAAAGAAAGCAATGGTGTCTGTACCATTGCTTTCTTTTAAAATTATGCTTCCCAAATATCTACTAAAACGTTCGTTTGTTCACGAGCAGGACCGACAGAGAAGGTAGCAATTTGAATGCCTGTTAGTTCGCTCACACGCTCTACGTAACGTCGTGCATTCTCTGGTAACTCTTCTAGTGTTCGGCAACCTGTTACATCTTCTGACCATCCTGGAAGTTCTTCATAAATAGGTTCACATTGTTCGATAATATGAAGATTGGCTGGATATTCTGTAATCGTTTCATCTTTATATTTATAGGCTGTACAGATTTTTACTGTCTCTAAACCAGACAAAACATCGATTGAATTAAGCGCAAGATGTGTAATACCACTTACACGACGTGAGTGACGTACGACAACCGTGTCAAACCAACCTACACGACGAGGACGTCCCGTTGTTGTACCATATTCGCGACCAACTTCACGAATTTGCTGACCAACATCATCAAATAATTCTGTTGGGAATGGGCCATCTCCTACACGTGACGTATAAGCTTTACATACACCAATGACACTAGAAACGAGTGATGGGCCAATACCAGCACCAATAGCTACTCCACCTGCAACAGGATTTGAAGAAGTAACAAACGGGTAAGTACCTTGATCGACATCAAGTAAAATTCCTTGAGCTCCTTCAAATAATACTTTACCGCCCTCATCTAATACATCATTTAAAATTTTAGAAGTATCAGTTACATATTTAGCAATTTCTTGCCCATAGCCGTAATACTCCTCGAAAATTTCTTCGAATGAAATACCTTCAACTTCATAAAATTTCTCGAATAATTTATTTTTAATGGCTAAATTATGACGTAGTTTTTCTTCAAATATTTCTTTATCTAACAGGTCAGCCATACGGATTCCGATACGTGCTACTTTATCTTGGTAGCATGGACCAATTCCTTTACAAGTTGTACCGATTTTATTATCGCCACGGCTTTCTTCATCCGCGATATCTTGTTTAATATGATATGGCAAAATAACATGCGCACGATTAGAAATGCGAAGATTATCTGTCTCAATGCCACGCTCCTGTAGTCCTTTTAGTTCTGTTACAAGCGACTTTGGATTAACAACCATACCATTTCCCATTACTGATGTTTTTTCTTTATAGAAAATACCCGATGGAATTAAATGTAGTTTATATGTTTCACCATCAATTTTAATGGTATGTCCTGCATTATCACCACCTGCAAAACGAGCGATTGCATCCGCCTTTTGTGAAAGGAAATCGGTAATTTTGCCTTTCCCTTCATCTCCCCACTGTGTTCCTACAACTACAACTGATGTCATAATCAGCACCTCCGTTAGATACTTACTGCATCTCATTTATCAAGCGTTAATTATTGTAACAATGATAGAAACCCCTAGTCAACAAAAAATAGTCAAAAACACGAACATAAAATCAATTGCCATGATTTAACGTTCGTGTTTAATGACGGAATGATATGAATATTATCTCATTTCCAGATAAAGTGAAACTTCAATCAGTGGGTTTTCTTTATCCCACTGCTTGTTAGTTGAACCAATCGGGCTTTTACGATCAGTTGTGGCCTTGCTAGAGATGGCCTCTTACTGAACGTTAATGCGGGATAAAGTGAAACTTCAATCAGTGGGTTTTCTTTATCCCACTGCTTGTTAGTTGAACCAATCGGGCTTTTACGGTCAGTTGTGGCCTTGCTAGAGATGGCCTCTTACTGAACGTTAATGCGGGATAAAGTGAAACTCCAATCAGTGGGTTTTCTTTATCCCACTGCTTGTTAGTTGAACCAATCGGGCTTTTACGATCAGTTGTGGTCTTGCTAGAGATGGCCTCTTACTGAACGTTAATGCGGGATAACTAATCACGTGGTGGCGGTGGCATTTGTGACCAATCCACGTTAATAAATTTATTGAATTCCTTTTTAAATGCAAGAGTTACAGTACCGGTCGGGCCGTTACGTTGTTTAGCAATAATAATTTCAATCATATTTTTACTTTCAGATTCTTTATCGTAGTAATCATCACGGTATAAGAATGCAACTATGTCGGCATCCTGCTCAATACTTCCCGATTCACGTAAGTCACTCATCATTGGTCGCTTATCTTGACGTTGCTCAACGCCACGAGAAAGCTGTGATAAAGCGATAACAGGTACTTTTAATTCACGCGCCAATCCTTTTAATGAACGCGAAATTTCTGATACTTCCTGTTGACGGTTTTCACCTGGTTTACCACTACCTTGAATTAACTGTAAATAGTCGATTAAAATCATACCGAGGCCATGCTCTTGTGCTAAACGACGACACTTTGCTCGTATTTCATTGATACGTACACCTGGTGTATCGTCAATAAAAATACCTGAATTCGATAAACTACCCATTGCCATAGTTAGTTTACCCCAATCCTCAGTTGTTAAAGCACCCGTACGTAAAACTTGGGCATCAATATTCCCTTCTGCACAAAGCATACGCATAACCAATTGCTCTGCACCCATCTCTAACGAGAATATAGCAACATTTTCACGTGCTTGTACTGCTACACTCTGCGCAACATTAAGTGCAAAGGCAGTTTTCCCTACAGAAGGACGCGCCGCCACAATAATTAAGTCATTACGCTGGAAGCCAGCCGTAATATGGTCTAAATCACGGAAACCTGTAGGAATACCCGTTACATCGCCCTTACGTGATTGTAACTGCTCGATATTATCGAAGGTCTCTACTAAGACGTCTTTGACATGCTTAAAGTCACCTGCGTTTTTACGATTGGCAACTTCCATCATCTTCTTCTCAGCTTCGCCAAGTAGTGCCTCTACTTCGTCCTCCCGTGTATAACCATCTTCCACTATTTTAGTAGCTACTCGTATTAAACGACGCAATAAAGCTTTCTCTTCTACGATTTTAGCGTAGTGGGCAACGTTAGCAGCCGTAGGGACAGCATTGGCGAGCTCTAGTATATAAGATAGCCCGCCAACGTCTTCAATCTCTTTTTTTGCTGATAATTCCTCAGTAACTGTTACAACATCTATCGCTTTTCCCTGATCACTTAAGCGCAGCATTGTTTCAAAAATTTTCTTATGTGCATTTTGATAAAAATCATCTGCTAGAAGAATTTCTGATGCCGTAATTAAAGCTTGTGGTTCTAAGAAAATTGCACCGATAACCGATTGCTCCGCTTCCCGGTTATGCGGTGGAACGCGGTCCATCATCGGTTCGCTCATGGATAGTCGCCCCTTATTCTTCCGTCACATGTACTTTTAATGTCGCTGTTACATCATGGTGTAGTTTCACAGGTACATTTGTAAAACCCAATGCACGAATTCCATCATTTAAAGTCATTTTACGTTTATCAATTTTAATGCCATGTACTTTTTGTAGTGCATCAGCAATTTGCTTTGTAGAAACCGAACCAAATAGTCGGCCACCTTCACCTGATTTTGCTTTTAGCTCCACTGTTAAAGTCTCTACTTTTTCTTTCAATGCTTGTGCTTCAGCTAACTCTGCTGCTGCATTTTTTTCTTCTAATTTTTTTTGACCTTCTAATTGACTCATAGCTTGTGCATTAGCTTCTGCAGCAAAGCCGTTTTTTATAAGGAAATTTTGTGCATAGCCATCTGCTACATTTTTAATTTCCCCTTTTTTCCCTTTTCCTTTAACGTCTTTTAAAAATACTACTTTCATGATTCTGAACTCCCTTCGAGTACCTCAAATATGGCCTCTTCTAAATATTTTTTCACTTCATCAATAGTAAGAGCTTCAATTTGGCAGGCTGCATTCGTTAAATGTCCGCCACCGCCGAGCTTTTCCATAATAAGCTGGACATTGATTTCTCCAAGTGATCTTGCACTAATGCCAATCAAGCCATCTGAACGGTGTGCAATGACAAATGAAGCACTAACATCCTTCATTGTTAGTAAAATATCTGCCGTTTGTGCAATTAAGACAGAATCATACACTTTCGAATCTTCACCTACAGCAATGGCAACACCTGGCTTCACGAACTTCACCGTTTGCACTATTTTCGAACGTTCAATATACGTATCCACATCTTCTTTTAATAAACGTTGGACTAAAACTGTATCAGCACCGTTCGTTCGTAAATAAGAAGCTGCCTCAAAGGTACGAGCACCTGTACGCAGTGTGAAACTCTTTGTGTCGACAATAATTCCAGCTAGTAATGCAGTGGCTTCTAGCATATTAATTTTTGCACGTTTAGGCTGATACTCTAATAACTCTGTCACCAGCTCAGCTGTGGATGAAGCATATGGTTCCATATAAACCAGTGTTGGATTTTCTATAAAATCCTCACTGCGGCGGTGATGGTCAATAACAACGACCTTTTCTGCTAATTTTAATAAATATGGATCTATCACTAAATTTGGTTTATGTGTATCAACAATAACGAGCAAGGATTTTTCCGTCATTTTTGCTGCAACCTCTTCTGGTGTTAAGAAGTTTTCATAGAAATCAGACTTTCTTTCAATTTCATTCATTAAACGCGTTACACTGCCGTTTAATTCGTCAAAGTTGATAACGACATAGCCTTTTACATCATTCATTTGTGCCATTTTACGTACACCTACAGAGGCACCAATGGAATCCATATCAGGATTCTTATGTCCCATGACAAACACTTGATCACTATCTTGGATCAAATCACGCAGCGCATGTGAAATGACACGCGCTCTAACACGAGTACGTTTTTCTACAGGATTCGTTTTTCCGCCATAGAATTTGAGCTTCCCTGTAGGTTGCTTGATGGCTACCTGATCACCACCGCGACCTAAAACGAGGTCAAGACTTGATTGTGCTAACTCACCAAGTTCCACCAAGGAAGATGAGCCTGCACCAACACCAATACTAAGCGTTAATGATAGATTTTTCTGTGCTGTTTTTTCACGAATTGTATCTAAAATAGCAAATTTTTTCTTTTCAAGTTCTGTTAAAATTGATTCATTTAATACCGCTAAAAAACGATCCGATGTAATACGTTTTACAAAGATTCCATGTTCCGCAGCCCAATCATTAACAATCGATGTCACCATCGTATTTGTTAAACTACGAGGTTGATCGTCCATCGCTTGCGTAATTTCGTCATAATTATCCACAAATAAAATTGCAATAACTGTACGATCTGCGAAATACTGTTTTTCAATCGCTATTTGCTCGGTTACATCAAAGAAGTATAACAAACGCTCTTCTTCTTTATAGAACACTCGATATTTACGGTCACGAAGGGTAATAGTTGCTTCCTTTGTTTCTTCGGTCTTCATCAGCACATATATATCATCAGATATATTAACAATCCCTTCGCCCACTAATGTCTCCATATTTAAGACGCCTTGCATATATGGGTTCGACCATTCAATCTCAAATTGTTCATTCACTAGCAAAATGCCAATTGGCATTTCAAGCAATGCTTCCTCTCCAACCTTTTTCATGCGGAAGGAAATGGACTCGATATGCTTTTCTGTTTCTTCAAAAGTAACCTGTTCAACTTTCCATGTATAAACCATTATCAGAACAAAACCTACTCCATAACCGAGTCCTATTCCAATATTCCAAATACATAGAAGTACGAACGTCACAATGCCAAAAATAGAAAGAACAAAAAGCGGATAGCGGATTGGTCGTTTTCTAAAAGTCCCCATGAGATCAGCCCCTTAGTCTTTAGTCTTCCCTTTAACAAGTGAACGTACGTCAAAACCTAAATCCACAATACCTAGTAAAATCATGAATGATGATAATGGTATAGCTAATAAACTGGCGATCCATTTCACAGCATTTGGCATTCCTTTTTTGGACATGAAATAATGGATAAAGGAAATCCCTTGTAGGATTAATAATAGCCATAAAATATAAGACACATTTAAAACAATTATATCTAACATTGTTCCAGATTCTGGACGTATAAATAAATTAATGGATAAAACAATCATGTAGTACCATAAAACAGACCGTGGTAAACGCATATTCTGAAATGGTGGAAATTTTGGCACAGCTAGACCTAAGCGTTTTAAAATAGGTAAATTCAATGTAATTATAATGAATGCTACCATAAATGCAAAAATCGTTATTGCTGCAGGGATTGTCAGTTCAATTGTTCTAAACATTACCTCTAATTGTTCTGGTTGAATCGCTACCTGCCCAGTTATACTTTTAGCGAGCTCATTCGATTGCTCATAATTTTCACGAACGATGTCCAAACTCATATCAATCATGTTAATGCCTGCTAAACGCACATAAGCAAGATAGACTAGCGCAGTTGATAACAGTACAGCAATACCTGATGACATGAGTAAATAAAGTTTGCTTTTCTCTAGGTGAATCGCATTACCTATTACTACTCCAAGCAAGCCCATGGTAAAGGCGAACGGTAGCATAGTAATGCCACTCATTAAAAAAGTTAAAATACAGCCTACAACAGCTACGAGCATTGATGAGGAACGCTTGTAATTTGCGCTATACCAAGCAATCGGTAATGGAGCAAATAATAAGGCTATCATAAACATAAATGGGATATACGCAGAGATAATCATTAATATCGTAAAAATTGCGACCATCATTGAGCCTTGTACAAGCGCTTTGGTTTGATTATTCGGCATTAAAAACCTTCCTTTTTGTTCAGTCAAACTTTCTAAACTTTATTGTACCATTTTTTCACGTTCTTGAACAAAAAACACTAAGAACAACTACTTACTTCGTGCTTAATTTTGTAGAACAAATGGCTAAAGTGTCGTTCACACACATTTACAAAATTTCTTCCATTCATAGGGCTTTTTTTGTAGAAAATCGAAATCCTTTTCCATTTCGAATGTGCCTCATCATTTGCCGTAGTAGTTACATATCTGAAACTGCAAACATAATAACTAGTCCTCTTCCTAAAGTTAAAAATATGTTTAAGGAGTGCTAGTAACAACAAAAAACCAGCATCCCGATACGAATATCGAAATATGCTGGTTTAGAAATTGATGCAGGGTCTAACCCCTGGCGACATCAATCTTATTTGTCTTCAGATACGAATGGAAGTAATCCCATAATACGAGAAACTTTGATAGCTGAAGTTAATTTACGTTGGTACTTAGCGCTAGTGCCAGTTACGCGACGTGGTAAAATTTTACCGCGCTCAGAGATGAATTTTTTAAGTAAATCCACATCTTTATAGTCGATATGCGTAATGTTATTAGATGTAAAATAGCAAACTTTACGGCGTTTGCGGCCTCCGCGACGTGGTGCCATAGTGTTGTCTCCTCCTTATAAGTTTATAGTTTTTGTAGATAAAAGAATTAGAATGGAAGATCATCCTCTGATACTTCAATCGGTCCCTTGCTGTTAGCAAAAGGATCTTCATCTACACGTGTATAGTTCGGCTGATTCATTGGTGGTTGGTTTTGCTGATAAGAACCGCCGCCAAACGAACCTTGCTGAGGCGCTGCGCCACCAAACTGTTGTTGTGGTTGACCACCGCCATATGACGGTTGGCTATTTGCGTAAGATTGTCCACCGTATTGGTTAGATGCTGGAGCACCTCCACCACTACGAGGTTCTAAAAACTGTACGCTATCTGCCACAACATCAGTTGTATATACACGCTTACCATCTTGTCCTTCATAACTGCCTGTTTGGATACGACCTTCTACTCCAATCAAACTTCCTTTTTTCATGAAGTTCGCTAAGTTTTCAGCCTGTTTACGCCAAGCAACACAACTTATGAAATCTGCTTCTTTTTCACCTTGTTGGTTTGAGAATGTACGGTTTACAGCAACTGTAAATCGAGTAGACGCAATACCATTTGGTGTGTAGCGTAGCTCGGGATCTTTTGTTAGTCTTCCAACTAGTACGACACGGTTTATCATCAGAATACAACCTCCTTTTCAGCATTTTGTTTAAAATTATTTTGCTTCTTCGCGCACTGCAATGTGACGAATGATATCTTCGCTGATGTTAGCAAGACGTGTGTATTCGTTGATTGCTTCTGAAGTAGCGTTTACTTTTACGATTTGGTAGTAACCCTCGCGGAAGTCTTGGATCTCGTAAGCTAAGCGGCGTTTGCCCCACTCTTTTGCTTCGATGACTTCAGCACCGTTAGAAGTTAAGATTTCGTTGAAACGTTCAACTAAAGCTTTCTTCGCTTCGTCTTCAATGTTCGGACGTACGATGTACATTAATTCGTATTTTCTCATCTGTTTACACCTCCTTATGGACTCAGGCTCTCCTGTTTACAGGGAGCAAGGAGCAAGTAATAATTATTACTCACATCAATGAATTGTAACACATAGATATATGTCTTTCAAGTCGCAATCAAAGAATTCATTGGATATAATATATGTAAGTAAGTTCATAGAGGGGGCGTTTTTATGCTACCAGATAAGCAACCTGTTGTGATTGAATTAGATATAAAAAAACTAATGATGGATAATATTGTTGTCACGACTGGTCTTGTCATATTATTTATAGCCATACAATATATTTGTTTAAAAGATTTCCAATTTTCATTTTGGGGGACGTTTAGTGCGAGCATATTATTTGTCGTCCTCTACATTGTACTTATTATACTCCATGAAACCTCTCATCTCATTGGCTTTATGCTCTTTGGTGGTGTGCCGTTTAAATCCTTGAAATATGGGGTTAATTTAGAACTTGGTGTGGCTTATGCAACAACTGATCAGCCACTACCTAATCATGCAATGAAAAAAGCATTGTTGCTACCATTTTGGACAACTGGTATCTTACCGACAATTGCCGGATTTTATTTCAACAGTACTGTGTTGCTACTAGTTGGTGCTTTTTTAATAGCAGGAGCTGTTGGCGATTTTGCCATGTACAAAGAATTACGTAAATACCCAAAAGATGCGCTTGTACAGGATGATCCTCAATACCCAAAGCTATATGTGTATCCTACACACAAAAAAGAGTTATCCAAACAGGATTAATGGGCCAAAATTATGGTGTTAAAAACCCATGTTGAACCGCCGTGCACAGATTTCGCCAAATACGATTAATCGTAGATGTCTCTATTATTGCATCCATACCAAGGCTTCGAATTATGCTATTAGCAATATTCACACAAGCTACAGCACTTTCTTTGTTAATCTGTGAAAAGTGCTGTAACTCTTCGTCGGTTAACTGATGTCCTTGCTTATGTTGCTGCCAATATGCAGACAACATCGTATAAAATTGCGTTTCAATCTGTTTAAAGTGCTTTAGTTGCTGCCTTATGAACAACAGCTGTATTTCATTGTTTTTTTGTTTAACTAAAATTGATGCCTCTTCTAAAAAATTATCTGTTATACCTAGACAAACACTTAAAAAGGAAGCTTCAGCAAAAGCACCAAATGGAAAGCTATGTACCCAATGACCATAACTATTTTTCACCTTGTTGCTCTATGTCTAAACCACATCTTTGATTTGATATATATTCATAATACGCCTCCTTAGAAAATGAAAATTCAGATAATTATATAGCCAAAAAAGGACAATCTTTTGAGATTGCCCTTTCACCAATTGTTAGACGTTAAAACGGAATAACATAATATCGCCATCTTGTACGATATATTCTTTACCTTCTAGACGTACTTTACCTGCTTCTTTAGCTGCAGCCTGAGAACCAGCCTCTACTAAATCGTTAAAAGCAACTGTTTCCGCACGAATGAATCCACGTTCAAAGTCCGTGTGAATAACACCAGCACATTGTGGCGCCTTCATGCCTTTACGGAATGTCCATGCACGTACCTCTTGTACACCCGCTGTGAAATAAGTTGCCAGTCCTAGCAAATCATAAGAAGTACGGATTAATTGATCTAAGCCTGATTCCTTAATACCTAGCTCTTCTAAAAACATAGCTTTTTCTTCATCATCAAGCTCTGAAATTTCTTCTTCAATTTTTGCACAAATTGTAATTACTTGAGCACCTTCAGCTGATGCATATTCACGTACCTTTTGTACATATTCATTATTATCTGCATCTGCAACTTCTTCTTCCGAAACATTGGCAACATAAAGCATTGGTTTAATTGTTAATAGATGTAGACCTTTAATAACCTTTAGCTCATCCTCTGAAAGCTCAGCAGCACGAGCTGGTCTACCGTTCTCAAGTTCTTCTTTAATTTTTAGAAGGATTGGTTCTTCCACCATTGCATCTTTATCTTTTTGTTTTGCCATTTTGCTTACGCGCTGTATACGTTTATCAACAGATTCCAAATCAGCAAGTGCCAGTTCCAAATTAATAACTTCAATATCGTCTATCGGATCAACTCCACCTGATACGTGCGTAATGTTTTCATCTACAAAGCAACGTACGACTTGGCAAATGGCATCTACTTCTCGAATATGAGCAAGGAATTTGTTCCCTAAACCCTCTCCTTTAGATGCACCTTTTACGATACCAGCGATATCCGTAAACTCAAAAGCCGTTGGGACTGTTTTTTTAGGTATTACTAATTCAGTTAGTTTATCTAAACGCGTATCTGGTACTTCGACAATACCTACATTCGGATCAATCGTTGCGAATGGATAGTTAGCAGCTAATGCTCCTGCCTTTGTAATTGCGTTAAATAATGTCGATTTTCCAACATTCGGTAAACCAACGATTCCAGCTGTTAATGCCATGCATGGACACAACCTTTCTATGTTCTGTTCAAATTTGCTCTTTCATCCGGTACTAAGAACCACTGCATAATGAATACTACGCAAGCTGATTAAGTGGGCGTTTACTAACCTAAAAGCACCCACTACTACAGACCAACATTATGTCGGTCACTATAAGGCGTAGCCACAAGACTTAGCATTCTTAGCTATAATCGGCAGCATCAGTAATTCATGATTCACTTTATAACCTTATCTATTATATTGATTCGCTATTAAAAAGTCTAATTCACCTTAAAGTTAAGCTTCATTCGCGTATTTTAACACTTTTTTCATTTTTTTCTCAAATTCACGACGTGGAATCATCACACTGTGCTGACACCCTTCACATTTAATGCGTACATCCGCACCCATACGAATAATTTTCCACTCATTTGTGCCACATGGATGTTGTTTTTTCATTTCAACAATATCATTCAAACCAAATTGTTTTGCTTCCATTTATTCGTTTCTCCTTTCTTCTTTTCCACTATTACCATACAGCATCATGTTTGGATAGGCCATTGGAATATTATTTTCCTCAAATAACTTCGTCACATCACGACGAATAGTTCGTGCCACTCCATATTGTTGTTGTGGCAATGTTTCCGCAGCAATACGAATGGTTACCTCGGTACCTTTGACGTTTTGCACACCTAAAAATGCAGGTACTGCCACCAATTCTTCATGTACTTCAGGAAGTGTACTTAAATATTTATTGATAATGGCTTCAGCCCTTTCAAAATTCGCATCTGTTGTCATTTGTAAATCTATAAATATTTTAGAGTTGTTTACAGAATAATTTATGATTTCTCCAATTGATCCATTAGGGATAATAAACTGCTCCCCTGTTGCACCTTTAATTTTCGTTGTACGGAGACCAATTTCTACAACGGTTCCTTCTGCAGCATTAATCTTAATATAATCCCCTACACCGAATTGGTCTTCAAAAATAATAAAAAACCCTGTAATAACATCTTTCACTAAACTCTGTGCACCAAAACCGACAGCTAAACCGACAATCCCAGCTCCAGCAAGTAGACCTGCAACTTTAATATTTAATGAGGACAAAATTGCAATAATTGCTGAGAAATACACCACATAAGAAATGACACTTTGTAGTAATCTAGCAATTGTGCGTTGACGACGCTCTGAGTGGTTCAGCGGTGAACGCATACGTAATAAAAACACCTTATTGATAAACTTTTTACCTAAACGTACAACAATCAACGATACAATTAAGATTAATGCAATCTCAACAGTTGCATCAACAACCTTCTCCCAGAATGCTTCTGATGTCAGTTTATTGTAATATCTCTCCAGCATTTTTGTGTTAAATTCCATTATTACCACCTCTTGAATAACTTGCTAAAAATTTGCGTATACTGCATAAAAATTGAGCACTTCTTACAAATAAAAAGGAAAGTGAGTTTTTTTATGAATACTATACCAGATTTAGTACTACCTTATTCGCTTCATCATGAAAGTAAAAATGCTGTTTGGCAATTGAGTACATTATTTTTAGAATATATACCTTTTCAACACGAGCGCCTAATTTTTTGCTGTATTGGTAGTGACCGTTGTACAGGTGACACACTTGGACCTTTAACAGGTAGCTTTCTAAAAAAATCCGTTAGTTTTCCCTATGAAGTTGTAGGATCTCTGGAAGATCCGTTACATGCCCTGAATTTAGATGCCACACTACAACAGCTACACCATCATACTACGAAACCTTTCATCATTGCGATTGATGCATGTCTCGGAAGTGAACATAATATTGGCCATATCGCTGTACAGAACGGACCTATTTTGCCTGGGAAGGCTGTAAAAAAACAATTGCCCCCAATCGGCGACATCTCCGTTAAAGGGATTGTCAATATTGGAGGCTTTATGGAAATGCTTGTTTTACAAAATACAAGGCTGCATATCTCTTATGCAATGGCTGAAAAACTTTCTAGAGCACTCCTACTGGCTGCACATCGCTATTCATTGAAAAGGATAGATGACGCCGACCATAATACCGACAACGACAATACCCGGCAGCAAGTTAGCAGCCTTGATCTTGGTTAAGCCTGCTATATTTAAGCCAATCGCTAATATCATGACACCACCAACAGCGGTCATTTCTGTAATGAACATTTGTAGTGCTACATCTGGAATATAAGCACTTATAACGCCTGCACAAAGGGCAATTATCCCTTGGTAAATGAATACGGGCACTGCAGATAACAGTACACCGATACCTAAAGTGGATGCTAAAATAATGGAAGTAAAACCATCGATAATTCCTTTCGTTATTAGCACATTATGATCATTGCGTAAACCGCTATCGAGCGCACCTATTACGGCCATCGATCCAACAACAAATATTAGCGAGGCAGTGACAAAGCCCTCAGCGATACTAATTTGATTGTCATCCGTGCGATTTTTACTGAATAATGACTCTACCCACTGGCCTAGTCGATTCATCTGCTTATCTAAATCTAACCATTCTCCTATTACAGTACCTACTACTAGACTTACCACTAAAATAATAAAATTATCACTTACAAAGCCCATTTTTATCCCTAATAAGGCAACCGCTAAACCAATAATCGATAATACGGTAGATTTCATTGATTCAGGAATATTTTTAAAAATACGTCCCACTAATGCACCTGCTATAATGAGCAATGCATTAATTAATGCCCCTAGTAATACCACAATCTAGCCTTCCCTCTCTAGAAAAATAGAGAGCGCCTAGTATTTTGGCGCTCTGATTACATTATAGGAATTTTTTTCTATTCTTCCTGTAAATTCAAAATTTCTAAAATACGCTCTAAATCATCTTCAGAGTAAAACTCAATTTCAATTTTCCCCTTATTATTGGCCTTTTTAATTTGGACATTTGTTCCAAAATAATCGCGTAATTGCGATTCTTTAGCCGCAACAAATATATCCTTTTTCTTCGGCTGCACTGTTTCACGTGAAACTTCTTCGTTTAAAGTTTGCACAAGCATTTCCACTTGGCGAACATTTAAGCCCTGTTTTATTACCTTAACTGCAACTTCGGGAATTTTTCTTTTATTTTTTAGGCCCAGTAATGCTCTCCCCTGCCCCATTGATAATGTCCCCTCATTCATCAGGGCACGAACATCAGCTGGCAGAGCTAATAAACGAACATGATTGGCTATATGTGGTCTGCTCTTCCCTAAGCGTTTGGATAGCTCTTCTTGTGTTAAATGTAGATTCTCCATTAAACTTTGATAAGCTTCAGCCTCTTCAATAACGGTTAAATCTTCACGTTGAAGATTCTCTAAAATCGCTAATTCCATCATTTGAGCATCTGTTAGCTCTTTAATAATTGCTGGAATCACATCTAAACCGGCTATCAGTGACGCCCTAAAACGACGTTCCCCTGCAACGATCTCATATTTTCTAGCCTTTTTTCGTAACGCAATTGGCTGTAAAATACCATGTTCTCGAATAGAGTCTGCTAATTCTTGCAATGTTTCTTCATCGAATATTTTGCGTGGCTGAAAAGGGTTTGCAACGATTTGCTCTAATTGTACTTCTTCTACTTGTCCGCTTTGTTCTAGGGACTCTCCCGGAAACAACGCTCCAATGCCTTTCCCTAAACCTTTAGCCATTTTTAATCACTTCCCTCGCCATCTCTAAATACACTTCCGCACCTCTTGATTTTGCATCATAAATGATAATAGGCTGACCATGGCTAGGCGCCTCACTTAGTCGCACATTACGAGGAATAATTGTTTTATATACTTTATCTTGAAAGTATTTTTTTACTTCATCAATAACTTGTAAACCTAAATTCGTCCGTGCATCAAGCATCGTCAATAATACTCCATCAATATATAACTGCTGGTTTAAATGCTTTTGCACTAGACGTACTGTGGACAATAATTGACTCAATCCCTCTAATGCGTAATACTCGCATTGAACGGGAATAATAAGTGCATCCGATGCCGTTAAAGCATTAATAGTTAGAAGTCCTAATGAGGGTGGACAATCAATAATAATATAATCAAACTGCTCTTTTACATCTTGTAGTGCATGCTTTAAACGTACTTCCCGTGAAATTGTTGACACTAATTCAATCTCAGCCCCTGCGAGTGAGATAGTCGCGGGAACAATAGACAAGTTTTCTACATTTGTTTCTTGAATGACATTTTCAACATTTTCATCGTCAATTAACACATCATAGATACAACTTTGTATTTCTCCTTTATTAATGCCCAGTCCACTTGTTGTATTGCCTTGTGGATCTGTATCAATTAATAGCACTTTCTTTCCTAAGTATGCTAGACAAGCGCTCAAATTGACCGATGTCGTTGTTTTACCTACGCCACCCTTTTGATTGGCGATTGCTATAATTCTACCCATTTAAAAGCACCTGCTTTCATCTATCAAAGTTTGCTTTGACAAATCCATTTGTAAAATCATTGTTTAATACCGCTATCTTAACTCTCATTCTATCAAAAAAACACAACAGAGTTGTATAAAATATTAAGAATATATACAAAAAAGGAGACATCTTAGAAATATTACTAAGATGTCTCCCCTATAAAAAGCATGTAGCTCCAGAAAAATGTTTTTCTAAGATAATTTCAAGGTAATCAATTAAGACTTTTTCTTTTTAGGAATTTTTACTGTAATTTGGTAATAATCCTCTGTATCTTCTTCTTCAGTATTTACAGTTATACCACTTTTCGTCACCATAGATAACGATTGCTTGATGGTATTTAAGGCAATGCGAACATCTTTACTAATAGCCTTTCTCTTTGGCTTAGCCTTTTTCGGAGTTGTTTCTTCCTGTTCCACTGCCTCAGGGAATAATAACATATGAATATGTTCTTCTAACTGACGAACATTCCAATCATTGTCAAGCGTTTGCTGTAAAATTTCTAATTGTCGCGGCTGATCTTTAATAGCAATTAATGCACGTGCATGTCTTTCTGAAATGCTGCGCTTCAAAATAGCTTGTTGCACTTCTTCAGGAAGCTTTAATAAACGTAATTTATTGGCTACCGTGGATTGTCCTTTTCCAAGTCGTTGGGCTAGTGCTTCTTGTGTAAGCTCATGAAGCTCTAATAATTTTTGATAGGCTACGGCTTCTTCAATTGCAGTTAACTCTTCACGTTGAAGATTTTCAATTAACGCAATGGAAGCTGTCTCCTTATCACTTAAGTTTCGTACAATCGCGGGAACTTCTGTCCATTGTAGCTTTTTCATTGCTCGATAACGACGCTCACCAGCAATGATTTCATATTGATTCTCTGCTGTACTACGTACAACAATTGGTTGAATTACACCATGTGTATGAATGGTTCTTGATAATTCTTCAATTTTTTCATCATCAAAAATAGTACGTGGCTGAAAACGGTTTGGCACAATTTGATCGATTGGAAGCTTAATGACCTCTTCTGCAGCATGAACCGCCTCTGCTTGTTCTACTTCATTTTTCACAATAGGCTCTGCTTTATTTCCGCCTCCAAAAAAACGTGAAAAAGGACTTTTCATCCAAGTGGCACCACCTTTAAGTAACTATCTTGCTCTGTGTCATTCTATTATTATTTATTATATTTCCTAAAATGTATATAGTTCATAGATGTCATTTGCGTGAACCATCCCTAACTAGTATGTATGCTCAAAACAGAAAAATTATTTTCCATCTTGAGAAGTTTCACATGAAACACTAATTATTGAATTGGTGTTTTATTTGGTACACCTGGTTTACGCGGATATTTTTTCGGTGTTCCTTTTATTTTATCAAATATATATAAAGTTCGTTCACTTTCTTCAACAGGTAGAAGGAAAGAAAATTCTTCTCTTAGTGTTACGCCAAATGTAGCCAATGCTTTTTTGGCATCTTTCAATTCTTCTGCGCCTGCTGCGGCCTTTAAAGCAACAAAATAGCCACCTTGTTTTGCTAATGGTACACATAGCTCGGACAATACTGACAAACGTGCTACTGCGCGAGCTGTGACAACATCAAATTGCTCACGATATTTTACATTTTGTCCAAATTCTTCTGCACGAGCATGGACAAAGTGCATATGCTCTAATTGTAATTCATCGCTCAAATGATTTAAAAATGTTATTCGTTTATTTAAAGAATCTACAATCGTTACATGTAAATGTGGGAAACAGATTTTAATCGGAATGCTTGGGAAGCCAGCACCTGCACCAACATCACATACAGTTGTTACTTGTGTAAAATCAAAATAAAATGAGGCACTAATCGAATCGTAGAAATGTTTTAAATAAACGCCCTCTATATCCGTAATAGCCGTTAAGTTCATCTTCTCATTCCACTCTACAAGCAGTTCAAAATATTTCTTAAATTGCGCGATTTGCTTGTCAGAAAGTTCGATGCCCTTCTCCTTTAATGCCTCAATAAATTGTTGTTCGTTCATGTAAAGTCTCCTTTTTAAAAATAGGAAGCGGGCACAAAGGTATGCCCGCCTCTTATTCACTTTACTGTTGCTCTATTATTCGCCGCTTACACGCGCAATTTTACCTTGTTCAATATAAACTAGTAAAATTGAAATATCTGCTGGATTTACGCCAGAAATACGTGATGCTTGTGCAAGAGAAAGTGGCGTTACTTGTTTTAATTTTTGTCGTGCTTCAGTAGCTAGACCCGAAATTGCATCATAATCAATATTTTCAGGGATTTTTTTATTCTCCATTTTATGAAGCTTTTCAACTTGTTGCAATGCCTTTTCAATATAACCTTCATATTTTAACTGAATTTCAACTTGTTCCTTCACTTCATCCGTAAATTCAATATCAGCTGGTATTAAAGAAGAAATTAAATCATAATGCATTTCAGGACGTTTTAACAGATCTGCTCCCCGAATGCCATCTTTAAGTTCGCTACCACCGACAGAGCGGATGGCAGATTGTGTTGCTTCATTTGGTTTAATAATGACTTCACGAAGACGGGCTATTTCATTTTCAATAAGTTCCTTTTTCTCCGTGAATTTTGAAAAACGGTCTTCAGAAAGCATCCCAATCTTGTATGCTCTCTCCATTAAACGTAAATCAGCATTATCATGGCGAAGTAGCAGACGATATTCAGCGCGAGATGTCAGTAAACGGTACGGCTCATTTGTCCCTTTTGTAACTAGGTCATCGATTAGTACCCCAATATAAGCATCTGAACGGCTTAAAATCAATTCTTCTTTACCAAGTACATTTGCAGCGGCATTCATCCCTGCCATTAAACCTTGTGCAGCAGCTTCTTCATAACCTGATGTTCCGTTAATTTGACCAGCTGTATACAAGCCTTTAATGCGTTTTGTTTCTAATGTTGGCCATAATTGTGTTGGCACAATTGCATCATACTCAATTGCATAGCCTGCACGCATCATTTCTGCTTTTTCTAAACCAGGAATAGATTGTACTAAACGTTTTTGTACATGCTCAGGTAAGCTTGTTGATAATCCCTGTACATACACTTCACGAGTATTGCGACCTTCTGGCTCTAAGAAAATTTGATGGCGCGGCTTATCATTAAATCGCACAACTTTGTCTTCAATTGACGGGCAATAACGTGGACCTGTGCCCTTAATCATGCCTGAGTACATCGGTGAAAGATGTAAATTGGCCTCAATAATTTCATGCGTTTGCAAACTTGTATAAGTTAGCCAACACGGTAGTTGATCCATGATGAATTCAGTAGTTTCAAAGCTAAATGCACGTGGTACATCGTCTCCTGGTTGCATCTCTGTTTTAGAATAATCAATTGTTCGATTGTTCACGCGTGGAGGTGTACCGGTTTTAAAGCGCACAAGCTCAAAACCTAGATCTTTTAAATTATCTGCTAAGCCAATTGATGGCTGTTGGTTATTTGGACCACTTGAATACTTCACATCTCCGATAATAATTTCACCACGTAAGAATGTGCCTGTAGTGACAACAACTGTTTTAGCACGATAAATGGCGCCGATTTGAGTGATTACCCCTTTTACTTCGCCTTCTTCTACAATCAGTTCCTCCACCATTGCTTGGTGAATTGTTAAATTTTCATTTTCTTCTAATACACGTTTCATCTCATGTTGGTACAATACTTTGTCTGCTTGTGCACGTAATGCACGTACAGCAGGACCTTTTCCTGTATTTAGCATGCGCATTTGTATATGCGTTTTATCGATAACTTTTCCCATGACGCCACCAAGTGCATCAATTTCACGGACGACGATTCCTTTAGCAGGACCACCAATTGATGGATTACATGGCATAAAGGCAATCATATCTAAATTGATTGTTAGCATCAGTGTGTTGGCACCCATTTTGGCAGCAGCATAAGCAGCTTCTGAGCCTGCATGGCCTGCACCAATTACAATTACATCAAACGTGCCTGCCTCGTATTGTGTTGGCATGCTCGTATCTTCCCTTCTCTAGTAGAATTATTTCCCTAAACAAAATTGTGAAAATAGCTGATTAATTAGGCTTTCTTGAACCGTATCGCCAATAATTTCACCAAGTATTTCCCAAGTTCTTGTTACATCTATTTGCACCATATCAACTGGTACCCCAGCTTGTGCAGCCGCTAGTGCATCCTCTACGGTAGCTTGTGCTTGGTGAAGTAAAGCAATATGACGTGCATTTGATACATATGTTAAATCTCCCGCTTCTATTTGCCCTTCAAAGAATAATGCCGCAATTGCTTCTTCGAGCTCTATGACGCCTTCTTCTTGTAAAAGAGAGGTAGTCACGATACGATGCTTGCCGGCTAACTCTTTAACGCGAGCTAAATCGATTTTTTGCGATAAATCTGTTTTATTTACAACGACAATATAATCCATCGCCTCAATTGTCTCGAAAAGACGCTCATCCTCAACCGTTAATTCATCTGAGTAGTTTAATACCAATAAAATTAAATCTGCGCCACGTAACGCTTCACGAGAACGTTCCACACCGATTCGCTCAACAATATCTTCCGTCTCTCGAATACCAGCAGTATCGACTAAACGAAGTGGAACACCACGTACATTCACGTACTCTTCTATAATATCACGAGTTGTCCCTGCAATATCTGTCACAATCGCTTTATTTTCTTGGACTAAACTATTCAAAAGTGAAGATTTCCCGACATTTGGGCGACCTAAAATAACTGTCGACAAGCCTTCTCGTAAAATTTTGCCCTGAGAGGATGTTTGTAGCAGTTGAATGATTTCATTTCGTACCCATGTGCATTTTTCAAGTAATACAGGTACCGTCATTTCTTCTACATCATCATACTCTGGATAATCTATATTAACCTCTACTTGCGCCAATGTCTCTAGCAATGCTTGGCGTAAATCACCGATAAGACGAGATAGTTTCCCATCCATTTGGCCAAGAGCTACATTCATGGCACGATCCGTCTTCGCACGAATTAAATCCATCACCGCTTCCGCCTGTGATAAATCAATACGTCCATTTAAAAATGCTCTTTTCGTAAATTCACCTGGCTCTGCCAGCCTTGCACCATTTGTTAACACTAGTTTCAATACGCGATTAACAGACACAAGCCCGCCATGACAATTGATTTCTATTACGTCTTCCCGCGTAAATGTTTTCGGTCCTCGCATTAACGACAGCATGACTTCCTCTACTACCTCATTTGTTTTTGGCTCTACTAAGTGCCCATAATGAATTGTATGTGAAGCTTTCGCTGTTAAACTTTGACCACCAGGTGATTTGAATATTTTATCTGCAATTGCTATTGCTTCGTCCCCACTCAAGCGAACAATTGCAATAGCACCTTCACCCATCGGTGTGGATATTGCAGCAATTGTATCGAACTCCATCTACATTACCTCCTTAACGTTATCCACATGTGGATAAACATAACCGACCGAAACTTTCTAACACCTTAGACTAACATATTTAAAAAAAAAACTAAAGTAAGGATAGTTTCCAATTGTGGACAACAATTACGTTAAAAAAATTGCTTCACTGTAGTTTAAACAAATATCGACAAAATCTTTTGCGTTTAGACACTTGTGAACTCAACAGTTGCTAGCAAAAAAAGCGCTTATCCACAGAAAAAAGGTCATTTTATCATCATGATAAAATGACCTAGATTATTATCTTTTGTCTGTACGTTTTTTAGTGGGTGGAATCCTGACCGTTACTTAACAGGTTCAATGACTAAATAACGATTTGGCTCTGTTCCCTCTGAGTATGTTTCAATATCAAGGCGATTAGCCAATTGATTATGAATAATCTTTCTTTCATATGACTGCATCGGTTCGAATGCCACACGTTGATTCGAACGAAGTGCCTTATCAGCCATACGATCTGCCAATTGCTCTAGCGCTACTTGGCGACGCTCACGGTAGTTTTCTACGTCTAATTTCACCATTAAGAACTGCTTCGCACTTTTATTTAACACAAGTTGCGTTAATTGCTGCAATGAATTTAAAGTTTGTCCTCGTTTTCCAATAAGCAGTGCTGCCTTTTCACTTTTCAGCTGAAATAATACATATTTACCTTCACGTGTTGTTTCAATTTCAAGATCTTGAATGTCCAATTGTTTAGCAATATTTACTAAATATGCTTTGGCTTCTTCAATTGGGTTATCAGAGTTCTCTTCTTCCTCTGCACTTTCCTCTACTACGACTTGCTGGACAGCTTCGATTTCAATTGGTTGTTCAGAAACTTGTGAACTTACTGTTTCAACATCATCTACTACTGTTGCTTCGGCTGTTAGTTCCTTAGCCGTATGCAGTTCCTCAACTACTTTTACTGTTTCAGTAGTTGGTCGAACTTGCTGTTCTTTTACTGTCACACGAACTTCAGCAGATCGTGCACCAAAACCTAAAAATCCTTTTTTGCCTTCTTGTAAAACTTCAACATCTACTTGTTCACGGGTTTTGCCAAGTTTCTGTAACGCCAATGAGATCGCTTCTTGTGTTGTTGCGCCTATTTGCGTAAGTTGTTTCACTTTTTAGCCCCTCCATTTTGAGCAGGTTGTGTTTTATCCTTTTGCCAAGGTTTGTAAATAAAAAGGTTTTGGAGAATCGAGATAATGTTTCCGATTACCCAGTACAATGATAATGCCGCTGGTAACGCCATACCGAAACCAATAATCATGAATGGCATAATGTACATCATCATTTTCATTTGAGGGTTGTCCATTGCTGGGCCCGTACGTAACACGATAAATTGCATTAGACCAGCAATAATTGCTAGTACTGGTGCTGGATCTGCTAGTGGGAACATAAAGAAGTTTCCTAAATCAAAAGCAGATGTAGCATTCATACGACTAATCGCATGATAGAAACCAATTAGAATTGGCATTTGAATAAATGCAGGTAAACATCCAGCAATTGGATTGGCTCCTGATTCACTCATTAGCTTCATCATTTCTTGTTGGTATTGTTTCTGTGTTTGTGCATCCTTAGAAGCGTACTTCTTTTGCAATTCCTTCATTTTTGGCTGAAGTTCTTGCATTTTTTTAGAACTCTTTGTTTGTTTAATCATTAATGGAAGAATAGCTAAACGAATAATAATTGTTACTGCAATAATCCCCCATGCATACGTACCGAGTAAGTCAGCAAAGTACTTAATCGCTGAAACTAACGGCCAAACGATGAATTCATTCCAGAAGCCCTCACTATCTTTGGAGATTGGCTCATTAAATTCTGTACAACCAGATAGCAGCAGAGCTACTGATACTAGCGACAAAATTACCCAAAGTTGTTTTTTCAACCGTCTTCCCCCTACAAACCTATTCAATTTTCTTAAATCTATCTACGTTCTTCTTTCCTTCTTCTTTACTCAACACATTCTCTCGCTTTTGAATAAAGTTAACAATTATTTTATCATGCAAATAAGCTTTCACTCTACTAAATGTTCCAACTTAATATGCCCATTCAGTAAGGAAAGTTACTAAATTCACATTCGTTACAGTGGAACTTTATACATAAGTGCGCTTTGTCGCCACTTTATTTGCGAATGTACTATGCCTTTTTTAAAACTTTAGCGATTCGTAGTACATGCTGCAAACTTTGTTTCACTTCATGAAAATCCATAGTGGCCGCCGGATGTCTGGCGATAATAACATAGTCCATATTCGGCTTGAGCTCATCTTTTACTTCATGAATGCTTTGTCGAATATAACGCTTAATTTGGTTGCGTGTTACCGCATTACCAAGCTTTTTACTTACTGATAAGCCTATACGAAACTCCGTTTGTCCCTCTTTTGGTAAAAAGTAAACGACAAACTGACGATTAGCGAAAGACTTCCCCTTTTTAAACACCTTTTGAAAATCTTCATTCTTTTTCACTCTTTGGCGTTTTTTCATTACTTTCACCTGCTACTAAATAATATCCTTCGATCTCTATTTTTAGGTTTACCAAAAATAAAGAAAAAAAAGACCACTGATGTGGCTCAGTGGACTTATTTTATGCTGATAAAACTTTTCTGCCTTTACGACGGCGAGCAGCAAGAACTTTACGGCCGTTTTTCGTGCTCATGCGTGCGCGGAAACCGTGAACTTTACTGTGCTTACGCTTTTTTGGTTGGTAAGTACGTTTCATGTATATAGACACCTCCTGAATGAAAGTTGAATTTTTCAACATACAGACCTGCATATTATATATAGTAATCAGCTATTTTGTCAATGTATTTCATAAATTTCTTTCAACAATTAAAGTGAACCGCTGATTTTAAAAAAATAACTTTAATTCTTGATTCTTATTTTCCTTGATGATAATTATCCACAGAAGACTTGTCTTTTTTACACAGACTTGTGTATAGTATTTTTTGCATGTTTTTTTATCCACAAGTGTTATCTACAGCTTTTTCACATAAGCAGTGCTTGTGGACAACTCAAAAGTGCATAAACAAAGGTTGTGTGGATAAGTTTCGCAAACTATTGAAATAGCTTTGTTTTTCTGATACGATAACTGTGCTTCACTTTGTTGAAAACTGAAACGAACTATTCTTTTATCCACAACTGTTGATATGCTGTGGATAATTTTTATCACAGCCTTTGGTTAAGTTTTATCCACAGCTTGTGATTTTGTGGACTAGTCGTAAAATGAACGTATTTACTTAACACATAAATGCACTATATTTTTTTTATTGCTGTATATGTATTGAACTGTAAAGGAGAATAGCAGC